>PMEM01000009.1 GCA_003155795.1 Gemmatimonadota bacterium
ACGTTGAAGATCTGAATGACGCCGTTCGCGTCCGTGGCGATACTCGAGAAATTGGCGCTGTTGAAAATCGCGCTCTGGAGCGCCCCCGTATGTCGGACGTCTACGTTGACATCAGCCGCTTCACCAGTCATCGCTGCGTCCTCGGAGATAGGAAGGCGGATCGCCGGGTAACGCACGGGTAACCACAAACAAAGAATCTACTACGTCACGCAATCTGGAGTCACCCCCGTTTTGGTGGGCACAGGCAATGGCTTGAGATTCAAACCGCGTTTGGGATTATATATGACGCTGAATTTGATGTTGATGTAACACGTTTGTAGGCGACGGGTGAGCGCTGGTCGATGAACTGAGTCGGGATGCGACGAGCTGGGACGAACCATCGACGCAGTTGCTAGTCACGTTGCGGAGCAACGCATGTGGAGTATTCAACCGCTCTATCGCAAAGTGACTGCCTGGCAATTCGCTGCAGCTGACGAGCGGTTTGCGAAGGCAGTGCGGCGCGCTGTATCAGCGGAAGCTAGGATTTCCGTACTTGCTGCACAGTGGGCGAGCACTTAACGGAAATGCCGACACCGCTCGGCGCAGCGTCACGGAGTCTCCTCGACGTATTTCTTAGGCGTATGTGCAGACCTTTCCACGGCAGCCTGGCGTTCCTTATCTAATTTCGTTAGCTCGGGGGCCACTGGCTCCGCCGGCTTCCCCTCTGCGGGCTTGGGCCCTGCGGGTCCCGCTTCGTCTTTTGCAATCTCACTCGGGGTGCGATGGCTGCTGACGGGATGCGGATTGTCCTTATTGGTTTCGGTGGGATCGCTCATGAATTTAGACTTCCCCTGGTTTGGTGGATGCAGGGTTTAAACTCAATACTGTTCAGTTTATAATGTAAACGTGATACTCGGCGCGACGCGTAGATCGTCGGCGTCGCGGTCTGAGGTGGTACTTACTCATCTTTCGCTTTACTCCGCGTGGTACGACGCGCCCGACAGTGGCTCACAGCGTCATCCGGTGACGCCAAAGTCAACCCGCGCCGTCGTGCACCTCATACGTGAGTGATGAAACTCGCACGATTCAGCCTGTGTACACGCCCAATCACCGATTTTCAGCAACCTGCTAGGGCTTTACTCTCGCGGATGTCGAGACGATCGCACCGTTGGACAGGTGCATCGCAATTCGAACCATGGCACCAGGTTGGAGGCTGTGCGTCGTCCCTATCATCATGAGGTGGTAACCACCGGGCTGCATCACGACGATGTGCGACGGCGCGATCACAAGCGTGTCGCGCTTGTCCATATGGGTCTCGCCATTGGCATCGATGGAAGTCTGGTGTAGCTCCACAACACTGGCATCATCGGACGAGAACTTCGAAACGACAACTGTATCCGGTGTGCCGTTTACAAATCGGATGTAGGCCGCAGTCGTGGACCCCGAATCGGGGTCGGAGCGCACCCAGGCGTCGTGAAGTTCGAACGACGTTGCCACGGGTCGCGACTCACGATGACAGGCCATGACACCGAACAACATGACAGCAATGCACGCGGTTGCACCTGTATAACGCGATCTGATCATGCGCCGTGGAGGAGATTACGGATGTCAGAAACGACATCGCTGGTCTTCATCCCGAACGAATACAGCAGTCTGAGGTTGCCGTCCTTGTCCACGACAAAAGTCTGGGAAGGGTGCGTGACCACGTATCCAGACGCAGACTCGGTCTCTTCACGCGCGGACTCCACATGAAATGACTTCTCGATATTCGCGAGAGTGGTCGAATCGGACGTGGCGCCGATGAAATCGGGATCGAAGCGGGACACGTATGCGTGCAGCGTTGCTGGATCATCGCGTGCCGGATCGACGGACACGAAAACAAATTTCACCCTCGACGCATTGTGCCCCAGCTCGGCCTTCACGCGCTTCCAGTCCGAAAGGGTCGTCGGGCACACGTCGGGGCAGTGTGTGTAGCCAAAGAAGATCAGCACGACCGAGCCGTGCTGATCCGCCAGATCGAACTTTCCCCCTGCCGCATTGTTGAGAACGACGCTCGGCGCCATCTCTGGCGGCTCATAAGCGGTTCCATGGAATGCCACCGGTTTGCAGCCAGTAGCCAGGGCCGTAGTTGCGAGGGTCAACGCCAGAAGCACGACTGACCTCAATGACGAATCCGCTCTAAATCGTTGCATAAATGAGATGCCGTGTATTATTCAGTCCGAATGGAGCAATCTGAGGCAGTCGACGCAATAATCATCGGGGCTGGCGCGGCAGGCCTCGCCGCTGCAAGCGAGCTGCGCGCAAATGGCCGCACCGTCGTCGTCATTGAAGCGCGTAGTCGCGTGGGCGGCCGGATCCTCACCTATCGCGATCCGGACGTTGCAGTTCCGATCGAGCTTGGCGCCGAATTCCTGCATGGCACCACTCCCGACACTGATACGATAATACAACGCGCAGGGTTGACTGCGATCGACGTGGTCGGCGACAGCTGGCAGGCGCGGGAGGGCCATTTCCGGAAAACCGGTTTCTGGAAGAAAGTGAATCGCGTGCTGCGGAAGCTGGACGAGCACCGAGTGCCCGACCGAAGTCTTGGAGATTACCTCGCTGAGCACGCCAGCCGAAAAAGGAAATCGAAGCACGCCAGGGCACGTGCACTCGCGTTGGAATTCGTTCAGGGCTTCCACGCAGCGGACGCTGCCCTTGTGAGCGAACGCTGGCTCGCAAGGGTCGCCAATACCTCTGCGGGGAACCCCGGCGATCTCCGTTCAGGTCGCCTCCTCGAAGGCTACGACCGCGTAACAGCATGGCTCGCCCGTGACGTGTTCGACGCAGTGGAGTTGAATACCGTCGTTACCAACGTTGACTGGGAGCGCGGCAGAGCGACCGTCATCTGCCGCGACGCTGACGGTTTTCTCCGCACGTTCGAAGGAAGCACGCTGATTGTGACCGTACCGGTTGGCGTCCTCAAGGCTGCGGTCGGTGAGCGTGGCGCAATCGAGTTCAGGCCGGAAGTGCCGGGGATGGTCGAGGGAATGGATGGCCTGGAAATGGGGAGCGCGCTGCGAACCGTATTTGCGTTCACTGAACGCATCTGGGAGCACGGGCTTCCACGGGCGCCACGCAAGAGGGGCGGCCTCACGCAGCTCAGCTTCCTGCACAGCCCCGGGGCGAACTTCCCCGTATGGTGGACGCAATTCCCCGTTCGAACACCTGTTCTTGTTGGTTGGGTCGGCGGCCCTCGCGCAGCGCAGATGAGTACGCAACCAGATACTGAAATAGAGCGTCTGGCCCTCAACGATCTCGCGAGTCACCTCGGGACGACCTACGAGTGTCTCGCCGGCCTGGTGCGCGGTAGCTGGATGCATAATTGGGATTCGGACCCGTTCTCCCGGGGTGCGTACAGCTATCCTGCAGTGGGAGGAAGCGGGTCGGCGCGTAAGCTGAGTCGACCCGTCGACCAGACCATTTTCTTCGCCGGTGAGGCGACGGATACCGAAGGGCGAAGTGGAACCGTGGAGGGAGCACTGGCCAGCGGATCCAGAGCGGCACGAGGAGTGCTCCTGGCACTAGGCGTAGCATCTCTTCCCAATCAGTGAGGTCCATTGGTGCATAGCAAACTCGTAACTGCGTTGATCGTCGTGGCGTGTCTGTCACTTCCGTCGGTCGCGACTGCGCAGAAGACTTCCAAAGCAAAAAAGACTGCAACAGCGACGAAGTCATGGTCACCCGCCGGCGCATGGCGAAGCGTTTACAGCGACCCGTCAGTCCGTGTAGCAGTCGACACGACCCAGACAAGGCGGCAGAACGACGGAACGTACAAGGTTCGCCTCCGGTGGCAGTACGCGAGCAACCAGGCGATCGGGACCAAGCACGCGTATCGCACAATGGTCGATCGCAAGCTCATCGACTGCTCGACTCAGGGCATCAAGCCCGTATCGGCCGAGACGTATGATGCAGTGGGAAAACCGGTCGCCGGCTACGATACGAGTGACACGCAGGTGAGCGAACTGGACTGGGCGAAGCGGGCGCCGGGAAGCAGCGCCGGAAAGGCGTATGCTGCGGTGTGCGGGGCGATCAGGAAGTAAACGAGCCGGAGGATGGCCGCGCGCTTAGAGCGGCCATCGTCCGCGGCCATCCTGCGTCAGCTAATTGTCGTCGCCATCGACCGACCACGTAGCAGAACTGTCCGCGGTCATCGCTTCTCGCAGCGCGTCGGCGGCACCCACTCCGCTCTCGGGATCAAGCCGCAGCTCACCGCTCGCATCGTCGTAGGAGAACAGTTCGGCGTAGCGACCCCAGTCGACGACCGTCTCGAACTGCCGGCGCGCCTCGCCGCCGGAGAACGCCTCTTCCAACTCTTCCATCAGGCGATCCGAGTCGAGAGTTGCCGATGGTGATGCGTCGAGTTCCCGTACGATGTGACGCAAGAGCGACACGTGCGCGAGAGCAAAATGACGGAACATCGCCTTCTCGGCATCAAGCTCCGCGTCAGCAAACTCGACGCCTGGTTGCGTGAGCAGGACCGCGCGATCCTGCAGATCCGCGAAGCCAAGCAAGTCGCTTGCTTCCACGATCGCGAGAACGTCGTCGCTACGAAGTTGCAGATCGCGTGCAAGATCGTGGACGTTTGCGCGGCCGCCGATGCTGGACAGGTACTGCACAAATCCGGTGAGATCGTCGATCCCCACATCGGGAAGCACCTGATAACGCCGTGGCCGCTCCGCGCGAGCTGGCGCACTTGGCTGTCCGACGAGCATGGATGCATCCTCGCCGGGGTTCGTCATGACCCGGTAGATCGCGTCAACAAGATGCTGCCGTGCAGGGCCGTGATGCATGCGCTCGTGCGCCGGCAGTCCAGGCAGCTCAATCCGGATGTGGCCCGGGTTCGCGCCGAAAACCAGAATACGGTCCGCAAGTGTCACAGCCTCGTCGATGTTGTGCGTAACGAGAAGTACCGCGCGCGTTGGCATCGACTTGGAATTCCACAGTTCCTGCAGTTCCGCACGCAACGTCTCGCCAGTAAGCACGTCGAGCGCTGAAAATGGCTCATCCATGAACAGAACTTCGGGCTGCACTACCAGTGCGCGCGCGAATCCGACACGCTGCTTCATTCCGCCGGAGAGCTCTTTCGGGAACGCTTCTTCGTACCCGTCGAGTCCGATCAGATCGATTGCGGCAACCGCGCGCTCGCGGCGCTGCTCCACAGGCACACCCGCGGCGAGCAGCCCGAGTTCAACGTTCTGCAGCACCGTAAGCCACGGGAATAACGCAAAGCTCTGAAAGACGATCGCTACGTTGGGGTTGATTCCCGTCAGCTCTTCGCCATGCGATAACACCATCCCTCCCGAAGGCGGCATCAATCCAGATAGCAGACGCAACAACGTCGATTTACCAGAGCCAGACGGACCCAGCAGTGCGACAAATTCACCCGAATGGAGCGCGACGCTCACGCTATCGAGCACGGGAGTTCGATCATCACCGTAGTACTTGTCAACCGATCGAGCTTCGAGTATCACCTCGCCGCGTTCCACGGATGGCGGTGCTTCCATTGCGATAGTCATTACGTTTGCCTCATTCAAGCCGGTAACGCGATTCGGCGACACGATACAACTTGCGCCACACCAGCCGGTTGCCGAGTATCACAACGGCAGCCATCACCAGAGTCGATGCAAGAAGCAGCGCAAAGTTCTGCGCGTCGGCAGCTTCCGCGATCAACGCTCCGAGCCCCGTCGTGCTGATCTTGCGACCCGCAAAGATTACGTATTCCGAAACTATACTGGCGTTCCATGCGCCACCGGTCGCTGTGATCAGGCCAGTGACGAGATACGGGAAGATCGCTGGTATGATAAGCAGCTTCCATTTTCTCCATCCCGACAGACCGTACACGCCAGCCGCTTCCTTCAGGTCCGAAGGAATCGCCATCGCGCCCGCGATCACGTTGAACAGAATGTACCATTGCGTGCCCAGGACCATCAGTGCCACCGCAGCGATGTTGAGGCCGCCCGGCAATTCCAGGAGCACCAGGAGCAACACGGAGAACAGCGCAGTCGCTGGAATTGATGCGATCACCTGTACAAGAGGCTGCAACCGACGCGACCACTTTGGACTCATTCCGACGGCGACGCCGAACGGAACAGTCCACGCCGTTGCGATTATCAGCGCAGCAAGCGTTCGACCGAACGTCGCGAGTGTTGCCACGACGATCGTCCACCAGGTTCTTCCCGCAAGACCGGACACCGTGTGGAACGCGGCAAGACCGCCCCAGATCACAAGGCCCGATGCCGCGATAATCGCAACAAATCCAGCGAGCACGCGGGCCCAGCGCGGCACCACGAATTTGAATCGTACGAGCTTGAGCGGCTCTCGCGGCCTGTCCAGCGATCTCTCAATCGGCGCAACAGTATGATCATGCAGCCACGCAACCACCGTTGAATTGCGCAACAGATCCAGCATCCACGATTCCGATGCATCGCCGCCCGACTGCTCGAACTTGAACTTGTCGGACCATGCCACCAGCGGTCGCCACAATACCTGATCCAGCGCCACGATCACCGTCACCAGTGCGACAATACCCCAGATGATTGCGTGCGTATCGCGCGCATCCGCCGCTGCAGCGAGATACGAACCAAGTCCAGGAAGCCGCAGGTTGTTGGCTCCGAGTACAAACTGTTCCGATGCCATGAGAAAGAACCAGCCGCCAGCCCAACTCATCATGCTGTTCTGGATCAGAGCAATCGCGCCGAACGGGAGCTCCAATCGAGTGAACCGCTGCCAGATACCGAGCCGATACACATCTGCCGCCTCACTCAACTCCCTTGGTATGGTCTTTAGCGACTGGTGGAAACTGAAGGCGAGGTTCCAGGCCTGGCTGGAAAAAATCAGCAGGATCGCCGCGAGTTCGAGGCCGATCGTGCGCCCCGGAAACGCCGCCGCGAGAGCCAGCACCACTCCCGGCATGAAGGACAGGATCGGAATGCTCTGGAGTATGTCGAGCACCGGTAGCATCACGCGCTCCGCCGCCTTGCTCGCAGCTGCAGCGCGTGCGTAAAGCAGGCTGAATACCAGCGACAGGATGTACGCAACGGCCATTCGCAGTGTCGAAAGCCCCGCATAGAGAGGCAGCTGCGATATCGATGTATCGATCCGGACATTGGGAGATAGCGGCGTACTCCAGCGCGCCGCCGCGCGCGCAATTCCAAACGCGATTGCGGCGACGAAAAGCACCAGCATCACATCCATCCACCACGGCGTCGGCCGCACTCCGCCCCTGCGGTCGGACGCGGCTGCCTGCGCTGGAATGGGCTGTGTCTGAAGCATGGCTGGTGTGGTGGAGCGGGAGAATACCCCCGCGCGTCATGCCGCGTCAACCTCGGGGCAAGCTCGCTCTGGACTTCGAGGCCAGGTTCTGGCCGGACAAACCCTTGGACCACCGAGTGTGACAGATCATATACACGCTGCCGATGTGGCGCGAGTGATGAAACGGAGGTTCAGCATGTCGTGGAAAGGCAGCTTTACAGATCGGGCTGAGGATACGCTCGAATGCACCATGATGGCTTTGAAACGCGCACCGACCGCGCTGGCGACGGCCGAGCTGCTCCAGACAATGGAAGATTCAGGGCCTTCGCTCGCGCGCGGCATCCTCACTGCGCTCGAGGTGCACGTCCCTGAGATCCTCAACCGTGCCAACAGGATCGCAGATGAGCGTGGGTCTGAACTTGCTCTCCGCCGTCTGCGCAGTCAGCCGGCGTCTCTTGAGATGATCGTCCGGCGCGCCTCCGAAGAAGCCGCAATGCTCGGCCACCGCCGAGTCGGTACGGAACATCTTCTGCTGGCGATGCTGTCTGCACACGATGACCCGACAACGTGCGCGCTCCGGGCAGCCGGTGTGACCCAGGACACCGCTCGTGGAACGCTGCGACGACTTCTGATATCGTGGACTGATGATGGATGCCCGAAGCCACGAGTCAACGTCGCGTAGCCATACTCACGCAATACAAGGGGTTTGCAACGCCCGGCCTGCTCACGCTGCCATACGTCAGTTCACGCCGTAGCCTCGACATCAGACAATGCGGTCCGCTACGCTGCGCTTGCAGGGTTGCAAGCAGCTGTCGTCATGACACTGGCCCGAGAGCCGCTATGGCCTGGATTTCGATCAACATCCCATGTTTCAACTCGCCCGTCGGCACGATCGCGCGAGCCGGCCGATGATCTCCCATTATGCGTGAATAAACCGCATTGACTTTTCCCCACAGATTGACGTCGGAAACGTAGATCGTTATCTGGACCACATGGTCGAGACTCGTGCCGGCTGCAATCAGTATCGCCGAAACATTTGCGAGCGCACGACCAGTCTGATCTTCAATATTGCCGGGTGGCCGGGACGGATCCGTTGGATCAATTGGAAGCTGACCCGAGACAAAAACGAAATCACCGTGCACAACCGCTTGTGAATAGTGCCCCGCCGGTGTCGGAGCATTCGGGGTTGATACGAAATTCATTTCTCGTCTGGTTTGAGAGTGATCACTTTCGCGCCCCGCGCGATTCTATCAGTGCTGCGACGAGTCGGACTGCTTCGTCGATTGTGACGCGGCCCGTGTTGAATTGCGCGTCGAATATTGCTGGATCAGTCCACATGTGATGGTAGTAGCGTTGAACATATGACTGACGTTGCGCGTCTATGCGACGAGCGCTCGCAGCGGCGTCAGCCTCCGTACCGCCATCACGGGCAACAATGCGCTGGGCCCTCGATTCGATGGTTCCAGTCAAGCGAACCTGGATCGTCCCGGGCCGGTCGCGAAAGATGTACTGAGCCCCGTGACCGACTATGATGACGGGCGGCGACTTGGCGGTTTCGACGATCACCGCGTGGGCCGCCATCGCTATAGAGTCAGGCGTCAATACCCCGGACGTTTCCATCAGCATCGGAGATTCCGGCGGAGATATCAGTAGCGTCGATGCAATTCTGTCCAACCAACCCGGCGGTTGCTCGTCCCGCCGTCGGACGACGCCCTCCTGAAGATTCAGTCGCTCGGCCACCAGCACTATTATTTCGTAGTTGAGCACTGGCCACCCAAGCCGCTCGCCCAACTGCTTCGCGAAGGCACTGCCGCCAGCGCCATACTCGCGTGAAACAGTTACAAGGTCGACTGGCGGTTGCGACATCACGCATCACTCCACGATCTGAGGGTCATTCACCAAACTACCGCGGACCGGGCCATCCGAAAGCACCCTTGAAATAACCCTGCCCGGGCTGTATTAATGTCAGTAATATGTCGCAAAAACCGAAGCGAGCATATTCCAGCCCCCTCCGCGAGCAACAGACCGCCGCAACGCACGGCCGAATAATCGGCGCGGCGATCGCCGTGCTCGCCGACCACCCCGGCGCCGAAATCTCGCACGAAACTATAGCCAGAGCCGCTGGAATCGCGGTCCGCACCGTCTACCGGCACTTTCCGACGCGAGCGGACTTGCTGGATGAAGTCTGGGAGGAACTGGACGAGCGGCTCGGGTTGAGTAGCCTGCCCACCACGAGCAGCGCGGCCATTATCGACTTCGTTCCACAACTGTTCAATCGGCTCGATGCCAATGCGGCCATCGTCAACGCAATCATTACATCCAGCACAGGCCATGAGATGTCGCGCCGCACAGGCGCTCGCCGAGTGCAGGCAATCAGGCAAGCGCTGGCACACGAGACAAATCATCTGGGACAAGCTGAGCGCGATCGCCTGATTGGTCTCGTGCGCGTGCTCACCAGCCCAATGACGTGGCACATTCTGAGTCAGAAAGCTGACATGTCGAATGACGAACCTGCGCTCGCAGTAACCTGGGCGCTGCGGCAGCTATTGTTGGCGACCGAACGCCGTTAGCAATCACAACGTGACACTGCCGCCTACTACAGCCGGTCGCGGCAAGTGGATCATCGCCGCGACAGTCATGATCGGAAACATCATGGCGGTACTCGATTCCAGCATCGTGAACGTGTCGCTGGCCGACATGGCCGGGAACATGGGCGCCACAATCGAGGAGATCACGTGGGTAGTGACTGCATATATCCTCGCCAATGTGCTTGTTATGCCGATAATCGGCATGCTCAGCGCACGCTTCGGTCGCAAACGACTGTACCTGACGGCAATCATTACATTTACCGCCGCCTCGATGCTTTGTGGCATGTCCAACTCGCTAACCACGATGGTCGCCTTCCGGGTCATACAGGGACTCGCGGGTGGCGTTCTTGTGACAGTTCCACAGGCAATTCTGCGCGAGAGTTTCCCGCCCAACGAGCAGGGACTCGCGATGGGTATCTACGGCATGGGTATTGTGCTCGCTCCCGCGATCGGGCCAACACTCGGCGGATGGATCACAGATCAATACACATGGCCATGGATTTTCTTCATCAATGTTCCGATCGGCATTCTGAATCTGCTGATGGTGCAACGCATCATTGAAGATCCCCCATACCTGGTCCGCACGAAGGCTCCAATTGATTTCACCGGACTCGCATTCATGATCGCGGGGCTCGGAGCATTCCAGCTGATGCTCGAGGAGGGCGAAGATAACGACTGGTTCTCTTCGACGTTCATCGTCCGGCTCGCAATCATATCCGCCGTCGGAATGCTGCTGTTCGTATGGCGAGAACTCAAAACGGATCGCCCGGCAGTGAACATCCGACTACTTGCTAACGTTCGATTCACAGCCGCGACGTTTCTCGGTGGCGTCATGGGGATGGGCCTGAACGGCGTGCTGTTCATCCTCCCGCTGTTCCTGCAAAACCTGCTTGGCTATGACGCAATGCAGGCCGGATTCATGTTGATGCCGCGCAGCATCGCGATGCTGTTCATGATGCCTGTCGCCGGCCGGATGTACAACCGTTTCGGCCCGCGGCTGTTGGTGGCCGTTGGGCTGGGATTCCTGGTATTCGGCTTCTGGGGTCTGGGGCAACTCACAACCTCGGTCGGTTATTGGGATCTCGCGTGGCCGCAGATATGGCAGGGAGTGGGTTTCAGCTTCCTGTTCGCGGCCTTGAGTACCGCCGCGCTCGCTGGTGTGCCGAAACCGGAAATCACTGAAGCAACGGGACTCTACAACGTGGTACGTCAGGTGATGGGCAGCATAGGCATCGCGGTAGCTGCGACGCTGCTCACGCATAGCGAAGCGACATATCACGCCGTACTCGCCGAGCGCGCTTCAGGCCCGGTAGCTCAGACGTGGATTGCGAATACGATGGCTGGCCTGCAACGGCTCGGTGCAACGGCGGCCGATGCGCGCGAACATGCGCTCGCATTGCTTGACTACCTCGTCTCCAGACAGGCTACAGTGCTCGCGTACAATCATATTTTTGAGCTGGTCGCAATAATGTTCGCCGTCGTGGCTCCGCTGCTCTTCCTGATTCCGCGCTCGGGACACTCGGAGGGTGCGGAGGTAATGGCTGATTAGGCCTCGCCGCCAGCGTACGCGCCGTGGATCACGTTGTGGTCCGGTTCATGCCATTCCAGACCGCAGATTGTTCACCCTCAACGATTCGTGGGCGCGGGCGCCTGCGCGGGGTACACTGATGCGATCTCGTTCGATCCTCGTTTCATTCGTGATCATTGCAGCACTCAATGCATGCGCCGTATCGACGCAACAAGAGGTACAGATGGGCCAACAAGAGGCTCAGCAAGTCTCAACTCAGCTCCCCATGCTTCAGGATGCAGAGGTCAATAACTACGTGAACCAACTTGGGCAACGCATCGCCAAATTGACTTCGCGTGGTGATCTCGACTGGCACTTTGCCGTGGTCAACACGGATGTCGTAAATGCATTCGCGCTCCCGGGCGGCTATGTGTATGTGAACCGCGGAGTACTGGAACATACGAGCAACATGTCGGAACTCGCTGGTGTCATGGGGCACGAGATTGAACACGTAGTGCTGCGGCATTCGGTAAAGCAGATGGAACAACAGCAGGGTGCCAACGTTGGGCTATCGATCGCGTGCGCGCTCACCAATGTTTGCAATAGCCAGGTGACTCAGACGGTCGTGAACGTCGGCGCAACGGCCGTGTTCGCCAGGTTCAGTCGCGAAGACGAAGTCCAGGCAGACGAAGGCGGATTCCAGAACGATGTTCGCGCCGGCATCAACCCGACTGGAATGCTCACATTCTTCCAGAAGCTGCTCGCCGAGGAACAGGCCGCCGGCGGCACCGGCAACACCGCGTCATGGTTCGCGGATCACCCCGGCACAACGGATCGTATTGCCGACATCCAGCGCATGCTGAGCCAGATGTCAAAATCCGATCTGGCCAAACTACAGACGGACGATCAGGGCTTCGAGTCGATGAAGCGCCGACTCGCGCAGTTGCCAGCGGCCCCCAAGGCCGCCACTAAGTAGCAGATTCGACCCGAGCCGGCGCACTTCGATTTGAACGGCGCGCGATGGTAAGTTTGGTACATGCCATGGCGCGCCGTTCTCCTCTCTTCGACCGCCCTGATCTTCGTCATCGCGCCCTGCCTCGCGGCCGGAGCGCAAACAGCCGACTCGGCCGGTGGCAGGATCGATCGGAAAGTGCCGCTCGCCGTGGCTACCACCGCTGGCGACTCCAGCTACGTTCCGCTATCGCTCAGCCAGAAAGCCGATCTCTACGCCCGTGGGACCTACTCAGCGCGTGCGGTACTCGGCGCATCCTACGCGGCGGGGCTCGCCCAATGGCGCCACACTCCGCAGGAATGGGGTAGCGGCGTAAGTGGTTACGGGCGGCGTGATGCTGCGGCATATGGCGGCGGAATTGTTCGGCGTACTGCAGAGTTCGGGTTCGGCGCACTGCTTCACGAAGATCCGCGATCCGAACGATCAGCACGCAGCGGATTCTTCCCGCGAACAGAAGATGTTCTTCTCAACACCGTCACGGTGCGAACCGACGACAACGGTCGACGATTGGCATGGTCGCGCGCCGCTGCGTCGCTTGTCACAGGCTTTGCTGTCAACAGTTGGGAACCACGCCGTATGCACAGTACGCATCACGCTCTCATGCTATCACTCGCGGGTTTCCTGAGTTACGGAAGTGCTGCGTTTACTCAGGAATTCACGCCCGATGTGCGACGCTATGTGTACCGTGAACTGCACGTAGGCAGCGCGCAAAGTAATGACACGCGCAGATGAAAGATCGTGACGTGATCGGTCAGCGACGTACGCTCAAATGGTCAACAAATAGCGACACATAGTCGCATTGGAACCACTGTTCACACTAGCGACACCTGCGCAGGTGCTGCAGCGCAACGACACGCATTTTGCAAGGGATCATCAGGTAGCGATCGAACAGCCGTGTTGCAGCTCCAAAAACAGGGAATTATGTCGTAAATCAGCGCGATTTCCCTCGACGGAGTCGTATGTTCTCGACACTTTCGTGTTGGCACAGAAACCGCATGAGATCGTCATTGCGCTCACACAAATATTTGATATTCCGTGAGAGCAATCGATTGTTAAATTGATTTCTGAAGCTCCTTGGTAATTCCACGGATATTGAACCCGGGGTAAATACATGTTGCGACGCTTTTTTGTAGTACGCGGCACCACGAATGTGGTGCGCTGCGGATTCCTTAACGACGGTTTGTGATTACCGTCGTTTGCGGACCGATGTCGGTCCTTCCCTTCTCCGCAGAAGCGTGGAAGCCTGGCCCACGCCCAAGCGTCATCAAGCGTGCGTTACGGCGAGCACAACCCGTAACGTATCCAATGTTACTTCTCGGTTGCGGTGTAATGATCGCAAACGCTGCACCGCGGTTTGTCGCGCCGCCAATTGCGATGGCTCCAGTGGTCGTGTTGGCGCCAACACTTTCGCAACGTAGTCTGGAATTGCGAAGTGATACGCTCGCCCGGATGCTCACACGCAAACATGTCGACTCCGCCAGCGCATCGGAGTGGGCGCGCGATTTCGTGATATACGGCGAACAGGCGCGCGTTAATCCAAGGATGCTGGTCGCAATCGCATACGCGGAATCCGAGTTCAACCCGCACGCCAAAAGTCACGCAGGAGCGATCGGGCTCATGCAGATCCTTCCTGAGCGAGATTCGTGGCGCGAATACGAGCCGCGCTGTGGCAGGATGACCGTGAGGAGCCTGCACGACCCTGAAGTGAACATCTGCTTTGGCGCCCACATCTACGGCGAGTTTCTGAGCCGTCACCACGGGGACCGAGATCGCGCTCTGGCCGCCTATAACAACGGCACGGGAGAGTCGAGTCGCTACCCCGGACGAGTGTACAACAGTCTGGCGTCCCTCAGGGAGTGATCTGACCAGGCCGCTCAGGGGGCTTTTGTAAAGATCGGCGCGGCATATGCCGATACTGGGGGAGATATCCTGAACTCGAGTCTCATCATGCACCCCCAGCACGACAATCCGCTCGGCGAATTTATAACGCTCCCAGTGCTGCTGGTCGTCGCTCTCGCAGCTTGGGCCGTTTCCTTTATTTTCGGGAAACCCGCCCACCGTTAGCTCGCTTAGCTTTCGGGATGATCGAAAATGCGGACTACTGGCTCGCCCGGCTGAACGATCTCGACTCGCGCGGCCTTCAGGACGCGCTGGGTATCCGAATCACAGAACTGAGCCCTCAGCGCGTCACGGCTACCATGCCGGTAGATGTGCGAACCCGTCAGCCCTTCGGTCTTCTTCACGGAGGCGCGTCTGTCGCACTGGCGGAGACCCTCGCATCCATTGGTGCGCTGTCGAACATAGACCCAACGCGATTCTCTGCTGTAGGAGTCGAGATCAACGCGAATCACCTCAGAGGCAAACGAGACGGAAATGTGCGAGGGACGGCCTCGCCCATTCACCTTGGCCGCTCTACACACGTGTGGTCGATCGAAATCGTGGACGAGGCCGGGCGGATCATCTGCATTTCCCGCTGCACACTTGCCATCGTGCCCATACCAGAGAAAGCGCTTCCAACAGCGACCGGACTGGACAGCAACACCAAGTAGTCGCTGCCCATCCGGCCTCGCCGATCGAAATGAACCGGGAAATGCCTGGCCGCTGCTAGCGACCCCGTTTCAAAGTCTCAGTCACTCCGTCGTCAGCTTTGACTGTCGGTTTGGAGTGCGTTTCCTGACCAGCACCTGCACCGGCCGCACTGCTGCGTCCCGCCGTCTTCGGTTCAAACGATCCACCCGCATCCTCGGCGATCTGTTGAGGCGTCCGGTGACCGCTGCGTGGATATAAATCGAACATGCCTTTCTCCTCCCGTTGAACTCTTCCGCGTTCTAATAGCCGTATCAGGTGCAGATTGTGCGCCGCCAAATTGGCACGTGTGCGAATACTCGTTGATGATAAGTCGACGATCCTGAGAGATCTGGCAGACCCACATTCTGTCCCTATACTCCAGCCGAGTCAGTTCCAGCTTCGGAGGAAGCATGTTGATATCGTGTTTCGATAAAATGCTGCGTACCCTGGCTGCGCTCTCTGCAATTGTGGTGTCTCTCACGCTCCCGTCAGCGCGCATCACCGCGCAAACCGCTGCTGCGATGTCAGCGCCGATCACCGACGTGCACTACGACGTGACAGCGGACTCGGCCGCGGTCGGAAGTCATCAGCTTGGCGTCACAATGACTTTCCGCGCAGCGAGTAGCAGGCCAGTCCTCCTGTCGCTGCCCGCATGGTCGCCGGGTCACTACACGCTACTGTGGTTCGCGCGCAGAGTGACGCAATTCCAACCCGAATCCAATGGATCTCTGCTGGAGTGGCACATGGTGGACTACCAGACCTGGGAGATTTATCCGAGGGCCGCTGGCGAGATTCGTGTTTCCTTCAGCTACCTGGCGAATTCGATCGACCGGGCAGTGGCGTGGACTCAGCCAGATTTCTCGTTTTTCAATGGAACGAACCTCTTCATGTATCCCACCGGTCGTGGCTTCAACTGGGGAGCCACCGTTACCGTACACACTGAACCAACGTGGAACGTTGCCACGGGAATGACACCGGATCGCCAGCCAAGGACATACTCTGCACGGAACTACCACGATCTCGTGGACATGCCGTTCTTTGTCGGGCGATTCGGCTTTGACAGTACGCACGTTTCCGACAAGTGGGTGCGGCTCGCGATGTATCCTGAGACGTCAAGCGGCTACGTCCCGCCGATATGGTCCCATATCGTTACAGCGATACCGATCCCACCAAGTGGCTCTGGGTGAGCGAGGGCGTCACCCATTACTACTCGAACGTCGCGCGAGTGCGTAGCGGAATACTCGACAGCACCAGATTCTACAAATCCATCGCAACGGAAATTGCTGCGACAGGCCGAGCGATCATACACTCGTCGGCTCTTCGGAGAGCGGACGCACCGGCGAGTTTCAGGTACGGCAGCTCGGCGTCGGGGGTGACTTCCATTATGGCAATGCCCGCGGTCGTATAGACGGGATCCGCCTGGCGCTGATCGACGACATTCGGTTTGCGTCGCCGGGTACAATGGTCGAGATAAGCGTTACCGCGACCCCGTCCGAGATACTCGTGTCCGCGCTTACGGGCGCCCCGCGATCAGCCAACGGGACACTCATGCTTGCCGAACGCATCCTGGCGGCTCAGGGCGCGCGTCTGGAGCTTGGCGACGGGCGTTCCACAATCGCGATCCCGCGCGTGCCGACCGGATAGTCGTGCAGTTTGGGACGGGCGTTTGGCTGCCGGTCGACTTGCGATCCATGCCGGGGACCTGCATACTGATCCCGAACCTTCGCCCTGATGGGATAGCCAATGCGTCACAACTGCTCCCTGCTCTTACTCTCTGCGTGCTTCACCGCGACCGTCATGGCCGGCTGCTCGCCAAAGGCAGCGACTCCAGCGGCGTCACGAGAGAATCCGTTCTTCACCAGGAGTTCGCTCCCGTTTGAAGCGCCTCCGTTCGACAAGATCCGGAATGGAGACTATCAGCCCGCGCTCGACTCGGGAATGAAAGCGCAACTCGCCGAGGTTCGAGCAATCGCTGATAACCCCGCCGCACCGACGTTTGATAACACGTTCGTCGCTCTCGAGAAGTCGGGAGTGCTGTTGAACCGCGTTTCGATGGTGTTCAACGGCGTCACTGGCGCCAACACTAACGATACTCTGCAGAAGCTATCCGAACTCGAAGCCCCGAAGTTTGCCGCACAGCACGATGCGATCTTCCTGGACTCCGCGATGTTCAAGCGTATCGAGACGATCTACAATGCCCGTGACACGATGAAACTGGATCCGGAATCCAGACGACTCGTCGAATGGGATTACCAGCGCTTCGTACACGCAGGAGCCCGGCTGTCGGATGCAGACAAGGCCAGACTCCAGGAACTCAACAAGGAAGAATCCAGCCTCAGCGCCACGTTTACCAACCGGCTCCTTGCTGCAACCAAAGCGGGAGCACTTGTGGTCGATGACTCCAGCAAACTGGCGGGGTTCAATACCAGCGCGGTGCAGTCCAGCGCCAACGCGGCGACTACCCGTGGGCTGACCGGCAAATGGCTGATCCAGCTGCAGAATACAACGCAGCAACCGTCACTTCTCACGCTGAGCGACCGCGCCACGCGGGAGCAGCTATTCAACGCATCATGGACTCGCGCAGAGAAAGGCGACTCCAATGACACTCGCGAGACGGTATCAAAACTGGCGCATTTGCGCGCGCAGAAGGCACAGTTGCTCGGCTTCCCGAATTATTCCGCGTGGGTTCTTGAAGATCAGATGGCGAAGAAGCCCGCCACAGTGCTCAAGTTCGTCAGAGACCTCGTCCCTGCCGCCACCGCCAAGGCCAGAGCAGAAGGTGACGTCATCCAGGCGATGATCCGGAAGGACGGCGAGACATTCCAGCTCCAACCGTGGGATTGGAATCACTACGCAGACCAGGTACGCAAAGCGCAGTTCGATCTCGACGAGAGTCAGATCAAACCGTACTTCGAGCTGAATAACGTGCTCCAGAATGGAGTATTCTATGCAGCGAACCAGCTGTACGGACTGACGTTCAAGGAACGCAAGGACATTCCGGTTTATCAGCCGGATGTCCGCGTGTTTGAAGTGTTCGACGCAGACGGCAAATCGCTCGCGCTGTTCTACTGCGACTACTTCAAGCGCGACAACAAGAACGGCGGCGCATGGATGGACAACTTCGTGCAGCAATCGCATCTGCTGGGACAGAAGCCGGTCATCTATAACGTAGCCAACTTTACCAAACCGGCGGCTGGCGAACCTGCCCTGCTGACGTTTGACGATGTCACAACGATGTTCCACGAGTTCGGCCACGCATTGCATGGCATGTTCGCCGACCAGCAGTATCCCGGACTTTCGGGCACAAACGTCGCGCGCGATTTTGTTGAATTCCCGTCGCAGTTCAACGAGCACTGGGCAATGGATCCCACGGTATTCGCCCACTACGCGAAGAACTACAAGACGGGTGAGCCCATGCCGCAGGTACTGGTGGACAAAATCAAGAAGTCAGCGACGTTTAATCAAGGGTATGCGCTCACGGAGCTGTTATCCGCCGCGCTGCTCGACATGTCGTGGCATACACTTCCGGCTAGCGCACCACTCGAAAACGTCGACACGTTCGAGGTACAATCATTGAAGGACAATCACGTTGACCTCGCGACCGTGCCGCCCAGATATCGTTCGAGTTACTTCATGCACATCTGGGCCAACGGCTATGCATCCGGCTACTACGCCTACCTCTGGACTGAGATGCTCGATGACGACGCGTTCGAGTGGTTCAAGGAGAATGGTGGACTGACACGCGCCAACGGCGACAGATTCCGATCGATGGTTCTCTCGCGAGGCAACACCGAAGACCTCGCTACGATGTATCGTAATTTTCGAGGGAAGGACCCGAGCGTTGAACCGATGCTGGAAGATCGCGGGCTCAAACCCGGAGCGAAGTAGCGGTCCTTCAACCTGGGTGAGAGTAACCCGGTCGGCGGCACTGCTGAGTCGCCGGCCGGTGTGCTCTCAATTACTCCTTGATCGGAGCTCCGACCTTCGGAACCGCGCGACCGACGATGATAGTGATGTTGTCGGTCCCTCCGCCGTTCAGCGCATCCTGCAGCAATTTCTCGCATGCATCTCGCGCCGAAGTCATTCCAGCCAGTCGCTCGGCAATTCGTGCATCGGACACATGCTTGGTGAGGCCGTCGCTGCAAATCAGATGTGTGTTCTCCCATGCGGACTGAAGCCTGGTCACCACGGGTGCCGTCTGCTCTCCGCCGAGTGAGCTCGACAGGATGTTGGCCCATGGCGAAGCCATCGCGGCCGGCCGCGTCATCACACCCTGATCAATGAACTCCTGCGCCATCGTCTGGTCACGCGTGACCTGTGTTAGAACGCCGCGTCGATAGAGGTAATAACGCGAATCACCGACCTGGAGCAGATATACCCAGGGCCAGACACCGATCCACAGGGTGAGGGTCGTGGCCATGCCGCGAAATTCGCTGTCCTCCTTTGCACGTTCAAGGACGCGAGCATGACTTCGCATAGCTGCCTGTTGCAGAAGATTGATAAAATCCTCTGCCTCAGCGTCTGCCTCGTAGTAGCAGAGAGTGCTCTGCGTTATGTACTGGGTCACCTCCTCCAGCGCAACGCGACTCGCCTCTTCGCCGGCGAGCTGGCCACCAACTCCATCGGCCACCATTGCGATCACGCCGACACGCTCGTTGCATGCGCGCAGTTGCTCCGCTTCTGGAAGCGATGTTGCCATGATATCAAGGCTCTTCCGAAGGGATCCAAGCAGGAAGTGGTCCTCGTTCGTCGTGCGAACGTTACCCTTGTGGGTGAGCCCCCAGACATCTATCTCTTCGTCGCGCGGCTTGCGCGCTACAGGCGACTCGATCGTGTCGGTCACTGCGGTGCCACCAGTCGTGGAATTGTGAAGTCCCAATCCTCCCGAATTTAGCCTTCCGGCTGCGGCACCGCCCGCCTACCGTCACTTGTAATCGAGTACTTACTATATTATAGTTAGTTATCAGAAGTTAGTCCATTAAAAAAGCCCCCAGCTGACCGGGGCGGCTGAAAATCCCACTCCCCATGAACGAAATTCTCGGAATCCACCACGTCACTGCGATTACTGGCAGCGCCCAGGATAACCTCGACTTCTACACTCACGTGCTCGGCTTGCGCCTGGTCAAGAAGTCCGTGAACCAGGACTCGCCTGATACTTATCACCTCTTTTTCGCGGACGCCAATGGGACGCCCGGAACGGATCTGACCTTCTTTCCCTGGGCAGATTCCCCGCGGGTAAGGAACGGCGTCGGTCTCGCGGTGGAGGTGTCGCTCGCGATTCCGCACGGCAGCGCATCGTACTGGCGACGCCGACTCACCGAGCTCGGCGCAACGATCACAGGCGAGGAGATCCGTCGCAGCGAATTCGCGATCATGCTGCATGACCCGTTCGGTCAGCCACTCGCGCTCGTGGAGGCCGCAGATACGCGCGATTTCGCGCCGTGGACCCGAAGCGCGGTTCCGGTTGAGCATCAGATCCGAGGATTGCACTCCGTGCGCTTATGGGAGCGCGATCTTGCACTCACCGAGGACTTTCTGGTGCACGTCCTGGGTTTCAATTCAATGGGCGAGGACTCCGGATGGCATCGCTATGGTGTGGACAGCGGAGGGTCCGGAAAGCACATCGACATTCGCGAGATCCCGAGCGCGGAGCGCGGACGCTGGGGTGTTGGCGGAATCCATCACGTCGCGTGGA
Organism: Gemmatimonadota bacterium; assembly: GCA_003155795.1. Taxonomy (GTDB): domain Bacteria; phylum Gemmatimonadota; class Gemmatimonadetes; order Gemmatimonadales; family Gemmatimonadaceae; genus Fen-1247. The sequence goes on from PMEM01000009.1 coordinate 20,646, forward strand.
GAGTGACTGACGACGACGCGCAGCTTGCGGTGCGTGAACGCATTCAGGATGCACACCGACGTCCGACCGAAGTTATCGATCGGTTCTGGTTCCGCTCGGTTTACTTTCTGGAGCCGGGCGGCGTACTCTTCGAACTCGCTACGGACGGTCCGGGCTTCGCAATCGACGAAAGCGCAGACACGCTTGGCGAGCACCTCGTGCTCCCGCCGTGGCTGGAATCGCAGCGCGCGGAGATCGAGGCCGCGCTACCCATGCTCACGATTTCGTCTTCGCAGACGGCAAATCCGGCTAATGTCTGAGCGGAACGCTGAACCGCGTATTACTCAACCATTTGATCGTGAGCGGCGCACCGGCATCTGAAAAATGCGTACGCTCACGACGCGCCCAGCTGCTGCTCGATTGTCCGGGTCAGATCGGTCTCAACGTCACCGGTGTGCCTCGTTGTGACAGTCTCGATCAGCATGATCCAGCATTCCTCATCGGCAATGGGGTTATGTAGAACTCCCTTCGGCACGATATGCAGGTCTCCAGCGGAGAGATCCACGTTCCCATCCTCGAACTGAATTCTCATTCGACCCTTTACCACGTAGAAGAGTTCGTCCTCATCGTCGTGTTTATGCCAGGTGAATTCGCCCTTCAGTTTGGCAATTTTTACGTACTGATCGTTTACCTGACCGATAACTCTGGGCCACCATAGCTCGGTCACCCGCGCGAACTGCTGCTCGAGATTCATGATGGGATGGAGGATAGCGACCGGCGGCAGTTTCGTCTATTCTTCCACGGCTGGCCTCGGCGCGCACCCAGCGATTTTTGTGAGAGCCGGCATCACGTAATCGCTCGCTGCAGGCAACTACACCATCACACCCGACTGTGGCAAATAACGACGTAGCGTTTCCCACACTTAGCGATAGCCAGATCGCCATGCTTGGGCGGTTCGCCACCACGCGCCGGTTCAAGGATGGCGAGTATCTGTTCCAGGCTGGCCTTGCGCCCGTGGTCTTTTTTGTCGTTCGCTCCGGGAAGGTCGAGATCATCGACAGCACTGGAGACGAGCCGCGAACGGTCACACAACACGGGCCCGGGGAATTCACTGGCGATATCGATGTTCTGAGCGGCCGACTGTCGCTCGTGAGTGCAGTTGCGCGCGGCGACACAGAAGTTCTCGAAATTGCGCCGCCTGATATCGGCCGCCTCATCAGCGAGGACCAGGCAACTGGAGAATTGATACTCAAGGCGTTTATCGCGCGGCGGGAGCAATTGATTGCGTCGGGGTTTCAGGGAGTCCGCATCATAGGTTCCGGCACATCGCGCGACAGTTACAGGATCCGCGACTTTCTGACGCGCAACCGTGTCCCGGTGACGTGGATGGACGTCGATAACGACCCTTCCGCTGCCGGAATACTCCGCAACTTCGGTGTGGACGAGAGTGCGCTGCCGGTCGTCATGTGCGAGGGCCAGCCCTTGTTGCGCAATCCATCAACTCGTGATCTCGCGTTTGCCGTCGGACTCAAGCAAGCAATCGGCGATACCATTTACGATCTTGTAATTGTGGGGGCCGGCCCGGCAGGGCTTGCTGCAGCCGTTTATGGGGCATCGGAAGGACTCAACACGCTGCTGATCGATTCGGAATCACCGGGTGGTCAGGCGGGGTCATCAAACAGTATTGAGAATTACCTCGGCTTTCCGATGGGTATAACGGGGGCTGAGCTGACTGGCAGAGCCACGCTTCAGGCGCAGAAATTCGGAGCACGAATTTCGACACCGTCAGCCGCCGTTGCGCTCGACGACGACGGCGCGCACCTCACCGTCTCGCTCGAAGGAGACGAGTCTGCGTTCGCCACATGCGTACTGATCGCAACTGGAGCGGATTACCGGAAATTGGACGTGCCGGGCCGAGAGCAGTTCGAAGGATTGGGGGTGTACTACGTAGCGACTCCAACGGAGCTCGTGAGTTGCAGCGGCGCTGACGTCCTGATTGTCGGCGCGGGAAATTCAGCTGGGCAGGCCGCCCTCTTCCTCGCACAGCACACGCGTCAGGTCATGATGCTGGTCCGCCGTGACGACATTCGCCGCACGATGTCGAGCTATCTGGCGGATCGCATAGATGCCGCAAAGAACATCACAGTTCACTACACAACGCAAATCCGTGCAATGCACGGCACCGCTCGGCTTGAACGAGTGGATATCGAGAACACGACGACGGGCGAAAAGAGGACAATTGCGACTCCGGCGGTCTTCACGTTCATCGGAGCCGTGCCGCGCACCGACTGGTTGCCTCCCCAGATCGACACGGATCCCAAGGGCTTTATCTGCACCGGGCGCGCACTTGCCAACACACCGGGCTGGACGCGCAAACGCCAACCTTTCCTGCTCGAAACCAGTCAGCCCGGCGTTTTCGCGGCCGGCGATGTCCGCCTCGGATCCGCAAAGCGTGTCGCCGCAGCAGTGGGAGAGGGATCAATGGTGGTCAAGTTCGTGCATGAATATCTCGCCGAGGTGCACGAAAATGTTGCGCTCGATATCCAGGCTGATATCCCGCTCACCACCCGCGCAACCTTTGGTCACTCGCGGGCGCGGCGAGTAACCAGTGACGAACGCGCGACGTCCTAGTGCGGAACTGGTGCCCAGCTTCCGCCCAATGCCTTGTAGAGTTGGACCGTTGCGGTGAGATATTGCTGCTCGACCTGCACAAGATTCAGCTGGGCGTTGAACAGACTCTGTTCGGCCGTTAACACCTCCAGATAGCTTGACACACCGCTGGCGTAGCGGCGCTCCGCGATCGCGGCTGCAATCGCAAGCGCGCGCGCCTGCGTTTGCTGTGCCACAAGTTGGTCGCGACCCAGTCTCACGCCTGCGAGTGCGTCGGCTGACTCGCGAAGCGCAACCAGAACGGTCTGCTGGTACTGCGACCTCGATTCATCCGCGCGAGCGCGCGCTGCGCGCTGCGCGTTCAGTAGCCGGCCGCCCGTGAAAAGCGGGAACGAAAGACCGGCCTGAACTGTGTACACATCTCCCTGACCTGAGAACAGCGTGTTGAACTCCGGCCGCTGCGCCCCATACTCACCAGCGACAGTGATCGTTGGCAGCCGGTTCGCAATCGCAACACCAATCCGCGCAAGTGAAGCCTGCAAGTCACGTTGCGCAGCCATTACATCGGGCCGACGTGCTATGAGCGCTCCGGGCAACGAATCCGGCACGGTCACTGATTGAATAACTTCCTGCAGTGGACGGCCGCGGGGGATTTCACCCGGAGGCTCGCCGAGCAACAGCGAGAGCGCATTTTCCTGCTGCCGTCGCTGCAATGCGAACTGAGCAAGTCGTGCTGCGGGATCGGCCACCTGGGCTTCAAACTGCCGAACATCGAGCTCGGATATCTGGCCCTGATCGAATCGTTTCTGCGCAAGTGCGAGGACTGCCTGCCCTGCCTCACGAGTCGCCTCGGCAATCCGGATGCTTTCGTCCAGTTCGCGCAGTTGCAGATATTCGGTCGCGACATCGCTTACGAGAGTAAGCTCCGTCGCGCGGGCGTCCTCTTGCTGGCTTTGCAAATCGTAATTCGTTGCTTCGGCGCCGCGACGCAGGCGACCCCAGAAATCAAGCTCCCACGACACATCACCCGTGGCACGAAGCGCGTCGTACTTGATCGGCGCACCCGCACCGATCGCGATCTTGTTTCGGCTCGCCGTCGCATTGGCCGTGACCTGCGGCATAAGCGGGCCGATGGATGCACCGTGTAGCGCCCGGTATTCCCGTATCCGGGCGTGCGCTACTCGCAAGTCCCGATTATTGTCGATCGCGGTCTGAATCAGACTTATGAGCGTACTGTCGCGCAGAATATCCAGCCACCCGAGATTCTGTCCGGCAGTCAACTCAAGTGTGGTTGCCCTCGCAACTGGCTTCGACGATGGAATCAGTTGCGAGCGAGGCACCGAGTCCGGTGGATCTGCTGCGCGCGCGGCCGCCAGTGAATCGTAGAAGCTGCGCGCGCTGGTAGGAATTGCACGGTCGGAGGTCTGCGGCACAGACGCCACATTTGGCGTGACAGCTGTGGACGGCCCCACCGCGCAGCCAGCAAGCAATACAGTCAGACATGTCGCGCCGAGCATGGGCGATTGCAATCGTTTCACTTCTCGACCCTCCCTGCTTCGGTCGCTTCGCCCGTGTGACCATCTTTCGGCGACTTGCGCGTAACAGAGCGCTCAATCGATGCAAAGAAGAGAGGAATGAAGAAGATTCCGACTGTCGTGGCAATGAGCATTCCTGCAAATACGCCCGTTCCCAGTGAGTGCCGGCTCGCCGCTCCTGCGCCGCCAGCAATAACGAGAGGAGAAACGCCGAGTATGAAGGCGAACGATGTCATGAGAATAGGTCGGAACCGCTCGCGCGCCGCCTCGATGGCGGCATCGCGGATCGACATCCCGGAGCGATGCAGCTGGTTTGCGAACTCGACAATGAGGATCGCGTTCTTCGCTGCAAGCCCGAGCACTGCAAGCAGCGCCACCTGGAAGTAGATGTCGCTGGACAGACCGCGCGCCCAGATGCCGAAATACGCACCCAGCACCCCGAACGGGAGTGCGAGTATTACGGAGAGAGGGATTGACCAACTTTCGTACTGAGCAGCAAGGACGAGGAACACCAGCACGAGCGCGAGTGCCAGCACGATCCCCGCCTGACCAGCCGAAGCGCGCTCCTGGTAGGATTGACCGCTGTATGCGTAACCGATGCCCTGGGACGCGTACTTGTCGGCGACGAGCTTCTCCACATCGTCGAGGCCTTCACCAGAGCTGTGCCCTGGCGCAATGGCCGCTGTCACCGTCGCAGCAGGAAATCCGTTGAAGCGCGTCAGCAGGGACGGAGCACCACGAATCTCAGTAGTTGTGAGTGCTGATAGTGGCACCATCTCGCCGCTTGTGCTCCGAACATAGAACCGGCCAATGTCTTCAGGACGCTGCCTGAACTGTTCCTGCGCCTCCGCCTGCACGCGATATGTTCGCCCGTACAGGTTGAAGTCATTGATGTACAAGTTCGACAGCATCGTTTGCAGCGTCGAAAATATCGTTGCCGTATTGACGCCACGAGATTCTGCTGCGTCCTGGTTGACCTCTACATAGACCTCGGGAACATCGGTTCGCAGATTGACGTTCGGATTCTGGAACACGGGCATCTTTCTGAGATCTCCCATGAACTGCTGCACGGTGGCCGCAAACGCGTTGTAATCCGTGCCTGTACGCTCCTGCAGATTTACCTCCAGCCCAGCCGTGATTCCGATTCCAGGAATCTCAGGGAAGTTGAAACCGAATGCGATGGCATCCTTTAATCCGAACAACTGCCCATTCACCCGCTGCAGAATTGCGTCGACGCTGTTAGCCTTGCCGCGCTCGCTCCACGGTTTGAGACTCACAAATATCACTGCGGAATTTGTCTGCGCCGACTGTGAGAGGATGTCCAGTCCAACCAGCACCACGACATTCTGAACACCCGGCTCCTTGCGAACGATACCCTCTATCTGCTTCACGACGCCTTCCGTACGCTGCATCGACGCGGCGTCAGGCAACTGCACCGAGATAGCGAAGTAGCCCTTGTCCTCGCTTGGCAGGAAGCTGGTCGGGACGACGCGCCAGAGGATGAACAATACAAGCACCAGGCCAGCAAAGACGCCGAACCAGATCTTTGGCCGATCCATGACGTGACCAGCCGCGCTGACATACCGCTTGGTCAGCCTGGAGAATCCGCGATTGAACCAGTTGTAGAACCGATTGTCGGTCTCTTCGGATGGCTTCTTCAGCATCACCGCACAAAGCGCGGGCGTGAGTGTCAGCGCGACTACACCGGAAAGGACCACGGAAATCACGATCGTGATCGCGAATTGCTTGTACATGGTACCCGTGATCCCACCGATCAGAGCGACCGGGATGAACACCGAGCACAGCACGAACACAATCGCCACCAGCGCGCCCGCCACCTGATGCATCGCTTTGTTCGCCGCGACACGCGCTGATACGTGTTCGTCGGCCATGATACGTTCCACGTTCTCGATAACGACAATGGCGTCATCCACCACTATTCCGATCGCGAGCACCATCGCGAAAAGCGTCAGCGTGTTGATCGTAAAGCCAAGAAACTGCAAACCCAGGAACGTTCCGATGATGCTGACAGGAACAGCAAGAACCGGAATGAGAGTTGCGCGCCAGCTCTGCAGAAAGACGAACACCACCAGCGTCACCAGGATCATGGCTTCGGCGAGCGTCTTGACCACTTCCTTGATCGACTCGGTGATGAACGGAGTCGTGTCAAATGGGATCTCCAGGTGTACACCCTGAGGTACCGCCTTGCCCAGCTCCTTGACCCGTGCCGAAATCCGTTTTTCGACGTCGAGATTGTTCGCGCCGGGACGAGCGTACACAAGCATCAGCGCTGTCGCCGTTCCGTTCAAGCGGCCGACAGCGTCGTAGCCTTGTGATCCCAGATGCACGCGGGCGATATCACGCATGCGTACGATCGATCCGTCCGGTTGAGCGCGGACGATGATATTTCCAAACTCCGCCGGCGTCGTCAACCGCCCACCAGTTACAACCGGCAGCGTCAATTGCGTGCCGGCTGGCGACGGCTCGCGCCCAATCCGGCCCGCTGGCTTGGTTGAGTTCTGCGCCTGAACCGCGGCTGCGACATCGTCTACGGTGATGCCGAGTTGCGCCATCTTCTCAGGGTCGAGACTCAGCAACATCGAAAAGTCGAGACTGCCGAAAGTAGTCGCCGAACCGACTCCGGGAATGCGCTTGATCTCGTCCTCGAGATACAGCTTTGAGTAGTTGCTCAGGTACGACGCATCAAAGCGCGGATCCTTGGATGTCAGTGCGATACCCAGCAGGATGTCGGGATTCGCCTTGGTGATCGTAATCCCGAGCTGTCGGACGGCGGCCGGCAGCTGAGGCATCGCAAGGTTGATCGCGTTCTGTACGTCGACAGCCGCGAGGTCCTGATCGCGCGAGATGTCGAACGTGAGTGCGAGATTCATCGTCCCCGCGCTCGAGTTGGACGACTTGTAGTAAAGCAGGCCATTCAGCCCGGATAACTGCTGCTCAATGGGAGCGGCAACCGACGTCGCGACGTCCTGCGCGCTCGCTCCGGGATACACGGCCGTCACCTGAATCGACGGCGGCGTGATCAGAGGATACCGATTTATCGGAAGCGACAGCATCGCGAACACGCCGAGCAGCGCAATGACAATCGAGATTACACCAGCGAGTACGGGTCGCTGGACAAAGAAGTACAGCCGCTCTGTCTGTTCCGGATCCTGCGTAACGACATGCGGTGTAACAGGATCCGGAGTGCTCGGCTCACTCATCGCGTTGAATCCCTGGGCGTAGCGGCTGGCGCGGCACTTGGCGCCTTGGCGTTGGTGGCCGTGGAATCCACAATCGGTGTCGGGTGTACCGTCGCGCCAGGCCCGGTCTTCTGGCCACCATCGACGATCACGCTCTCGCCGGCCGCAAGCCCTTTGGTAATGAGCCAGTTGTCCCCGGTCCACGCTGTCGCCGTCACTTCACGCGCGGCGACCTTGTTGTCTGGACCGACAAGATATACCAGCGAGCGCCCCATCTGCTGCAGGACTGCACGTTGCGGAACCAGGATCGCGTCCGTGCGAATCAGACCGTGAACCGTCACATGCACGAACTGACCGGGCAACATGATGTGGCGCGAATTTTCGAATTGCGCACGGTATTCCTGCGTACCCGTCTGCGGATCCACTACCGGACCGATGTAGCCTATTCGCCCGTCGGTCGGGAAGGTGCTGCTGTCCGGTAGACTGACCCGAATGCGTGCGCTACCACCCGGTGCAATCGCGCGCGCGAAGACGGGGTTCCGGCGCCATTCCGCCTGCTCCTCCGCCGAGGGGCGGAACGTCACATAAATCGGATTCAGAACATCGATCGTCGTCAACAGATCGGTGGGTCCTGTAACGCGAGCTCCTACATCCAGGAGTGTTCTTTCGACCTGACCGGAGATTTGAGCACGAACGACGGTCTCGCTGAGGCTCTTCTGAGCTGCATCCACCCCGCCGCGCGCATCTTCTACTGCCGCGCGTGCGGCCTTCAGTTGTGCATCAGCGTTGTCAACATCCTGTTTCGCAACCGCGTTTCCAGGCAGCAGCGCGTGCAGTCGCGCGGAGACTGTCTCCGCGTTTGCAAGCGCCGCCTGCGAAGATGCAAGTCTCGCCTTGGCGCTGCGCCATTCGGCGTCGGTGGTTGTCGGGTCGATACGATACAGTACCTGTCCCGCGGTGACATGAGATCCCTCGACGAATGGCCGCGATAGTATGACACCGCTGGCCAGCGCGCGAACCTGCACGCTGCGGTACGCTCGAACCTGCCCAGTGAACTGGAGGTTGTCTTCCACGCTCGTTGGCTCGACGGTGAGAACCGAAACCTCGGCAGGTGGCATGGTCGGTGGTGCTGCTGGCTTGGAACAGGCAACGATCGTCGCCACCGAACACGCACCGGCAAAAAATAGACGTGATATTTGCATTCTGACCTGATGAGGTTTCACGGACGGGTTTCTTTGCACGCCCATGATCGGATTCTCGCACGGCGACGTTCGCAGCTCGGGCGCGCGTGCAGCGAATTGCATACCATGAACGGTCGAGGGCATCATTTTTTTACTGGAGCAGCACGATGCTCACACGCACCGAAGAAGCGCTCGAAGGTTCGGACACATGCTTCGAGATCTTCCGTGGGCACATCCGCAAACAGTCGCGTGCGCAATTCCTGTATGACCGGGGTAATTCGGACGAGCAGTTCGGAGCCCCCATCAGTGAGATGAAGCGTCCTGGCGCGTTGATCATCCGGATCAGTCCTGCGAGCTACCAGATCGCTGCTTTCAAGCTGATCGATGAGCCGTACAACAGTCGGCCCCTCGATGTCCAGACGCTCAGCCAGATCACGCTGACGTATGCCACCAGTCTTGCCGATGCACACGAGTGCGGTAGCCAGGGATCTTGAGACTCCGAACGACGTCAACTCATCGTCATAACAGCGACGCAGTTTCTCCCGCAGGGGACAGATGGCGGCGACAAAGGCGCGTTCCAAGTCATCTCTTTTCGAATCTTTCCGTGTATCTACTGGCATCGGGACGAATAGATAGCTAGCTATCTATTAAAACGGTAGGTGTGTCCCGCGGAATTGCTTCTCGGCTCGAGAGCGCCCGGGGGCCCGGGGCGCGGCGCGCGTGCTATTATCGCTAAGCGGGAGCCTTTGCGATCGCGCCCGGCTTGAGGACCGGAAGGTAGATCTCGAAAGTGGTCCCCACGCCGGGCGCGGAGATCAAGTTTATGCAACCGCCAAACTGCCGGACGACGCCGTAGGCCGTAGGCAGGCCAAGGCCTGTTCCCTTGCCCGACTCCTTGGTCGTGAAGAACGGCTCGAATGCGCGAGAACGGGTGACATCATCCATGCCGCAGCCATTGTCGGCGATTGAAAGCAGGACATACGCGCCAGCTGCTGCCTCCGGATGGCTGCGTACGAACGCATCATCGATAACACAGTTCTTCGTGGAAAAACGCAGCTCTCCACCAGTCGGCATCGCATCGCGCGCGTTCACAGCCAAGTTGACGATCACCTGCTCGAGTTGGCTCATGTCCGCGGAAATCAGGTCGATATCGTCGGCAAGTTCGGTGACTACAACTATTTCGTCACCGACCATTCTGCACAGTATGCGTTGAAGATCAGTCAAGCATGCGTTCAAATCTACAGCCGAGATCAGAAGAACCTGCTTGCGACTGAAAGCCAGGAGTTGGCGAGTAAGCGTCGACGCACGCGATACAGCGTCACGAATTGTATCAACGTCAGCTCGGCGCGTGTCGCCAGCGGGCAAACTACTCGCAAGAAATTCCGAGCAGCCCTGAATCACCGTCAGAACATTGTTGAAATCGTGTGCGACGCCCGCTGCAAGCTGACCAACCGCCTCCATCTTCTGGGCATGCCGCAGTTGAGCTTCGAGTTCCCTCTGCTTCGCATAGTCTCGCGCGATGCCGAACGCCCCAATGACTTCACCAGCTACGATGACTGGTATGGTTGTGACGTTGACCTCGACTCGGCGCCCGCTCTTGCTATCCAGGGTCAGGTCGGATCTTGCTGCCCACCCCGCCAGAGTCTGCTTGAACTGATCGTGGACTTTGTGAGTCTGCTCGGGAGCAACGAGCGAGTCGAATGGCTTTCCGAGGATTTCTTCAGGCCTGTAACCCGAGACAATCTCGCACATCGTATTGGCGCTCTCGAACCTTCCGTTCCTGTCCAGCGAAAATACTGCGTCCGGGTGGAATTCAAAAAGCGAGCGATACCGATTCTCGCTGACCTCCAACCGCTGGGCAGCGTGGCGAGCTTCGGTGACATCGAGCAGCAAGCCGTCCCACACGGTTATGCCACCCGAAAGGCTTTGTGGCTTTGCGCCTCCCTCGATCCACTTTACCTCGCCGTTGACAATGATTCGGCCAGCCCAGCGCCACGGGGCGCGTTGCGCCAACGCGGCAGCCATCGCGGCGTCGAACCGAGAGCGATCGTCCGGATGAACAGCATCGAATACGTGGCGGGGGTTTTCCATGATCGTAGCCGCACTAACGCCATAGATGTCGGCTGCGCCGTCGCTAACGTACGAGAACGATGTCCGCCCATCAGACTCACAACGCGATTGATACACCATGCCGGGAACATTCGCTGCCATCCGCAGAAAGCGCTCCTGGCTCTCGCATAAGGCGACTTCATTTTGCTTGGCTTCAGTGATGTCCTCCACTACCGCGACGAATGCTTCCAGATTGCCCATCGCGTCGCGCATCGCGGAGATCACGACGCGTGCCCACATCGTGGTGCCATCGGTGCGGCGATATCTCTTTTCAACCGCATGTGATGGCTGTTCGCCAGAAGACACCCTCCGCAGATATTCAACCTGCTCGGCGCGGTCATCCGGAAGCGTGATGTCAAAACATGTCATCGTGCGCAATTCCGCCTCGGTATGGCCAAGCATCTCGCAGAACGCGGGGTTCGCAGTGACAAAGCGACCGATCGCATCGGTCGTGGTTATCCCTACTGCGGCGAAGTCGTGAAGGACGTGCAACTCGGACTTCGCACGCCTTGCTTTCGTGACATCACGTGCGACACCATAGATCAATCCGTTCGCATCGGCTGCTGACGCCTGCCATGCAAGCCATCGATAATCGCCGTTGGTGCAGCGCCACCGATACTCAGCAGCACCTTGGCTGACCGAGACAGCCCGATCCACGAGGGCGTTGGCCGCCCTGGTCCGATCATCAGGATGAAGCAAGTCGAGGAATGGCCGGGAGATCAGCTCGAACGGTTCCCAGCCGAGCACCGCCCTGAACGCGGGATTTACGTGCTGGAAGATCCCATCGGTGTCGACCACACAGAAGAGGTCCGGCGAGAGGTCGAAAAACCGCTGGAGAAACTCTTCCCTGCCGCAGGAAGCGATCACGTTGCCTTGAAGAGTGCGGTCCACTACCCACAGACGATCAGCTTCCGCATGTGCAACGGTCGTGGCTCGTGAATTACTACCGAGGCCAGAGCCAGCCGAATGTGACCGCCGTGATGGCGGCGTATATCAGTCCATCGAGCGTAGCCTTGAGTGTCACGCTCCACGCCCTTCGATACCAGATCGACATCTGCCAGAGGGCAAAAGCGTACGCGATGAAGGCAGTAGTGGACGAGAAGCGCAGCAGCTCACCATACGGCACTCCCGCCGGAACAGCGTGGACAGTTATATACGCCGCGAAAATGCTGGCCGCGATGCAATACAGGAACCAGAGCCCGAGGTTTCGCCCCATCGACCAGGGCGCGTTTGGCATCACCGTCATAACGATATTCGGGCCCTCAAGCACCTTCTGCGAGAACTCCGGTGATTTCATGTCCTCGCTGCTGGCTGGCCGTGGCAGGAAATAATCGCCTGGTGGAATGGCGAACTGTCTGAGAGCATCGCGAACCTGTGTTTCATTCGGAACCGCGGAATAATCTCCCTTGTGCCACAGCGGCCCCATGTGGATCACCGAGCTGGCGAAAAAGACCAGGACAGAGGCGAGAAGGATCGGAAGCCAGAGTGCGAAAATCCCAGTCATATCAAGCTCCTTGTCTGATGTTCGCGAAGCACCGGGGTGGTGCAATTCAAACGACTCGATTTGATGAAGGGCTGACGATCGTGTAAAGTACGGCGAGACTAGGGAAACGTCCGGACGCAGGGCGGTTAGTCACCACTCCGGCCAGCGGATGGAACACAATAAACCGAAACGTGATAAATATGCACTCACCGCGTATTGGCCGGTGCTTCGTCCTGTCACTTTGCGTTTGCCACACTCCGCGCGACCGGCGTCCCGGAACGGCCGGGCTCACTGATTGTGTGTCCGAAAATGGCGAGCACTGACGAGTTCCCGCGCTAGGTTCCATGCGAATGGAGACCCCCATACGCGCAAGTCACACGATCTTCGAATCACCGCTCGGCGAGCTGACGCTCGTCGCCCATGACGGCGTTCTCGCGGGAGTCTACTTTCCAGCGCATACGCGTCTCCCGGATCCCGGAACATTCGGAGCGCGCGTGCCCACCGGCTTCGACGCTGCGACCGAGCAGCTCGCCGAATATTTCCGAGGCGAGCGCACCACGTTTGATCTACCCCTGGCTCCTTGTGGGAGCGCGTTCCAGCTGAGCGTGTGGAACCTGCTTCGACAAATCCCGTACGGCGAGACTCGATCGTATGGACAGCTCGCTCGCGAGCTTGGCAACGTCTCACTCGCTCGTGAGGTCGGCGGCGCAAATGCGCGCAACCCACTCAGTGTGATAGTGCCGTGCCACCGGGTGGTCGGCGCAAAGGGCCAGCTGGTAGGCTATGCCGGCGGACTGGAGCGGAAACGGTTTCTGCTGGATCTCGAAGCGAGGATTACGGGTAGCCAGTTGCTGATTGGCGGCATCGTATAATAGCGAACTAGCGAGTATCAGCGGCCGTAGCGCGATGAGCGCAGGCTGGCATCGTACGGTCACAGGGACCGCGCGATGCCAGCCTGACGTCTATTTCTCCATTCCGCGCGCGACTACGGTGCGAGAACGGCCATTACGAGCTGCGCCGTTGCTCGCGTCGTTCCTTCGTAGTAAAAGACGTACACCTTGTGTGTCTTTTCATCCACGCCGCACGTCCGTGCAGCGCCTCCGGTGGGTACCTTCTCGACCACGGAGAACGCATTCGGCGAGTCTTCGTGGACGACTGTCAGAGTGCTGTCCGCGCGATTTGGATTGAACGCGAGTTTTGCGACGGGATCGAAGCAGTTCATGTCGGCGCGGCTGGGGACCTTTATGCGCGTCACAACGTGGCCGTTGTCGGCGTTCACCACTACCATCTCAGTGTCGCACGCCATGAAGAGTCGGCGTGAAGTGACGTCCATCGACAAACCCTGCGCGTGTCCGCACGCCGGGATCTTGTAGGTGGCCTCTGTCTTGAGCGTCGTCGCGTCGACTCGCTGCACGAAGCCCGAGTCCTCCACGTTCAGAAACAGCTTTCCCTTGCCGTCGGCGACGCCGGACTCGAGTCCATCGCCGATCGTTGACTTGGTGATCAGCTTGCCAGTCCGCATGTCGACGACCCACGCATCCTTTCCCTCCCACGTGAACGCGCGATGTGTGAATGGGTCATATCTGATGCCATCGCCCTTGGCATCCACATGCCCCGTGACCGCCAGCGTCTTCAGATCGAACACGATACCGTTACGCACCAGGCCGCGATTCTGATCTGACGCAATCGCATAGCCGCCACCTCCGCCAGCGACGGTCCCGATCACGGTGTCGTTATCGACATCGATGACCTTGTCCCCCAGGCCGTAGAGCCGTCGGCCCATCGGATCGACGATGATGTAGTCAGCCCTGGCGGTGCCGAGGACCATTCGCTTGACAACGTGATAATGCGGGTGCTGCGCCGCGAGACTGGGCGCAACAAGGACCGCTGAAACGACCGCTGTGAGTACGGACGCGCGTAAACGGAACATGGTAGGTCTCGAATGAGATTGTGGCTGACACGGCGGCCACGCCGTGATGGTACGCAGATCGGCGCGACCGAGCCGCGACGTCCGTACCGTCCCGAAAAAGTCTACACGTCGAAGCTGGCAGGAAGCTGACATTGCGGGCGCCGAGCAGGTCAACGCGGAGGCGTCGAGGTCAGGGGACCCGGTGAGCTGCACTCAGCGACCCGAAACACTGGCAAACATTTGACTGCAGAAGATCCGTATTTCTTGGCCCCCGTTAACGCAAGAGCGCCGAATCCGGAAGAAGGGATGCGGCGCTCAAGGTCTCAAGCGGGTGATGGGGTTCGAACCCACGACAACGACGTTGGCAACGTCGTGCTCTACCAACTGAGCTACACCCGCCTGACGCGGCGGCGAATCC
>PMEM01000020.1:0-11805 GCA_003155795.1 Gemmatimonadota bacterium
GTCTTCGTGATGCGACCCTCCAACTTCACGCAGGCGATCGCGTAATTCTGGACGGCTCGCTCGGCGTCATTATACCGCACCCGACCGAAGCGCAGATCGCCGCGTATGCGGAGCGCGCGGTCCGGGACGCATCCGACGATGCTGCGATGCGTCAAATCGCAACTGCGGAGCCGATAACGCTCGACGGCGTGCGAATAGTGCTACGCGCGAACGTCGACCTGCCGGACGAAGCTGAAGCCGCCGCGCGCAGCGGGGCGGAGGGTGTGGGACTCATGCGCACGGAGTTCCTCGNNAAGACGAGCAGTTCCGCGCCTATCACAAGGTAGTCAGCGCATTTGCGGGCCAGCCTGTCGTGATTCGCACATTCGATGTTGGCGGTGACAAGCTGCCGATAGGCGGTTATCCGACCGAGGCGAACCCGTTTCTCGGATGGCGTGCGATTCGCATGTGTCTCGACGAGCCGGAAATGTTCAAGACGCAGCTCCGTGCGTTGCTTCGCGCGGCGACGTATGGCGATGTAAGAATCATGCTTCCGCTGATCGTGTCGCTCGACGAGGTCCGCGCAGCGCGCAAACTGCTCTTCGAATCCTCGGACGAATTGACTGCGCGCGGTGTCGAACACCGTCGCGACGTACCGCTTGGCGTGATGATTGAGACTCCCGCGGCGGCTATCGCAGCCGACATGTTTGCACCCGAGGTGGCGTTTTTCAGCATCGGAACCAACGATCTGGTCCAGTACACACTGGCCGTTGACCGGGGCAACGTGAATCTTGCATCCCGGTTTACGCCATTGCATCCGTCGGTCCTCCGGCTCATTCGTCGCACCGTGCAGGCTGGCACGGCGGCGGGCCTGGACGTTGGTGTCTGCGGCGAGATGGCATCTCAGCCATTGATGGCGTTCGCCCTTATCGGGCTGGGTATCCGGCAGCTCAGCGTTGGCGTGCAGTCGGTTGCCCTCATCAAGCGCGTAATCCGGGGGATCAGCGTCGATGTCGCTCGGACGNNTGGATATGTTTGGGGACGCCGGCGCTTAATCCGTTCATCCGGCTTGACGGAAATAGTAGGGCCGTTCGCAGCGCTGGCCTGTCGTTCTCTCCCGTCTTGCCTCTATCTCCGATCTTGTGTCCGAACGCCATCTTTTTACGTCAGAATCCGTAACCGAAGGACATCCAGACAAGGTT
This sequence comes from Gemmatimonadota bacterium, assembly GCA_003155795.1. Taxonomy (GTDB): domain Bacteria; phylum Gemmatimonadota; class Gemmatimonadetes; order Gemmatimonadales; family Gemmatimonadaceae; genus Fen-1247. The sequence continues at coordinate 1,182 of PMEM01000020.1, forward strand.
GCGGACGCGATTTCCGATGCCATACTCGACGCCATCCTGGCTGACGATCCCAGCGCTCGGGTTGCATGCGAGACGCTGGTCACCACCGGCCTGGCCGTTGTCGCCGGTGAGATCACCACGAAGACCTATGTGCCGGTCGCTGATATCGTCCGGCAGACCATCCGCCGGATCGGCTATACCGATGCCTCGTTCGGATTCGATGCCGACACCTGCGCGGTGATGAGCACGATCGATCGTCAGTCGCCGGATATCGCGCAGGGCGTGGACACCGGTGGAGCTGGCGATCAGGGAATGATGTTCGGATATGCTACCGATGAAACACCCGAACTGATGCCGCTCCCGATTCAACTCGCGCATCGCATCACGCACAGTCTGGCGGATTTCAGACGCGCGGGCGGAAAGAAGTGGCTGCGCCCCGATGGCAAGGCTCAGGTGACTGTCCTTTACGAGGACAACATTCCTATTGGCGTGGATACCATCGTAGTTTCCACTCAGCACAGCGATGCTATTTCCACTCGGCGTTTGCGTCAGCTCATCACCTCTGAAGTGATCGAGCCCAACATCCCCAAGGAAATGCGTCGTCGCGGGATCAAGTATCACATCAATCCTACGGGACGCTTCGTTGTTGGCGGTCCGCAGGGCGACGCCGGCCTTACGGGCAGAAAGATCATTGTCGATACCTACGGTGGAATGGGCCGGCACGGCGGCGGCGCATTTTCGGGCAAGGATCCATCAAAGGTCGATCGCTCCGCGTGCTATGCCGCGCGTTGGGTCGCGAAGAACATCGTCGCCGCGAAGTTTGCGCGGCGCTGCGAAGTGCAGCTTGCCTACGCGATCGGTGTCGCCCGCCCGGTTTCCGTCATGGTGGACACGTTTGGTACGGGTACGGTGCCTGACTCTGCGATTACACGCGCGGTCAATGAGGTGTTCGACCTGACTCCGCGAGGAATCATTACGGCGCTGGATCTTCGCAAGCCGATTTACAGCGCTACCTCATCGTATGGCCACTTCGGGCGTACACCTGAAAAAATCGGTCGCGGACGGAACGCGGCTACATTGTTCACGTGGGAGCGAACGGATCGAGCTGCGGCTCTGAAGAAGGCCGTCTAGGCACACCAACTGTACAGGCCGGCATCATTTCTGTGGGTGTGAGATTCGCCACCCACGGGAATGCTGAGTCGCTGGTCGGCATGCCGGCCGTACCGCCCTGGATTATCTTCAAGGCATGGCGTTTCTCGAGGTCGAAGTGATGCGGCTCGGTCTGGATCGGGGATCGAATGCCTACGTCGTCATTCTTCGCGAGAAGGATGGCGAACGGCTTCTCCCTATCTGGATAGGTCAGGCTGAGGCCGAGTCGATTGTGATCGAGATGCATCAGATGCATCGAGAGCGCCCGCTAACGCATGATCTCCTCAAGAATATCATCACTCGATTGGGAGCAATGCTTCTGCGCGTGGACATCCCCCGAATTGTTGCGCGGACATATCACGCCGAACTGCAGCTCGCGACGCGCGATGGTGGGATCGTGATCGACGCGCGGCCGTCGGACAGTATCGCGCTTGCGCTACGATTCGAAGCCCCGATATTCGTCAGCGAAGATCTTTTGACGACAGCAGTGCTCGCCGAAGCGGAGACGATTCCGGATGCTGAGCCTGCATCGGAGGCAGAATTTCACCCAATGACACCAGAAGAACTAAAGGCTTATCTGGAAAACCTTCGACCGGAAGATTTTGGCAAGTTCCGGCTTTAGGACCTTGTGCGCGGCGGTGGGCTTATTCGCGTCAATTACCGTTGGTAGCGCGACGGTCTGTGTAGCGCAGGATGGCTCGAGCGTATCCGGCCGAGTCGTGATTCCGGGTGGTGACTCCGTGATTGCCGTGAGCAACACGTGGGTGACATTGCATCGAGTGGGTACCGACCATGCTGGCCCGGTTGATTCGACGCGAACGTCTGCGAACGGCGATTACAGGTTCAACTACAAGCGTACTGGTGTGAACGACGCGATCTACTTCGTTTCTTCGTCGCATGCTGGTGTTGCCTACTTTTCGCATCCCCTCACGGCCGGCCGTGATGTCGGTGATGACGGTGAGATAGTCGTCTTCGATACGACATCACGACACGTACCGATGACCGTTCGCGGGCGACACTTGATTGTGAGCCGTGCGGCAAGCGACGGGACGCGAACAGTGACAGAGGTGTTCGAAATTTCGAATGACAGCTCCGTTACCCGCGTGGCCCCAAACGACTCTCCCGCTGGCGCCGTCTGGTCGTCGATCATTCCCGCGACTGCGGTGACCCCGGTTGTGGCCGATGGCGATATTCCGGCGGCAGCGGTACAGTTTGCCGAAGGACGCGCGCTCGTTTACGCACCATTCGCGCCGGGAATGAAGCAGCTCGCATTTCACTACGATCTGCCCGCGGATGCATTCCCGTTGAAGGTTCCAGTCGAGCACGCTGCAGTCGTATTCGAAGTGTTGCTGGAAGACCCGACCGCAACGATCACTGGTGCGCGGCTCGCCTCTGTCGCGCCAGTGGCGATCGAGGGTCACGAGTTCCATCGCTTTCTGGCGCAGGATGTTCCTGCAAATGCGGTAGCTGTGATAAGCGTTCCGGAGCTGAAAAAGCCACCGGCGATGCTTTTTGTTGCAGGGTTGACCCTGCTTATCGGTGGAGCGATGACCATCACGCTTGCGCGAGCGCTGCGGCGCCGATAGCTTCAGAACACAATTGATATTCGCGGTCGGGGGACACGGAAGCCGGTGAAATGCCGGCGCGGCCCCGCCACTGTAACGGGCAGTATGCGTATCTGCGATCCCACTGGTTGACGTGAACCGGGAAGGGAGATGCGACGGCCCGGAGCCAGGAGACGACTCTCGTCCGCGCCACATTCTACAGATCCTCGGGGGAGGGCTGGTGGCGTTATACGTCGTCGGTTATTGATCGCGTATACACGTTGCGGGTTTCCTCGGGGAGAGGATACCCGTTTTGTTTTTTCGGTCGGTGGAGTTCTGGCGTCTGGCAGCGATACGTCGCTCGCGTCGTGCACGCATCGTCGGAGTGGCCAGCACTGTCCTGCTTGGGGCGCTTATTTCGTGCAATGGCGAAAAAGGCACGCCGGCCCCAGCGGCCAGCTCCACTCGCGCTGACGCAACTCAGCTCGACGACTTCGGTCGAGCGATTTCGTTCCAGACAGCGCCGCAGCGGGTTGTATCACTAAATCCAACGACCACCGAGACTATCTTTGCGATCGGAGCAGGTTCGCGTCTGATTGGTCGTTCGCACTGGGATGAATGGCCGTCGGCGGCAAAGGCGGTTCCAGACATGGGTAACGGGATCGGTGTGAACGTCGAGGAAGTAGTTGCGGCGCATCCGGATCTCGTCATCCTCTATGCGAGCGAGGATAACCGCGCCGCCGCTGACCGCCTCGGAAGCGCCGGGATCGCGACGCTCTCACTCAAGATCGATCGCGTCGCAGACTTCAAACGCGCGATACGACTGCTCGGGCGGGTACTCGGTGACAGTGCGAAGGCGGCATTCGTAGAGGATAGTGTCGCTGCCACCCTGGCGCGCGTTTCTCGCGCCACGAGCGGATTACCACATCCGACCGTCGTCTGGCCGCTCATCGACGCATCGCCGATGGTTGTCGGTGGCGGCAGCTTCCTGAACGAGCTGCTGAACGTTGCGGGCGCGAGCAATATCTACTCGGGATTATCCCAACCGTCGCCACTGGTGTCTATCGAAGACGTCGCTGCGCGGAATCCCGACTTGGTAATTCGTGGTGGCGAGGGGGGAAGCATAGCACCGCTGAGCGGCGTTTGGCGCGCAGTGCCTGCCGTCGCACGGGGACACGTAATTCGCATACCGCTCACAATGGTAATGCGACCCTCAGTGCAGATGGGTGCCGGTGCGGCAGTACTCGCCCGTGCATTGCACCCCGGGCTCGAACTTCCATGATTGTACACCGCACCTGGCATTGGTGGGGAGGTCTCATGGCACTCGCCGCAACGTGTGTACTTGGTGTTGCGCTCGGAACAGTGCACTTATCACTCGCACAGGTTTTTAGTGCGCTCACCAACAGCGCGACGGCGTCGGTGTATTCAATTGTCGTTACGCTTCGATTGCCTCGGGTCGTACTTGCTGCGCTGGTTGGCATTGCGCTCGGAACGAGTGGTGCGACGCTGCAGGCCACCTTGCGGAATCCGCTCGCAGAGCCGTATCTGCTCGGGGTGTCCGGGGGAGCAGCGGTTGGTGCTGTTGCTGCGATGATGCTGGGTGTGTCATCGGCATTCTGGCCGGTGCTGGCGTTTACCGGGGCTGCTGTAGCCGTCGTGCTTGCCATTGGAGTTGCGCGCGGCGCGGGAGAATCCGGTCATACGGATGTGCGCGTTCTGCTGATGGCCGGCGTCGTTGTGGGTGCCTTTGCGAATGCGCTCATAATGATCCTGCTTGCCAACGTTCCAGCGAACACCATACGCGGTGCGCTCTGGTGGATGATGGGATCTGTCGCCGATGCGACCTGGTACACTGTCGCCTGGCTTGGGGTGTACGTTGCTCTCGGAGTCGCGTATCTCCTCATCTACGCGCCGGAAATTGACGTGCTGACGCTTGGCGAAGACTCTGCCGCTGGGCTCGGAGTGGATGTTTCGCGCGCGACGCGCAGAGCGTTCCTTGCAAGCGCGATGCTCGCGGCCGCGACCGTCGCTGCGGCTGGTCTGATCGGTTTCGTAGGTCTCGTCGTCCCGCATATGGCGCGCGCATTCGGATTGTCGAGGCAGCGCGCGATTCTGGCGGGGTGCGCAATCATCGGTGCCATACTGGTTGTTGCTTCTGATCTGCTTGCGCGCATCGTGATACCACCATCGGAGCTTCCGCTCGGCGCCGTTACGGCGGTGCTTGGTGTGCCATTCTTCCTCATTCAGTTGAGGAGGATGCGATGATCAGATACGAGAATGTGACCATCGCATACGATACCTCGCTCGCACCAGTCGTCAACGATGTCAGTCTCGAAGCTGCCCGCGGTTCGATAACAGCGATCGTGGGCCCGAACGGCAGCGGCAAGAGCACGCTGGTGCGCGCACTGCTCGGCCGAGTTCCGCTCGTGCGCGGCCGAATCCTCATCGATGGCACCGACGCAGCAGCAATCCCCCGGAAGGAACTCGCGCGCAGATGTGCGGTGGTGACTCAGCGTGAGGACACGACTTTCTCGCGTGTGGTCGCTGAATACATCGCTCTCGGGCGGTTCCCGCAACAGGGCTCCTGGAGCGCACCTGCATCGGGTGACGCGGAGGCGGTGGCAATTGCCGCTCGGCGAGCCGGTGTAGAGAACCTGCTTGGAAGAGTGACGGGCGAACTGTCCGGTGGTGAATGGCAGCGGGTGCGCGTAGCTCGCGCGCTGGCACAGGGCGGTGAAGCGCTCGTCCTGGATGAGCCGACATCGTTTCTTGATGTTGGTCACGAGATGCAAGTCTTCGAGCTCGCGAGTTCGCTGGCCCAGTCGGGTGCGGCTGTGTTGATCGTGAGTCATCAACTGAATCTCGTCGCACGCTTTGCGACATCGATGGTCATGCTGCACTGCGGCGCGGTAGTCGCAACCGGTGCACCAGAAACCGTCATGCGTGGGGAACTTCTGGAACGCGTGTACGACTGGCCGTTGGTCGTAACACGCGATCCGGCCGTAAACGCGCCAATGCTCGTTCCACTTCGTCGTACAACCTGAAACTAAAGCACAGTCAAATGATCAAGACAGCAAGCGTCCTATTGGTGATTCTTCCCGCCGCGCTGACGGCGCAGCAGCGGGACACAACGGCAAAATTGCAGCCCCTGGTCGTGACCGCAACGCGACTGCCGACGCCGACGTCGTCGGTCAGTCAGCCAGTGACGATTCTGAGCGGCGACGAGCTGCGAGCGCGTGGGGTACAGACCGTTGCGGAGGCTCTTCGAGAAGCTCCGGGTGTCACGATGAGCCAGAGTGGATCGTACGGCGGCGTTACGTCCATGTTTCTGCGGGGCGGTGAGAGCAGGTATACCAAGGTTCTGATTGACGGCACACCTGTCAACTCCGTTGGTGGTGCGCAGTTCTTTGAGAACCTGTCGCTCGACAATGTCGACCGGATCGAGATCGTTTACGGCCCTGCGAGTGCGCTTTACGGTGCGGATGCAATGACCGGCGTTGTTCAGATATTCACACGCCGCGGATCAGGTCCGCCGAAATTGGACGCCGATGTGCGCGCGGGCACTTACGGCTCGCGCGACGGATCTGCGTCGTTGCGTGGCGGGTCGACGTACGCGGATTATTCAATCGGTGGCGGCTGGCACAGCACCGATGGCATCGCGGCCTTCAACAATCAGTACCGGAACGGAGATCTGAGCGGTTCGCTCAATTTGCAGCCCGACGACCAGTCAAACATCGGACTAACGACACGCTATTCCGGATCGGTGTACCACTTTCCGACCGATTACACCGGGGCCGCTACCGATTCCAATTCGTACAGCCGGGAGCACCGATTGGTAGTTGGCCTCGACGCTGCCCGTACCGTAGCGAAGGGGGTGAAACTTCGCTTGCTTAGCAGTGACAACGAGATTCACGGTCTTTCCGAAGACACCCAGGCGTCCGGAGTTGCCGCCGCCCCGTTCACAAAAACATCCGCGCCGACCGGCGGGTATCGACGATTCGTCGAAGGACGCATTGAGGCAGGGCTGGGTTGGATTGGGACGGCTACGGTTGGCGCGCAGTATCAGGCTGAGGAGGAGCGTTCCAGTTCGCTCACGCGCACCTATGCAACGTCGCCGGCGGAAGTATCGCCGGTGGTGACACCGGGTTCCGACGATCACCGCATCACTCGCGGCTATTACGTATCGCTGCAGGGTAGTCCGGTTGAACGCCTTGCGTATGATGTGAGTGCGCGGCGCGACGACCACTCGGATTTTCATGACGTCACTACATATCACGCCGGCGCATCGGTGGCGCTGTGGGGTGGGGCGCGTGTGCGTGCGTCATACGGAACCGGATTCAATGCGCCTGCGTTCTACGAGACGCAGGGATCGGTGTACAACGCTCCCAATTCAGCGCTGCAGCCGGAGCAGTCACACACACTCGACGTGGGACTCGTACAGTCTCTGTTGAATGACCGGATACGTGCGACGGTGGGTGCGTTTGACCAGCGTTTCAGCGATATGATTCAATTCGTTTCGGGGGCAACCGGCGGACCGCCGGATTACTTGCAGCTCACGCCCTCGTACTACACGAACCTCACCCAGGCGAGATCCAAAGGATTTGAAGGTGAAGTAAACGCGGCGTTCCCATTTGGCCTGACGGGTGCTGCGAGCTATACGCAGACGATTGCACAGGTTTACTCCGTTCCGCCGGGATACACGGGAATGCAGCCCGGCACGGCTTTGCTGCGTCGTCCCAGCCATTCAGGTACAGCGTCTCTGTACTACGCGCCATCTCCGGTCTGGAGCCTCGGTGCAGCGGCTCAGTATGTAGGCAAGCGATCAGACATGGATTTCTCGCAATACCCGTCTCCTACGGTCACTCTTGCTACTTATGTGAAACTCGGGCTGTCCGGAAGCGTTCGAGTGCTGCATTCGGATGCAACGAGTGTGTCGCTTACTGCGCGAATCGACAATGCACTGGATCGGAGGTATCAGGACGTGTTCAACTTCCCGGCACCTGGCCGCGCTGTGTTCGTCGGAGCGCGCATCTCGGCGACGCGGTAACCATGCTGCAACAGCGCTGCTATAGCGCTGCTACAACGCGGTATTCGTGGATTAGATTCCTGCGATGCCGCTGATCGTCACGCAGGCGATTGTTCTTCATGCTTTTGATTATCTGGAAACCTCTCGCGTACTTCGCCTGATTACCCGAGAGGGTGGTGTGATGTCGGTGATTGCGAAGGGTGCTCGGCGGACACGTGGCCGCGTTGGAACCGGCGTCGATCTGTTCGCGGAAGGAGAGGCGCAGATATACGTAAAGTCAACGCGGGATCTGCACACCCTGAGTGCGTTTGACGTAAGCGAATCGCGCGCCGGATTGGCGCTCGAAATGACACGGTTCACGGCGGCGTCGGCGCTGGCGGAGTTGACACTGCGTATTGCGGGCGACGAGGCGAACCCGGAGATGTTTGACGGCCTCTCGGCCACGCTTGACGCAATTGCGGCAGCGTCTGGCGGTGCTGTGGTGGAGCGGGCGCTTGCCGGCGCGTGGCGGATTATAGCCGACGCAGGCTTTGCGCCCGCTCTGGACGACTGTGCCGCGTGTCATCTGGCGCTTCCCGTCGATTCCGTCGTCGCGTTCTCGCACCCTGCCGGTGGCGCGCTGTGCGAAAACTGTGCGGGGCGGACACCGGTTGCACGACGACTGCCGCCTGAGGCGCGCGCCGTCCNNGGGGTCGGACAGGGCCGGCATTGTCGCAGTCCGACGTGCGCGCACATCAGCGGCTCCTCCGGGAGTTTGTCAGAGAGCACGTGGCGTCGGACGACCGACCGTTGCGGGCATTCGCGGCATGGGAGACGGGGTTCGGCTCGAACCCTGCTGGAGCCTCCTGAACGAGTTCGTCTTCATCGCGATGGATGCTCTGGCGCGACTACTGCGTCACGTACGTGTGGCCTCAGAACCGAAACTTTCCGCGTTTGTGTGCGTCCCTTGGAGGTGACCGGTTTACTGGCCAGAGCTTTCTCCCCCGGCGAGTTGCCTTCTTGCCGGGGGTGGGAACTTCCACGGTGAAGTCGGTGTTCTGACAGCTTGGAATTGCACGCGTCGTTTTATCAGGGCCGGTCTGGCTTCGAGCGCGATATGAACAAATGTGCGACAAAGCGCTAGCCTTTCTGTTCAGTCCGCTTTATCTTCGCCTTTAGGGCCATAGTTTCACTCGAACACCCGTTCAGGAGTCAGTTCAAGAAACCTTTTCTAGTCAGCCTGGAGTTAAAAAATGAAGTTGCGTTGGGCGGCACTCATCGGGGTGCTCGCATTCAGCGCGCTCGCACCGAGATCCACGTCAGCCCAGTCAACATTTCCGGGCGCTGGACGAGATCAAGGTTTCGGAGCGGTGTTAGGACAGAATAGTCCCAACCCCTTCACTTCGGAGACGAGAATCCCCTTCACGGTCGGAGATTACCCGGCCTGTTCGGATCCGAGTCGCGTGTACCGGATCTCCTTGCGTGTATACAACATTTTGTCGCAGCTTGTGGCGGTACCCGTACTGCAAGGTGGGTCTGGGAGCGTCGCTGGTGGGGCGCCAGTGGAGAACGTGGAGTTGGGGTGTGGTCAGTACACAGGGTACTGGGACGCCAAAAACTCCAGAACAGGTCAGGATGTAGCGCCGGGCATCTATCTCTATCGTTTGGAGACTGACGGTCGGGCGGTTACAAAAAAGATGATTCACGGCAGATAGGGGCTTTCCGNNGGTTCATGCGGTGGCCCCTATCTTTTTTCCGGGAGTCAACGACCTGCTCGCACCAGTGCGACGTGCCACTAAAGCCAGGGCGGGTCCTTTTCACCAAGAAGTTGGCGAAGCGTGTGCTGATAGCCGCCATCGACTCCGCGATCATCATGGTCGTGTGAAGCCAGGTAGCTGAAGCGCGAAGTGGCGACGCCCTCGTTCACTATCTGCTCGTCTTCGAATACGACCGCGATGGCGCGTCCGGCAAGTCTGCGGATTTGGCGCTTTCTGTGCGCTGCCAGGACCGGTCGAGCAGCATCGGTCAGCTTGCGGGCCAGTGCGATTCGCTCTGGCAACGGATCATCTGTGAGGCCGCCGCCGCGCATCACAATTTCCAGTCTGCCGTGCTCGGTCCGGCACCACAGTGTTCGGTCCAGGTGAAGCGAAAGTTGCAAATCCTTCGCAACCCCGGCGAGCGGCGAAAAAATTCCGAGCATTGTATCGACGATGCCGCCCGGGCGTTTATGTGGCATCGCGTGGACCCGATGGCTCGACGCGATATAATCGACCGTCCGGCAACCGGGCAACGCTCCCTAAGGTCGCGATGTCAGCCGTCCACTCGAGCGGCGTGCCGGCGTGAATTCGAGCCAGCGCCATCGCGGCATCAAGAAAATGCGCTCGACCGATCTCGGCGTCGCCGAGTACGACCCGCCACTGTGGTCGCGCGGCCGCGTCTCGCTCTGTTTCCATTTCGCTCAAAGATAAGGCGAGAGTGACAGAGTGGGACGTAGCCGCCCTGGAAAGGCGAAAGAGCGCTCCAGGATCCGGTCCAAATTCTTGCTCTGGCGCAAACGAGATTCCAGTGTAACCGTATAGTATGACCGGCGACAACCCGGATGTCCGCCCCCTTGTCGTAATGTTGCGACGTCACTTCGAGCACGATGCTACGCGTGACGATGTCCGCCTCGCGGTACGGGACGCGTGCCTGGAAATGCATGCCGCTGGCGTGGCGCCGCAGACGATGCTTGTCACGCTCAAGGCGGCGGTTCAGGCTGCTGTGCTGGACGCGCGCGCTGCTGTCGCACGGGACACGATCCGGTCCGTGACTTCCGACCTGACCCCGTGGATGATCGACGTGTGCTTCGGCCCGAAAATCCCATTGCGCGGGTGAATCTGCGCCATACGGGGACGCAACGGCGCGGACGAATCCCCGCCCTACGGAAATCCCGACCTGCGGCGGGATG
>PMEM01000020.1:11820-12672 GCA_003155795.1 Gemmatimonadota bacterium
GGTGCGTTCGGCCGGATGACGGGTCCTGCGTCGGATATGCCGTTCTGGCAGATTCCCGAGGCACCGCGATTGCACATAATTGTAGCATGATCAGTCAAGACAAACTCACCGTCAAATCCAGCGAGGCGCTGAACGACGCAGTTTCGCGCGCTCGGCAGGCTGGTAACCCGCTCGTGTACGATCTGCACCTGCTGCTCGCCCTGCTGGATCAGGACGAGAGCATCGTCGTACCAACCCTCCAGAAGATTGGCGTCAGTGTGGCAGCACTGCGACAAAGTGCCCTCGGCGAAGCCGCCCGCTATCCCAAGCAGAGCGACGCACAACCGTCACTTTCCCGCGAGCTGAACCAGGTTCTGGACCGCGCAGAGGCGATCGCAAAGGAACTTGGTGACGAGTACGTCTCGACAGAGCATCTGCTGCTCGCGCTTTCCGACGTCAAGGGATCCGAAAGTCGTGCGTTGCTCCAGACAGCCGGCGCGAACTACGCGGCGTTGCGCGACGCTCTCGAGGCAGTGCGCGGATCGCATCGCGTTACCGATCAGACACCGGAAAATCAGTATCAGGCGTTGCAGAAATACACTCGCGATCTCACTGACGCGGCGAGGAAGGGCAAGCTTGATCCAGTTATTGGAAGAGATGAAGAGATTCGCCGAGTCGTTCAGGTTCTGTCGCGACGGACAAAGAACAATCCGGTACTCATAGGCGAGCCCGGTGTCGGCAAGACCGCGATCGCCGAAGGACTCGCGACGCGCATCATCAATGGCGATGTGCCGGAGAGCCTCAAGAACAAACGCCTCATCTCGCTCGACCTCAGCGCAATTATCGCTGGCGCCAAGTTCCGCGGCGAATTCG
>PMEM01000016.1 GCA_003155795.1 Gemmatimonadota bacterium
CATGATGCTGCCACGCGCGAACAGGCTGTCGGGCTCCTCGATCGTCACGCCGGGCGTGAGGTTGTACCCGGGCATGATCGTCGATGTCGAACCTTCCACAATCAGCGTGCCACCCTGCTGCACGAAGTCATACAGATTCTTCACGCCATCGAATCCCATGCCCCCGCGGATATCATCCGATGCGTCCGGCGTACCGAAGCTCTGGAATTCTGCTGTCTTCTTGTATGGTAGCGGCGTCGCACCGTTCTTCGCGATCCCGTTCACCATGCTCTGCACGGTCCCGCCAACGTTCGGGAAGATGATCACGTCGTACTTCTGGCGCAGGTTGCCCTGACGAAGATTGATATCGCCAAAGTAGGAGTATGGTATCCCGTACGTATCCAGCGCCGCACGCACCCAACCCTCATCCTGCGTGCGCGACCAGCTGTGCACGTAACCGATGCGCGGAATGTCCAGATCATGTGTCTTGACGTTCGGCGCTGCCGACATCGCATACGCCGAGAGACCGTAGCTCTTCAAAGCGGGCTCGAACGCGGCACGATCGGCATTCGCAATGATCATCGCGCCAGCACGGAAGTGGTGCCCAGCCGCGTCGAAATCCTCCTCGGCGGCCGACATCTTCGTCTTCGCAAACTTGAAGCGGAATGCGGCGATGTTGTTGTCGGCAGTGTTGTCGACAATAACTACACTGCCGGTTCCGGAAATCCCGCCTGCCGCGACGGCATCAGACGTCAGCAGCGTCATCGGCTGCGTGAGCAGACTGTGATCACCAACTTCCGTGATCGTGATGTCGCGCATGAGCGAGAATGTCCAACCAGTGTCGTCGTACGGCGCCGGATTCTTCGGCGAGAAACGCTGCAGCGCGAAGTACATGTCTGCAATCGTGCGATACGGCTGATCACCACGAATGATGTAATCACCCGGCTTTACCGACACCTTGCCAGCAGTGAACGACGTCGTAGCAGTATCGACTTCGAGCCCCTGCCTGCGCAACTCGTTGACGGCATCGGCTGCGTCGGACTTGCGTCGCTGTTCTGCGGGGATCACCCATCCGACAATCGGACCGGTCTTGCCCTTGTCAACAGCCCGCTGTGCCTTGCGCCAGAAGTTGTCAAGATACATGTCCCTGTTCTTCGCAATATTCGAAAGCGAGAACATGATCGCGGATTCCTGAATGTTCGTGTTGTTGCGCGGTCCCCAATTGATGCTGTCCAGCGGAGGATTTGGCCGGAACCACTCGCGACTCGTCGTTGTCGGCCGAGGTTTCACTACGTAATTGTCGGGACCGTAACTCTGCACTTCATAAAATCGACCGATCTCATTGTGCGTGTGAGCAATGAAGAAGAGATAGTTGGGCGTCCAACCGTCGTAGTATCCGTACGTCCACACGCCGGGTACGCCGCGTTTGGTCATCTCCATCACATCGTTCTCTGCCATCATCCACCACTCGTCGATCGTGATCGGATCCACGGCTTCGTTGTACGGGCCGGTTCCAGTCGACGCGTAGAGATACGTCTGCGCTTCGTGAAGATCATGCAGCACAGTTGGATGCCAGTCGAGCACCGCCTGCGTGATGTGTTGCGTGAGTTTGAGGAACTGCCCCATCCCGTCGCGATTATTATCATGCTGCACGTACCTGCCCCAGTACATCAGCGGCAGGCGCTCGCCGCCCTTCGGCACCTTCTTGTTGTAGTAATAATTGTCGACCGCCTTGTCGCGACCATCCGGCTCGACCACCGGTGTGATCAACGTGATGACGTTGTTGCGGATATTCGAAACGAATGCAGATGAATCCACTGCGAGCCGGTACGCCAGCTCCATCAGCATCTCGGGACCGCCGAACTCGGGCGAGTGAATACCGCTCGTTATATAGTAGATCGGCTTGGCTGTGTGGATCAACTTCTGAGCTTCTGCCTGAGTCGTCTTGCGCGGATCGCTCAACTTTGCGAGCATGTCGCGATAGGTATCAAGATTCTTGATCGTCGCCTCGTCGCCGATGGCGGCGATGATCATTTCGCGACCCTCTTCCGTCTTGCCGATACGCCAGACCTTCACGTTCGGTGAAGCCTTGGCGAGTGCGTCGAAGTACTTGTAGATGTCAGCCGTTCGATCCAGGTCGCCCGGCGCGCCGATGATGTGACCCAGCACCTTGAGTGGCGTTGGCACAGTCGACGACGCGGGCAGATAGTCCACCAGTTCCGTCGTGATGCGCGGATCCTCGAGATCCTTCCTGATCTGTGCCGTATAGGCCGAGTCGATCGCCTGCTGCGCTCGCGCGATCGAAGGTAAAGCGAGCGCGGCGGCAGCGGCCAGCGTGCAGATCGTCCGGAATTTCTGGATCGACGGTAGAGGCATCCTGTCTTCCTCGGGGGGTTGAATCGAGTGGCGCCGGGCGGCACCGGCTCATTGGGGGGGCTCAGCGCAATAATACGCGCATGGGGATACCGCCGTTAGAACTTGACGGCCTCCGGATTGCCTCAACCCATTCTATTCAACCACGTACTCACCGCACGCCGTTCAGCCCCGGTCCGAGTTTTCGAACGGCGGTCTGACTCCAGTCGCCGCCACGCCGATTCACTCCGGCTTCATCTCCGCCGAGCGACGTAGCATCCAGCGATAGAGCCAGAAAACGAGCCCGACGAAGCAGATCACGCCGAGCCAGGGAGCTGGTGCGAAGTTCCCCGAAACCAGCGCGATCGGTGCTTCCTTCGTGAGAGCGACGATGAGTCCGGCGTTGACTACGCCCCAGATGCTTTCGCCGACGATCAGGCCGGATGCGACGAGTGTTGCGAGACGCAGTGAGCGCTCCGGGTTTGGCATCGACCGGGCGCGTCCTTCGTACCAATGAGCGATCACAGCGCCAACGATAACCGCGAACGTCGCTGACATTGGGAGGTAGATGCCGATACCAACGGCAAGTGGTGGAATACGGAGCTTCTTGAACACGCGCAGCGTCTCGTCCAGCATTACCAGCCCGATTCCAATCACCACGCCGATGATCAACATCTTCCATTCGAGACTGCCACCAATCACGCCCTGTGCCAGTGCAGCGATCAGCGTCGCCTGCGGTGCAGGAAGCGGATGAGCGGCGATCACACCGACGTTGGGTGCGCCTGCAAAGCCGTATGCTTTTGCGAGAAGATTGAGAACGAATGGAATCACAGCAGCGCCTGCACCCACGCCGACCACGAGCGCGATCTGCTGACGCATCGGCGACGCACCAACGAGCTGACCTGTTTTAAGATCCTGCAGATTGTCATTCGAAATCGTCGCGCAGGCGAAGACAATCGCCGTGACGAATAGCGAGAATGCAATCAACGCATGCTGCGTCTCAATAGTCGGTGCTACGACAAGACTGAACAGAGAAGCGAAGACGACTATCGAGAGAATACCAATGCCGGAGATCGGACTGTTGGACGCGCCGATGAGTCCAGCCATGTACCCACACACGCCGGCGATTACGAAGCCGACAACGAGCACCAGCGGAACTGCTACCAGCGTCAACTTCAACGCACTCGACGCAAGTACAGTGGCATTCGCAAAGTTGAACGAAAGCCACGCCGCAATCGCAAGGCATGCGACGGTGAGTATGAGGATCCATGTTGGCGAGATGTCGCGATCGGTGTCGTCGCCGTTCGCGGCCACGTGTGACGCGGCGAGTGTATTCACCAGTCCTGCAACAACCGGTTTGGCAAGCATCCCAAGTGTGTAGATCGCTGCAACACCGATCGTACCGGCTCCAATGAAGCGTACTTGCGTGCTCCAGATCGCTGTCGTGTGCGCCGCCAGTGTCTGACCGATCGTGGCTGGCTGAGTGGCCGTCAGGATCGGAACCGCGATCACCCACGAGATGACCTGCCCGACGAGCATCGCCATTCCCACCGACAGACCAACGAGCTGACCAGCTCCGAGCAACGCGAGCGACCAGGCTACGTCGTATCCGCTGGATGCGATGGTCCCTATGCGAATGAAGCCGGCCAGGCCGCCCGCGACGACTTGCGTCGCGCTCACAATCGCGAGGCTTGCCGATGCTACCGACCCGAGTACTACTGCAACGAGACCTTCCTTGGCCTCGCCAGTTTCATCCTTGGTTTCACCGCGATTGCCCGAACCAACCTTGAGCACCTCGGCGGCCGCGACCCCTTCTGGATATGGCAGATCCGAGTGTGTTACAAGTGCACGGCGAAGCGGTATGGTGAACACGACTCCGAGCACACCGCCGCTCACGCAGATGAAGAACGATTCCCAGAACGGAAACCGCACCCACCAGCCAACTATGATGAGTGCCGGCAGGACGAAGATGATCGCGGAGAGCGTACCGGCCGCCGATGCCACGGTCTGGACGATGTTGTTCTCGAGAATCGTCGAGTCCTTGAAGGCACTCAGAAAGGCCATCGAGATGACGGCGGCGGGGATCGACGAGGCGAACGTGAGGCCGACCTTGAGGCCGAGGTACACGTTGGCAGTCGTGAAGACGGTCGTGATGAGGGCGCCGAGAATCAGCCCGCGGATCGTAAGCTCTTTGGGTTTCACGCCGTAAATCTGGCACCTAAACCCACGGGTGACGAGTACCCGGACCAGTCAGGCCCGGGAATCAGCTCAGGCCAGCCGGCGCACAAATATGTGATTCGCCCGCTCGCCCGCGACATGATCTGTGCATTCATAACCGAGAGCACGCACGTCGAGGCCACTCCAGAGATTCTCGCCGGCGCCAAGGAGAATGGGCCTTACCGGCAGGTGCATTTCGTCGATCAGACCCGCCCGCAGATATTGCCGGACAGTGGATACGCCACCACCAATACGGACGTCGCGCCCATTCGCGGCCGACTTGGCCTGCTCCAACGCCGAGTGAATCCCATCAGTCACAAAGTGAAACACGGTGCCGCCTTTCATCTCGAGCGGTTCACGCTGGTGGTGAGTTAGAACGAAAACCTGCGTGTGATATGGAGGCTCGTCGCCCCACCAACCTTTCCAGCTGTCATCTGGCCACGGACCTCTCACGGGTCCGAACATGTTCCGGCCGAGGATCCACGCTCCGACATTCTCAAAGGACTTTTCCGCCATCTGATTGTCGACGCCAGTTTCGCCAACGTTGCCTCGGCCTTCGTGCATGGACTGCCACACGTGCGTGGGAAAGAACCATTCCATAAGTTCCTCGCCGCCTACGCCCAGCGGATGCTCCAGGTCCTGATTCGGACCGGCGCCGTAGCCGTCGAGAGAAACGGCGAAACTTGCAACTCGTACTTTGGACATTAGGTACCTGCTGAATGAGTAAGAGCTGACAATCGTGCGAAATTAATCCACTACTGTCTTGTCCGGGCTTGCAAATCCATCAAGTTTGTGGCGGTTCGCCCATGTCTTCACGTGGACGAACCTAGGCCTGGCCGCCGAAGTCCGGCCAGTAGATGCGATGCAGATCCATGAATTTGCTCGCCAACTCGATGGCCTCCTCGCATCGAGTCAGACGTCATCGCAGGTGAAACAGTTCCTGATGGAAGGAATTTACGGGAAATCCGTGGCTTCCAAAGTCGTCTCGCAGTTCCTTGCCAAATATCGCTGGTCCGCAGAACCAGATGTCTGCGGCCTTCCAGTCCGGTACGACCTTGCGAATGTCCTCTCCGGTCATTCGCCCATCCTCGGCGGCGACCCATACGCGCAGAAGCACGTGCGCGGACTCTGCGAGTTTACGCAGCTGATCGACAGGCTCGATGTCACGCGAGCCTGTGGCGTGGAAGAGATCGATGGTCTTTCCATCAGGATGCACCGCCAGCTCCTGCATCCGGGATACGAATGGCGTGATGCCGATGCCAGCGCTTACCCAGATCTGACGCTGATGGCGACCTTCGAATGTGAACCGGCCGTATGGACCTTCGACCGTGACCAGCGTGCCCACCTTAAGAGTCGTCGGAAGCTCTGATGTGTAGTCCCCGAGGCCCTTGATGAGGAACAGCAGGTGACCGTCGTCTTTCCAAGTGGATGAGATCGTGAACGGGTGCGGTCCTTCGCCATCCTCGAAATTCACGAACGCGAACTGGCCGGCGTCGTGACCGTTCCATCGATCCTTTAGACAAATACCTACCTGCAATATCCCCACGTCCGGCCGCGTCGTAACTGCATCGATCTCGCCGACTGCACGGTGCGTGCGTCCAACCCTGCGAAACAGCATTATGATCGCTGACACAGTCCCGGCCGCCATCAGCGCAACGATCACGTACGATACCGCGTGCGACCAGTACGAGGTCTTCATCAGTACCACGCCGTGGAACACGAGAATCAGAAAAACGATTGCGAGCAGTCGGTGCGTTTTCAGGAAGTAGCGATACGGAAACCAGCGCAGTAGCGCGAGCACGACGAGTATGACCGTTGCGTAGAAGCAAAATTGGCCGACGGATCGCGCGGGATTCTGCAGCGTCCGCAGAAGCGCCGGTCCTTGGGTTGCCGTCACAGCGCCTGCTTGCTGCCGAGGAGCGGGTGCCATCATTCCGAGGGTGGCGAGCCAGCCGGGTCCGCTGATCCACAACCAGTGAGCGATCGCCATGATCAGTCCCGCGACGCCAAGCCACTTGTGCAAACGGTAGCTCTTGTCCAGACCGCCGATGAACGACTCCACCTTCGACGATCGCACCGCCAGTATCATCGCCACGCTTATCACGCCCATGGCGATGATGCCAGTGTAGTTGATGAGCGACAGCCGCGTCTGCGCAAATGGAGCCGTGTGCGTCAGAATCGGGTCGGCCGCGAGCCACAGAGCCGTGAGGCCGACGCAAAATACCCAGAAGACGACCTTGATTCGTGTCATGTACCCGCCCCAGGTTGTCCGCTTGCGCCCCAAGTGGTAGGACACCTGATACGCTTGCAGTGTTACGCGTTCAATGCATGCCGCAACGGTTTGTTCACCTATGATGAACGCAAGCTTATACCGCGTCTATTTCGTCGATTCGTCGTTGATGCCGTCCGCCGTCGAACGGCGTATTCAACCACGCGTCAAGAATCTGAATGGCGAGTTGCTCGGAGACCATGCGCTCGCCTACCGACAACACGTTTGCATCGTTGTGGTGCCGGCCAAGCTGCGCGGACTCGAGATTCCAGCACAGGGCCGCGCGCACTCCCTTCACTCGGTTAGCAACCATTGCCTCGCCGTTGCCTGAGCCACCAATCACGATGCCCCGCTCCGTGTCTCCGCTTGCGACCGCCAATGCGACCGGTCTGCAGAAGAGCGGATAGTCCACTGGCTGTTCAGAGTCGGTTCCGAAGTCCTTGACTTCGTGACCCAGTGCGGTGAGATGAGCCTTGAACATTTCCTTGTAACGGAAGCCAGCGTGATCCGAACCGATTGCTATGCGCATTTGATGATGAGTAAAGGTACGAGAAGATTAACTGACAGTTCTTAGTGCAGGGTACCTGGCAAACGCCCAGGTGGCGTACAGGAGCACGATCACCGCGCATCCTCCAAGTGTCCATTCCACGCCGACCGTCTTTGCGAGCGCGCCGGAAAGGAACGATCCGATTGGCACCAAACCAACCGAAACGAATATGTACGCCGACACCACTCGGCCGCGCAGCTCGTCCGGCGCGATCGATTGAAGCAATCCGTTTGCAAGCGCACCGATCAACATCATTGTGAATCCTACGATTACGAGTACTATCGCGGCTGCCGCAAGCGTGTGCATCAGCGAAAAGAGCACTACGCTGAGCGAGAAAGCATAGGTCGCCCACATGTAAAGCTTCCCGCGCGGTATCCGCTGACCCAGCGCGGCGAGCGAGAGCGCTCCCATCAGTGCGCCAAGTCCAACGCATGCGAGCAGTATGCCATAACCACCTGCGCCTGCGTGTAATACGTTCCGCGCGACGACTGGCATCATCGCCAGAAATGGCAGCCCGAAGATCGAGGTAACCCCGACGACTCTTATCATCACACGGATGAGCGGTGCGTCCCGCATGTACCGGAACCCTTCCAGCAGTCCTTCGACCGGCGACGTACCCGTATCCACACGCTGATACGCGGGAACACGAATCATGAACAGCCCCGCGAGTACCGCCAGATAGCTCATGGCGTTGAGCCCGAAGCACCACTTCGCTCCCAGAGTGCCGATCACAATTGCCGCGATCGAAGGTCCAATTACGCGAGCGAGATTGAATCCCGCGGAATTGAGCGCGATCGCATCCACAAGATCCTCGCGACCCACCAGCTCGACAATAAAGCTCTGTCGGGCCGGGATCTCGAACGCGCTGATCGTCCCGTTGATCGTTGCAAGGGCAATCAGCCAGTGGATCGTGAGATGATTGGAGGCGGTGAACCACCAGAGCGTTGATGCCTCCAGCAACAACAAGGTTTGTGCAATGCGCACAAGCTTGAGCTTGTCGTTGCGGTCGGCGACCAATCCGCCGTACAGGGATAGCAGCAGGATAGGAAGGGCCGAGGCTCCGGCGACAACTCCGACCATGAGCGCGCTGTTCGAAAGTTGCAGGGCAAGCCACCCCTCTCCCACCGCCTGCATCCACGTCCCGATAAGCGAGAGCGTCTGACCGCCCCAGAAGATCCGGAAATTGCGATGCGTGAGCGGGCGGAAGGGGTTGGTCCGGGCATGCGTATCCACGCGGGAAATGTATTCGGTGCCGGGTGTATTATTCACACATGCGGTTCCATACTTACTCCAGGTTCAGCCCGGAGATGGCCGACGCGGTCGATCTTCAGTCGCTTCTGGATAAGATGGCGGACTTCCTCCTTCAGTCCGGCTTCGCAGGCGGCGAGAACTACAATCCCTACTGGGGGATGACCGGCGAGGACGCCGACCGCTCGCTGGACGCGCTCCGCCAGGCAATCCTCGACGCCATGATCGAGAGCGGTCAATTCACCGCCGAGATGCTCGAAGCGATGCGCGGAAATGGAGACGAGGAAGCCCAGGAGAAGCTCGCCAAATTCCTCGACGAGCTGATCGAGCGCCTCACAAAAGAAGGATATCTCAATCTCGAAGCTCCGCCGCAAATGCCGGCCGGTCATCAGCAGGTCGAGGGCAAGGGCAGCCTCTCACACGCGGCATCCAAATCGGTCCAGTTCAATCTCACCGACAAGGGTGTCGATTTCCTTGGCTACAAGGCGCTCCGGCACATCATGAGTTCGCTGGGAAAGTCCAGCTTTGGGAGCCACGACACGCCATACCTCGCAACCGGCATCGAGTCCGACGGCTGGAGCAAGGAGTACGAATTCGGCGATGTACTCAATCTCGACGTCAATGAGACACTCAAGCGATCCATGGCGCGGACCGGTTCGCTGGAGGTGCCCATGGATCTGGACTACGGCGATCTCATGGTGCATCAGGCGGAGTACCGCTCATCCTGCGCTACGGTGCTGATGCTGGATACATCGCATTCGATGATTCTGTACGGCGAAGACAGATTCACCCCCGCCAAGAAAGTCGCGCTTGCTCTCACGCATCTGATCCGGACGCAGTTCCCGGGCGATACGATTCGCGTAGTCCTGTTCCACGATTCGGCGGAAGAGATCCCAATCTCCGCACTCGCACGTGCTCAAGTTGGTCCGTATCACACCAACACCGCAGAAGGCTTGAAGCTCGCGCGACGAATTCTCATGTCGCAGAAAAAGGACATGCGCCAGATCGTGATGATCACAGACGGCAAACCGAGCGCTCTCACACTTCCCAACGGTCAGATCTACAAGAACTCGATGGGACTGGACATGAACGTAGTGTCAGAGACCTTGCGAGAAGTCGCTGACTGCCGCAGATCCGGCATTGTCATCAACACCTTCATGCTGGCGCGCGACCGCGCGCTCGTGGAATTCGTGAAACGCGTCTCCGCCATCGCGAAGGGGAAAGCCTACTTCACCAACACGATGACGCTGGGACAGTTCATTCTGATGGACTTCCTGCGCAAGAAGACGCGAACGGTTTCGTAGCGCGCGTCAGCCTGTGAACAGATAGGTGCAGCCATGTTCCTGCGCACGCCCAATCGCGATCATCATTGCGGGCACGAGGATTACACCGGGAAGCAGTGACGCGGTCAGGTCGCGCTCGATTTCCTTCGCATCGCCCCACTTTTTCTGATCGGCAAGTCCTTCCGCCATTCCGCGCAGCATAGTGCGGCACGACAGAACCACGACTCCGGCGGCGAACGCCTCGCGGACGCCAGGATTATCCGCGTCGCCATTGATGAAGATGTTGCGAGTCGCCGGCTGCTTCGTGGTCGGATCCGTCACGTCGAACTCTTTGGCGAAGCCGTACTTGTCCCACGCCGCATCGTTGTAGGTGATCAGTCCCGTCTTGCCATGCGCAGCTAGAACCGAGTTGGCATCTTCGGGCTTCACACCGTATTCCACCGGGTACGCAAGTTTGAACCGCGTTGCGTAATCGAGCCCCTTGCTCCACTTGTCGTGCGAATGGAAGAGAGTGCGGTGCTTACCGGTAAGCGCGAGCAACCACGGCTCCGGCTCGTCACCAGGCGCGGTCGCACCGGCGGACAGCGATGCCGCGCGCGACGTGTCCGGCAGCAATACGCTCGCTCCCGCCAGAGCCGCGAGATGAGTTACGAAGGTCCTGCGACTTGACTTGTAGTTGAACATTTGGAAGAATGGGTTGGGCTGAACTGCGACCGACACGATGGGAAAATCTAGCGTTCTACTCTACCGGTCGCCGGTTGGCTCGGGCGTTATCCTTCGAATGCGCACATCAGCCCGTTTCCGGCTGAAAGCAAGCCGCTACGGCCTGTATCATGCGCAGATGGCAGTATCACCATAAAAGGAGTTTCCATGCCTACACGCAAGGCAAGTGCAGTCTGGGAGAAGGGCCTGAAAGACGGCAAGGGGTCATTCAAGGGAGAGAGCGGCACGGTAAATGGCTCTTACTCATTCGGCTCGCGTTTCGAAAACGCGAAGGGTTCCAATCCCGAAGAATTACTGGCGGCCGCCAATGCGGCCTGCTTTTCAATGGCTCTGGCACTCGGCCTGGAGCAGAACGGGACGCCCTCGGCAAAAGTCGAAACCGAAGCCGCATGCACCGTTGAAAAGGTCGCGGATGGCTTCAAGATCACGACCATGAACCTCATGGTCAAAGCCAAGGTCACTGGCATCGACGATGCAACATTTCAAAAAATCGCCTCTGCCACGAAGGACGGCTGTCCCGTGTCAAAGGCGCTGAAAGGAAACGTCGCGATTACAATGACAGCAAAGCTGAATTAGACCTGCTTGAATCTGCTTAAAGCTGTCACGAAGACGACGCGCCGTTGATCAACGGCGCGTCGTCTTTTTCACATTACTTCTGCTTGCCGCTTACGTCGATCGTCTGGGCGAATTGACGCTCGCCGTACCCCGTGTAGATCTGACGTGGCCGCGCAATCTTCTGCTCCTTGTCGAGCAGCATTTCTTCCCACTGCGACAGCCAGCCGGCCATGCGCGCAATCGAGAACAGAACTGTGAAGTACTCCGTCGGGAAGCCCATCGACCGATAGATCAATCCCGTGTAGAAATCCACGTTCGGGTACAGCTTGCGTGATACGAAGTAATCGTCCTGCAGTGCGATTCGCTCGAGCTCGAGCGCGATCTCGAGA
>PMEM01000068.1 GCA_003155795.1 Gemmatimonadota bacterium
GGGCATGGACCATTCATCGCGGCAACACCGCGCCCCAGGATGCGGGTGTGATTCACACCGATTTCGAGCGCGGTTTTATCAAGGCTGATACGGTCTCGTTCGACGCATTCGTCACAGATGGCGGGTGGAAGGACGCCCGGGAAAAGGGCGACGTCCGGTCGGAAGGAAAGGAATACGTGGTGAAGGATGGAGACGTGCTGCTGTTCAAGTTCAACGTGTAGGCCTGTTGAGCACGGATGATAACGCCCTTGAAGCACGGATAGAAACGGGGTCTGCGCGGATTTTGGTGAAGGTGTACGGCCCGAAGGATTGAAGTCGCAGNNGAATCCGGCCCGTCCATACATCACGCGCTTGATGAGTTTGAGCCTGTTCACGCACATCGGCTCGCACGTAACGAAGCGATAATTCATGAGAGCATCAGTACGGTGTGCAGACCCACGACGTTTCAATGCTGCACCTCTGCAGTGGCTGCCGTTCTCTCGCTTTGCCACCAGGGCACCTTGATCGCGCGGTGACGCGGCCATATCTCGGTCAGCGTATTCGCGTCATACAGCCGGCCGTTCTTCATCACGTCGCGGATCGTGTTGGTGTTCCTGATGTTGTCGAGGGGATTCTTGTCGAGGATCTGAAGATCCGCAAGCTTACCGACCTCAAGCGAGCCAAGCTCCTTGCCAAAGCCGATCGCATCGGCGCCAAAAATAGTCCCGACCTTCAGCACGTCGAGATTCGGCATTCCACCAGAAGCGATTGACCACAGCTCCCATTGGTCACCGATTCCGGGAATCTGCCCGTGCGCACCCAGTCCCACTCGACCACCAGCGGCAACTATCTTCGCGAGCTGTTGTGCGAACTTCGGGAACGGATACTGATCCTCGCGAAACCAGGCCGGTCGGCGTAGCGCGCGCTTATCGACCTCTGCCTTTGGCATGAAGCGATTGACCTTCGCATCCTGCTCGATGTCGTAGTGCTCGTACCAGTAGTTCTCAGCCCAGGGGCCGCCGTATTCGACGATCAGTGTCGGCGTATACGTGATTCCACTCTGCGCCTCGAGCTGCACCACATCCTTGAATAGCGGATAGATCGGGTAGGTGTGCTCGTGGCCGGGATAGCCGTCGAGCATCTCCGTCAGGTTCATCTTGAAATCGAGACCGCCCTCGGTCGTCGGCATGAGTCCGAGCTCTCTCGCCGCCATGATTATCCACTGTCGCACTTCGCGCTCACCACTCATGTATTCCTTCAGCGTGTGCGTATTGTAGAAATCAGCGTAGCGGCGAAGAACGTCACGCGCGTCGTCGAGGCTCGATATCCCCTCGCTCGAGAACACGCCGGGTCCGGTTGAGAAAATACGCGGTCCAATCATGTCACCAGTGGCTACCAGATCGCCATAGGTGAGCACGTCGGTGGTCGATGTCTGTGGATCGCGCGTAGTTGTCACACCGTACGCGAGCTCTGACAGGTACTGCCATACCTCGGTTGAGTGGACTCCCGTAATCAACCACTGCGAGTGGTAATGGATGTCAACGAGTCCAGGCATGATGGTTGTGCCTGGTACGTCGATTATCTGCGCACCAGCGGGAATCGACACACTCGCACTTGGGCCGACCGCGGCGATACGATTACCGCGGATGACAATGGTGCCGTTCTCTATTACTTCGTCGCCCTTCATGGTGATGATCCGCGCTCCGCGGAGTGCGACGGTCCCTGTCGGCCGATCACTCGGTACCGTGATGAGTACATCCAACCTGTTGGGCTCGTACGCTGGCTTGATTCTAGACTTTGTCGCGTTCGCAACTCTCGCCGAATCAACAGTACCGATGCTGACTGGGCTTGCAGGTGTACGACCAGCAACAACTGTGTCGGTGCGACTTCCACCGCGCGCCGCGCGCGTTCCATCCACGTCCTTGAGCGAGTCAGCTCGCGCGGTGGAATCGCGCACCAGCGAATCTGCGAGCGCGAGGTTGTACGTGAAGTACGAGTGGCCGAGCGAGTAGTGAAATGACCTACCGTCGCGGCTCCAGCCGAGGAACTCTCCGCCGATTCGCGTGATTCGGCGCACCGGCACTGGTGCGGCCGCCGGCTTGACGACGGATATCGTCGGCTCTGTTCCCATCACCGGAACGTCCAGAAGGTAGACATTCATCCCGACTTCGGCGATTGCTTGCGTGCCGTCAGGCGAGATGAGAATCGACTGCGCAGGGGTCGGCCGCGTCGTTGAACCCGGAGCTGGCGGAACGAATCCAGTCACCTTGATGATAGCCTTGCGATCGGTACCATCGAACCGCATCGAAACGAGCCCCTCTTTCGGGTCGTACATGTAGATGCGAGTGGTGTCGCGCGTGAAGTGCGGTGTTCCTGGAACTGCTATGGGTGAGATCATCGTTGTACCGCCACCATCGGCGGGAATCGATACGAGCTCGAGTCCAAAGCTGCCCTCATCCTCGACGCGCGGCTGTCGCGGTCCGCGAACCGCTAGTAGCCTGGTGCCGGATGGCGTGTACGTGAGATCCTGGTAGAACGCTGACTGCCGGCTCAGTTTCTCCGGTGAAGCGTTGGCGTCGGCGCGGACGCGGTAGATGTCACCGCCCTGTTCCGTCCAGGTTACATAGGCGAGGTAATGGCCGTCGGGCGACCAGGTAGGCGAATACTCGCCTTCGTCCGATTTGGTCAGTCGTTGCGGCTTGCCTGCCGGAAGGTCCATTACCCAGAGTCGGTCGAGCGAGGTGAAAGCGAGGCGCTTACCGTCTGGAGATGGAGTTGCGTCGCGAATCTGCTGGACCGTGACGGTCGAATCGTTGATCGTGTAGTCGAACTTCACGAGCGGACCGAGGCGTTGCGAGACCTGCGCGGTGAACGGGATCTGCGTAGTCTTGCCGGACGGGACATCCACACGCCAGAACGTGCCGCCGTATGAAATCACGAGCGACTTGCCATCGGGAGTGAAAGCATATCCTGGTAGCAGATCGCGAGTGTAACGAGATTCCTGATCATCACGCTGAACATGCGGCGCAAGTGTTATCTCATCGCCGCTGGCCAGGTCACGCAGACGTAACTCAGTGGACGTGTCGGATCGCGTGGCGTATGCGAGCCACTTTCCGTCAGAACTGAGCGCGGGACGCATGGCGCTTCCGGGCGCACTCGTACGGACGAACGTCTTGCCCGTTTCCCGGTCGTAGACCACCACCTGCCAGGCTGGGAACTGCATGTTGTAGCCGAAGCCGCCGTGCTTTGCCGCAGCGTAGACGTAGCGCGGATCCTTGCCGAAAGCGGCGCCGATGTAGTTGTCGAACGCCGCGTTAGCTCCAGCCGCTGGGGCAGCCGCCGGCGCTGACCCTGGCGTCGCGCCCGTTAGCTTGAGGCCAGTGCCGCCATCCTTATGATACATGTAAAGATCGTAAGCGCTACCGCCGATGCCGGCGCCGCTTCTGGACACGGCGATGTACTTGCCATCCGGCGTCCACACGGGAGAGATGAACTGCGACTGTTGTTCTCTCGTAAGCGCGCGCGGATGCTGTCCGCTCGCATCAACGAGCCACAGATTTTCCGCACCAGTGCCATCGCTCGTATAAACGATGGTCCTGCCGTCGGGCGAGTATCGCGGCTGTGCATCGAAGGCAGGCCCTCCCGTGATACGCGTGGCGTTGCCACCGGCTATTGGTAAAGTATAGAGATCACCAAGCAGATCGAACACGATCGTCTTTCCGTCGGGCGAGACGTCGAGCGACATCCATGTTCCCTCGTCGGTCGTAAACGAAACGGTGCGCGTCGTTTTGAGAGGCAGGCCCCCGGTCCTTCTCTGACCTGAATCTGATCGTGCTTGCGTGCCCTGGGCAGCGGCGGGCGGCGAGAGCGTGCATGCGAGGGCGATCGAAGCGACCACAAGGGTTCGCGCAGCTCGGGCAGGACACCTCTGGCCGAGCGCTGGCGTGTTACATGACGTTCCGATCACTCCGTGCATCTCGTGATCTCCTAGCAGGTTGCTGAAAATAGGTAGTTGAATGTGTAAACTGGCCGGGTAGCGTGAGTTTCATCAGTCACGTATGCGGTCGTACGTCGGTACTAGTCGCCGTTGGCGTCACCGGATGACGGTGCGAGCCACTGGTCGGGCGCGCGTTTCATGCGGTACATGGCATTACCGGCGTCAACAGCCGTCGCAATCGCACCAGATTGTAAGCTGCGCTCGCAAAGGTGAAGATCCAGCGCCACCCTGGCCTGCCTGCGATGGTGCAGCTTTCTGAGCAGCGCTAAGGCTTAGGATCGGGCGGCATTCCAAGCCGGAGAGTATACAGCGCAATCCCGAATTCTGCCAGCAACAACGTCGCCGCTTGTCAACCGCCATTAGAAATGGGGTCTGCGGCGAGCTTCGGCAGGTTAAACGTCTCTACCGACGATACCGGAGCAATGGCGGCGCCAAGGGCTTGGTGCACGGCAATGGCGGCCGGAGATCCAATCGTGCTCATCCGGTGGCGGAGCGCGACGAGGTGCTATCGATCATTCGTGCGCACTACGGCGGCTCCGTGATGTCAGCGCTGCGCGCCTTTTACGCCAACTGTCGATGTGACTCAGGAATCCGAGTAAACGCTATCACCAGACATGTTGGAGCCCCACAACGGCCGGAATGGCAGCATCACGCGTAACGATTGGATGGCCGAGCTCTGCGGGCATGTCTCCCCAACCGCCGCGGCACGTTTGACGCCCACCAGATCAGGGCGTGTGTGTCAGTGACCGCGATCTCAGGCGTTGCCGTCGGCATCATGCATCACCATCGGCGCCTTCGTCCTGGGCTGATAGCGACTTGAGCTTCGCGTCCCAGAGTTCTGCCTGCTGCCGTCTTACTTCGGTGAGCGTCTGGTCAGCATCGACATTGAGCTGCATCAACCCGCGCAATGGCTGAGGCTCGATGCCCACGCGTTCGCGCAACGCAGCGATATCAGCATCCATCTTCGCCAGATCGCTAGCGCGTACCAGAACAATATTTTCATCGTAGTTCTTGTGCGACAGCGCCACGCGATCGGCGCGGTACGTGAGAACATCCTCGGCGAGCTCAAAGAGCCGGCTGCGAGCAAGGCTCAACTGCGGCGCAGTCGCCGAGCCAGAAACGCCGCCGCGCGACTCACCAGTGCAAACGTGGAAGTGGGCAACGGCAGACCCCGGTCTACCGGCATCGGAATATTCTCATGGCCAAGGCCCCCGTTCCCACGTATACTGGCCTTCGCCTACTCGGCCGTTTTTCCTCTGGCGCCGGGCCTGCCTACTCACGCCGTACTACGGAGCGGTCCAAGATGAAGCTGCTACCTGCGCGTTCAATCATACTCCTGCTGGCAGTACTTGCGGTTGCGGATTGTTCGAGTATCACTGATTCCAGTACGACTGCAACCGGCGTTGCCAAATTTGACGGTGCGTACAACTTCTTCTTCAAGTACCCGAGTCCCAGCGGAACCGCCTCGCGCACGCTGACGCGGTATCTCTTTATCAGCAATGGAGCGGTTACGAGCAGCGACGGCCTCTCTTCGGGCAGCGTGGACACCTTTGGGAGTATCAGGTTCCAGACTCCGTGCCCGATCAACAGCAGCACCGCCACCTGGGCGGGGACTATGAACGCATCGGCTCAATCGGGTTCGAACTTCGGCCAGGGCACGTACACATGCAGCATTGCGATTGGCGGCGGCAGCCTGGATTCGTGGCAGGCTACGCAGACGCCTTAACGAACACCAGACTGAATACACTCACCCGGCGGGTATCAGGCGACCGGCAACTGGCGAGCAGAGCGCGATCTCAATCAAAGACCCAGAGAGAGACCGCGCTCCATTCGCGTTGAGCCCCAGGCCTTTCCGGATCGCCCAACCAGCTATATTTCAAGGCTACACAAAAACCCATCCCTTCCCTCGGTTAAGGCAACCAGCCGGGGGCGGTTATGACCACAAGGAGGATTGCCAGCACATGACTCGTGAATACGAGGCGGTGTACATTTTCGATTCTGCACTCGAAGACGCCGCCATCACCGAGAAGTTGAGCCGCCATCACGGCCTGCTCAGCCTCACCGAAGAAGCAAAGCTCGACATCTGGGGCCGCCGTCAGCTGGCCTACAAGATCGGTCGCCATGAAAATGGCTACTATGTCGTCGCGCGTTTCGCCGCCGACACCACGACCCTTCCCGAGTTCGAGCGGTCGCTCAAGCTCGATGATGGCGTCATTCGCTATCTCATAAGTCTCTACGAACACGAGCTCGGCATTCCGGCCGACCGCGTTGAAGCCAATGCGGAGCGCGAGCGCGCACTGGCGGAAGACGAAGACGAAGACGACGAGGACTGACAATGGCCAGACGCAATAAGAAAGTATCGCCGGTGCTTGAGGCCGGAATCCGCTTCATCGACTACAAGGATGAGCGCTTCCTCAGCCGTTTCATCACCGAAAATGGAAAGATCCTTCCCGGCCGCCTGAGTGGTGTCGATGCCCGGCATCAGCGTCAGTTGGCGCGCGCAATCAAGCGTGCGCGTTATCTGGCGTTACTGCCGTACACGAGGAGCCAGGGCGCCTAGCCTGGCGCCTGGTAACTCTGTGTCACGTCGTCTCCTTGCACCGGGTTGGCGATCCGCGCTGCTGGCGCTCATCGGTTTCCTGGTGCTCCCGGACTTTCCGAGCGTACTTCGTTCGATAGTGCCAGTCACCGAGACGTGGATTCTGCTCGCTGGGGCGCTCGCCATTTGCGCGGCTCTGGGCTGGTGGAATGGGGGTGGTGGGTGGCTGGCCATAGCTGCGATCCTGCTTGGTTGGTACGCAGCAATGGCTCCGGTCGGGGCTGGACCGGGCGAGTACCGCTCACTGGTTCACGGGTGGACGCTTCTGCTCGGTGCTTCGTTCGGCCTGGCGTCACTGCTGACACCGGGCCAGAGGTTCCTCATTCGCGGCTTGGGGGCGGTGGGCATCGCGACATTTATCGCATTTGCCGTCGCGGTCTCCACACCAGATGGAGTCTCGTCTGTCCGGTCGGTGATGAAATCGGAGTTCAACCGGCGCACTGAAGCGACGGTTTCGGAAGTGAACGAAATGGCGGCGACGCCATTTTGGAAGTCAGCTGCACAACGAAATCCGGGCCTGGACAGCATAGTCGCGGCAAACGTGACGGAGTTGAGAACGATCGGAGATCGCGCACCGAACACAGTTCCGGCACTTGTCGCACTCGAATCGCTTCTCGCGCTCGCGCTGGCCTGGGTGATCTACCACAGGCTGGCAAGTGCAGAGCTGGGTCCGACGCTGGGATCGGTGAAGGAGTTTCGATTCAACGATCAGTTGGTTTGGGGATTGGCTGTCGGGGCGACGATTTTCTTCCTTCCGGTATTCGCGGACGGAAGAAATGCTGGATTGAATTTGCTGGTTTTTTTCGGAGCGCTATATCTCCTGCGAGGGGTTGGCGTGCTCTCGTTCATGACGCGGAGCAAGTGGGCGGCAACGCTGTTGATAGCGATGACTGTTCTGGCGCCGCTCATGCTTGGTGCACTCGCGCTTGGAATTGGTGTTGGGGATACGTGGATGGACTGGCGCACTCGCGCGAAGGCGAATAAATGATTGACGTTCAACAGAGGAGTTGAGGTAACCATGGATGTAATTCTTCGGCAGTCGGTTGAGAAGCTCGGCCACACGGGGGACGTCGTCACCGTCTCAAGCGGGTTCGGTCGCAATTATCTGCTTCCGCGCGGGATCGCTTACCTCGCCACCGAGGGTAACAAGCGAAAGATCGAGCAGGAACGTCAGCGGCTCGAAATCGCAGAGGAATCGCGCCGCGGTTCCGCGCGTGAACTCGCCGACAAGCTCGAGCAGGTATCGCTCACCTTCTCCGCGCGCGTCGGGGAGGAAGGCAAACTGTTCGGCTCGGTAACGTCGGGCGACATTGCGGCGCAGCTGGCTGCTCAGGGCTTGCACGTCGAGAAGCGCCAGGTTGAGCTTCACGAGCCGATCAAGGCGCTTGGAGTCTACCGCGTGCCTGTCCGGCTTCACGCCGATGTCCACCCGGAAATCAAGGTCTGGGTCATAAAGCAGTAACAAATCAAGTCTCGAGGCTCCCGGGAAGCGGGTTGCCTAAGGCGCCCCGTTCCCGACCCTTGAGCTTTGAGCACCGGAGTCCGCAGACCTCAACTCCCACCATACGAGGCTGCAGCAGGACGCAGTGGATGCCAGCGGAGGAGATCGGGGGCGCATGGCCGCGAGCCAGCGCCCCCGACCNNCCGACCGTGTTTAACGGCCAGTCCGTACCTACCGTCAACCCGCTGCATGCTGTCATCCGGAATTTTGGCTGGCGCACGAAATGCTGTTTCCCGTGTAGAATTATCGCCTTGGAGTTCCCGGCGAAGTCTTGCAGTCTGTAACCCTGTTTCTGGAGCCGAATGGCAGCCGCAACTACTTCATCTTCCCTTGCCGCCGCGCAACGCGCTGCGGCCGTATGCGTGGACGTCAAGGCGAATGACGTCGTGATACTTAACCTTGATGGCGTCAGCGACATGACTGACTGCTTTCTCATTGCCAGCGGTACTTCCGATACGCATGTGAGGTCCATCGCGGAACACGTGATGTCCGAGCTACGCAAGGAGGGCTTGCGCGCGCATCACGTCGAGGGGTTGAGCCAGGGACGATGGGTGCTTCTCGATTACGTCGATTTTCTGGTTCACATCTTCCATCCAACGTTGCGCGATTTCTACCAGCTCGAACGTCTCTGGGGCGATGCCGAAGTCGTTCCGGTCAATAGCGAGCACGTCACGGGGACTGCAAAATGACTTTCGCTTCGCGGGTAATTGGCGTTCTGGCGGCTGGTGCACTTCTGGTCTCCGCACCATCCGCGAAAGCCCAGCGATATTTTGGCCAGAATCAGGTCAAGTATCGCTACTTTCACTGGCGCGTTCTGGAGACGGAACACTTCCTGATCCACTACTATCCGGAAGAGCAACTCCCCGTGCACGACGCGGCGCGCATGGCGGAGCGCTCGTATTCCCGCCTCTCCCGCCTTCTCGGCCATCAATTTCGTGAAAAGAAACCGATTCTCCTGTATGCATCGCGGCAGGATTTCGGGCAGAGCAATATCAATGGTGATCTGGGTGAGGGCGTCGGCGGTGTGACGGAGCCGATGCGCCAGCGCATAGAACTTCCCTTCACCGGCGACTACGACAGCTTCGAGCACGTGCTCACGCACGAAATGGTGCACCAGTTCCAGTTCGATGTATTCGCAGAAGGAAAGGCTGGTGCGAACCTGCAGAATCTGGAGCAGGTAAATCCGCCGGGCTGGTTCATGGAAGGTATGGCCGAGTATCTGTCGCTCGGGCCGAACCATCCACTTACCACGATGTGGATCCGGAACGCAGTCGAGAACGGGAAAATGCCAACCATCAAGCAGATGACCGACGACCCCGACGACTACTTTCCGTATCGTTACGGTGAGGCGCTCTGGCGTTATATCGGAGAGCGCTGGGGCGATGCGGCTATCGGCGAAATTCTCCAGAGCGTAACCACATCGGGTCTCGATCACGGTTTCGAGAAAGAGCTCGGCGTGAACCTGGATCAATTGAGCGAACAATGGCGCGCCGCGACGCGCGCGGAATACCTGCCGCAACTCGCCACGATGCAGCGTGTGCGCGACTTCGCGACCCCACTGCTTACACCTAAAATCACTACGGGGAGCATTTTCATATCCCCCGTGCTATCGCCCGACGGAAAGACGATCGCGTTCCTGTCGAACGGAAGTGTCAAGAAGGGTGAGATCTTCATCGATCTGTATCTCGGAGATGCCACCACTGGCAAGCGCCTCAAGCGGCTGGTCCGTACGACGACCAATCCACGATTTGAAGAGCTGCGCCTGCTGTATTCGCAGGGTTCATTCTCCCCAGACAGCAAGAAGTTCGCATTTACAGCTCAGACCGAAGGTCGTGACGTGCTGTCGATTGCAGACGTTGCAACGGGCAACGTGGTACAGTACGACAAGCTGCCCGTGGATGGGGTACTGAGTCCGTCATATTCACCCGACGGAAAGCACATTGTGTTCAGCGGGATTGCCGACGCCGTTACCGATCTCTACATCGTGGACACGGACGGTAAGAACCTCCGTCACATCACCAAGGACAGATATGGCGACCTCATGCCGTCGTGGTCGCCCGACGGTACCAGAATTGCGTTCGCGACGGATCGCGCAAGCACAAATCTCGCAACGCTCAAGCTCGGCAAGCTGCAGATCGCGATATACAACATCGCCAGCGGCACAAGCGACGTGCTGCCAAACCAGCAGGGGCTCAACATCAACCCCGTCTGGTCACCGGATGGTAAGTCACTCGCATACGTGTCGGATCGCAACGGAACCCCAAACATCTACCTGCACAACTTCATAGACGGTCAGGACGAACGTGTTACAAACGTCCAGTCGGGAATCAGTCAGTTCACCGAAACGAGTCCTGTGATGAGTTGGTCGCGCGCAACGGACCGGCTTGCGTTCACCTACTTCGATAACAACGATTATACCGTCTGGTACATCGATCACCCGCAACAGTACGCGACCGCGATTCCGCCGGAGGGGCCCGTTGTTGCAGCCGCACCCGCGGCAGCTGGTGCTGTGCATGATTCAACACCGGGCCGTGTGAGCGGTGCGGTTTCGACGTATCGATCGCTGTCAGGCGCCAGACAGTCGGGGACGATATCGGCCGCCGAAGCGGCTGATAGCTCGACCGTGTCCAGCGTCGCGACAATGTTGGCTGATCCCGTTACAGGAATGCCGGACACGCTCACTTTCAAGGAATATCCGTACAAGGTGCGTTTCGCACCCGATTACATCAGTGGCGGTACCGTCGGCGTATCAACTGGCGGCGGTTACGGCACGCAATATGGCGGCGGTACAACGCTTGTGTTCAGCGATCTTACCGGTGATCACCAGCTTGCGGTAGGCGGCGGCGTTTACGGCAGACTGCAGGACGCCAGTCTGCTGTTTGCGTACGGAAATCTGAGTCATCGGTGGCAGTACATAACGGGCGTATCGCAGGACGTATCCTACCTGAGTACCGGATACAGTCAGTCAGCGGACGGGTCTCAGCAAAGTTACCAGTTCCTGCGGTACGTAAGCCGTAGCGCTTCGATAACTGCAGAGTACCCGTTCAACCGCTTCCAGCGATTTGAGCTGGGCCTGGGAGCAAATGCGATCGGGCGCGGATTCGTGACGCAGAATTACGATTTCCTGAGTGGAAGTCAGAGCCTGAAGAACGGTCAGTCGCTCGGAACACTTACGTATCTGTCACCCAACGCGGCATACGTCACTGACAATTCCCTTTTCGGCGTGACAGGGCCGATCAGTGGCCGGCGGATGCGCTTCTCGGTTACGCCCGCGGTAGGAAACCTGAAGTTCATCAACTACGCTATCGACTACCGACGCTACGATCCGATCGTGTTCAATGCGCTGACGTTTGCAACGCGCGCGTTCTTCACGGGGTCGTACGGTCGTGACGCGGACCTGTTGCCGATCTACGTTGGCAATCCAAGCTTCGTTCGCGGATATGATCAGTCGAGTTTTTACGGTGGTTACGCGTGTCAATCATTCCTCGGCCAGGGAAGCGTCTACGCCAATGGCTGTTCAGCCCCGCGACTGATCGGTACGCGTGCGATTGTGTTCAACGAGGAACTCCGATTCCCCATCATTCGGCGTTTCGATCTGGGCCCGCTGCCGATCGGCTTGCCGCCTGTGGATGGGGCGCTGTTCTATGATGCGGGCCTGGCTTGGAATGCGGGTCAGGCGATCCACTTCGCGAGACCTGCGAACTACGATCCCAACCAGGACGTTGATCGCTATTTCCTGCGCAGCTACGGCGGTACAATACGTGTGAATCTGTTCAATTTTGCCGTTCTCAACTGGTCGGTAGCCCGACCGCTTGACAGGCCTGGGTTCACCAAATTCTACTGGACGTTTGGACTCGGCGTGGGATACTAGCCCAGCCCGCAAAACGGAATTCAAAAAAGAGGTGCCGCCCTTGCTGGGTGGCACCTCTTTTTTGCTCCGTCGAAAGCGTGACGCGCACTGCCGTCATCGATTAAATTCCCGCGGTGCACAGACGGCTCTACATCCCCTTGTTGCTACTCCCCGCGCTCGCTTGCGGCCGAGACCGGCGAGCGAGTAAGGATTCCGTGGGCGATCCAGCTCGCGCAGAGGCGAGCCGCGGACCCGATCCAATTCTGATTCGAATGCCTCGAAGTGGAGGTGCGGTCACCGCGTACCTCTACCCGCGGCTGGACTCTGTCGTGTGGACCGGCAGGGCGACCTCGGTGGATCGTGTGCTCGGCTTCGACCCGGAGGGCGGTGCCCTCGCAGTCGTGGATGCAAAGGGACAGCCCGCCAGAGTGGATCTGCGGGGGGCCTCCCCGACAATCGCATCCAGGGCGAAGCTCGCCTCACTTGCAACACCCAACGGCGTGGAGATCTATGGGATCGACGCCGCGGGATCGGTCGAACGACTCACCCGCGGAGGGGATTGGACCTTCAAACCGCCCATTCCCGCCAAGGGGGTCTTTCCGCAGACTGACGGCAGCATTGTCATAGCAGCTCAACGCGGCAAGGAAGCTGTGCTGTGGCTGATGCATCCCCCGGACACGAAGATCCGCGATTCCGTCACTCTTCCGATCACAATTGGGTCGGTTACGGCCCAAGTCGGTGATCGCGTTTATTTCGCGACGGATACTGCTCTGGTTGGGGTCAGGAGCCGAGATCTGAGCGAGGTGCCAGCCATAAGAGTGCACGGTCGCGTCGTGGCCCTCGCGCCCACACCGAGCGGCGACCGCATCTACGTGGCGATGGAGAACGACCCCTCGCTTGCGGTAGTGGATCGGTATACGGATCGGATCGGCACCTCGATCGATCTACCCGGGAAGATTGCTGGACTGCGGATGGATGGCCTCGGCCGCTACGTCCTGGTCCGCCCCGTCCGTGGGGATTCTGCCTGGGTAATTGCGGTGGCCACCAACCATGTCGTCGGAGCCGTGCAGACCAAGTGGACGGGCGATCTGCCGGCAACTGCTCCGGACGGCGCAATCGCGCTGTATTCTGGCCGCGACGTAGTCTTCGTGGATGGGGAAACTCTTCAGGCCGTTCGAACGATCGCCGGAGGGGCCAGCGATTACTGGTACTTCACCTTCTGGAACGGGTTCCGGGCACGCGCAGCGGGCGTCGATGAGCCGGTTTCGTTCGCGATGCCGGACTCTGTTCCCCGGGACTCAGGATCCGCATCTTCAGATTCGGCGACGCGCGCAACGGTTGACAGTGTGACGCGGTCGGTGCAGTCTGTACGAGCGCCAGCGATTGGACAGCATCCGCAGCCGGCGCGAGCGGCACAGCCGACCCCGCCAGTAGTTCCGGAACGCACGGCACCCTCGTCCAGCCCCTTCACCGTTTCATTTGCCGCATTGCTAAACGCAGAAAAGGCACATGTGCTGGCAGACAGCATCGTAGTTGGAGGAAGCCACGCGCGTGTCGTTCCGTCTCAACGCGCGGGGACAACGATCTATCGCGTCGTGCTCGGCCCCTTCGCCAACCGTGCTGCGGCTGAGCAGGTCGGTCGCGACTCCAAGCGGTCCTACTGGGTCTTTCCAGGGCAGCCATGACGAAAACGACGCCAGTGTCCACGCCGATGTCGAGTGACACCGCCGAGTACGGAACCGGATGGGAAGCCGCAGGGCGCCAGATCGCTCCGATGCTCGGCAGCTACTCGGCTGCCGTGATCACGGGAACGGATTCGCTCGCTGCCGCACATGTAGCGATCGGTATAGGACTGGCAGAAGCTGAGCACAGACGTATCGCGATTGGCGATCTCGTTGGTGAGATAGAGCCAATCCAAGCGCTCGTGACTACGGACGATCCGCACGGAATCTCCGACAGCTTCACGTTTGGCGTTTCGCTCAACAAAATAGCTCAGCCAATCGACACTACGGGCAACCTGTTCATCATGCCGAGCGGCACAGGAAGCGTTTCAGACCCGGAGATTTACCGCAACTCGCGCTGGCAACGGCTCGCAAACGGATTTCGCGAAGTTGGTGCGCTACTTCTGCTCGTGGCGCCCGCAGATGCGCCGGGTCTCAAGGAATTGATCGACCAACTTGACGGCGTGGTTCTCGTTGGAGGAACACCGCTCGACTTTGCACCATACATCAACGTCCTTGCGCGGGTTCCGGCGCCACTTCGCGAATCCGCGCGTAAACCGGCGAAGAAGCCACTCGCGATCTGGAAGATTGCGGCGCTGCTGCTGTTACTCGTGGCACTCGTCGGGGCGGGCGTGTATTTTCGCATTGCGAACAACGCTGAGAAGGCCGCACCGAAGCCCGCATTTCGTCAACCGGCGCCGGTTGTTGCGGCTCCGGTGCCAGCGGCGGTCGCTGATTCGATTGCGGTCGGGACTCCCACCAATCCCGCGGACTCTGCATCAGCGTCGGCCTACGCCGTTGAAGCTGGCGTGTGGAATTCGAAGGACGATGCGAATGAAGCGCTTGCCCGATTCCGGGACCTGCTTCCCGCAGGTACAATCTCGCCTGTGCCTGTGGGTCCCAACCGCGAGCAATATTTCAAATTGGTTGTCGGTGCCTATCCAACCCGCAACGAGGCCGATGCGGAGCTTGACGTGCTTCGCCATAAAAAGGTGACGCCGACGCCGGAACTGGGTCTCGTGGTGCGCACGCCGTATGCACTACTCATCGACAGCGCGGTGGCCGGCCGGCCGAGCGAGCTTGTGAGGAAGTATCCTGAGGCGAGAAAGTGGGGATCGTACGTTCTCGCACAGCATGATGGAGCGCTGAAGCTGTATGCCGGCGCGTTTGAACGACCAGAAGATGCAGCGTCGCTGATGCAGACATTGCGCGCGGCAAAATTGACACCGACTCTTGTATATCGCACAGGGAGAACACCGTAATTGAGGTTGACCAAACTCGAGCTTCACGGCTTCAAATCTTTCGCCGATCACACTGAACTGGTTTTCGAGCCAGGCGCCACGGCTATCGTGGGACCTAACGGCTCAGGCAAGTCCAACGTGTCGGACGCCGTGCGCTGGGTTCTGGGCGAACAGCGCGCGCGCACCTTGCGCGGTGGCAAAATGGAGGATGTAATCTTCCAGGGCTCCTCAGCGCGCAAGGCTGTGAACATCGCCGAGGTCTCGCTCCACTTCGATAACGAGGACGGCGGATTCAAGGTGCCGTTCCGCGAGGTGGTAATTACTCGCAGGCTGAGTCGGTCGGGGGAGAGCGACTATTTCATCAATCGCTCGCCGGCGAGATTACGGGACATCCACGACATGGTACGCGGTACTGGATTGGGCGCCGACACGGGCGTTGTGATCGAATCGCGCATGCTCGACGCGCTGCTCTCGGACCGGCCGGATGACCGCCGCGAGTTGTTCGAAGAGGCCGCCGGCATCGGACTGTATCGTGACCGCAAACGAAGCACGGAGCGTCGGCTCGAGGAGACGACGGTCGATCTCGCCAGACTGGGTGATCTGCTGAACGAAAAGGAAAGTCACGTTCGCTCGCTTGCTCGACAGCGCAAGCGCGCCGAACGACATGCTGAGTTGATGGCACGCCGCTTTTCGGTAGATGTGACACTGGCGGCTCGTGAGATGGTCGCGTGGAGCGTCGAGCTCGATGAGTTGCGTGATCGGCTGGCCGCGCTTCGTGAAGGAGCGCCTGCTGAGCACGCGCAAGTGTTCGCTGCGGAAGGCGCGCGCGACTCTGCACACGCCACCCGCGCGACAGCCGAAGGCGGCCGGAGCGAGCTGGCACGCCTTGTTGCAGAACAACGCGAACGTGCACAGCAGTTACGCGGTGAGATCGCCGTAGCAGAGGAACGGCGTCGTAACGCCGTGGCCCATCGCGAGCGTGCCGAAGAAGAGCGACGCGAGCGCGGTGACACTGCCCAGCGCGTCGAGATGGAGCTTGCAGACGCAGCAGCGTCGCGCGCGCAAGTCGAAATCGAACTCGCCGCACTGAGTGCGCAGCTTGGAGAGCGTACCACGAGTGAGGAGGCAGCGCGAACCGCTCTCTCGGCGGCACGTGGTGCGGTTGAACACGCGGAGCGCCATGCGCGCGATTTGCGGGAACAGGTGCATCGCCTGACAATGGACCGCGACGCTGCAGAACGCGAACGGCAGGATATCCTCCGGCGGCACGAAGCGATTCACACGGAACAACTGCAACTGTTCGATGCTGCAGCGCTCGTCGGACGTGAAGCGGAAGAGGCGCGGGTGGCCCTCGACGTTGCGCGGGTTCGTGTAGTCGAGACGTCGGAGCGGAACGAAGTCGCTGAAGCTGCGGTGCGCGCAGCTCGTGAGGCGGACGTCGTCGCCCGGACAGATGCGCTGCGCGCCGAGGAATCGCACGCCGCACTTGAAGGAAGGGCGCACGCGCTGCAGGCGCTTGAGCGCGAACGTGTGGGCCTTGCGCCCGCGGCGGCCAAACTGTTGCGCGAGCGAGGCAAGTTCGATCAGGGCGCAATTCTGGGCCCGCTCAGCGATTACATCAGTGCTGATTCACTTCCCGCGGCACTTATTGAACGCTACCTCGGCGCAACTGTCCACGCAGTGCTGGTGCGCGACCGCGCCGCCGCCGATGCGATCCGCGCGTGGCACGTCTCGACACAGCCGGGCCCGCTGTTGCTGCTGCCAGTGGACACACAATTCGCCGACAACTCCACTGGATCCGACGACGATCTCGCTGCACTGGTGAATGCGACTGATTCGAGCGCCGCAGGATGGGTTCGAGCGCTACTTGGACAGGTTAGACCAGTTGAGGAAGCCACCGCATTCATTGATTCGCGTGGAGCGATCTGGTTGCCAGCAACCGTGGCAGGCCCGGGCCCGCTCCGACGGCGCGCCGAGCTCACTGACATAACGCGTGAGATGGAAACCGCGAAGGCCGCGCTGCTCCACGCGACCAGTATTGCGACGAGTGCGCGCGGAACGCTCGACGCTGCGATGGTATCGGCGGCGTCTGCGGCAGATGCGGCCGCCGTTGCGGCACGCGAGGCCCGCCGTGCAGAAGAAGTGGTGAACGAGATCGTTCGTCGGCACCAGCGAGCAACACGCGAAGTGTCTGAGGCGGAGCTCGCTCTGGCCAAGCTGTCCGATCGGGCTGCGGCGCTGGTGCTTCGGGGTCAGGAGATCGACGCTGAGATCAACCGTATCACCGAGGCGAGTCGAGTGCAGGACGCAGCACTGCTCGACCATCGTCGTGCACTCAGCGAGTCTGAACGGGCGCATGATGAAACCCGCGAACTACGAACCGCAGCACAGGTGCAGCAGGCGCAGGCACAGGCCCGCGCACAGGTGGTAGCCGATCGTGAACGCCGGCTGAGCGAGGAGCAGACGATGGCGACTTCGCGACTCAGCGCGCTCCAAACTGAATTGAGTACGCTTTCGCAGGATGATGCCGCGTTGACATCGCAACTGGCTGACTGGGCGCTCGATCTCGAGGCGAGAGACGGAGTGCTGCGGGATACCGAGTCGCAGCTCGCCGATGCGGAACGCGCTGTCCGAACGGCCGATGAGGCACTGTCCGAAGCCGATCACGCGCTCGATCAGGTGCGCCGTGGCGCTGCGCAGGCGTCGGAGCAGTTGCACGCAACGGAACTCCGGCACACCGAACTTTCCGGACGAAAGACCGCGATCCGTGAGCGCCTCGAGACGGAATGGAGACGCCCGCTCGAAGAACTCCTCTCGGAGACCACGCCGCTGGAAGATGAAGAAGAAGCACTCCGCGCGGAAGCCGCTGATCTGCGAGCCCAGCTGGAATCACTTGGCCAGGTAAACCCGCTCGCAATTGAAGAACACCAGGAGGAAAGCAAGGCCGTCGATTTCCTCAGGCAGCAGCGCGCCGATCTGGACGAGGCTCGCGCCAAGTTGCATCAGGCAATTCGCGAGATCGATGCGACGGCTCGCGAGATGTTCCTCACCACCTTCGTTCAGGTCCGGGAGAACTTCCGCCATATCTTCATGACGTTGTTCGGTGGTGGCGACTGTGATGTGCGGCTTCAGAATCCGGACATGCCGCTGGACAGCGACATCGAGATACACGCATCGCCACGTGGCAAGAAGACGCAGCGCATACACTTGCTTTCGAGCGGCGAGCGAGCGCTCGTCGCACTGTCACTCCTCTTTGGCATCTTCCTGATGAAGCCCAGCCCGTTCTGCCTCATGGATGAGGTTGATGCTCCACTGGACGATCAGAACATTGGGCGGTTCGTCAGAATGCTCAATGAGTTCAAGGTGAATACGCAGTTTATCGTCATCACCCACAACCCACGCACGACGACCGAGTCTGCCGACGCCGTGTACGGCGTAACCATGCAGGAGCCAGGTGTCTCATCAATCGTAAGTGTGCGTTTGCGCGGCCCTGCGGTTGAAGAGGCGATAGCTGGTTCGCTGTCGTCCGAAGCTGTGACGGCCGGAGTCTAATGCGCCAGCCTGTGTCCGTGTGTGACACACCCGCTAAACGCAATACCTGAGATTGAGAGCATCATGCTTGTAGTCATGCGCCACGGCGCTCCCGCGGCAGACGTCGAACGTGTCGTCGCGGTTATCGAGGAAATGGGATACGGCGCACATCCAATGCCCGGTGCACAACGTACCGCTGTTGGAATCGTCGGCAACGATGGTCGGGTCGATGCGGGTCGAATCGAAGCTCTGCCCAGCGTCGTTCGCATCATCCATGTCACTCAGCCGTACAAGCAGGTTTCGCGCGAGTGGCGCGACGAACCGACCATTGTTACAATTGCACCCGGTGTCTCGTTCGGCGGCCGCGAAGTCCCGATCATCGCAGGCCCGTGCTCAGTCGAGTCTGAAGCGCAGATCATTCGCGCGGCGGAAATTGCCAGAGATGCCGGAGCCAGTGCACTCCGCGGCGGAGCATTCAAGCCGCGCAGCTCACCATACTCGTTCCAGGGACTCGGCCTCGAAGGATTGCGTATGCTAGTCCGTGCACGCGAGGAAACCGGAATGCCGATCGTCACGGAGGCGATGGACGACGAAGGCGCACGACTGGTTGCGGAACACGCCGACTGCATCCAGATCGGCGCGCGCAACATGCAGAACTACTCTCTCCTGAAAACCGTCGGACGGCTGGACCGACCCGTGTTACTCAAGCGCGGAATGGCAGCGACGATTTCCGACCTGCTGCTCAGCGCCGAATACATCCTGTCCGAAGGGAACGGAAACGTGATCCTTTGCGAACGTGGCGTCCGTACGTTCGATCCGGCTGTTCGCAACATGTTCGATCTCACGGCCATTCCACTTGTGCACGGGCTGTCGCACTTGCCGATCGTCGCCGACCCAAGCCACGGAACCGGGCTGCGCGACATGGTCATGCCGATGGCGCGTGCCGCCGTAGCAGCGGGTGCCGATGGCATCCTTGTCGAGATGCATCCCGAGCCGGATCGTGCACTCTCCGACGGCGCTCAATCGCTGTACCCGGCGCAGTTTGTTGCACTCATGCAGGAACTGCGCGGTGTCGCGAGCGCGATTGGCAGATCCTTGCCAGCGCCGCGAAACAACTAAAGTTGGAGACCCGTCCCGGGAACGTAAGTACACCGAACGGGTATCTCACCGTCATGCCGTCCTTCAGCGTCACTGTCCTGTCACTGGTCACGTTGTTGTGCACCACCGCTCTGGGTGCACAACAACCGGAAGCAACACTCAAGCGCGCGATAGCCGCTTACAACGGTGCGGCATCGATCTCGGTCCAGTTCAACCAGACAGTAACCAATCCACTGACGAGTCGGGCGCTGACCACCAGTGGCGAACTTGTGCGGAAGCCCCCCAACCTGCTGTCAATTTCGTTCAACGGCAAGGACCCCGATCGTATCGTCTCCGATGGGTCGGAGCTCTGGGTTTACTTGCCAAGCACTGCGCCCGGCCAGGTAATAAAGATTCCTGCCGCCGCCGGCGAGTCTGGCATGCTCATCGATCCCATGGGCCAGATTCTATCGGCTCCCGCGGGCAGCTACACGATCACCGATGCTGGCACTGCGAAAATCCGTGGTCGCGCTACACACGCCATAACGTTGGCACCAAAATCCAGTTCTTCGCTATTCAACAGTGCAACACTCTGGGTGGATGACTCAACCGGGTTGGTCTGGCAGCTTGAATCAACGGAACCGAGCGGTCTGGTACGAAAGATCACAGTAACGCAATTCCGGACCAATGTGGCGGTACCGCGGTCAACCTTCCAGTTTACGCCGCCGGCCAACGTTCGCGTGATTGACGGTGGTGGAATGCTCGGCGGTCAGGGAAGCGGCGGCCCGCGTTAGCGCGTCATAGACGGCTAGCGTCTCTGGATCGTAGCTGAGTGCAGCGCGATGCGATGAGATTGCTTCCGTGTCGCCCCGCGCCGCAGGACCTGTCAGCACCTCGGTCGGCGATCCGTATTCGAGATTGCCGACCGCGCCAGCCATCAGTCGCTGAACCACCTGCTCAGCAGCGTGCGATTCCATGCCTGACTGGGAAAGAAGTCGCGCAGCGAGCGCAGCGAGCACCACTGGAAAGTTGGACGCCATCACTGCCGCGGTGTGATACGCAGCCTTGCCACCAACAGGAATATTCACGGTGCGCGCGCCGATCGCCGCTGCCAGACGCCGCGCGGTCGCGCAGGCCACTGGATCACCATCTATCCCAACCCAGCCGTCGTGCAGCATCGCAGCGCCTCGCTCGGCCGTTGAAAACGGGGCCAGTGGGTGAAACGTGCCGCATGGAAATCCAGCCGCGCGCAAGTCATTCAATGCCGGCGGGCTAACCGTCCCCGATGTATGCAGCACGATGGTGCCACGCGTAAGTGGTGAGCTCTTGTCCTTTGCTGCGACCGCCAGAGCGTGGCACACATCGTTCAGCGCAGTGTCGGACACAGCGATGATAACGACGTTCGCCTCGCTCATCACCTTTGGATACGGACCGGATGTCGTCGCACCGTCACGCGGGCTCCTCGCGTGTACCCCAAGAACCTGCAAGGCAACGCTTCTGAATGCATAAGCGAGCCCGCGGCCAACCTTCCCCGCGCCAATGATGAAGACGCGCTCGCTCACTCCCTCGTCCGCGTACCCTGCATTTCAGCAGCCCTGCGGAGCGCATCAGCCTGCGAATGCGACGCGGCGAGCAGTTGTTCAGCCGACTTCAGTACGCGATCGTCAGCCGCCTTCCTCATGAACTCAGCATCCGCGCCGAATACATACCGCGCCACTTCATATGAAAACAGCCGCGAGACAAGCGGCGCCGCATCGTCGAACGTACTCCTCGGGACATCGACAGTGCGCGCCTTCATCTGGCGGTAGATCTCACTGAGCATCGCACTGCTCACCACGAAGTTGGGCGACTTGATCGAATTACTCGCCTTGAGCTGCAACGCGTAAGCCGTAAGTGCGTCGTGGAACAGTGAGACGTTCGGACCAAGCGCCCGCATCAACGCAAGGTTCTCGGCCGGAGCGACGGTATCAGCAATCACCAGGTCCGGCGTGATGCCGCCGCCACCTAGCACCACACGTCCACTTGCTGTCTTGTACTTGGGACGTGGTGGCGCACTATCGAGCTCGTCTTCACCGGGTACAGGTGCCGGGTGCGCTATTGAACGA
Source organism: Gemmatimonadota bacterium (assembly GCA_003155795.1). GTDB lineage: Bacteria > Gemmatimonadota > Gemmatimonadetes > Gemmatimonadales > Gemmatimonadaceae > Fen-1247. The sequence goes on from PMEM01000068.1 coordinate 21,602, forward strand.
CCGAGCGGCGTCAGCCAGCGCGCGGTTGTAAGACGCACGGCGCCGCCAGCCTTCACCGGGAACACATGCTGCACGCTACCCTTGCCGTACGTTGTAGAACCCAGCACAACTGCCCTGTCGTGATCCTGCAGAGCACCAGCGACCACTTCAGCGGCGCTGGCAGACTTCCCATCTACAAGCACGACGATCTGGAGATTCGGCCATCTTTGCGCAGTGCTGTCCGTGAACACGACGTCGTCGACAGAATCACGGCCGGACGTACTGGCGATTCTCTCGCCACGATCCAGGAACAGATCTGACACCGCGACTCCCTGCGCGAGTAATCCACCGGGGTTCGCACGCAGATCGAGGGTCAGCGAGGTCGCCCCGAGTTTGACCAGCGAATCGACCGTATGGCTGAGTTCATTTGCCGTTGAGTCGCTGAATACTGCCAGCGCAACGTAACCGATGTGTGAATCAAGCAAAGCAGCTCGCTTGATTGCGCTGTGATGAATCGCCGCACGCACAAGCGTCAGCGCGATGGACGCAGCCGATCCCGGATGCTGAATTACGAGATTGACCGGAGATCCCGGCGGTCCACGAAGAAGCTGCTGCACTTCTTCCGCGGTCCAGTTGTTCACTACCTTGCCATCGATCTGAGCGATGCGGTCGCCGGTTAGAATGCCGGCACGCTCACCCGGGCCACCGGGCAGCGGACTCACAACTACAAGCGATCCATCACGTACGTCCACCTGCAAGCCAATTCCGGCATAGTTCCCCGTGGTGCGCTCGGCCAACCGCGACGCGCGGTCCTCATTCAGATAAGTGTCGTATGGATCGTCAAGCCCCGACAACATTCCATCGAGCGCCATCTGATAGACATGCGCATCGCTGACGGTATCGACGTAATCATCGCGGACCGCTGCCCGGACCTGTTCGAACAACTTGCTTCCGTTCACCCGCGTGCTCTTCGCGCCGCGCTGGAACATCCAGGCTCCGGCCACCAGCGCAATTGCCAGGATCGATGCAAGAACGATCGTCTTCGGCCTGGTGCGTCCCTCAGTCAATTTGCCGCCCCCTGATGCACATCCGCGATGAGCCCTGACTGAAGTCGGGGCGCAAGAAACCGCGCTATTCCATCGACGATGCGTGCGAACACTTCGTCCTCCGATCCGCTCGCGTCAATTCCCACAATGGGACCGCACTCGGGATGCGCCAACTGCCACTCGGGCGTCACGGATTCATCGAAAGCTGCCCCGACGCGTGTGTGGAAATCACTACCCAATTGTTCCATGTAATCGTGTGCTGCTCGTTTGCCGGCACGTGCCAGGCCGTCGGCCATCGGGAGGCCGAGTACGATTGTTATTGTCGGTACGATATCCGCCACCGCCAACTTGTTAGCGGCCACGACTTCGGAAGCAGCGAGACCGCGTCCGTGAATCTGATATGCATACGTTGAAAGAAAGAACCTGTCGAGCACCACGATAGTTCCGGCATCGAGCGCCGGCTCGACCCGCTCGCTTATCAACTGCGCGCGGGATGCCATGAACAACAACGCCTCGGCGCGCGGCGTGATGCTGCGAAAAGGCTCGAGAAGAACGCTTCTGATGGACTCGCCGAGCGATGTACCGCCAGGTTCGCGGAGGTGCACACACGCATGACCGTGCCGCTCAAGGGCAGCGACAAGACGACGAGCCTGCGTCGTCTTCCCGACCCCTTCAGCACCCTCGAATACGATGAGTGGTCCGCGCGTCACGAAGTTCAGCCCAGTGTGATGATGGAACTCTGTGCGCCCTTCGTAATTCCGTCACTGATCCAGTCGTTCACGCGGCGCATGACCTTGTCCAGATTTTCCTGCGCAACTGCGACTCGCTGATACGCGTCGTTTGATTGCACCTTCGTCAGCAGATCGTCCAGCGTCTTCTCCATGTCCTCGGTCGGCTCTTCGCCACGCTGGATCATGGCCTGAGCCTCACGGCGCAGACCTTCCATTTGCTTGAGCACCGCTGTCGCGTCTGCATCCGCCGTGAGCCCTTCGTTCGCGCGAGTCACCGCGCGGTATTCATCGCTCTGCCCGATCAATCTGCCGAGCTCACGAGCCTTCTCTTCAAGTGCCATAGTGTACTCCTAGGTGCGTCGGGCGACAACAAACCGCTCGCGCCCTGCGAGGTCCAGCCGGACAGCGATCTCGCGATACCGCGGATCGACCGCCAGCGCTTCGGCGGCGAGCGACGCTCGCCGCGCATCAACTTCAAGTGCAAGAACGCCATCCTGCTGGAGCAGGTCCGCCGCGCCGCGAATAATAGCGGCTGTCGCGAGCATTCCGTCCGGCCCACTCAGGAGCGCCAGGCTCGGCTCCCAGTCGCGAACGCTGGCCGGAAGCTCGGCGGCCTCATGATATGCAATGTAAGGGGGGTTCGAGACAATTACCGAGGCCCGAAGCTCGCGCACCGGAGACAGTAACGAACCTTGCCGGAACTCCACCGGGACCCTGAGCGCGCCGGCTAGCCGGGCTGCATTCTGCCTGGCGACGGCGATGGCATCCGCGGAAAGATCCGTGGCCACAACCCGGTCGAAGACCCCTTCGCTGGCCAGCGACAGCGCGATGGCCCCTGATCCAGTGCCGATGTCCATTGCGCATCCACGCAACCCCGCCGCCATCCGGAGGACTTCATCCACCAGCCCCTCGGTCTCGGGACGAGGGATGAGCACCCGCTCGTCAACATCCAGCGTCAGATGCCGGAAAGACGCACGGCGCACCGCATAGGCGAATGGAGCCCCGCGCTGAAGCCGCGCTACCGCTTTCCGCGCGGCCAGGCAGACGGCGTCGTCGATTCCTTCGGCACCATTTGCCGATGGCCAGAACCTCGGAACGTCAAGCAACGCGGCGATGATATCGTGTGACACCCGCGGCGATGTGTCGGCCAACAACAATTGCAATTCAGTCGTAAGCGCTGCGACACTGCGTAGGTCCGCGCGCGCAGCGCGCCCGGCGCCATCATTCACCGCTCAATCTCTCCTCGACGTCCGCCATGCGCAACGCGTCGATGAATGGCTCAATGCCGCCATTCATGATTGCCGCTAGATCATGCGAGGTGAGCCCGATGCGATGATCCGTCACGCGACTCTGTGGAAAGTTGTACGTCCTGATCTTCGCGGATCGGTCACCCGTTCCTACTTGCGTCTTGCGCATTCGAGCACGTGCTGCTTCACGTTCGGACAGCCGCGCGTCGAGTAGCCGCGCGCGCAGTACTTCCATTCCCTTGAGCTTGTTCTGCAGTTGCGACTTCTGGTCCTGCTGCGAGACGACAATGCCAGATGGAATGTGCGTAATGCGCACCGCTGAATCCGTTGTATTCACCGATTGCCCACCAGGACCGGACGAACGAAAGACATCGATGCGAAGATCCTTGTCTTCGATCCTTACGTCCACCTCCTCCGCCTCGGGGAGCACTGCCACAGTTGCCGCAGACGTGTGCGTCCTGCCCTGGCTCTCCGTAACGGGAACGCGCTGCACGCGATGCACTCCAGATTCCCATCGCATTGCGCCGAACGCTCCGGTACCGACGATCTTGAAGATCACTTCCTTCACTCCGCCGAGTGTAGCCTCGGAGAGCGAAATGATTTCGAGCTTCCAGCGGCGACCCTCGCTGTAGCGCGTGTACATGCGCCAAAGTTCGGCGGCGAACAGTGCCGCCTCATCACCGCCAGTTCCGGCGCGGATCTCCACAATCGCGGGTCGATCATCCAGTGGGTCTGGTGGGAGCAAGGCTGGCTTCAAATCCAGCTCGATCTGCGCGATATCGTCTGTGAGCCGTTGCGCTTCAGCCTCTGCTTCCGACGCCATCTCGGGATCTTCAGACTGCGCCAGTTCCGTCACCTCGGCAAGCTCGCGCTCGGCACGATCAAGCCGATGCGCCAGCGAAACCACAGTTTCGAGTTGCCGGTGCTCGCGGCCCAGCTCAGCGAGTTTTTTAGAATCACGCGCAGTCGCCGGATCGCTCAGCTGAGTTTCGACTTCAGCCGCGCGCGCAATCGACGTGGCGAGGCGGTCGCGAAGACTCACTGCTGTTCCTGGCGAAATTTGCTGATCATGGCACGCGTAGAAATATTGCTCATTTGACTGGCGAAGGGAGTACCGGCATCAACGAGAGCAGAGACGCTCTCGGCGATGTCGAAAACACGAAAGCCCACGACATTCGTGGGCCTTCGATGATCGGGACGATCGCAGCTAAGCGGTCGCCTTCTCCTTTCTACCGTACTTCTGACGGAAGCGCTCGACGCGGCCTGCCGTGTCGACCATCTTGGCCTTGCCAGTGTAGAACGGATGGCAAACTGCACAGATGTCAGTGCTGATGTTGGCGACCGTGGAGCGTGTCTCGAACGTATTTCCGCACGCACAGCTGACTTTCGCCGTGGCGTACAGGGGATGTATGTCTGGTTTCATTGGGATGCCTCTGGTAAGACTAGCCTCTAAAGATAAAACGGTTGGGCGGCGGACGGAAGCTTATCCGTGGTTTCCTCGTATCGGCGCCGGTAGGGGCGGATTACGCATCAGGACCCCGGCTGATCCACCCAACGGGCCGCTCCCGGTTCTCTGCGCCGGTCATGCGAATGGGAACCTTTCGGCGTCCGGTCGGCCCGAACTATGCTTTTCTCCGATGTACCATGCGAATCCGCACCTCTCTCCGAAAAGCCGCCGGGATTGCCACATTCGCCGTCGCAGCTGGGGCTGGCACCGCTTGCGCTCCGTCTAACGTCAACACCTCCGAAGCGGCGCCGGTTCCCGTTCAGTTGGTAGTCAATAACAACCTGCTCAGGCTCACCAGCCTCGCCATCTACACGGTGACCTGGGATGGTGTGCGCCGGCTCCTTGGCTCGGTGCCGCCACGGACGACCCGCGAGTTCAGCTTCACCCCGGTATCCTACTCAGCATCGTATAGACTCCTCGCAACCCGGATGGGTGGCCGAGACATAAGATCCGAGGTCTTCACGATCGGACCGGACATGACCGGCCAGATTACGTGGACGATGATTCCGAACCTGGTCGGATTCCGCGGAACCGACCCGGACACGACTGGCACCAATCCCTGATCCGGCGCTGGCGCTCACGCGCTGCAGTCAAGAGGTCTCGAGTCGCCGCCTCCGGCGCGCGGACAGCCAACTTGCCGTCATAAAGCCGAGCGTGGCAATCAGACAAAGGGTACCGAGCCAGTCACCGACACGTGTGTAGAGAGTTCGTGTCGCAGTCACTTCGATAGTGTACGTTTCCGTACGCGGGACAAAAATGGGCGTCTGAGCGCGAACCCGTCCGAGCGGATCGATCCACCCCGATATACCGGTGTTGGCGGCTCGTACAATTGGCACCCGGTTCTCGATCGCACGCAACGAGAGATGCGCAAAATGCTGGTACGGGGCACTGCTGCGCTGAAACCACGCATCGTTGGTGATGTTGAGCAACACCGACGTTCCCTGCTCCGCGTAATCCCTCGATAACTGCGGGAAGATCGATTCGTAGCAGATCAGCACACCCACAGTGCCGAAGTCCAGATGAAAAGGCTCCTCCGAAGTTCCCCTCGAAAAGCCACCAAAGTAATCGACGCCGCGGAACCATTCAGGATTTACAAACGGAACACGCTCCACGATTGGCACGAGATAGTGTTTGCGGTACGGCGGCTGTGGACTCACGTACCCGCGCGGATCTGTAAGCAGCGCCGCATTGTAGTACATGAACGGTGTGCGACGCGGATCACTGGAGTCCATGAATCCGACAATCATCGGTGTCGGGCGTGCAGCAACGGCCGATCGAAGCGAGTCCAGCCACGCGGGGTACTGCCACAGGAATCGGTCCAGCGCCGCTTCGGGCCATACCACAAGGTCCGGTGACGACCGTGACAATTCCGTACGCGTCATCGCAACGAGTTTGCCCACGTGAGCGGAAGGATCCTCCGTTGTAAGCTTTACTTCCTCCGGAATGTCAGGCTGAATTATCGCAATCCTGGCAAGCGGCCGGAGCTGAATCGTTGTGATGCGCCACTCCCCGTAGGCCCCGACTGCGGCAACAATTATGAGCGCGCCGGCAATCCTCGCAGTCATTGCACGGCGATCAGACCGAATCAGCCACGCATCGGCGAGAAACCCGTTCACGGTGGCAATACAGAAACTCACGCCGCGAACTCCGCTGATGTCTGCCACCTGAGCAAGAAGCGGGACGTGTGCAACTGCAAGCCCGAGCGGTAGCCATGGAAACGAAAGGTCGTTCAGATAGTTGAACACCAATTCCGACGCTGTCCAGACGATCGGCAACAGAATTGCGAGCGGCCAGCCGGATACTTTTCGAGCGAAGTAGAGCGCCAGCATCGTTAGCGCCACAACTGGCGCGAGCCAGATCAGCGACGCAACGTACCCGAGCAGCGCGAGCTTGGTATACAGCAGCAGCGCAACGGCAATCCAGTAGAGATTGGCACCGTAGCCGAGAAAACCAAACCAGAAACCCACGCGTGCTGCTTCGGCCGCACCACCGTCGTCGTCAGCCAGTCTGGCAACGAAAACGGCGATCGGTATCAGGCACAGGAAAGCGGGGAGCAGAAGCTTGAACGGCGGGAATGCGACTGCAAATATCGCTGCAGACGCAAGTGCAGACCACGCTCCGCCGCGGCTGGGAATCATGCCCCGCGCGCGCATTGTCATCGCGTCACAGACTGATTTCGCGCCCTTGCTGAGCCGACTCGTAGACCGTTTCTACCAACCGCTGCACCGCGACCTGATCTGTTGGTGGCTCATAAGGCGTCTCGCCACGTACCATCGCGATGAAATGCGCCAGTTCAGCACGATAGCTCTGTATGAACGCACTCTCGCGCGCAGCCGCTCCGGTTGGCGATACGTCGGTCGGGCGTCCGTTGAGCAATTTCACCACGCGCAAGGGGGACAGTCGAGCACTCCCGCGCGATGCACGCATCTCGAACCACCAGCGATCCTCAACTCCGACGTGGTTCAATGCTACATCCGCGGTGAACAACACTCCACCGGCGAATTCGATCTGCACAGCCATGCTATCCTCGACCGCTTCAGCGGCCCGGCTGCGATCGAAGTGGGCGCTCACCCGCACCGGATCGGAAAAATCCGTGAGCCACATGGCAAGATCCACCAGTGGGTGACCCAACTCGAGAAACGCCCCGCCACCAGCCTCTGGCCGACGCGTCCGCCAACCCGTGTGCGTTCCACGGAACTGATAATGGCCGCCGCGAATTCCCGTGATCGCGCCAAGTTCTCCGCCGCGCATGAAGCGCTGCAGTTGCTGCACATCGGTTCTGAAGCGATGGTTGTTGCCAACAGCAACCTTGCGACCAGCTGCGTCCGCTGCCTTCACAATCCGCGCTATCCCTTTGGAACTGAGCGACAGCGGGCGCTCGCATAATACGTCGACCCCGGCACGAATGGCGGCGAGTACGTGCGGCTCATGCAGGTGGTTGGGCGTCGCTATCACCACGGCATCGATCTTGTCGAACTCAAACAGGTCATCGATGTCGGTGAACACGTCACGCACGCCGAAACGCTCAGCCAGCGCGCGAGCCTTGGGGCCGTCATTGTCGCAGAGTGCGACGAGTGCCGCGCCACGCGCCTTGGACAGAACGGGTAGATGCGCAAGTTGCGAGATCGCACCAGCGCCAACAACTGCGATTCGAACGGGCGGTACTGAAGCCATACCCTAAATTACTCTGCCGATAGTCGTTCCCGGATAGTAAGTGCGAAGAATCGACAGCGCGTCCTGGCCAGCCCGAGCCCGAGCGATCGCACCCCACTGATCCATCCCCACGCCATGCCCGTTCCCCGAGCCGTGGATCGTCAGCGAAGTCACCTGCCCTTTCCGGTCTGTCTTCTCATCAAACGTGAATAGCGTACTCGGCAGAAGATCTCCCGACGCAGTGCGAAGTACGGATCGAACATCGTTCCCGCGCACTGCGAAACTTCCACGGTCGGTCTCGAATATGAGGCCCGCTATCCGCCCCGATGGCGTTCTGCCGGTCTCGGTGATCTTGCGCAACGTTCCGACACTGCCCGATCGAGCAGTCGAGTACTTCGGAAGGTACCGATCCAGCAGGATCGACAACTCCGATCCACTCAGAGTTCGAGTCCACCGGAAGCGCGGCGCATCTTCCCCGTAGTAATGGTCCGTACCCGGAATCCTGTCGCTGACCGATACCAGATACGGCTCGTCAGAACTGCGCCAAACCTCGCTCGCCGCGGCGGTGACACCGCCCGAGTTAGCATGATATGGCGCATTGATCACCTTGCCGCCGTACATCATCACCATGTTGTGTGTTACACTGATTGCGGCATCAGATAATGGTCGCTCTGCATCCATGCCACCGTAAACCTGGTCCGTTGTCGTAGCCACCATGTCATACGGGCGGCCGTCGTCCATGCGCGTATACGTATAGCTGCGCGCGGCTATCGCCTGTGCTTCAACCGCCGCGCTTTCCGATTGTGTCCTGTCTGTACCAATCTCGAGTGGAACGACTCCGCGAAGATAATCTTCCACGGCCACCCGGTTTATGACCAGAACACCGTCCCCCGACGCAGCCAGTGCAATCTCACCACGGTATCGGTGCCCGCCGTAACTGATGTAGCTTCCCGCGCCGGCCGGTCGAGCAATCATCGCACCGCGGACTGACTGACTCTGAGCGCCTTTCAGAATCAACGTTCCGTCCCGCGACTGTGCGCTGATGACGTCGCTGGCGCTCAACTCGCCGAGCAGTTTCTGCGTACCGGCATCGTAGATGTTCCACGCGCCAGTCGCAGTAAGCTGCGCAGATTGCTGCGAGACGGCGAGAGCAATCCGCACTGTCTGATCGTTGGCATCTCGCGTCACGCCCCCCACTGGGGTGGCATTCACGGTCGGCTGGGTCGCGCGATGGCCAATGATGGTCGGGAGTACCGTTACCGGTAGTTCAGCAACCGCGACCGTCGAACCATTTCCTCCATTGGCAGAGTCCGGCGGAAGAACCAGAGGCGGGAGATTGCTTCGCGCACCCGAGCTTGTTGTCGCAACCGGCGTCGGCGCCTCGGTCGGGCGCCTGACGGTGCCGGCGCAGGCGCCGAGGAAAATCGATGCGAATACGAGCGTGGATCTCACACCCATAAGACGCATGAGAGTCACCGGCCGAAACTTCCTATGGTTGTGGATATCAGCGGCAGTTGCCTTCGGATCGCAACGCCAATATCCGAGACCGGTGCGCTGAGCACGCGAATCGATTCCGCCGTGAAGTCGTAGTCGTCGACGACTTCACGGGGGATGACTTCCAGCAGCGTGCCAGGGACATAATTGCGGTCAAGGAAGGTCACGCCATCTATATCGTCTGCCTGCCATGGCAGGCGCGCGATAGCGTTCCCGGTTACCTCGTCCACCCGGTCGACAATCGCCTGAACCGGAGTTCCGATGCGGCTCTCGTAACGCTCTGCTGTAATCATTCGCTGGAGCTCGACGACCCGCTCGAGCCGGTCCCGTTTCACGAAGTCCGGAACGTCGTCCACAAGTTGTGCTGCGCGGGTTCCTTCCTGCGGCGAGTACGCGAATACTCCGACACGCTCAAACTGCACATCTTCCAGGAACGCGAGCAGTTGCTCGAAGTCATCTTCGGTCTCGCCTGGGAATCCAACGATGCAGGTCGTTCGGATTGCAACGTGTGGTACCGCTTCGCGAAATCGCGCAACGTTCGCCCGGATGGTGTGCGCGCGTTCCGGGCGACGCATGCGCTCGAGTACGCTGTCGGACGCATGCTGAATTGGCATGTCGATGTACGGCATGATGCGCGGCTCGCGCGCAACCAGTTCCAGCAGCTGCGGCGTGATCCCGGTCGCGTACAGGTACAGCATGCGAATCCACGGGATGGTGGTCTGCTCGACAAGCATGCGTAGCACGTCTGGTAGCCGTACCTGGCGATCGCGTATGTCGCGCCCGTAGTGTGCAAGATCCTGAGCAACGAGATTGATCTCGCGCGCGCCCTGCATTTCCAGCAACTGCGCCTCGGCGATGATTTCCTCCGGCGCGAAGGAGCGGTGTTTGCCGCGCATCAATGGGATTGCGCAGAACGCGCAGCCATGATCGCAACCTTCACTGACCTTGAGATAGCGCACGTGCGGGAGATCGCCGCTGTAGAGTCGTACGCCAGGGTGTTCCAGCATCGGATCGCCCGTCAAAACACCGCGGCTCGCGAGCTCTTCGATCAACCGGTCGGTCTCCGACGCTCCGAGAAACAGGTCCACCTCAGGCAACGCCTCCTGCAATTCGCCCTTGTGTCGCTCGACCATACAGCCAACGGCCACGACGGTCGTACACGCACCCGATAGCTTGTACTCGCCAGCTTCCACGAGTGCATCGAGCGATTCCTTCTTGGCCGCGTCGATAAAGCCGCACGTGTTGACGATTATCACGTCAGCCACCTGCAGATCGGTAGTCAGCACACCGCCGTACGCCGCGAGCTGAGCCAGATACCGTTCCGAATCAACAGTGTTCTTGTCACAGCCAAGTGTGACGAGACCGACCCTCATGTAACGAGGAACGATTCGAGTGCGCGCTTCTTGGTGTGATGACGCAGCTTGAGCAGCGCACGGTCCTTGATCTGGCGAACTCGCTCGCGCGTGACGCCGAGCACGTCTCCGATGACCTCAAGCGTCATCGGTTCGTCGCCGTTCAGGCCGAAGTACATGCGCAGCACGCGGGCTTCACGTGGCTTTAGTATGAGCAGTGATTGATGAACCGTCTCGATGAGCGCCTTTTCGAACATCTCTTCGTCAGGGAGAAGTCGATTCGTGTCAGCAAGATGATCGATCAGCGAATTGTCCTCGCCCGGCGTCATTGGAGCGTCGAGCGACAGATGCGTGTGCGATATTGCCAGCGTGCGGGAGACTTCTTCTTCTGTTATTCCGAGGCCTTCTGCGATCTCGAGATGTGTCGGCTCCCTGCCAAGGTCCTGCAACAACATGGCAGCGCGTTTCCCGACACGATGAATATCTCCGGCGCGATTGAGCGGAACGCGAACGATTCGGGACTGCTCCGCGAGCGCCTGGAGTATCGCCTGGCGAATCCACCATACCGCGTACGAAATGAACTTGATACCCTTGGTCTCGTCGAATCGCCGAGCGGCGCGCATGAGACCCAGGTTTCCCTCGTTGATAAGGTCGGAGAGATTGACGCCCTGGTTCTGATATTTCTTGGCGACGGAAACAACAAAACGGAGATTGGCACGAACAAGCTTGTTCATGCACTCGTCGTCGCCCGCGCGAATCCCGACCGCCAGCTCAGCTTCGGCCTCTCGCGTGATCAGCGGATAAGTGCTGATGTCGCGCAGGTACTGATCCAGCAGTCCATCATCAGCAGAATCCTTTCGCTTGCCGGGCAGCTTCATCTGTTCTAATTCTACCGAAGGGCGCGCGGTGTGAAAGGGGCTGGCCATCATACGATGAGATACAGGGAAAAACGATTTACCGAACGATCGTTCCAAGCCGACGCCAACGCGCATCTGTCAACCAGCTCCAGGTCGACGCGCTGTCGGGGCGATAACTGTAGTAAACGAACATCGGCTCGCCCCGGACCAGTGAATCCGGCACGAATCCCCAGTACCTGCTATCGAGCGAATTATCCCTGTTGTCACCCAGCACAAAGAAATCATGGGGCGGTACTATGAGCGGGCCCCAGTTATTCCTTGAGGGCCAGTACGTCTCACTCGCCCGAGCCGATTTGACCAGATAGTCCTGTTGCCAGCGAAACTCGTCGACCGCCATGTCGGCATCGGCAGTCGTATGTGTTACGTACTTCTCCTGAACCGTGACGCTGTTGCGAGTAAGCACTCCGTCCTTCATGAATAGCGTATCACCCGGGATCCCCACGACTCGCTTGACAAAGTTGATGCGCGGATCCGAGGGCCACTTGAATACGATCACGTCTCCGCGACGCGGGTCGTGGAACGCTGGCAGGCGATAATGCGTGAATGGTACCTGGGCGCCGTACACCATCTTGTTCACGACCAGGAAGTCTCCAACCATCAGCGTGCGCTGCATGCTCGCCGTCGGGATCTTGTACATCTCGACGACGAGCGCGCGGGTCACCAGAAATAGCAGGACCGACGCGCCCAGTTGCAAGAACGCCCTCATGATTGCGCGCATCACCGCGACCGCTTCCTCCTCAATGCAGAATCCCCTATGCCAGCGTCAAGCAGTACGGGGTAGTATACCGACACTGCTCAAGCCCGGCGTCAGTCCGGCGCGCCGAGGTAAGCGTCGATCTGGGCGCGCTGGAGCGTCCCGGAGTAATCAACGTAGCCAACCTTGGTCTCGGAATAAAAGTCGTAAACTTCCCAACCGCCCTCTCGATGGCCATTACCGGTCTGCTTTACCCCTCCAAACGGGAGATGTGCCTCGGCACCTATCGTCGGCGCGTTGATGTACGTGATGCCCGTGTCGAGCTGTTCCAGCGCGCGGAACGATACGTTCACGTCACGTGTGTATACAGACGACGAAAGGCCGTACTTGACACTGTTATTGACCGCGAAGGCTTCATCGACCGTGGACACACGAATAACCGACAGCACCGGTCCAAAGATCTCCTCGTAGGCGATCCGATGCGTTGGCTCGACGCGCGTGAAGATCGTCGGCTCGTAAAACAGCCCGTCGTCCAGACCGTGGCCGGTGGCGCGATGCGCACCACAAACGATATCGGCACCGTCTGCCTGACCGATATCCACGTAGTGCTCGATCTTGCTCAGAGCGGCTTCGTTGATGACAGGACCGATGTCAGTTCCCTTCTTGCGGCCGTCGCCGATCTTGAGCGCCTTGGTGCGCTCGACCAGCATGCCGAGGAAGTTGTCGTGAATTCCCTTTTGCAGAATGAGCCGACTGGTTGCCGTGCAGCGCTGCCCCGTAGTGCCAAATGCGCCCCAGAGCGCGCCCTCGAGCGCCAGATCGAGATCAGCGTCATCCAGCACTATCTGCGCGTTCTTGCCGCCCATCTCGAGCGATAGCCGCTTGTGCATTCGCCCACAGGTCGCGCCGACGAGACTTCCCGTCGCCGTCGAGCCTGTGAACGAAATGAGAGGAACGTCGGGATGTTCGACCAGCGGCGCACCTACGTCTTCACCAGTTCCGTGCAACAACTGGATCACTTCCGGTGGAAGGCCCGCGTCGAGCAGGATTTCCACAAGCAACGTACCAGTATGCGGAACATCTTCCGCGGGTTTGAACACGACCGAGTTTCCGCAGACGAGTGCCGGGAACATCTTCCAGGTCGGAATCGCCATCGGGAAATTGAACGGGCAGATCAACCCCGCGACACCGATCGGTCTGCGATAGCTCATCGCCCACTTGTTTCGCGATTCGGAGGGAACGGTGCGACCAGAAAGCATACGGCCCATCGTCGCAGCGTAGTACGCAGTATCGATTCCTTCCTGGACATCGCCGCGAGTTTCAGTTAGCGGCTTGCCCATTTCGCGCGTCATCGCGTCAGCGATTTCGTCCTTGCGCGAAGTCATGATATCGCCCGTCTTTCTGAGCACGTCGCCGCGAAGTGGTGCGGGTGTCGCCTTCCACAATTCGAATCCACGCTTTGCGCTTGCGACAGCACGATCTACATCTGTTGAATTGGAGAGCGGAAATTTTCCGATCACATCGTTCCGATCCGCCGGGTTCCGATTTTCGAGGTATTTGCCAGTCGAAGGGTCGACCCACTCGCCGGCTATGAAGTTCTTGAAGATTTTCATCATTTCACATTCTTGTAAAGCGTGACCTTCCCGTCGGCGATGCGAATGTCGCCTATGTAGCTGGGAAGCGGAATGGGAAACGCGTCTGGTGCGATCCCATCAGGTGCATCGTGCCTTATCTGCTGCACGAGCTTTGGTAATACGGACTTCGGCAAGGTGAAGTCGTGAATCTGCGCCTTTACAACGTGCATCTGCGCCAGACCGGGACGCACGACATCCACCGTACCTGCGAGTTCAACCGTATCTCTCGCGCCGATCATCGACGCCAGGGGACCAAGCGCACGCTCCGCGCCGAGTTCCCGAAGCGGGACGACAGCGCGAACGCGCAATTGATTCCCGGAGACCATCGCCTGCACATCCGTGGACGACGGTGGAAGCTGTTTGGCGGTCTCCAGGATCAGATACGCTACCGCCTGAGCCGGCGTGAGCCTCGTCCCGCCGGAGGTTTTGGAGTCCTGCAACCCACGGACCGCCGCTTCCCCGGTTGTAGCATCAGTCGGCGTGACCGAATGCCATTCCCCAGCCACCGGCGCCGCCCCCGGGCTCTTTACCGCCCACCAGTAGTACCCGCCAGCGACAATCGCGGCCAGGATAATGAGGCACCCTACTTTTCTGAGGCAGCCGAACATGCTGAAAGCTAGCCAATATGGGGTGGGGTGCACACCCTGCGGGAGCCTTGGCGCAAGTGGAGGGGCAGTCGTTATGCCTCAGTTTCCAATCCGTGTCGGATCGACGCACTGATCCGACACAGAGGTAGACCCGAGGTTATTCGCCAGCGCCTCACTTCCGCGCCGATGGCCTGTACCGCAGCGCCTCAGCTACATGTCGCGCCTCGATCTTCTCATCTGCACCGAGATCCGCGATGGTCCTTGCCACCTTGAGTACCCGGTGGTAGGAACGCGCCGATAGCTCCAACGTCGACGCTGCGGCATGCAGCAGTGTCCGCGCGTCATTCTCGATCGGCGTGTGCCGATCGAGCCAGCGGCCGGGGACGTGCGCGTTACAGGTAACGCCTCGCAGCATACCGTATCGCTTACGCTGTTGACACCGCGCCTGTCCAACACGCGCACGCATTTGCGATGAACCATCACCGGTCGCGGCATCCCCACTCAAATCACGCAACGCGACGGCGCCGACGGGAACGTGCATGTCGATTCGATCGGTGAGCGGGCCGGACATTCGCGCCGCGTATTTCGCCACTTCTGCGGGACCGCAGGTACACTTGCGACCCGGCTCGCCAGCTCTGCCACACGGACAGGGATTGGTTGCACCCACGAGCGTGAATCGCGCCGGGAACGTCACCGACATCGCCGCACGCGCGATCACGACTGTCGCATCTTCGAGAGGTTGACGCAATCCGTCGAGCACGCTACGCGGAAACTCGAGCATCTCATCCAGAAATAGAACGCCATTGTGCGCGAGGCTCACTTCACCGGGCCGGGGCGTGCTTCCGCCACCAATCAGTCCCGCTCCCGAAATCGAATGATGCGGCGCGCGAAATGGGCGCGCACCAAGTGTAATGTCCTCCGACAACACTCCTGCAACCGAATGAATCGCAATAACCTCGAGTGCTTCCTCCTCACTCAGTTCTGGAAGAATCGTAGGAAGTCGGCGCGCAAGCATTGTCTTTCCCGCGCCTGGCGGCCCAATGAGAACGAGATTGTGAGATCCCGCCGCCGCAACTTCGAGCGCGCGCTTGGCAGTCTCCTGTCCCACCACATCCGAGAAGTCGATGTCGTACGCTCGTGGCACGGCGCTCGACTCCGGCAGGCGGCCAATGACCAGGTCATCACCGCGCAACTGAAGAACCAATTCGCGTAATGTCACAGGTGCGGCGAGCGAAATATTGGTCACTCGACCCGCCTCCGCATGGTTGGCGGGTGGAACAACCAGAACTGCACCAGGCCACGCGCGTCCCACATGTCGTGCCACAGATAGCGAGCCCCTGATGTTGCGAACTGCGCCATCGAGACTGAGCTCGCCGACAAATATCCGGTTCTCTACAGTGTTCGGATCGAGCTGCCCGGTGGCAACCAGAATTCCCAGAGCAATGGGAAGATCGAAGGAGCTTCCTTCCTTGCGCACGTCCGCAGGAGCAAGGTTCACGGTGATGCGGCGCGGCGGAAGCGTGAATCCGGAATTGACGAGTGCAGCCCCCACTCGTTCCCTACTCTCCTTTACGGCGCCGACGGGAAGGCCAACAATCAACCATTGCGGTAAACCAGGCGCCGCATCCACTTCCACTGTAACATCGTACGCATCGATTCCAACCACCGCGGCTGATCGTATAGCTGCCAGCATGCGTCCCCCTTGAGCACATGAAGTTCGCACCTTCAGGATCTGATAGCCGAACCACATCAGCGCGCGCAGCATCGTTGTAACAACAGTCCAGCCGTCGCGCAAGCCGAGTTCGTGATCTCCGCGGCGGCCCGCTCCGCAATGGCTCACTGCCGGAGCGCACTACAAGGGTATTTCGCTCTTGCAGTTGCGGGGCCCGCGGTGTGGGTATAGAGTACGAAACGACCGCACTGGGCGGTTCAGCGGCAATCGCTGGACTCGCTGTCAACTCAAGTGGTTCTCCCGGAGGATTCGTGTTCCTGCGCGTCCACACGCCGTACTCCGGTTGGAGTCGATTCGAGAACACCCCAGCCGCGACTGACGCTGCCTCTGAGTCACAGGTAGAGGCGCGCTAGCCATGTCGCTCGGGACAGCTAGCTGACATCGCGCAGATTCGGGCACCGCAGATGAGTTCAAGCCTCATTCTGGTGCTGCTCGTTGTTGGCGGATACGCCGCTGCCCGCCTCGCTGTGGGCTTCATCGCAAGACGCTTTCTCGTCGTCGCCGGTGCCGAGTACCTGCTTCTCGGGATCCTCCTCGGCCCGCGCGTTTCCGGAATGATCAGTTCCAATGTCGTGGACAGTTTCGGCCCGTTCATAACGCTCGCGATTGGCTGGATGGGCGCCGTGATCGGTGCGGAGTTCTACATTCCATCGCTGCTGCGGATTCGTGGCCAGGTATACCAGACGGCACTGCTTGAAGCGCTTCTGACCGCGACAACAGTGGCGGGCGTCATGTATGCCATTCTGGTCTGGCTGGTTGGCGTTTCGCCAGCCGTGGCACTTGCTCCGTCGGTGATCCTTGGCGCGATTGCGACGACGACATCATCGTGGGGAATCGCGCTCGCAGTACGACGACTCGCGCGCGAAGGAGCTGCGCGCGCACCGGTGCTTCGTCAGGTCCAGGTCGCAGCTGGCACCGATGGTGTTGTTGCGATTCTGATCTTCAACCTGCTGCTCTGCCTTACCCATCCCGCGCCCCCCGCGGGGATACGGCCGCCGACGCCAACCGAGTGGGCAGTCATTACCGTCGCGATCGGAGTCATCGCAGGAATACTTTACCATCTCTTCCTGGGCGGTGAGCGCGATCCGGACCGCCTTTTCATTGCGCTCGCCGCTGCAATCACACTCGCCAGCGGGACAGCACTGTATGCGCGACTGTCACCGCTGCTTCCTGCAATGATCATCGGCGCGATCCTGATAAATACAAACCAGAATCGCACGGAGATCGCGACTGCGTTGCACCGCGTGCAGCGGCCGCTTTACCTGGTCCTGCTGATCTTTGCCGGCGCTGCATGGCAGCCCAGTACGCAAGCGGCACTTCTGCCTATTCTATTGTTTGTCGTAATTCGCCTTGGCGCAAAGCTCGGATCGGCGCGCCTCGCCGCGCGTCTCTCGTCTCGACTCAACGTGCTCGGATTGAATTGGGGGCGAGCCCTCATGGGACACGGAAGTCTCGCAATCGCGATCGCCCTCAACTACCGCCTGCTCGACAGTTCGGCGCTGCCCAATCTCGTCTTCAGCGCCACTATCGTGTCGGTATTCCTGACCGATGTGGTCTCCGCGCGATTCGTCAGGAATGTGGTGCACCACAGCAGGTACGTTCAGCGACGCACTACGGAGATCCACAACTAGATGCGTCGCGCGATAATTCTCCTCGTCGTCTTCGGATTCGTGGAGCTGATCCGTCCGCTCGGGTCATCGGGTTACGGGTCGCAGGCGCTGCTCGCATTCGGGTTCCTCATTCTCGCAGCGTACACTGTTGGCGAAATAGCGCACGCGATTCACGCACCCGCGATCGTCGGATACCTTGCGGCAGGTGTCATTTTCGGACCGGTCGGTCTCCAATCGGTGAGCAACAACGCGCTCACTCAACTTGAGCCGGTCAGCGGTCTTGCGATTGCGCTCATTGCATTCCTCGCGGGCTCGGAGTTGCGCTGGGACCAGTTGCGCGAGGAGTGGGTCGGCCTTCTCAAAATCATGGGGACCGAACTGGCTCTGAGTGCTGTTGGACTTGGCACGGTGTTGTATCTCGCGAGCAACTACATCCCATTCCTGCACGGTCGTCCGACAAGCGAGATCATTGCAGTAACGCTGCTATTTGCGTCGGTTGCAATAGTGCATTCGCCAGCGGTGACGATCGCTCTGCTCAGCGAAACGCGCGCGAAAGGTCCGGTAGCGCGCACGACCCTGGGCGTCGTCCTGCTTGCTGACATCGTCGTAGTACTGCTCTTCACTGCGGCGATGGCATCTGCGCGCACATTCGCGCCGACCGCGGGAATGGCTGATACGTCATTCATTCGGATCGGCTGGGAGATCATCGGCGCGCTGATCGTTGGCGCAATACTCGGCGCGGGGATCGCGCTGTATTTGCGATTCGTGGCCGAGGAGCTGTTTCTATTTGCTATTGTGGCGACGTTTCTCGGCGCGGAGATCGCACGAATCGCACACGTGGAAGTTCTGCTCACGCTGATCACAGCCGGCTTTGTGACGGAGAACTTCTCGCGTCGACCTCACAGCAAGGCACTCCGTGATGCCATGGAACGATCCGCGGCGCCGGTGTTCGTCGTATTCTTCGCACTCGCCGGCGCGAAGATCGATGTGGCGACGGTGGTCGTCCTGCTCCCGGTACTGGTGCCGCTCGCACTGGTCCGAGTCGGAGCAATCTGGGGTGGCACACACCTGGGAGCGCGCTGGGCGCGCGCTCCAGAGACAGAAAGGCGGTACGTGTGGATGGGGCTCGTGTCGCAATCCGGAGTTGCGATCGGACTGGCGATGATAATCGCAGAAACTTTCCCTACTTTTGGCGGAAGCCTGCGCAGCCTGCTTCTCGCCCTGATTGCGTTGAACGAAACCGTTGGTGCCATACTCTTCAGACGGGCGTTGGTCGCTACTGGCGAGGTTCCGGCGAATCCGGGTGGCGTGTCCGAACCGACACACGTTTCCGTCATCGCATCGGACGAACCGCTGCAGGGTTAATCGCGCGCGACGCGTTACGGCGAAGTCTGCAGCCGGTCACACATAGCCGACTGGTTCGCTTCCGGCATATTCAATACCGCGCCAAGTCGAGCGTCTGCACCGGACGCATCGGGCCGGTACATCAATGCAGAGTCTCCTGACACATACGCCGTCGGTAACACCATATACAACTCGGTAGCAGGCGCGTATGCGCCAGCTCGCGGCACCAGCGCGTCACGAAGGGCAGCGTAGTCATCAGCGACAAGGCACGCGCGCGCGACATTTCGCCCTTTGTCGGCCGCGCGAATCACGACAGAGTCGCCTCCCGCAAGCCGGATCCGCAACACAGCATTCGAGTTCGTCACGCGGCTGATCGTATCAGCAAGCACCGGCGGCAGTGGCAGCGTGCAGCTCGAGCTCACGCCAAGATTGGTTCTGAGAACTACAACGCCGTGCCGCATCACCGTAGCACGGCCCGTCGCTACATCCAGAACCACTGTCTGTCCCACGGGGCTGCGCGGGATCCAGCGATACCGTTCCAGGTTAGCAGCGACAATACGTGCGCGATCACGTGCACTCACGTTCAGCGCAGCCCGAGTGGCCGGTCCGACGCGGCCATCCGCGTGAATGCCTACGCGACGCTGAAAACTGCGCACGCCCCTCACGACGGCGGGAGAGTAATCCTTGCCCGCAGAGTCGGCTGCATCCATGTCACGGCTCAAGACCAGGCGCGTGCGCAGCCGTTCGACTGCCGCTCCGCGGGAGCCCGGACGCAGTACTGTCGAATCCGTTACGACGCCCCATCCCCCACGCGACTCGATGTCCAGCAATCGTCCCAGAGCATTGCTGAGCAATGCGTACTGCGGGCTGGCAGGGATCAACTGAGCAATCGCGACCGTGTCGGCGCTTTCGACCATTGCCGCGATGGCCGAATCTGACGGCCCCGCGGGCGGCGCGACGTTCCATGGCGCGTGAACTGCCGCTGGCGCGACACCGCCATGCGCAACGACGCTGAGGTACCGGACAAGCGCAAATGTCAGCTGCAGATCGCGTCGCGCAAGCGAATCAACGCGTCGAGTGGAGACCGGCACGCGGCGTGGAGCAGCAGCGAGAGGAGGACTCAGCGCAATCCCTTCATCATCCGCGCGACAGAGCAATCCCATCCTTACTCTGCGCTTATCGCTGGTCGCTTCGGGCCCGGTCCATAACGGAGCGTAATGTCGATCGTCGTAAATGCGGCGGCCAAGTGTCCAGTATTCCTGCGGGAAATCTGCTGGAGCGTCCTGGCTGAACAGAATCTGTTCGAGGTCTGCCGCGGTCGCCCGCGTAAGAGAGTCTGGCGATATAGATGTTGTTGACGACGCCGATCGTCCAGTCGACGTCGTGTCGGCTCCAGCCGCCCGACTGCCTCCCTCGCACCCGAGACATGTCGCAAATGCGAGCACCGCAAGTGTCGGAGTGACACGATCGTATCGGAACCCTGCAACGCAAAATTGCACGTCAGCGCGATTCTTCATTATCGATTCGCCGATGAGCCCATTTCGGCACCTCTCCCGTTACACTGGTTTCGCTCGACGGCGCACGCGCGTCACGCCGGGGTCGTCTCGCAACATAACGAATTGAAAGGCTTCGGTTCACCATTTCTCTTATGAGCCGTCGCCGCGACTGGCATTAGAAGTTGGCCGTAGAAGTCGGCGGCCTCGCGGCACTACATGCTCAAAGGGCGGAGCAGCTTTCGCTGCCCCGCCCTTTAAGCCCAAGGAGTGCCGCTTACTGCGGCGCCTTGATTGAATCGCTACCGATCACGAGGATTCGGAAATCGTCGCGACGGTTCTGCTGCCAGCACGTTTCATTGTGCTCCTTGCAGGCCGGGCGCTCTTCACCGTAGCTCACGATGTCGATACGACCAGCGTCAACCCCATGATCAACGAGGTACTTCTTGGCCGAGGCTGCACGGCGCTGGCCGAGGGCCAGGTTGTACTCATCCGAGCCGCGCTCGTCCGTGTTCCCTTCGATGCGGATACGCATGCCTGGGTTCGCGTTGAGGTACGGGATCTTGGCATCCATCGTCGCCTGTGCATCGCTCCGGATATCGGACTTGTCGAAGTCGAAGTAGATGCTCGCCGTGATCTGCGTCGTGTCTACCGTAACCGCTGGTGGCGGTGGTGGTGGCGGCG
>PMEM01000011.1:0-58103 GCA_003155795.1 Gemmatimonadota bacterium
GTGTTGCTGGTCTTGCCTTCGCTGGTTGCGGTGATCGCGGTAGTTCCAGCTGCCACCGCTGTCACGACTCCGCTGCTAACTGTCGCGACACTCTGGGTTCCCGACGTCCAAGTAATCGCGCGACCGGTGAGCACGTTACCGTAAGCATCTTTGAGGACGGCGGTGAGAGTAGTAGTCGGTCCGCCAACGATCAAACTCGCGCTGGTGGGCGACAGTGTGACAGTGGCGACCGGTGCTGTGCTCACCGTAATGATCGACGTGTTGCTGGTCTTGCCCTCGCTGGTTGCGGTGATCGAAGTGGTTCCAGCTGCTGCCGCTGTAACGACTCCGCTCGCATCAACCGTTCCTGCGGCGGTATTACTCGACGCCCATGTTATTACGCGGCCGGTGAGCACATTGCCGTAGGCATCCTTGAGAACAGCGGTGAGCGTCGTCGTTGGCCCACCAATGAACAGGCCCGCGCTCAGTGGTGTGACTGTCACTGTCGCGACTGGCCCGAACGCCACGACAAGCGACGCAGCTCCAGTCTTTCCTTCACTCGTCGCAGTTATTGTCGCGTTGCCTGCTCCAACGGCGGTGACGAGCCCAGATGTCGGATCGACCATCGCGACCGAGGGCGCGCTCGTGGACCACGTGACTACTCGGCCGCCGAGAACGTTGTTGTTTGCATCTGTTGTAACGGCCGACATCGCCAATGTCGCACCAACGTAGAGATTCGCACTCGTCGGAGTCGAAATCACAAACGCGACCGGAATCAACGAAACGGTAATCGCCGCAGTTGCGGTCTTTCCTTCGCTCGTTGCGGAAATCGTTGCGGTTCCCGCAGTAACAGCCGTAACGACGCCGTTGGCGTCCACTGTTGCTACACCGGGCGTGTTCGATGACCATGCGATCGGACGGCCGCTGAGCGCAGTGCCGTTCGCATCCTTGAGAACCGCCACGATTGTTACAGTGTGGCCGACTACCAGACTTGCGCTGTTCGGTGTAAGCGTGACAGTTGCGACAGGGGCAAGCGCGACAGTTACTGGCGTGCCCACGCTCTGTCCTTCGCTTGTCGCGGTAATCGTAGCATTGCCCGCAGCGACACCCGTAACTATCGCGCTCGCGCCCGTTGCAGAAACGCTTGCGATCGATGGCACGCTGGATGTCCAGGTCACGGTTCGACCGGCCAGCACATTTCCGCCGGCGTCCTTCGTCACAGCCGTGAGCGTCGCTGTTCCGCCAACCAGCAAGCTTGCGCTGGTCGGTGTCACCGTGATGGACGCGACCGGCACGTTCGAAACTGTTATGGTTGCGGTTCCGCTCTTGTCTTCTGCAGTTGCGCTGATAGTCGTACTCCCGGGAGCGATAGCTGTGGCCAGGCCGTGCGTGCTGACGGTCGCGATAGTGGAATCTGCTGACTTCCACGTTATCGGCCGACCGCCGAGTACGTTGCTATTGGCGTCAGTAGCGATCGCAGTGAGTGAAGCTGACTGACCAACGGTGAGCGTAGCGGAGCTTGGCGCAATCGAGATCGCCGCAATAGGGATTACCGTAACCGTGATAGTCGACGTTCCGGTTTGTCCTTCACTAGTTGCAGTAATCTTTGCTGTTCCAGCTGCGACGCCGATGACGTTGCCCGTCGCGTCGACACTTGCTACCTGCGTTGCGCTGCTGGCCCAGACAATGGACCGTCCGGTCAACTCTGTTTGATTTGCGTCGTACGTCACTGCCTTGAGTAGTGTCGTGCCGCCGACAACGAGCGTCGCAGCAGCCGGAAGCACGGAAACCGTCGCCACCGGCGCTGCGGAAACGGTCACCACGACTCTTGCGGATTGACCGCCAGAGCTCGCGGCAATCTGCGCACTGCCGGCCGCCTTGCCGGTGACGATCCCCGCCGATGATATCGTTACGATTGTCGTGTCGGCGCTGGACCAGAACACAGACGCACCGCTAATGATATTGCCGCTCGCGTCGCGCACCTGCGCCTGAAGCGCGAGTTGTGCCCCAACTGTGATCGTCGGCGCGCTCGGCGTAATTGAGAGCTGCGCCACGCCACCGCCACCACCACCGCCACCGGGCCCAGTCGATGATGAATCTCCGCACGCGAGCAGCAGTGCAGTGACGATGATCGCGCGAAATGTGCGCGCGTATGATCCGAACGATCCGTGCGTGCGCGACATTGATTTTTTAAAGGGTGGGCTTCTCGATGTATGTCGGGCGCAACCGGTGCTCCCGTGTTCCGTCACCTAGCTGTCCATCGAGGTTGTAACCCCAACAGAAGAGATCACTCGAGCCCGTTGTGCCGCAGGTGTGTGACCCGAATGCCTTCAACGTAGTAAAAGTATGGCCCCCGGAAACCTGCACGGGCGACAGGCGGCTGACGGCGCTGCCGTCACCGAGCTGGCCATACGTGTTGCGACCCCAGCACCACGCATAGTGACTTTGCGAAAGCGCACACGTGTGCACGCTGCCTGCCGATATAGCGATGAATTTCTCGTTGCTGCTGACGGCCACTGGAGTGGGGTGCGCCGAGCGTGTCCCGTCGCCAAGTTGCCCGTAACTGTTGTCGCCCCAGCAGTAGATTGCTCCCGCAGATGTGGTTCCGCAAGTATGGCCACTGCCGGCACTCAGTGCGGTGAAGCGCTGATCGGTACGCACAGCAGTCGGGACCGCATGATCAGCGGTCGTTCCGTCCCCCAACTGGCCATTGTTGTTGGCGCCCCAGCAGTACGCCTCGCCGGAATCGCTGAGGCCGCAGATGTGGTTCCACCCGGCATCAAGCGCTGCAAACGATACGCTGGTGGATACGCGGGAAGGCGTCATGCGGTCGGACGCCGCACCATTTCCCAGCTGACCACGAGCACCAGCACCCCAGCAGTAAGCGGTTCCGTCCCCCGTCAGACCGCAGCTGAAACCCGATCCGCTCGTCACCGAAGCGAGGCTCTGCGACAGGCTGATTCTGGTCGGTGTGTCGCTGGCATCCCGGCCGCCGTCGCCGAGCTGACCGTGGTCGTTGTCTCCCCAACAATACACAGACCCACTACTCGTCCGTGCGCAAGTATGTGAGAGGCCGGCGGCTATGCTCGCAAATCGCACATTTGCCACGACGGCGGTTGGCTTGGCGACAGCCTGCGTCGAACCGTCACCCAGCTGACCTGAGCCATTCGCCCCCCAACAGTAGGTGGTTCCGGTAGATGCGATCAGGCACGTGTGGGCACCACCTGCTGCTACGGTGAAAATCGCGGGTGCGGGGG
The DNA here is from genome assembly GCA_003155795.1 of Gemmatimonadota bacterium. GTDB lineage: Bacteria > Gemmatimonadota > Gemmatimonadetes > Gemmatimonadales > Gemmatimonadaceae > Fen-1247. The sequence continues at coordinate 3,237 of PMEM01000011.1, forward strand.
CAACCGAGGCGGCAACTGGTGGAGAAGTGGCAGGAGCGGCGACGGAAGCTTTTCGCGCAGGCGATGGAGTTGGTTTCTTCGTGTTGTCACGAACTCTCCTCGCGCCAGCTCCGAGCGCAGTGTCGCCTCCCACGACGGGTGCAACTCTGGACAGTGCCGTGGTTGTCGCCGGTGGCAGCGTGAGCAGCGAACCGGTGCTGTCGGTCTGTGTTGCGGCGGTTGCTGAGAGAGAATCAACCGCAGATGTTCCGCCCGCCGTCACAACCGAATTTGGAAGGACGGGTGCCTGCGGGCGAGCAATCTGCGGTGCACCCGCGGGTATTGCGGAACGCGGCTGCACCAGCGGTCCGAGAATCGGGGACGGCCACACAAAAAGAAGCACGACGGCGAGCAATGCGACAATGAGCAGCCCGGGGAGCGCGAGCCTGCGCGCGACACCGGATTGGCGAACCGGTGGCGTGATCGCGATTGCAATAGTTTCGTCTGGTGCCGGCGCAACTTCGCGTTTGCGTGGCAACGGCGGTTCCGTCGAATTGAGTTCTGTCCGGAACTGCTCAGCAGTTTGCCAACGCGTTGTTGGTGATTTCTCCAGCAGTCCTTCGATTGCGTACACCAGCCGCGGTGGCGTTTCGGCACGCAGTGCATCGATCGCCGCCAGTTGATCGTGCTTCTGGTGATAGATGACGTTGTACAACGTCTCACCGTCCCAGGGCCTGCGGCCGGTCAACATCTCCCAGCCAACGAGACCCAAGCTGTACAGATCGCTGCGTGCGTCCACCGCTGTTCCGTCAATCTGTTCCGGCGCCATGTACGTCGGTGTGCCGATAGCCACACCGGCCATGGTCAGTTGCGTCTCGCCTTGTACCGACCGCGCGATGCCAAAGTCGGCCAGCACAGCACGACCGGAAATTTCATCGATGAAAATATTTTCGGGTTTGACGTCTCGGTGAACTATTCCACGCTCGTGCGCGTAGCCCAGCGCCGAGGCGATGTCGTTGAGGGTGCTCTTCGCCTGCTCGAACGAAAGTGGTGGTCCATCCTTGAGGATTTGTTTGAGCGTGCGCCCCTGCACGTGGTCCATAACAAGGCCGAGGCCCAGTCCGTCGATCCACCGAACGGAATGCGTCGCGACGATGTTGGGATGCTTCAGACGTCCAACAAGTCGCGCTTCCCGGTCGAATCGCGCGACTGCCTCTTCATCACCGAGGTACTTGGTATGGATGACCTTGACGGCGCGCTCTATCCCGGTCGCGCGCTCGCGGACGAGGTACACAATTGCCATACCGCCGCGTCCCAATTCGCGAACCATGTCGTACGAGTCGCCAAACGGAACGTCGCCTGCATACGCATGCGGCCGAGCAGCGGACGCGAAACTGTTGGGTAAAGACATCTCGCTCAGCTCGAACGGAAGCGGAGCGCTACCTCACCAAGCTCTATCCGGTCTCCGTCAGCGAGCTTCCGTGCGGAGCTGCCGTTGGAAAGAACGCGATCGTTCACAATCACCGGATTCGTCTGCGACAGGTTCGTAATCGTCCAGGTACCGCTGTCGAAGTCAATGCGTGCATGTCTCCGACTGACTGTGGGTGACCGCAACGTGATGTGCCGATGCGGTGGCCCCGCGTCCCGCCCGACGAAAATACGAGGCGGCTCACCAAGCCTGCTGAAAAACAGAAGATCGTCTGTGGACGGCTCACCGGAGATGACCTGCAGGCGTCCTGGAAGTATCTGCATCGGCTCGTCCACAGGCCGATTGAACACGACTGTGGCGTCCGGCGACACTTCCTCGGCGCGTTCCATCTCGTCCGCTTCGTCAAGTTCCGACGTATCGTCGGACTTGACCGGGCCGACGTAACTGTCGAATGATTTCGTCCGCTGTGTGCGGGCGGCCGGTTCTGGCGGCGCGAATGAAGCGGGTGTGTCCTCGGCCTCCCGCTCGGCGAATGACGGCGGGTTTCGCCGGTTTACCCCGGATGGTACAGTTTCAGACGCACCGAGATAGGATGGAATGATCAGGAATGGAAGTGGAGCTTCGACACGCGTACGCTTCGCGGCAGCCCGGTGAAACAACAAGTCGCGGTTGACCACGACCACCGGTACGCCAATAAGCAGAACGAGGATTCCTATTATTGCTGCAATTTCCATCGTAAACCTGGGGTCTTCGAATCTAGCCTTCTGGATCGATCTTGCGGCGCCGGGTCAGTCCGCCGAATGGCACGTCGAGAAAGTGACGAAGGTCAGCCCAAGGGTTGTATGCTCTCGCCCGGTCGGGGTTCCGTTTTTTCGCTGCTATGACCCCCGTCATGCCAGGGCTGTACGCGGCATTGAGCGCCTTCTGTCTTTCCGGGCGGAACAACAGGACTTGGCACGCTGTTCCAGCCACGCTGGACGGCCCGGAGCGCATAGCAGTGGCCCCCGGGTTAGTCGTGAACAGTTACTACGGACGTACCAGTTGCCGATTCGCAGGTGGCAGTNNTCGTCCCATTATCCCCGCCAACCACCGCGATCGTTGCTGTCGACGAGCCGGTCCGCGTGACGGATACGGCCGAGCTATCGTTCGAACTCCACGCGATGATCCGGCCTGCCAATTGACTACCACGCGAGTCGTACACCTTGGCGGTCAGCACGGCTGTCTGATTGTTTCGGAGCGAAACCGTGGAAGGGGTTATCCGCACGCTGGCAACCGCCGCTGTTGGTGCGGGTATCGACACCGTGATGGTCGCTGCCGCGCTCTTTCCCTCGCTTGTCGCGGTAATCACCGCCGTGCCAGCGCCGACCGCGGTAACGGCACCCGCGTTCGACACGGTGGCAACAGCCGGAGCGCTGCTCATCCAGGCAACCGTGCGACCCGACAGAGCCGTGCCGGATGAGTCGCGTAACGTGGCAACCAGGTTCGACGCGTTTCCGACCTGCAGGCTCAAGGTCGATGGTGCGAGACTCACAGCCGCCACAGCGGCTGGAGGCGGCAGACTCACGACGATCTGGGCGGCTCCGGTCTTGCCGTCACTGGTAGCCTTGATCGTCGCGGTTCCAGCAGCAACGGCGCTTACGAGTCCGAGGGTGCTTACAGTCGCGACGGATGGACTTGCGGATGACCAGACTACCGCCCGTCCACTCAGTACGTTGCCATTTGCATCCGTAGCAACGGCTGTGAGCGCGACGGTGTGACCAGCTACCACCATCGCGGAGCTTGGCGTGACGGCTACCGACGACACCGGCGTAAGACTCACGCTGACGGACGCAGATGCCGTCTTTCCTTCACTTGTCCCTGTAATAGTGGCGGTTCCGGCGCTAACACCGGTAACCGTGCCGCTGTTATCGACTGTCGCTATTTGCGGCGCGCTGGTTGCCCAGACTACGGAACGCCCGGTAAGTACCTGGCCCGCGGCATCGTACGTAACTGCCTGCAACGCGGCGGTGGCGCCTACGGTGAGACTCGCCTGGGCTGGGAGAATGGCAATTGACGCCACAGCGACCGGCACTACTGCGACTGGAACGACTGCGGATTGACCACCGGAACTCGCTGCGACCTGAGTCGAGCCGAGGGCCTTTCCGGTAACTATACCAGTGGTAGTCACTATCGCTACGTTCGTATCGAGACTGGACCAGAAGACCGTCGCGCCCGGCACGATCTGCCCGTCCGTGCCGTGAACTTCGGCCTGCAGCGCAAACTGCGATCCGACTGCGACCGCAGGAGGCGCGGCGGGCGTTATCACGATCGCCGCTGCCGTCACGCTGGAGGTTGGGGCGACCGAGTCGGATGCCGATCCCCCGCACGCGACTGCTCCGATGGCGAACGCGACCGCGCGATAGCCCGATGTAGCGAACTTCGCCCTCAAACCGAGGATGATCTCGTGGAACCGCGCTGCAGTGCGCATGGAATCAACTCGCTCTCAGCTTTCGTGCAGCGCCTCTTTCCTGCGCGCTCGGCGTGCTGCGGCTGCGCAATCGCTCACCCCACGTCTCGAGCCGTTGCTCAGCTTCGGCCTGAGCAGGCTCGGCCGTCACTTGCTCAACTTCGTGTTCAACTGCGGGCGCAGTTTCTCTGATCACACCCGCTGGCACAATATCCGCGGCGCCCGCCGATGTCGGGACTACGAGCGGTGGAAGGGGCGCGTTCCGGCGCTTGACTTGCCGTCGGATCAGGCGCCTGCTCCGACTGATCCACACAACTGCGCCGCCGATCGCAAGAAGAAACAAAGGTACGATTATCGCTGCAAATTCCATCTGAGCACTCGTTGGTCACGGGGCATCTGTTCAAGGTGCAGGAGCCTTTCCTCCATGTAGCACAACCCGGGCCTGAGCGCTCAAGCGCAGCGATTTACTGTCGTAAAACCAGCGCGCCGTCAAAACGCAAACAAGCGTTTGGGGCGCTGGTGGGCAACCGTTGGGCGACCTCCCGGATTCCGTCCAGCGGAACACGTTCCGGACGCACAAGTACGATCGTTCGAGGCGTCGTTGCTCCGCCGATAAACCCCAATCGGAGATTAAACAACAACGGGAGTCGAGACCACGAATGGTCTCGACTCCCGTTGTTGAATTTCGGTGCGGTACTCTGGCTAATCAGCCTCTTCTGCCTCTCGCTCCGGCGGGCGGCGAGTCCTGGATCTCGTATTCCTTCGGTGGTGTTGCACCCAGGAGATAGCGGACGAAATAATCCCAGCGGCGGCGCATCATGTAGTTGGATGCAGATGCGTAGCCGTGTCTCGCGTTCGGAATGATCAGCTCATCAAAGTCCTTGTTAGCCTTGATGAGTGCATCCGCGACGAGGAACGTGTTCGACGGTGGGACGTTGTCGTCGGTCGAGCCGTGCGCGAGCAGCAGATGGCCCTTGAGATTGTGTGCTACGCTCTCGTTGGATTCCTGCGTGTAGTTGTCGGTGCCGTCGGCGTTCTTCACGAGAAGTCCCTGGTAGCGCTCTCCCCAGTCATCCTCGTAGTTGCGTTGATCGTGATTGCCCGACTCGGCGATTCCGACCTTGAAGAAATCGGGATAGCGGAACATCGCGTCGGCTGTCGCGAATCCACCACCGGAGTGACCGTAGATTCCCGCCTTGTCGATGTCGATCCAGGAATAACTCTGTGCGAGCTCCTTCATCGTCGCGACCTGATCGGGAAGCGTGTTGTCGCGTCCCATCGCGCCATAGTATGCGTCGTGGAAACTCTTCGACCGGTTCGGAGTTCCCAATCCGTCGACGGTGACGACGACGAATCCGAGTTCAGCGAGCGCCTGACGATCACTGCGCGCGGTAGCGAAGCTGCGCGATCCGACGCTTCCGGACTGCGGCCCCGGATACGGATTGTTGATGATCGGATATTTCTTGCTCGGGTCGAAGTTGGTCGGACGGAACATCAAGCCGTAAAGTTTCGTCTTGCCATCATGCGCCGTAACAGTAAATGGAATCGGCGGCTTCCAGCCTGACGCGACCAGTCGCGAGATATCCATCTGCCCGAGCTGCATCAGGACGTTCCCCGATGAATTGCGCAGCACGACCTTGGGCGGAATGTCGGGAGTCGAGTATGTGTCGATGATGTAACGACCGTCTGGTGAAAGCTGGATCGAATGGTCGGCACTATCGGGTGTCAGTGACTTCCATCCCGTTCCGTTGACGTTCACGCTGTAGTAGTGGCGGAAGTATGGATCCTCGCCGGGGTTGCGGCCGAGTGCCTGAACGACGAGTGATTTGGACTTGTCGTCCACGCGCTCGATTCCTGTCACGGGACCTTCGCCGGTAGTGATCTTGTTGATCAGCTTTCCAGTGTTGAGATCGTACGCATACAGCTGACCCCAGTTATCGCGCTCGGACGACCAGATGATCGTGTGTTCCGGCCACATGATACGCCAGCCGGCGATCGATTCGAACTGCGTCGCGGGTTCGCTGTCCTCGAACAGAGTACGCACGGCGCCGGTGTTGGCGTCGGCGAGCTTGACAGTTGCACCCTTGTGATCGCGCGGAGTGCTGACGTATGCCAGCTGTGATCCGTCGGGATTCCAGATGAGATCCGACATGCTGATGTTGTCGCCAAGCATTGCGCGGTGGTAATCCGGTGGCGACTGAATGCGAATCACCCTTGCGGTCGGCACATCGATGATGACGCGTGAGATCATCGAGATAACGCTGTCGCCTGGATATGCACCCTTCCAGTGCTGCAGGTGCGAGTGGCCGACCCGGGTATCGAGAAGGTACATGTCGCCCACGTGGCGATCATCCTGCTGCTGAGTGGCGATCTTCCTGGAGTCAGGCGACCAGAGCACGATCGGATTGTCGCTGTGTACCCAGCCTGCGTTGTCGGTCGCGTATCCGTAATTCTCAACGCCGTCGGTCGTCAGCTGCCGTTCCTTACCCGTTGCAACGTCACGAACCCAGAGATTCCAGTCGCGGATGAAAGCGATGCTCTTGCCGTCTGGCGAGAGACCGGGAGGCGGTCCGAAACGACCAGCTGCGGGCATTGCCGGTACCTCGATCGAGTTGCAGCTTCCGCCGCCGACGTCGCATCTCCAGTGGTGACTGCCGATGTCGAGTACAACGTGTTTCCCGTCCTCGGACAGTTCTGCGCGTTGCGCTGGGATATTACGCGGATCGATCGTACCGGCGCCTGCCTTGGTGAGCGCAGCGGCTACCTCGGGCGCTTTGAAAAGTGCGACGCTCGTCTTTTTTGCCGGGTTAACCAGCACCCATTCGGCGCCGTCGGCAGTGGTGTTTCGGTAGTAGAACCTGTCATCGGGGAGCCACGTGGCCCTGATGCTTCCGCCACTTACCAGCGCATTGGTGTTGGGAGCGAGCATCTTCACCGCCTGGTCGTAATCCGCAGTGGTGAGGACGCGTTGCGCCTGCAGTGCCGGTGCGGCGCCAATGAAGGCTCCGAGAATGGCGAGTCGGATATGTGCGCTTCTGGTGTGCATTGTCATGCGGGTGAGGAGAAAAACCGGGACGTCTGTCCTCCAATATTATGGCCGAGGCAGTCCGTTTGTTGGGGAGACCATGGAATACGCAGCCGGGCGTACGTTTTCAGACCGAGCGACGGGTCTCGCACCGCGCGGAGGGAAGGGTACTCCCGGTATTTGCCGCCCTCTTGACAATGCGTGTTATAACATGTATCCTCACTCATGTCGATCAATCTGAAGGAGGAGATCAAGCAGAGCAAGCCGTTCCCGAGCACGGGAGCGGAGGCGCTGTTATCGATACTTCGGACCGCGACGATTCTGGAGCACGAACAGAACGAGGCGCTCAGGCCATATGGTGTGACGGCCACGCAGTACAACGTGCTTCGGATACTCCAGGGTGCTGGTGACAGCGGTCTGTGCGGGCGCGAGATCGCGGAGCGGCTCATTTCCAAGGTGCCGGACGTTTCCCGGTTGCTGGATCGAATGGACGAGATTGAACTGCTCACGCGTGAGCGGGATCCTGAAGATCGACGTCATGTGACGGCCCGCATCTCGGAGAAGGGGCGCAAAGTGCTGGCAGATGCTACACCGGCGCTGCAAGCCGTGGAGTGGAAGCGGTTCAAGAACGTCGATTCGAACGCAGCCGCATCGCTCATCGATGCGCTCGGGACGATTCGCAATTCAATCTGATTTTTTTTGAAGGATTAGATGTTGCAACACTCATTGTTATACCATTTACCGGAACAGGAAAGATGAATACCATACCAATTGATACCGTGACATTCAGCGTTGGGCTTCTGGTAGCGCGAGTTGTGATCGGCTTGATGATGGCGGCGCACGGCAGTCAGAAACTATTCGGCTGGTTTGGCGGTCATGGGCTCGCCGGAACTGCAGGGTTCTTCGACGCTCTTGGATTTCGCCCGGGACGCCTCTTTGCGACGCTTGCTTCTGGAACAGAAATAACAAGCGGGCTTCTGGTAGCGTTCGGTCTTTTCGGTCCAGTCGGGCCCGCACTGATGATCTCCGTGATGATCTCCGCCGCGGTAAGCAACCACTGGAAGAATGGAGTATTCGCCGGCACTAACGGGATCGAGGTTCCGATGTTGTACGGAGTTATCGCCACGGCACTGCTTCTCACAGGACCCGGACTGTATTCTCTTGATGCCGCGCTCGGACTCGGCGCACTCTCCACTCCAGTGTTCCAGTGGAGTCTGCTCGTGATCGGAGTTGTTGGCGGAATCAGCAATCTTCTGGTAAGGCGACCGGTAGTCGCATAGGCAATGAGCCGACGCGTGGCGCGTTCAGCTCGAAAGGCATGAGAACAAAACCGCAGTCGGTGACGACTGCGGTTTTGTTGCACGTACAAGGGGCGTAATCAAGATGTAATCTGCGTTTCACGCCGCGCTAATGCGTCGATCAGCAATCGCTAACCTGGCGTTCGTACGTTGACGATGTACGCGCATGTCGAAGATCTGGTTCGACTGCTTGCGCATACGACAAACATACGACTCACCAAGCGAGGTTGCCCGTGATGCGCGCACTGACCTTAGGGCTTCTTGTCGTTGCATTGGATTGTACTGCGGTCGTCTCGGCTCGCGCGCAGAGCGGGACAGCGGTCAACGGAAGAGCAATCGATTCGGCTGGCGTTGGAGTGAAAGTGGTGATCATGATCCAATCGGTAACCGGCGCCCCAGTAGCACTTGGACGTGGAATCAGCGACGATTCGGGGATCTTCCACGTGCAACTCGCTGAACTGCCCGCGAAAGTGGTGTTGGAAGCAATCGTTTCGGGCAGTGTGGCAGCGCGGCTTGGACTTGACTCGACTGCTGTGCGGAGGTCTAACGAGCAACCGATTGTTATTCGCGTGAACGCGCCGCATCCACTCGCTCCCGTCCGCGTGCAGGCGCGGTATCAAAAACGGCCATCCGTGTACAACTTCATGGAATCGGAGCCAAGTTCTCGAGTGGAATCGATCAACCCGTATACAACGGACTGGTTCGATCCACTTTCAGCAGGAGACGTTGCTGCGATCTTCCGATCGGCCCCCGACATGCTCATCAACGGCGATGGATCGGCGAGCCTGCTCGGTGCGCCTTCGTCTGCAAATCAACTGCAGCTCGGAGGTATGCAGGTTCCGGCAGGCCTGGTCACCGGATTGCGCGGAGCGAGTATCACCGATTCACCGTGGGACATAACGATTGGTGGTGCATCCGGCGCAACCGCCAACGTTGAACTCGGTACGCCGCGGCCGAATCATGCAAGCTATATGGGCATTACAACGGGCTTGGCCGGCGTGCCCGGCGCGGCGAGCTCGCCCGGCGGAGCTCGCAGAGCGGAAATTCCAGTTCAGATAAATCTGGGATCGTCGGGGCCAATTGGTAAATTCGGATACAACGGCAGCGTATTCTTTCGCAGCGAAAATGTGAACCTCGCGCGCTGGACTGATGCGCTCGACACGCAGACGTTGAGCGTCCTTGACAGCATTTCGAATGTTCTCGGCACGCACACGGCAGATGCGAATGTTCGCAACACCCAGGGCGGTGTCATTGGCCGCTTCGATTTCTTCCCGTATGGCGGCAAACGCATCCTGGCTGTCACCGGTGCGCTAACGCGAGGTGAACAGACCGGTGGAATACCAGGCGGTTATTTCACGGGGAGTTTTGGATCCGACGCTGTGCAGAATGTGGGTTCGTTGCAACTCGAGTCAAAGAACGTTCTACAGCAGCGAGTATTGTTGACATCCATGGTCGGTGCGTCAGTTGCTTCAAGCGACGTCATACGCGGTGCTGTTGCACCGACGATAATTCTGACGAACCTGTCGAGTGGTAACGCGATCACGACTGGAGGCGCGGCTCAACAATCGGCAGGCAGAGTGATTACTGCGGAAGCGCGATCCACTGGAGTCTGGTACAGTCGCGACAACACGACCCGGTACGTTGCTCAACTTCAGGCAAGAGGTGAACACGCGCAACTCGGGGGAACGGCGCCGCACTCAACTTTCATCGTTTCATCGATTGATGCGCTTCAGGCTGGCCAAGCCGTTGCGCTCACGCGTGAGAGCGGGACGAGCTCTGCATCAGCTGGCTCCTTCGTGTTCGCTCCGGCGTTCGGGGTTCGTCATGATCTTGGCCAGAATGGCTCGCTGCTCATCGGTGTGCGGGCCGATGCATGGACAACAGACGGGATTGAGACGAGCGGAACCTTGAGGCACGTTGACGTATCACCACGTGTCTCGCTGTATCAGCGGTTGGGTAGGCGGAGCGCGAACCGCGGACCGACTGCGAGCCTTCGTATCGGAGCCGGTCGATTCACGAGTTGGCCTGATGTGCAACAATGGGCCGACGCGTGGTCCGGTGCTGACGCGACCAGACAGGTTTGCTCCGGTGCTGATGTTCCGACGGTGTCGCTCGATCTTGAAGCTGCGCCGTGCACAAGCGGCGGTAACATCCAGACGGTTGGTCGGACTGCAGCCTCGAATGACCTGCGTCCGAGTGTATCCAACCGCGCCGACGGGTCGGTCACATTCGGCGATGCAATTCCGGGGGTATTGTTGCAGCTCGGCGCCGCGGTCGCGCAAAACAACGATATTGCTGTGCGATCATCGCCGCTAACTGGCGCACCGGTGCTTGCTCAACTCACTGGCGACGGTGGACGCGCGTTGCTTGTTCCCGAATCGGAGGTTGGCTCGAATGGTATCGTAGGCGTGGCGCAGGTTCCGCCTGACCTGGCTGGCATCACATTGCTCAGCTCCGGCGGCAACAGTTCGGCGGAACAGTGGCGTGTGAAGGTTGGAAGCAATGATGCGTTCAAGCGCGTGACCTGGACCGCGGCATACGTCCTCACAACCGGCCATCAGCGGTTGATATCGATCGCGTCACCAACATCGAGCCCCGGGTTAGTGTCCGGGCCTCTCTCGGCCGGAGGCAAACACTCCTTCGCATTCTCGCTCGGCACTTGGATTGGCCCGGCGAGCGTTGGGATCGCTGGGCTCGCACGGAGCGGTGTACGGTTCACACCGCTCGCGGACCGTGATCTGAATGGCGATGGTCTTGCGAACGATGCCGCTTTTATTCCGCAGGCGTTGGCGAACACGTGGGCGGATGCTGCCGCACCGAACGTGCGCTCCTGCATTCGCGCATCTGCGGGGCGAATAGCGGCGTTCAACAGCTGTACAGGGCCGTGGAGCGTTTCGTCCCGGATGTTCGCCAGCATTCCGGGATTGGCGATAGGGCTTCCACGAGGCTTCGACATCTCTGTGCAAGTGTCCAATCCGCTTGCCGTATTTGCCGGCGATTCGCGTTTGACATTCGGGAATGCCGCACGTGTTAGCGCGACGCTTGTCCACGTAACGGGTTTCGATTCCCAGACGCATGCGTTTCAAGGCGCGCCGTTAAGCGGGTTTGGCCGCCCGTCCGTGTTGGCGAGGGGCATCAGCGATCCGATGCGAATTGCGATCGGGATTCACGTTCCGCTAGGGCCGAATGTCATTTCGCAGCGAACCGATAAAGTCATGGCGTTGCTTCAGCGGGACTCATCAGCCAGTTCACGCAACGGAGCGGGAATGGAGTACCTGGGCGACCTCCCGCCGACCCCGCTTGTAGTTCTACAATCGGCGGATGCATTGCAACTCACCGCATCGCAGCGGAAGCAATTGCGGACGCTCGGGAGCCGCTGGATGGCGACGGCGTCGCAACTCGTACTGGACGCTTATGGAGCCGGTCCGTTAAGGGATGACGGAGGGGAATCCACAGTACGGACGCGACTTGTCCGCGCTCGGCGTGAGTTCTACGTGAAGACCGCTGCGATCAACGCGGAGATCCGTGACTTGCTGACTCCTGATCAGGCGGATCTGCTGCCAGATCAACTTGTAATGATGCTCAATCCTCGGTTCTGGCGGTTGATTTCGCTCGAGGACGCGGGTGATTTCTGATTCTCGATCCTGATAACTTTCCACGCATGATGAAAAAACGCAGTCTCGGAAATGGGGGCCTGTCGGTTTCAGCGATCGGGCTCGGATGCATGGGGATGACCGCTTCGTATGACTCGCCAGAGGCGCGCGATGAGAAGGAGGCGATTGCGACGCTTCATCGCGCGCTCGAAATAGGGGTCACCTTTCTGGACACGGCGGAGGTGTACGGTCCATTTACCAACGAAGAACTGATTGGTCGCGCACTCAAGGGACGGCGGGACGGCGTGATCATCGCGACCAAGTTTGGGTGGCGCATCGGCGATCCGGGTGTCGAACGCGGACTGGATAGCAGGCCAGCGCACATACGCGAAGCGGTGGAGGGCTCGCTACGCCGGCTGCAGACTGATCACATCGATCTGCTGTATCAGCATCGGATCGATCCCAACGTACCGATCGAAGACGTGGTTGGTACGATGGCTGCGCTTGTGAGCGAGGGCAAGGTGCGATTTCTTGGCCTCTCCGAAGCTGGCGAGGCGAACATTCGCCGAGCCAACGCAGTCCATCCGATTGCTGCGCTGCAGAGCGAATATTCTCTCTGGGAGCGGAACCTTGAGCAACGCATCATCCCACTTTTGCGCGAGCTTCACATCGGGCTTGTTCCGTTCAGCCCGCTCGGTCGCGGCTTTCTGACTGGTAACATAAAGCGCGCCGAGGAAATGCCCGCGGGCGATTTTCGCGCGGGTGATCCGCGGTTTCAGGGGCCGAATTTCGACGCGAACATGCAGGCAGTTTCGGTCGTGAAGGAGATCGCCGCAGCTCGGAAAGCGACCGCCGGTCAGATCGCGCTGGCGTGGCTGCTGCACAAGGGCGATGACATCGTTCCGATTCCAGGCACGAAGCAACGTGCGAGGCTCGATGAAAATGCGGGCGCTGTCGACGTGACGCTGGACGTTTCCGACATGGCGCGACTGGATGATGCGCTGTCGCCGGACAAGATTTCCGGCCCTCGTTACAATGAAGCGCGGATGGCGACAGTCGATCGCTGATTTTCAGGCTTTTGCCGGGCTGAGCGGGCAGATTTTCCCTGGCAGCTGGCGAGGAGACCGCGAGGGGGGCTTGCAGTTTTGTTCTGGAGGTGTTAATTAACTAACTGGTTAATTAATCATGACTGACTGCCAAATGACGCGCCTTTTCGGATGGGCCCACTGACCCCCGCTGGGCGCCCTCCCAGAGCGCAGCGCGATAGCGGCACCGAGGCTCGAATTCTGGAGGCCGCCCGCGCTGTATTCATCCGCAGCGGGACCGGTGGCGCGCGGATGCAGGAGATCGCAGCGGAGGCCGGCGTGAATCAGGCGCTGCTGCATTACTACTTCAAGTCCAAGGACCACCTTGCACAGGCGGTATTCCGGGAGGTAGGCACGCGTATTGTCCCGTCCATCATCGGCGCGTTTGCCTCAGAAGATGCGCTGGAGCTGAAGATTGAACGGTTCGTGCAGGCTTACATCGATGCGGTTCGGGAGAGTCCGTTCATTCCCGGCTACATACTGGCGGAACTGCATTTCAATCCCGAACGGCTCACCGCACTCGCAGAACAGATAACGGGTTCCAACCCCGCCAACGCCGTGCGGTCGTTTGTCCAGCGACTCGGCGCTGATCTCGATCGACAGGCTGCTATTGGCGCGATGCGTCCAATTGCCGCCGAACAGTTCCTGGTAAACCTCATTGCGCTCTGTGTCTTTCCGTTTGCCGCACGTCCCGTTCTCCGGCTCGTTCTTGGTCAGGATGACGAGGCGTTCAACCGGTTCCTGGATGAGCGAAGAGCGGAACTCCCGGATTTCATCCTCAACGCACTCAGACCATGACGGGAAGACATCATCTGCATTCGATTGCAGCCGTCGCCGCAACCGCGATGTATGTGCTGCCGTGCCTTGCGGGTGCACAAAACGCCGCGCCACTGCCCGATACTCTGCACCTCGGTGATCTTCAATCTCAGGCTGTCAAACTTGATCCAAGAGCACGACAACTCGAGATCCTCGCCGCTCAGTCTTCACTGCGCGAAAGTGACATCGATGCGACGCGACTTCCAATCGTGGGGGCGAACGCGCAGGGGCAGTATCAGTCACAAGTCGTGGCGCTCCCTCTCAAGTTGCCGAACGGGATCTCACTTCCTGAACCGCCGCATGACGCGTATGACGCCTATGTCACTGCACAGCAGCCGATATACGATCCGTCGGTCGGTGCAAAGCGAGGCGTCGAGCGCGCGCTGCTTGCGGCCTCACAGGCGGGTGTAAGGGCGTCGCTCTTCGCGCTCCGGCAGAATGTGAACGACGCCTATTTCGGTGCACTCATGAACCAGATGCAGGCGGCGGATCAGGCTGCGGCGATCGCGGACATTCAGGCGCACCGCCGCGTTGCGCTGGAACGTGTGCAACAGGGGGCGGCGCTTCCAAGCGAGCCAGACATGCTCGAGGCAGAACTGCTCCGAAGAAAGCAAATAGTCGGAACTCTCGATGCTAATCGCGCGGCAGCTCTCGCAGTACTTGCGAACCTGACTGGAGGCTCGATAAGCGGAACTGAAGCGCTCGCGATTCCCGACCTCGCGGCGTCCGTACAGGAGGCACGCAGTTCGATGGACACCATTGGCGCGCGGCCTGAATACGCTGAGTTTGCGCGAAATCGCGATGTAATCGCGGAGCAACAGGCGTCTCTTGGCGCAGCCGATCTGCCACGCGTGTCGGCGTTTGGAAGGGGTGGCTACGGTCGGCCCGGATTGAATCCGTTGTCACAGAATTTTCAGAGTTACTGGCTGACAGGTATCAAGGTTGACTGGACGCCGTGGAACTGGGGCACGACCAGGCGCGATCGCGAGGCGCTGACTCTGCAGAAGCAGATCGTTGAGTCTAACGAGGCTGCCTTCAGAAAGAGTGTGCAACGCGGCGTGACATCGCAACTCGCGACCATCGATCAGCTTCAGCAGACTCTGACCGACGACGACGCGATCATTGCTTTGCGTGAGCGAATACTGCGCGAGACCGACTTTCGCTTCGACGAGGGCGTAATCACATCGGCTGATTACATAGATCGCGAGACGGATCTGTTGAATGCTCGATTGGCACGTTCGACTCATCTGGTTCAGTTGGCTCAGGCGCGTGCGAATTTCCTCACTTCTCTGGGACTGGAGGTCCACTGATGAGATCCCGGATCAGCCGTAAAAGAATCGTTGTACTGACTATTGTGGCGGTTGCCACGATGACTGGGTGTCGCGCATCGCCGCGACCCGACGCGTACGGCAACTTCGAGGCGACGGAGGTAGTCGTATCAGCGCAGACAGCTGGCCAGATCGAACAGTTTCTACCAGTCGAAGGTGCTACGATCGCGCAGGGTACGGAGGTTGCGCTGGTCGACACTACGCAGCTGTCGCTGCAACGCCGGCAGATCGAAGCGCAGAATGCCGCCGCAACGGCGCGCGCGACGCAGGCCGCGCAACAGCTCGCGGTGCTCAAGGTACAGAGTGACGTGTCGAAACGTGCGTTCGACCGGGCGCAACGATTGCACGCTGAAAAGGCGGGAACCGCGCAGCAACTGGATCAGGCGGAACGCGATTACCGTGTCCTGATGGCACAGATCGTGGCTGCCGAATCACAGAGTCAGAGCGTCAAGCAGGATGCTGCCGCAACCAGGGCCACCGTGGCTCAGATCGAGGAGCGGATAAGCAAGAGCCGCGTATTGAATCCGGTCAGCGGTACTGTCTTGACTACGTACGCTCGCGCTGGCGAAGTTGTGCAGCCAGGCGCACCTCTCTACCGTATCGCCAACCTGGACACGATGACACTGCGCGTGTACCTGAGCGAGGCGCAGCTGACTTCGTTTCGCGTCGGGCAGCGTGTCGCTGTGCACGTGGATCAGGGAGCAGGGAAGTTGTTGACGTTGCCGGGAACCGTAAGCTGGGTGTCATCGACATCGGAGTTCACGCCGACGCCAGTGCAGACGCGTGATGAGCGCACCGAACTCGTGTATGCAATCAAGGTGCTCGTAAGGAATCCTGATGGCGCGCTGAAGATCGGAATGCCGGCAGACCTTTCGCTTGATAATTCGCCAGCGAAAGCGACTCCGGCCGTCTCTGGGTCGAGCAGCGCCCGGTGAGTGCTCAGCCGCTTGTAGTCGATGCCGTTACCAAACGATTTGACGCCACGGTTGCACTGGATCAAGTCTCATTCGACATGCGGCCGGCCGAGCTGTTCGGTCTTGTCGGACCGGATGGCGCGGGGAAGACGACTCTGTTCCGGATCCTGACCACGTTGCTTGTCCCGGACTCCGGATCGGCGACCGTGCTTGGCCTGGATGTGGTGAAGGACCTCTGGGCGATTCGTGCTCGCGTTGGCTACATGCCAGGCCGGTTTTCACTGTACCCCGATCTGAGTGTGGAGGAGAACCTCCGATTCTTTGCTTCGGTGTTTGGAACGAGTATCGACGAAGGGCGGGAGATGATCGAGCCGATATACAATCAACTCGAGCCGTTCAAGGATCGTCGAGCGGGTGCGCTGTCTGGTGGAATGAAGCAGAAGCTTGCGCTGTGCTGCGCGTTGGTGCACCGCCCTGATATCCTGTTCCTCGACGAGCCGACAACAGGCGTTGATGCCGTATCGCGCCGCGAGTTCTGGGACCTGCTTGATACGTTCAAGGCGTCTGGTCTCTCGATACTTGTCTCGACGGCTTACATGGACGAGGCAACGCGTTGCGATCGTGTCGCGTTGATGCAGCAGGGACACGTGCTTGCGGTTGATAGGCCTTCGGTCATAGCTGCACGTTACCCGCACCCATTGTTGGCAGTACACGCGACCGAGCGGCACGCTCTGCTGCGAATACTGCGCTCATATCCGCACGTCGCGTCGGTATATCCATTTGGAGACAAGCTGCATTACAGCGACTCACGAACGGATCCTGGTGTCGATGCGATAGCCGCGGAGGTTCGCAGCTTCCTCGCGACGCAGAACGTATCCGGTGTTCGTGTCGAGCCGATTGCGCCGAATATAGAAGACGCATTCATGGAGCTGATGGGAGCTCCGGAAAAACTGATTCAGGCGGCCGCGTGAGCGCTGCGATAGATGTGCACGAGATGACGCGCCGGTTCGGGAATTTTACCGCCGTCGATGCGATAACGTTCGACGTACAGAGGGGCGAGGTGTTCGGCTTCCTGGGTGCGAATGGCGCAGGAAAGACGACAGCGATCAAAATGCTGATCGGTCTGCTCGCTCCGACATCCGGGAGGGCGAGTGTCGCGGGGTTTGACGTGGCAACAAATGCCGAGTCCGTACGGCGTCACATCGGTTATATGAGCCAGCGCTTTTCGCTGTATGAAGATCTCACAGTCCGCGAGAACATCACCCTCTATGGTGGCATTTACGGTCTCACCGACGACGAGATCCGCGAGCGTGGCAAAGCATTGATCGGCGGCCTCCATCTGGAGCGCGCGGCCGGTGCCCGCGTGGCATCGTTGCCGCTCGGATGGAAACAGAAACTCGCGTTTTCGGTCGCCCTGCTGCACCGACCTGCAGTCGTATTTCTCGACGAGCCCACAGGTGGAGTTGATCCGATAACGCGGCGTCAATTCTGGGAGATAATCTACGATGCAGCCGAAGGTGGCACAACAATACTTGTGACGACCCACTACCTGGATGAAGCCGAATACTGCGACCGGATATCGATCATGGTGGACGGGCGAATCGCGGCAATGGGAACGCCGAGCGAGGTGAAAGGACGGTTCGGAGCAGCATCGCTGGATGACGTCTTCACCGAACTGGTGCGTCCACAAGCTGTTGCGGTAGCACAGCATGCGTGAGTCTGGCGGCGGCGGAGGTCGGCGTTCAGCGCTTCACGCCTTTGTGATCAAGGAGTTGCGCCACATAGTGCGTGACAGGCAGACGCTGACGATTCTTCTCTTGCTACCGCTTGCGATGGTCGTCTTATTTGGTTTCGCGTTGCGCAACGATATCAACGACGTACGAATTGCAATCGTCGATGCGTCGCCAGATGCTGCAACGATCGCGCTCCGTAATCGCCTGAGTGGGAATCCGAGGTTCAGCATCGTTACCGTCGCTCGGACGACGGACGTGGTCGAGCCGTTGTTTCGTCGCGGTGCTGCGGACATAGCGGTCGTCTTCCCTGTGGGTTTTGGCGAGAGCTTATCGTGCGGCACGTCCACTCGGCTGCTTCTGATCGGAGATGCGTCAGATCCGAACACGGCCAGCATGATGGCGGCGTATGTAAACGCCGTCATTGCGAGTTATGCGGCCGATAGAGGAGTGAATCGTCAGTCGGTTCAGATCGTGCCGCAGTTCCGGATGCGATACAACCCGACGCTCGAGAGCGTGAATCTGTTCGTACCCGGGCTGATCGCCCTGGTGCTTATGCTGGTTACCGCGCTGATGACAGCGATATCGCTGTCCCGTGAAAAGGAGCGCGGAACGCTTGAGATACTGCTCGTGTCGCCATTGAGGCCCTGGCAGATCATCGTGGGCAAGGTGATGCCGTATCTCCTGCTCGCCTTCGCCAACGTCATCACCGCGCTTGTGGCCGCGTGGCTGGTGTTCCACGTACCGTTCCGGGGCAGCGTTGTGCTGTTGTTGGGGTCGAGTGTGCTGTTTGCGATGGTTGGATTGGCGCTCGGAGTGTTGATAGCTGCACTCACGTCATCGCAGCGAGCCGCGATGCTCGGGGCAATCGTTGTCACGATGTTGCCGAACACGCTTCTTTCGGGATTGATATTTCCGATCTCGAGTCTGCCAGGATGGCTACGACCAGTCACTTACCTTGCGCCGGCACGATGGTTCATAGTGATAGCTCGCGGAATAATGCTTAAGGGAGTTGGTATGTCGTATCTGTGGAAGGAGCACGTTGTACTGGTTGTGATGCTTCTTCTGCTATTCACTGCTGCAGTCAAGAGTTTCAAGGCGAGGCTTGCCTGAGAATGCGAGTACTGGGCTTTTTGCTGCGGAAGGAGTTTCTTCAGATATTCCGCGATCGCACGATTCTTGGGATGCTGTTCATAATGCCCGTGATCCAGCTTCTTGTACTGGCGAATGCGGTCACGTTCGAGGTTACGAGTGTGCGGATGGCTGTAGTGGACATGGACCACAGCTCGATGTCACGTGGAGTGGTTACCAGCCTTGCTGCCTCGGGCCGATTTGTTCCAGTCGAGTCATCGCAGTCGCAAGCGCTGGCCGACGGTGCGATGCTGGACGGCAGTGTGAACATGATAGTCGTCATTCCGGAAGGATTTGCGCGCAAGCTGGAGACTATGCGACGCGCGCAGGTGCAGCTCATATTCGACGCGGAAGATGGTGCGGCGGCCGGGGTGATGCGCTCGTACGCAAGTGCGATTCTAGCGCAGTATTCCCTGGACGTTGGTGCACAAATATTTCCGGTTGTATCGATGCGGCTGTCGCCGGCGGCCGAGCGGGCTCCGGTCAGAGGCCGGCCGGTCCTCGAAGTGCGGCATCGTGGCTGGTACAACCCGGCGCTTGACTACCGTGAGTACATGGTGCCGGGAATTCTCGTCATTCTGGTAACGATAGTCGGGTCCCTGCTCACGGCTATGAACATCGTGCGTGAAAAGGAGGCGGGGACTCTGGATCAACTGAATGTGACTCCGATTACGCGGACCACGTTCATCGCGGCAAAGCTGATTCCGCTCTGGAGCATCGCGATGGTTGATCTCATGATCGGTCTTGTCGTTGCTCGGCTGGTCTTTCACGTACCGATGTTGGGCAGCCTGCTGCTGATATTTGTGGCAGCAACGATATATCTGGCGGGCGCGCTCGGCATCGGGCTATGGATATCGACGGTCGTGGAGACGCAGCAGCAGGCAATGTTCCTGATATTCTCATTGCTGATGGTCTACCTCCTCATGGGCGGACTGTTCACGCCGCTGCGGGGGATGCCCGTCTGGGCGCAGTGGGCTGCGGATCTCAATCCCATCGCGCACTTCGTGGCGCTCATGCGGTCAGTGCTGCTAAAGGGCTCCGGGGTTCGAGACGTCGCCGGCCATCTTCTTGCTCTAACCGTGATCGGGGCGTGCGTTCTCGGCATCGCTGTGCGGCAATACCACAAGAGTTCCAGGTAGGAATGGTCGGACCTGCAAGGGGCCGACGTTCCGGCAGGCGGTATATTAGAAAAAGCGTCTATCAACGGTCACGGAGGACGTTCCAATGGCCTCGCAGAAGTGTACCCACCTTGATCAGGTTCGCGATGTCGAACCCCGAACCCCGAATGGATGTGAGGAGTGTCTCAAGATGCACAGTACCTGGGTGCACCTGAGACTGTGTCTCGAGTGCGGTCATGTGGGTTGTTGCGATAGCTCACCGAACAAGCACGCAACCAAGCACTTCCACCAGACCGGTCATCCAGTCATGCGTTCGTTCGAGCGGGGCGAGGATTGGGGCTGGTGCTTTGTGGACGAGATGGTCTTCGAGCCCGCACCGCGGGCATCGTGAATTTGTGGCCGCCGAGGGATTGAGCATGTCGCTGAAAGCCGAGACGTGGCCGGCGCTTCCTATAACGTCCTGGGCGCCGACTTTTGCGACACTGCACATGTTGACGCAGATAGTTGGCAAGACGCGGCTGGCGCTGGCCCCAATGGTGAACCACTGGTGGCAGGTGACACTATACGTCACACCGCGCGGACTGACTACATCGTCGATGCCGTACGGGAAGCGGACTGCGGCTGTGGATTTCGACTTTATCAACCACAGTGTGGTCATCCGTATCAGCACCGGCGCGTCCCGCGCGATCCCGCTTGTCAGTCGATCAGTCCGTGAGTTCTATGTGGAGTACCTCAATGTGCTCAAGGCGCTGGATATCGGTGCGAAAATACGGGGTGTGCCGGTTGAAATCGTTACCGCGATACCATTTGCTGAAGATACGGAGCATCACACGTATGACGCTGAATGGGCGAATCGATGGTGGCGCGTAATGGTTCAGATTGACCGAGTACTCAAGGCGTTCCGTGGCAGGTTTGAGGGGAAGGCGAGCCCGGTACACTTTTTTTGGGGAAGCTTCGATATTGCAGCGACCCGTTTTTCAGGACGAGGTGCGCCGGAATTTTCAGGTGTTGTTCCCAACTGTCCCGACTATGTCATGAAGGAGGCGTACTCGCGGGAGTGCAGCAGCTGCGGCTTCTGGCCCGGTGGGAATGGGCAGGATGCGGCATTTTATTCGTATGCGTACCCCGAACCCGACGGATACAAGAATTACAAGATCAGTTCAGAGTCGGCGTACTATGACGAAACGCTGAGGGAGTTTGTGCTGCCGTACGAGACGATGCGGACATCGTCATCACCGGATGACACGTTGCTGACGTTTCTTCAAACAACCTATGAAGCAGCCGCAGACTGCGCGAACTGGGACCGCGCGGCGCTGGACTGGACTGCGAATCGATGAGCGAAACCATGGACGAGAAATCAGGCGAGCCGGGCAACCGGATTGCAGCCGCGGCTGCGAGGAGCGAGATCGTTGCGGGTGGAACGGCGGATTTGCATGTCGAGGTCCGTGATTTATCCAGAGAGGAAGCTCTCGGAATCCTCGCGAGCCACCACGTCGGTAGGGTCGCACTCAGCTTTCATGATCTGATAAAGGTCAAACTGTGCAACTACATCTACTCCGAGGGGTGGATATACGCACGGACAGAGCTTGGTCCCGATCTCACTATCGCGATGCATCATCCATGGGCGGCATTTGAAGTCGGTCGCGCGGAGACCATCTACGACTGGCAATCTGTGGAGGTGTCTGGAGCAATCGAGTTTCTTCACTCCGACATGCAATCGCATGCATGGTACGAATTCGAAAACGCGGTAAATCTTTTTCGGATGGCGGTGCCGCAGATACTTACTGCGAACGATCCAATGCCAAAACGCGTTCAGTTGCTACGAGTGCACGTTGATACGATAATCGGGCGAGAATCTCGAGGTGGTTCGTCGCAGTGGCTTCCGCAGGCTTGAATCCTCACCAGGAAATGGAGACCGCGGCATCGGTGCCATTGTTGAGGGATCAGGTGTCAGCGCGATCAGACGAGCCCGTGCGATCGCGGTGTGATCCTGTCGATGGCAGTTGGCTCATGGACCGCGCTCTGTCGCGTGCGGCCGGCGCTCCAAGCGTTGATGGCAACAGCGTAAGGCTTTTGCGCGACGCGGCGGAGAATTATCCCGCGTGGCTGGAGGCGATTGCTGCGGCGCAATCGTTCGTGTACTTCGAAGCGTACATCATGCAGGACGATGTGTCCGGCCGGCGATTCGCCGACGCGTTGATCGAGCGGGCACGTGCTGGTGTCACTGTGCGCCTGCTGTACGATTGGCTGGGCGCCGTTGGCAAGACGCCGTCGAAGTTCTGGAAATCGATGTCGGATGCCGGTATCGAAGTACGCTGCTTCAACCCGTTCAGGCTCGCCAGTCCGCTCGGTTGGGTGCATCGTGATCATCGGAAAAGTGTCGTTGTTGACGGCACTGTCGGTTTCATCACGGGACTTTGCGTTGGCGATGCCTGGGTCGGAGATCCCTCGCGCGGCATTGAGCCCTGGCGCGATACTGGCGTGGAAATCCGCGGACCGGCTGTGGCGGATATTGCGCGTGCCTTCAGTCGCGTGTGGGCCGCAACTGGTCCGCCGATACCCGCTGAGGAATTCCTGACTGCCAGTGACATCGCAGTGATGGGCAAGACGTCAGTTCGCGTGGTAGCCAGCGAACCCTGGCGTGCTCGTCTGTTGCGTATCGACGAGATGGTGGCTGGTGCTGCGCGCGAGACACTCTGGCTTGCGGATGCGTACTATGCAGCGATGCCAACGCACGTTCAGGCGCTTAGAGCGGCTGCAATGGACGGCGTCGACGTGCGACTGCTCGTACCAGGAGGAACGGACCTTCCATTTCTCCGACCGCTTTCCCAGGCTGGTTATCGACCTCTGCTCGAAGCGGGAGTGCGCGTATTCGAGTGGAACGGGCCGATGATGCACGCCAAGACAGCAGTTGCAGACGCACGGCTTGGGCGGGTGGGTTCCAGCAATCTGAATATCGCGAGTTCGCTCGGTAACTACGAGTTGGACGCATTTATCGAAGATGCCGCATTCGCCGAGTGCATGGTGCAGTCATATCTCAAGGACCTGGAGAATGCGACTGAGGTCGTGCTGGATGCGCGCCGCCGCCGCACCAAGCGAATCCGTCCTCAGGCCAACAAGACGCCGATTGCCGGGAAGCACGACGATCGCAAACTCCACAAGCATCGGCGCCATGATCGTCGTCGTTCCGGAAGTACGAGTCGTGGTGTTGCCGGTGCAATAAGACTCGGCAACACGGTGTCAGCTGCGGTGACGGAGCACCGTGTTCTGGCTGCATCCGATTCACGAGCGGTTGCTCTGGGAGGCGCGATTCTTGCGGTTTTAGCGGTTGTGGCCCTGCTCTGGCCACACGTCATCGCTCTTCCATTTGCAATCATCTGCATCTGGTTTGGGGGGGCGATGCTATGGCAAAGTCTGCGACTTCGCAGAAATACCGCAACGACTACGATCGTGAGCGACGACGCACTTCGAGAGCCGCGAGTCGACACGACGCCGCCGGGTTAGGAGCAACCAGAAAAACCTTTTTTGGCTTGCAGCCAGGCTCCAATGTCTGAAACACTTCCTGCTCCGGCAATCTCCCAGCCGGAATCTCGTTCACATGCTCACGAAGGGCTCATGGCCGGTGCGCTTGCCGCAACCGTGGTCTGGGTCTGGTTCCTCGTAAGCAATTGGGTCCACGGCACTACGTGGCACGTAATTACAATGTTCGGTCGCGGCATGCTCGACCTGATCGGCGCTGGCAGCAGCCCCAAGTGGGTCGCCGTGGCAATTTTTACAATAGTTCATTTTGCATACTGGTGCCTGATTGCCGTCATAATTCTCAAGCTCGTGGATGCAGCGGCGAAGAACCCATCGGTGCTCGGGCTGGCTGCGACGCTGTTCATACTCGCTCAGTTTTTCCTTGTTGGGGTCACGGCGATGATTTCTGATTCAGGCCTCGGAATGTTTGCGTGGCCCAGCATCTGGCTAGGCAACTTCGCGGGCTTCTGCGCGGCATCCTGGCTCATCGTGGAGCGACATCCGGAGCTTCGCGAGGAGGCCCGGCACATGAACGACGACATCTGAATCGACGGCATCTGATGCGGGCCTGATCCAACACATCATTGACTCGGAGCGGTTGCGCTCAGCGCGGTTCGGCGCCCGCGCTCCCTTCTACTTGCTGCCGTTCGCGGTCCAGGTCCGACTGCAGCAACTTCTGCAACTGACTGCGCGCTCGACCACGGATATTCAGAATCCCGCGCGGCAGGCTGTCGAATCTGTATCGACGTACACTGACCACGTAAACTCCGGGCCCGCCGACAAGGTCGGGCGCGTCGAACACCGCTGATACCTCGAATGCCGCCTCAAAATAGTGGTCGGCGAAGATCTGTTTCCGTGCGACGAGCGCGACCCCGGAAGGCGGCGTGTACACGATCAGCTGATTGATCGTGAACGTGGAGCGAAGATGTGGAATCTTTTCCACCGCCCAGTACATGACGTCCGTCGCTCCGTCGAGTCTATTCGATGGATAGTTGAGGAGGTAGTCATTGAAAGCCGGGGCGTAGTCGCGTAGGAACTGGCTCTGGGACAGCAAGGCTGCGAAGGCCTCGCTGGCCTGTATGCCCTTGGTATCGTCGTACCGTGGCATCGCCGCCGCACCACGTGCGCGGTAATCCGTGACGAGGGCCTGCATGGTGTGCAGCATGATCGAGTCAACTTGCGCCTTTGCGTTATCACCGTCCCAATCAACGGACTGCGCGAACCGCTGCATGGCCGTCAGAGGCAACTTGAACGCGCAGTCGTTGAACTTGCACGACTTCAAATCGCGCCACTCCGAGCCCTCAAAGAAAACACCACGCATATCGTCGGACCGAATCGGATCTCCGATCATGCCGTAGCGTTGAGCACGCGCCGCGACAAGCGCTTGCGTACTTCGAAGTCGAGCCATGTACGCTTCGCGCGTAACGTGAATCCCAACGACGCCAAAGATGGCAACGTCGCGATCAAGATCCGTACGCAATAGCTTTGTCGCCGCACGGCCCTGTCGAGCCGACGTGACTTCGCTGGCGTCGAGCCCGATTGTCGTACGGAGGAAATCGTTGAACGTGAACGGAGCGCTCGTCTGTGCGAGGGCCATGGTTGGCGCGCTCGCACAGACCAGTGCAAGACAGACGACTACTTCACCCCGCGAAAACACGCACTGAGTTGCAGTAAGTCCTGTGGGCTAGTGTCCGCTGGAATCGCCTCTGCGGGCTGATTCAAACAGGAACCACGTGCGGCGTTCGGTCTCGTCGATCCATACCTCGATAAGACTGGTGGTTCCGACGTCATGGTTATCGTCGCACACCCCGTGCACCTCACGCAGACTGGCCGCCAGCGCCCTGTTGTCGTCACGAAGCTCCGCGAGCATGTCGGATGGTTCGACGTAAACGGCATCGTTGTCGAGAATGCGCTGAGTACGCGCAATCTGCCCGATCGAGCGGACTGTTATTTCACCCAGTTTACGTACGCGCTCGGCAATCGGGTCCGTCATGGCAAATATCTGATCGGCCTGCTCGTCGAGCAGAAGGTGGTAATCGCGAAAGTGGGGGCCACTCATGTGCCAGTGGAAGCTCTTGGTCTTCAAGTAGAGCGAAAAGACATCTGCCAGGAGGACATTCAGCGCTGCAGCAATATCACGTGTAGCTGTGGCCGGCAGATCAGTCGGCGTGGCTAGCGCACCTTCCCTCAATCTGATAGCATGATTGGTCTTTTTCATCGCTGACGATTTCATATTTGCTACCCTCTTTGGTGATAAACGCTTGGTGGCCATGGTATCCCTGGAATCTGTCCAACAGTGCACGGAATGGGCCGCCGCGCCGGCTATCGAGCGTGTGCGTCCGGGATCGTTCGGGATCCGGAGTCCGACCAGGAGCGGGGGTCAATCTCAGGACGCTCGTTCGCACCGGCCAACCAGCGCGGTAAACGACCTACTTAACGGCAAATTATCATGGACAGACGAGCTATAGGATCGCTGCAGGTTTCCGTGGTTGGATTGGGCTGCAACAATTTTGGCGGCCGACTCGATGAAGCTGGAACGGGCAGCGTTGTCCACGCCGCGCTGGATGCGGGAATCAATTTTTTTGACACCGCCGACATCTACGGCGGGGGCGGGCGAAGCGAGGAACTGCTTGGACGAGCCCTCGGTGCGCACCGGTCCGAGGTACTGATAGCGACAAAGTTTGGCATGCGCATGGATGACCAACACCTGGGTGCGAAGCCGGAGTACGTCCGTGCCGCAGCGGAAGACAGTCTCCGGCGACTGGGAACGGATCACATCGATCTGTACCAGCTACATCAGCCCGACGCGTCGGTCCCAATCGCGGACACGCTCGGCGCGATGAACGAACTCGTTGTCGCAGGGAAGGTGCGCGAAATCGGGTGCTCCAATTTCTCGGCGCAACAGATTCGCGAAGCTGAAGACGTTTCCACCGGTCACGGGTTCGCACGTTTTGTGAGCGTACAGAACGAGTACAGTCTGCTGCACAGGGATCCGGAAATCGACGTGCTGGCCGAATGTGAGCGAGTGAAAGCTTCGTTCCTCCCTTTCTTCCCGCTCGCTAGTGGATTGCTGACGGGCAAGTATCACCGTGGTGAACCTGCTCCAGAGGGGACGCGACTCGCAAGCGGTCCGCGCGCTGCGCAGTTGACTGACGAGCGCCTGGTGCAGGTAGAATTGCTGCGCGATTTTGCGCACTCAACGGGACACACGCTACTGGAACTCGCATTCGCGTGGCTGCTGGGGCGACCAGTTGTTGCGTCCGTGATAGCAGGCGCGATGAACCCGGAGCAGGTAGCATCCAACGCTGCGACGACCGACTGGCGGCTGACCGCCGAAGAGGTGGCGGCGATCGACAGGATTCTTCCCGCTCCTGCGAAACCCTAGCGCTGCTCCAATGATGGATTAGCGGTGCGCCATTGCCGTATCGCTCTGGCGTGCACGGGATAATGCTCGTAGGTATCGAACCGCAACCGCCGCCGGAATCTGTTTTCTCTTACATACAATTCTTCGGGAGCCGCGGTTACGTAGTCGATCAGCTCCGCGTGGATGTTATCATGATCCTTCAGAACTTCGGCAAGCGTGAGACCGCTTCGCTCCACGGTCATCATGGCATTGAATGCGTCGATGCCGCCGTAGGTGACCGAATAACGCGGGATGCGTCCACCACTGCGGATTACAGGGAGCGATTTAAGTGCCTCCTGTTCCCACCACGTGACATGGGCGATTATGTCGCGCACGGACCACTGCCCCGTGACCTTTGGAATCATCAACTGGGCGGGGGTAAGTCCCGCGTACGACTCTTCGAAGTCGGTCCACGCCGAGTCGAGTTTTTCGAGCAAATGGTACCGCTTCATCTGATCGGTTCCCCGGGCAAGAAATATGATGTCCGAAAATGGCTAGTCTGATTCGGATGTCCAAACTATTATAAGTGATGGTTCCTGACAACGCCGCACTTTACAATGCCTTTGCATCGCATGACGCGCGATTCGACGGGGTGTTTTTCGTGGGCGTTACGTCGACTCGCATTTATTGCCGCCCCGTCTGCACAGCAAGGACGCCGAAGTTGGCAAACTGTCGGTTCTTCGAAACTGCTGAAGCGGCGGAGAAGGCGTCGTTTCGGCCGTGTTTGCGGTGCCGACCGGAACTCGCTCCGGGGACGGCTCCAGTAGATGATGCGCACAGGATTGCAAATCTGGTCGCGTCACGAATTCAGGATGGCACGTTCGACGGGGCGTCGAACCTGGAAGAAGTCGCGGCAACATTCGGATGGAGTTCGCGGCAGATTCGGCGGATTGTGCACCGGGAGCTCGGTGTTTCGCCAATCGAATTGATTCTGACAAGGCGACTTTTGCTTGCCAAGCAGCTTCTGACCGAAACAACGCTCCCGATAACCGAGATCGCATTCGCGAGCGGTTTCGCGAGTCTGCGTCGGTTCAATGACGCCTTCAGCAATCGCTACGGAATGCCGCCGACACGACTGCGCAGGATTGCGAACGGTTCATCTACCTCGTCGCATCTCGCGATCGACACATTCACACTGCAACTTGCATATCGGTCGCCGTTCGATTGGGATGGGATGCTACACTTTCTTCGCATGAGGGCGTTTGCCGGTGTCGAGTGTGTCGACAGCGAGTCGTACTCGCGAACGATTCGTCTTGGTGGACATTCAGGCTGGGTTCGCGTGCGCAACGCCCCGCAGAAGAACGTGCTTCTCGTCGAATTGGCACGCGGACTGATGCCGGTTCTGCCTGCACTTCTTGGCAGGTTGCGAAGCCTGTTCGATCTCAATGCCAGGCCCGATATGATATCCGATCAGCTGATGCGAGATCCCGCACTCGCAGGTATCGTGAAATCCAATATGGGGATGCGTGTGCCGGGATGTTTCGATGGGTTTGAACTGGCGGTGCGTGCGATACTGGGTCAGCAGATCACAGTGAAGGGCGCAACGACAATTGCGGGGAGATACGCAAGCGCATTCGGCGAGCGGTTTGAGACGCCGCATGCCGGGCTGTCGCATCTCACGCCGACAGCCGAGTCCGTCGCGCGGGCGAGTGTCGAGGCGATTGCGTCGCTCGGAATAGTGCGATCGAGGTCTGTCGCTATCCTTGCACTCGCCGAGGAGTTTGCCTCGGGAAGACTTACTCTTGAGGCTGGCGCGGATCCGAAGGCTGTGATGAGCCACCTGGTCGGGCTGCCGGGTATTGGAAAGTGGACGGCGCACTACATAGCGATGAGAGCCTTACGCTGGCCCGATGCGTTTCCGAAAGAGGATCTCGTTCTCCGCAATCGGCTGGGTGGCGTCACCGCGGCGCGTGCCGAAGAAATGTCGCAGCAGTGGCGGCCCTGGCGCAGCTACGCTACACTGCACCTGTGGCGGAACTCGTTGCCGGAGCCCATTCGGAGAAAGAAAATCATGCGAAAGCCACGCTTGGCACTGTAGCGATGTGCGGCCGAACTTCTCTGGCAAACCTGCCGGAGCATCTCCAGCCATTTCTGTTGCGCTATGGAATAAGAGACGTGCCGCCATGGTACACACCACGCTACAACATCGCACCAACGCAGGACCAGATGGTCATCGTCGAGCGTGACGGTCAGCGCGAGGTGTTACCGATGCGGTGGGGATTGATACCGTCATGGGCAAAAGATCCTGCGATTGGAAACCGGATGATCAACGCACGAGTCGAAACACTTGCAACCAAGCCAGCGTACCGGGGCGCCTTTGCGAAGCGACGCGGACTCATGGTGGTTGATTCATATTACGAATGGCGCACAAATCCATCGGGACCCAAGACTCCGTTCAGAATACATCTCGCGGGTGATCTTCCGTTCACTATTGCCGCGCTATGGGAGCGATGGCGTACTGCAGATGTGGAAATCGAGACGTGCACTGTTATCACGACAGATGCATCGGCGGCAATGAGAAACATTCATCACCGAATGCCGGTGATCATATCCGAAACGTCTGCGGACGCATGGCTGAGTGCGGGCACTCAGATGCGCGATGTCGGCGCAATCATGAGTGCCGGGGTAGATGCCCTCATTGCGTACCCGGTATCTGTCTACGTCAACGCGCCTTCGAACGACGGAGCCAGGTGCTGGGAGCCGGAGGCGGACACTTAGTTCGAGATCGTCTCCAGTCGAGTATCCGTTCGGCCCACTGCGCGCGCGGTGATCAGCGCCGCAGTCATGTCTGCGGTGACATTGGTGAGTGTACGGAACATGTCGGGGATTACGTCTACCGCTAACAGAATCCCGATCCCCTCCGCAGGAATGCCAACGCTTCTCAGGACCGGGATCATGATAAGGAGTACTCCACCCGGGATCCCTGGGACGCTGAAACTAAGCAGCACTGCTGAGATTGCGATCGACGCCAGTTGCGACGGCGAGATCGATACGCCGTACATCCTTGCGAGGAACAGGCTGCTGGTGGTAATAGCGATCGTAGCGCCAAGTTTGAAGGTGGAGACCGCGAGCGGCAGAAGAAAGCCGGTAATTGCTGGAGGCAGCTCGAGGATCTCTGCGGCCTCGATCATCGGCGGCAGGCTCGCGAGCGACGATCGTGAGCTGAAGCCGACGATCTGCGCCGGCGCGATCGCACGCGCGAATCGCATGAATGAGACGCGACCGGCAAAAACAGCGAGCAGATACAGCGCAGCGATGTACACGATGCATGCAGCCGCGACGACGATCCAAAGCGCCGCGATCAGGTGCGCACCCTGCAACCCTGTGTGCGCTCCCAGCGCGTAGGCAAGGCCAAATACGCCAAGAGGTGCGATCCAGAGCACCCATCGAACCAGCTCCAGCATGATGGCGGAGACGCCGCGGAAGAATCCAACGACGTACGCACGTGAATCCGCGGGTAGGCGTGTGGCGGCGATCGCGAAGGCTACCGTGTAGATGACGAGTGGCAAAAGAGCACCCTCGTTCGCCGCCGCGAAGGGGTTGGCAGGAATCAGCGTGCCAACCCACTGCCAGAATCCCGCCGGAATTGGAGCAACAACAATCGGCGTCGATTTCGCAACCAGGCCAGCTGCCGATCCACTACCAACGTCCAGAAACGTCAGAAAAGCCGGCGTAACGAAGGCGACGAGGGCTGCGCCGGCGATCAGTAGAGCAAGAAATACTGCAACTGCACGCATGCCGATCCTTCCGACGTCGCGTGCATCGGAAAGAGAGGCAATGCTGGTTATCAGCAGCGCTATGACAAGTGGAACGACAAGCGCGCTTATTGCTTTGACCCAGAGCGATCCCACAGGTCCGACGGCATCAGCCCATTGCGGTGCCACCGCACCGGCGCCAAGTCCAACTGCGAACGCGATTAGAATCGTCGCGGCTGGGGATGCCTGCCACCAGCGTCGCTTGCGGATCGGCGGTTCGGCCGGAGTAGTTGAGGGCGATGACACGGGGTAGAATCTACAGGGTCGTTCGAATCGCGCATCCACACTCATACGTCACGCCATGACCGTGGAGAGAGGCCCCAGTTCGCGTCTCTCAAGTCGTCTCGATCAGTCGTCTCTCCTGCCGGATTGGCACGACGGATGTACGACTACCCGCACCGAACGGCGGCTGGTCACCATCCTGCGCATCGCATAGCTTACAGTCGTCTCCCCAATCACTGGAGAAGGCACTGCCGGACAGCACGGTTGGCCTCAACGGGATTCTCGCAGATAGGTATAAGATCGAGCGAGAAATTGGCCGCGGTGGTATGGCCACGGTTTATCTCGCCCGTGATCTGCGCCACGACTCGAGCGTGGCGGTCAAGGTGCTGCATCCTGAACTCGCGGCGTTCATCGGTCAGAGTCGCTTCCTCCGCGAGATCCGCGTCACCGCGCAACTGCACCATCCGAATATCCTGCCGATCTTCGATTCTGGCTACACGGGCACGCTGCATTATTATGTGACGCCGTACATCGATGGGGAGTCGCTCGCCGGTCGCATCGAGCGCGAACATCAACTGCCGCTCGAGAGTGCTATTGAGATTGCTTGCGAAGTTGCTGACGCACTTGCGGTTGCGCATGCGCGTGGTCTGGTGCATCGCGACATCAAGCCCGGGAACATCCTGCTTGCACACGGCCACGCCATTGTCGCCGATTTCGGTATCGCGCATCTGGCTGGACCAGAGGCTGACAAGCTCACGGATAGCGGCATAGCGCTCGGCACCGCGGCGTACATGAGTCCGGAACAGGCGGCCGGCGGGGAGGTCGACGGACGAAGTGATATCTACAGCCTGGCGTGCGTGTTGTACGAGATGCTTGCAGGCAATCCGCCGTTCGTTGGCGCGAACGCTCAAGCGGTGATCGCACGACACATGGTGGACGACGCACCACCGATCGGCAGCGTTCGACGGGCCGTGACGCCACTCATTGAGGAGACGATTCGAAAGGGGATGGCAAAGGCGCCAGTCGACAGATTCGCGACTGCCGAAGAATTTGCGGCTGCGCTAAGGCGCGCCAGCAATGGCACGGCGGCAATCGAGTCCCGAGCCGCCGAATCTGGCACTGGCTGGCGGAAGTCAACAAAAAGAATCAGAACGACGAAAGTCATTGCGATGGCGGCGGTCATCGCTGTCATCGGAGCGCTGCTGCTACATCACTTCGCTGCAGATGGTACCGTCGGGTCGGCCGGTTCCAGCGGCCAGGATCCGAACAGAATTGCAGTTCTCTATTTCGAGGATAACAGTCCGGATCACTCAATGGGATATCTCGCGAACGGTTTGACGGAGAGCCTGATCCGCGAACTCAGCGATGTTCCCGTTCTTCACGTAGTGTCGCAGAATGGTGTGAAACAGATGCGGGATCGGGCGATACCGCTCGCTCGCGTGGCGTCTGTACTCGGCGTTGGCAGTATCGTTGACGGCAGCGTCCAGCGATCGGGAGACACCGTGCGCGTTGCTGTCGACCTTGTCGACGCGAATACCGGCCGTCATCTTGACAGCCGCAGTATCGACCGACCCGTTAAGGATCTTTTCGGACTCGAGGACGAGGTGTCGCGACAGGTTGTGACTCTTCTTCGTACGCGGTTGGGCGAGGAAATCCGCCTGCATCAGCTTCAGGAAGGGACATCGAATGCGGTAGCCCGTGAGATGGTGTTGCGTGCCGAGGATGCTCGCGACCAGGCGACGCGAATCACGACGCATCAAAACGCAGGAAACGCTCAAGACGCCCTCGTATTCCTGCACGCTGCCGATTCACTGCTCCGTCTCTCACAAAGTGCTGATCCGCGCTGGACACAACCGCCCGTCGCGCGCGGTTGGGTGATGTTGGACATCGCGTCCGTTTCACCGGTCGCTGAGCAGGGAAACGCGTTCCGCGCCGCGCTGGCTGGCGCGTCGGAGGCGTTGAAACTTGCGCCACGGGACCCTTATGCGCTCGAGTTGCGCGGAACCGCCCTGTGGAGAATGGCTCTCGCTAAGCCTGCATCTGCTCGCAATCAAGCGGGCGCGCGTCAGGCTGAGCAGGATCTGCGCGAGGCGGTGTCGCTGCAGCCGGATCTCGCAAGTGCGTGGAGTACGCTGAGTCAGTTGCTACGTATCGACAAGGGTTCGCCCGCGGAAGCCAACGTCGCGGCGCGTCGCGCGCTTGCAGCGGATGCATACCTGGAGGATGCGCCGACGATCCTGAGTCAACTGTCGATGAGCGAACTGCTTCTGGAAAACTTCCCGGCCGCCGTGAACGCGTGCCACGAAGG
The DNA here is from genome assembly GCA_003155795.1 of Gemmatimonadota bacterium. Taxonomy (GTDB): domain Bacteria; phylum Gemmatimonadota; class Gemmatimonadetes; order Gemmatimonadales; family Gemmatimonadaceae; genus Fen-1247. The sequence continues at coordinate 36,336 of PMEM01000011.1, forward strand.
GGGCCGGCGATTTCCATCTGACCGCCGCTTTATGGATTGCCTGCTGAACATCATGCTTGTTGACACTGCGTCGAATCAGAGCCCGCGGACAGCCTGGAAGCTGGTTGGTGAACTGGACCGGATTGATCCGCCCAGAAGTGCAAGCGCCGCTGGACGGCCGTACGATCCAATTTTCCGAAGGATGGTAGCGGCGGCGATCACTGCGCGTGCGGGCGGACGTGACAGTGCACGAGCAGTGATCCGTTGGGCACACTCGCAGGTTGGAAACGACGCCGATCTCAATACCGATCTCAACTACGATGAGGCTTATGTGCAGCTGGCACTCGGCGAGCCTGACTCGACGTTGCAATTGCTGGGAAGGTACCTTGATGCACGACCGGCAATGCGGCCGTACATAGCCCGGGATCCATTGTTCTCCAGGTTGCGGAGCGATGCGCGTTTTACAGCGATGCTTAAAAGTCGGTGAGGTCGCGGATGTGCGCTGAGTCCTGTTGTCCGGAAGTGCTTGGCGTCGAGGTAATAAACTGAATTTCGGAGAGCGGCGGATGGATTATGGCCATTGTCGCCGGATGATTGAACGCTGTCATGATGCGCGCGATGTGGTGTGCCGTGGTGAATCGAGCGTAGTAAGGAATTACGAACTTTTCAACGGCTGCTTCACTCCAGAACATTGCGTCATATTTCCGCTCTACGTGCGATATGCGGTGTCCGTCGCGATCCACTAAAGGAGGATCGATTGTGATGGATTTGAACTCCGGGCGCGATTTGACGTCACTCTTCGTATCGCATTCGACAATCAGTTCGTCGTTCTTTGCGAGCGTGGTCTTGACCTCCGGCCCATTCGGCCCCCAAACCACGTACGCCGGTTGGTCGCGGATTCCATCTGCGGCCTCTGCGAGCTTGCGTAGTTCACTCGCGGTTAATGAACGCTTTGCCATACGACCACCTCCAGAAAGAGAGAGACCGCAACAATTTTACGGCGCGTTCAGCGCGTCGATCGGAACGATACGAATGCCATTAGGCGGCCGCTAGCCGGAGGGTACGATTAATCGGACGCCTGGGGCAGAGCGCAAGGCCGCAGAACCCATCGGAGGGCCGGGCCGGTGATCTCCGGTGTAAGTTCCGGAATGGGTACCGCCGATCGATTCAGCACGCATCGGGTCGAGAACCAGCCTCCGCCACTGGCGCCCTACGATGCCTACGCGACAGATCTGCCCCTGCAAGAGGCGCTGCGCAGGCACGGTGGCACCTGGGCTGAACCGGAGATCGCCGCGTTCGGACCGATCGCTGGCGGGGAGTTGATGGCCCTCGGTTTTGCGGCGAACGAGAATAAACCGAAATTTCGCCCCTTCGATCAATACGGACACCGAATCGACGAGGTCGATTTTCACCCGTCCTACCATCGCATCATGGAAATCGGCATCGCGCACGGGGTGCCCAGCTTCGCGTGGCGGCATGAAGAGCGGCCCGGTGCGCATGTCGCGCGTGCGGCGCTTGCGTACCTGCACATGCAGCCGGAGCAGGGGAATAACTGCCCGCTCACCATGACTTACGCCTCTGTACCCGTACTTCGGCATCATTCCGGTCTCGCCGCCGAGTGGGTGCCGCGGGCGACGTCCACGTCCTATGATCAACGATCCATTCCGGCGTGGAGCAAATACGGCAATACGATTGGAATGGCCATGACCGAGAAGCAGGGCGGTTCCGATGTGCGCCGCAACACAACACGCGCCAATCCTCTCAGTGCCGGCGGACCAGGGCAACTGTACGAGCTCGTCGGACACAAATGGTTCATGTCCGCACCGATGTGCGACGCATTTCTCGTACTTGCGCAGACGGAAGCCGGACCGGGCTGCTTCCTCATGCCGCGCTTCGCGCCAAACGGCGATCTCAATGCGGTCCGGATTCAGCGACTGAAAGACAAGCTCGGCGACTGGAGCAATGCAAGCGCCGAGGTCGAACTGCAGGGCGCCGTCGCGTGGCTGATCGGTGAAGAAGGCCGGGGGATTGCGACCATTCTCGCGATGGTTGCGCTGACTCGGCAGGATTGCCTGATCGGATCAAGCGCGATTATGCGTCAGGCGCTGGTACGCGCGGTTCACCATGCACAGTATCGTACTGCGTTCGGCAAGCGATTGATCGAGCAACCGTTGATGCGCAATGTTCTCGCTGACTTGTCGCTGGAATCGGAGGCGGCGGTTGCGCTGTCGCTCCGTGTTGCAAGAGCCATTGACGCGAGCCCTCGCGATGTGCGCGAGCGAGCGTTAGCGCGTGTTGCCACAGCAATTGGTAAGTATTACGTGTGCAAGAGGTGTCCAGCTTTCGTCAATGAGGCACAGGAATGTCTTGGTGGCAATGGCTATATCGAGGAATCGATTTTACCGCGACTGTATCGCCAGGCTCCAGTGAATTCGATCTGGGAAGGAAGCGGTAACATCCAGTGTCTCGATGTCCTTCGTGCACTGTCGCGTTCCCCGGAAACGCGCGAGGCGCTGTTCGATGAGATGAATTCGGCGCGTGGTGTGAACGCGGTGCTTGACAGCGAGATCGAGCAGCTGGCCGGTGAACTCGATAGTGGCGAGAGCATCGAGCCATACGCACGGCGAATTGTGGAACGAATGGCAATCGCGCTGCAGGCGTCGCTACTCGTAAGGAGTGACAACTCTGCGATTGCGGCGTCGTTTTGTGAATCGCGCATCGGTGGTCGCCCTGGTGCGTTCTTCGGTACGTTCCCGCCTGGCGCGCCGATCGATCAACTGATCAGGCGGGCGTTTCCGGAACGCGACTGATACTCAGAATCCAGAGATACCAGCGCCGACTATTTGGGCGGTGCGACGCGCCCGATTCGAATGCGCCACACTTCGGGGCCGTCCTCGAGCGTATCCCAGCTGAACTCACCAGCGTTTTCGGCCGCGAACTGGTACCATAGCGGTTTAGGGTCGTGGTCGTTGACGAGTATGTATGCACTTCCTGTTTCGAGTGCAGCGAAGGTGTCGAATATGATTTCGTGGCGCACCTTCGGAGTCTCCGGGCGCACATCGATGATACGATCTTGTGAGGGCATTTGGATTCCGTTCAGGACTGACGATCAAGCGCTTCGAGCTTCTGCTCGACGCGGGAGAGATAATGAAGCGTGCCGTTCAGTCGCTCGGCATCGTCTGGATAGCGATGCCTGAGGAGTGACCAGGCTTCTGCGGCAAGACGTGCGGCATCAGATGGTTGACCCGCGTTCCCGAGTTGTCGGCACGCGCGCGCGAGTATACGTGTAAGCGCATCAACGAGCGGTGCGTCTGCGTCTGGCGACGGCACTTCCGCCATGGGCGACATAAGCGTACTTCGTGAATAATGCGCCGGATGGCGCGTGGGACAGGACTGATTGCACTGGACAGACCGGATTCCCGGTCGCGCGGGGATGGGCGCCGTCCAGATGGGTACTTCGGAATATACATGGACGTCCCGCCGCGTCATCCCGTCGACGGTCGGACGTCTGTCATCCCGCCGAAGGTCGGGATCCATGTTTTACTCTGAGCGTCGTCACAAATGGATTCCCGCTTTCGCGGGAATGACGCTAGATCACCTCGACAGGCGCTTGCATGCACTCATGTGGCCCCTTGCCGCGTTCTATCTGGATAGTTGCGTGGCCGATGCCGAAGCGCTTGCCCAGTTCCTGGCAAGTTCCGATCAGCATCGAGTCATCATCGCCGACGGTCGGTTTCACGAGGTGTGCGGTGAGAGCGACGTCTGTTGTGCTCATCCCCCAGATGTGCAGGTCGTGAACGTCGGTCACGTCGGGTATGGCACGGAGATAGGCTTCTACTTTAGTCAGGTCCACGCTTTCCGGCACCGCATCAAGTGCGAGATGCAGCGACTCCCTTAGCAGACTCCATGTACCCACGGTTATTACAACAACGATCAGAAGACTCACGACTGGATCTACCCAGAGCCATCCCGTGACACCGATTATGACGCCGGCAATCACTACGCCAAATGAGACCGCTGCGTCAGCTGCCATGTGGAGGAAAGCGCCGCGAATGTTGAGGTCGCCCTTACGGCCGGCGACGAACATCAATGCCGTAGCGAGATTGATCGCGATTCCAAGTGCGGCTACCCAGACTACAGTCCTGCTGTTAACGATGTCGGGATTCTGGAAACGAAGGATCGCCTCCCATGCAATGGCTCCAACAGTGATGAGCAGGAAGATGGCGTTAGCCAGCGCGGCCAGGATAGAACTGCGCCGCATGCCATAGGTGTGCTTACGCGTCGGCAGCCGCATTGCGAGGAGTGCGGCAACCCAAGCGAGCGCGAGCCCCAGGACGTCGCCAAAGTTGTGTCCGGCGTCAGCTACGAGTGCGAGTGAATTGGATCGCAACCCGTAAACAACTTCCATGATTACAAAAGCAAGGTTGAGCGAAATCCCGATCGCGAATGCAGTGTTGTAATTGGCCGGTCCGTGCGGATGACTGTGTCCGGCGTGACTATGGCCGCCGTGCGAATGTTGCGCCTGGACCACCGGCATGGCTCCCACTAGCGACTATGCTTGTACATCATGTCTACCAGCTCGTCATACATGGCACTGGCCTCTTCCTCGCCCGATTTGATCGCTGAGGTAGCACAGTACTTGAGATGGTTTCGCATGAGTTCTCTTCCGACGGCGCGCAGTGCTTCATGTGCAGAGGATATCTGCGTCATTATATCCGCGCAATAGCGTTCTTCCTCAACCATTTTCTGGATTCCACGGATCTGCCCCTCGATCCGGCGCAACCGCTTGAGATTACGCTCCTTCGAGTCGCTGTCGACGCCGACTGCCTTCCGTGGTTCGCTCGCAGTCCCAGTAGCCGATGCCATTGTTCAGCTGCCTCAGTTTGTGTGGTTCGAATTTTCGTTCATGTCGTTCCAGTCATGCGTCGCACTTGATATCACGCGATTTGCGCGCCCCGTAGCCGCAGGCTGTTGCTGACTACGCTCACCGAGCTGAACGCCATGGCCGCACTCGCCAGTATCGGACTCAGCAAGATTCCAAGCGATGGGTAGAGCACTCCTGCAGCTATCGGGATCCCGATCACGTTATACGCGAACGCCCAGACGAGATTCTGTTTCATTGTGCGCATTGTCTTTCGCGACAGCTCCATTGCCTGAGCCGCCGCACCAAGGTCGCCGCGCATCAACACGACGTCCGCGGCTTCGGCGGCCACGTCTGTACCGGTGCCAATCGCCATTCCTATGTCGGCCTGTGCAAGTGCGGGCGCGTCATTGATCCCGTCGCCCACCATCGCCACAATTTTGCCTTGACTCTGTAGTCGCTTGATCTCGGCTACCTTCCCGTCGGGTAGAACGCCGGCGACGACTCTATCGATGCCGGCTTCGCTTGCGATGGCACGCGCTGTTTGCTCGTTGTCTCCGGTCAGCATTATAACGTCGAGCCCCATTTGACGGAGCCGTTCCACCGCCGCGCGCGACGATTGCCTGATGGGATCTGCGACCGCGACAAATGCCACTGCCGAACCGTCAATCGAGAAATACATCGGCGTGCGGCCACGCGCTGCGAGTTCTGCCCCGCGGGACTCCAGCTGCGTAATATCAACCGCATGCTCCTGCATCAAGGCCGCATTGCCGGCGAGTAGCGTCATGCCATCCACCACGCCGGTCGCACCTCGCCCGGATACAGCGGCGAAGGATGTAGCAGTGGATAGAGCCAGATTGCGATCCTTCGCGTAACGCACTATCGCGTCGGCAAGTGGATGTTCGGAAGACGCTTCGAGTGATGCAAAGACCCGCAACACTTCGTCATCGCTGCGATTCGCCTGCGGGTTCGTAGCAAAGTCAGTCACAACCGGCTGACCTTTGGTCACGGTGCCGGTCTTGTCGAGGACGACTGTGGTTACATCCCCGGCCCGCTGCAGTATCTCGCCGCCCTTGATAAGCACGCCCAACTCGGCGCCCTTGCCGGTTGCGACCATCACTGCGGTAGGAACCGCGAGGCCCATTGCGCATGGGCAGGCGATGATGAGCACCGCCACAGCCGCCGCGAATGCGCGAACCAGCGGTGCACCGCCGCCCGTGACGTCGACCGATACAAACCAGACGACGAACGTGATCACGGCGAGCGAGATAACAACAGGAACGAAGATACCGCTCACTGTGTCAGCCAACTTCTGGATCGGGGCGCGCGAACCCTGCGCATCGCGCATCAGCTTGACGATCTGCGCAAGCACGCTGTCGCTGCCGAGCGTTGTCGCTTCGTAGCGAAAGCTCCCTGTTCGGTTGATGGTACCACCGATCACGCGGTCGCCGACTTTCTTGCTGACGGGGAGTGATTCACCTGTGAGCATGGATTCATCAATCGCGCTTTCACCTGAGACTATTTCACCATCGACCGCCACGCGCTCGCCGGGTCGGACCACCACCGTATCGCCGCGCTGCACCGAGTCGACCGGGACGTCGACTTCCCCACCATCCCGGACTACCCGCGCTGTTTTGGGCTGAAGATTGACGAGTGATCGGAGTGCATCCGAAGTGCGGCTCTTCGCCCGGGCTTCGAACGCGTTGCCCATGAGGATGAGCGCGATGATGAACACCACGGCCTCGTAGTACACATCCGGCGACACGCCATGTGAGATGAAAAATTCAGGCGCAACGGTCGCGATTACCGAGTAGATGAATGCCGCTCCTGTACCGACGGCAATCAAGGTATTCATGTCCGCCGAATGGTGACGAAAGCTCGCCCAGGCACGGACGTAGAAATGTCGACCGGCCCAGGCCATCACGGCCGCGGTGACAACGAGCAGCAAGTACGACAGCACTCGCGGATCAATCTGATATGCCCACGGTGTGATCCGTTCGAGCACGGGAGTGAGCGACGTCATCACCCAGCGCATGAATGGGTCCGCTACCGGACCGCCCATGGCGTGCGCATCGGCCGCCATCAGGGGCATCGAAAAGATCATTGCAAGCACGGCTATCACGCCGGCAACGACGGCCTTCAGTCGAAGGTCATGGAATTCCTCAGCCTGCGCGCGGTCGCGCGCTTCCTGCTCCTCGAATGCGGATTGATCCGGCGAAGCAAGCTCGGCGCCGTAGCCAGTCGCGCGAATCGCCTGTACCAGATTATCAGGTCTGACAATGGTGGGGTCGAAGGTGACAGTTGCATTCTGCATCATCAGATTGACTGACGCGTCCACGACACCGGGTTGCTTCTGAAGCGCTTTCTGGACATGCGCCTGGCATGCCGCGCATGTCATTCCACTTACAGGTATGCGTATGTGTTCTGATTTCGGCGGTGGCGGTGCGTCGATCGGGCGCTCGAGAGTTGCTGTCATCCTGATGTTCCGCTACTCGGCAATGAGTGAACCGTGCAGCATGCTCATGCCGCACATGAATCCGTATTTTCCCGGTCGCGGCGGAGTCAGCTCGATGGTAGTCTTCTCGAACGCCGGAAGAAATTTCTTCACACCGAAATCCGGGAAGACGATCTCCTCCGAGCAGCTGGACGTTTCCTGGCGATCAAACGTCAGGCGAACAGGCTGCCCGCTTTTCACCCGGATCTGAGGCGGATCATATCCGCCTTTCACGATTATCGCGATTTCGGCGATGCCGCCACTGTTCGCCGTGGGAATACTCACTGCGGCGCGGGGGGCGACGAAAAAGTACCAGTACACCCATGCGATGATCGCGGCACCTGCCGCAATGACAATCCAGTCTGTAGAAGTCATCAGCGCCGACGCGTCACGCTTCGCGGCCGGCAGGCTGAGCGGGATAGCCGGCATCGGTGACAGCTCCCGCTATGACAGACGGAGAAGCCTGGTGCGGGTCGAACGAGACTGTGGCAGATCCGATACTGACGTTCCCGACCGTCACACCGGCGATGCTCTTCAGCGCGTTCTCAACCCTTCCAACACAGTGTCCGCAACTCATCCCGGACACTTCCAGAGTCAGTGATTCCACTGCCAACCCTCCCCATAAACGAGATTCTACCGTGATCCTTCGACAGGCCGACGTTGTATTGTAATATACCCCCGGGGGCTATGTCAACAGCCTTACTGATTGGGCCAGCCCAGGTCGCGGATCACTCTCTTGGTTGGGCCGTCAGATACGCAGCAACCAGATAGACTCGTACCGTCGAGCAGAGTCAGCCGAGGTCAACTATCGGCGGTGTAATCCGCAGCACGTGTCTGATCATTGCCGCGACCGACACCAGTCGCGTTGAATACGGCGCTGAGCGTACACGTCACGATCAGGTTCGCGATGAATGCGTAGAATGCTGAATACGCAGCGAGATGAAATCCGCCTACTTGCAACGGAAAAATCGCGGTAAAATGCTGCGACGCCGCCATCGCGGTTCCGATCACCATTCCGACGGCCCATCCGGTCAACAATGCCCAACGGTGAAACCATCGTGTGTACAATCCGAACACGATCGTCGGAAAGGTCTGCAGAATCCATACTCCACCAAGCAGTTGGAAGTCAATCGCTTCCTGTCGTGCATTCTGGAGCAGAAGTATGAACGCGAGCGCGCCGAATTTCACTACCAGCGAGGAGACTTTCGCCATGCGTGCTTCCTGATGCGGTGTTGCATCCGGTCGAAAGTACTCGCGGTAGATGTTGCGCGTGAACAGGTTCGCCGTCGCGATGGACATGATTGCGGCCGGCACGAGCGCGCCGATCGCAATCGCTGAAAACGCGATGCCCACGAACCACGACGGGAACATCATCTTGAATAGCGCTGGCACCGCGTACTGGGCACCGTAGACAGGGTCAGGCTTGATCCCCGCCGCAAATGCCATGAATCCAAGCAGCGCGATGAGCCCAAGCAGGATACTGTACGCAGGTAGAAATGCTGCGTTGCGTTTGATGACGCCGCGACTGTTGCTGCTCAGCACACCGGTGATGGAGTGCGGGTAAAGGAACAACGCGAGCGCCGATCCGAGAGCGAGCGTGGCGTATGAACCATACTGTGCAGGAGCGAGAAGTAGTTTCTGCTTCGGGATCGCCGAGAAGATGTGCCCATAACCGCCAAGTTTTGCGGGTATAATCATCACGGCCGCAATAACAACAATGAATATCAGTGCATCCTTCACCAGTGCGATCATCGCAGGAGCACGCAAACCGCTGGAATAGGTGTACGCCGCGAGTATCACGAACGCGATGATAAGCGGTAGATCGCCTGCAAAGCCGGTGCCTCCGATCCCTACCGCTGCGAGCACCACCTGGATACCGACCAGTTGCAGCGCGATATATGGCATCGTGGCAAGAATCCCCGACGCAGCCACTGCGAGTGCAAGCGTGCTGCTGTCGTAACGACCTCTCACGAAGTCCGCTGGCGTGACGTACCCGTGCACCTTCGACACCGACCACAGCCTCGGCATTATCAGAAACACGAGCGGATACACAAGGATCGTGTACGGGACCGCAAAGAATCCGATTGCGCCGGCACTGAATACCAGTGCGGGAACCGCGATAAACGTGTATGCGGTGTACAGATCGCCACCCAGCAGAAACCAGGTGACGACAGTTCCGAAGCGACCTCCTGCAAGACCCCATTCATGCAGGAGATTCATGTCGCCGCGTCGCCAGCGCGCGGAAAAGAATCCGATACCGGTGACCAGCGCGAATAGCGCGATCATGACGCCGAGCGCCACGACGTTCAGGAAGCCTTCCGGGTTTGGCGAGTCAAGCCAGAGACTACGATCACGGAGTTCCGTCCGGGACTTTCGGTCTCACTGGACGTTCGGACGCGTAAACCAGGATTGTTATAACGGCGCTGATTACTATCCAAAGGAACTGATACCAGTAAAAGAATGGTATCCCGTACAGCGAAGGCTCAATCGATGTGTAGCTGGAAACCCAGAGAGTTCCAACGTATGGAATGATCAGCAGAAGCGGGCTCGCGCGTCGCCATCCACGTTTGGGCTTTAGTGCCGCATCGTAATTGGTGTTCATCCAGGCCTCTGCCTCGTTGAGGAGCAGCGGTAAACTTAGGCCTGCAGGCCGCCGGGGCAACCGGGAAGGTTCAGTTGGCGCCAGTTACCCTGAGCGCGGCGGGAATGCGTTCCCGGGTCCGCGTGGTGAATTATGAGCGGGGATCGGATATTATTCAGGGTGCTACGATCCACCGTAGTCGCTTACAGACTGGAGGTTGGATGAATAAGAAATCGTCCCGGAGCATTCCGGATTTCTCGCGTCACTCGACACGGCCCAAGGTCGTCACGCCTGATGCCTCGGCTCCGGTGAAGGCAAAGACCGTGAGTGCGACGCCGCCGCGGCCCAAGCCGCAGGCAACTTCGGCGAAATCCGGCCAACGCGGACGCTAGTCGCGCTGTACGGCGGCTCAGTCGGCGCGAAGGCCAGTAATTACCTCGGCCAGGATCTCATACGACCGCATGCGCGCCGCGTGGTCGTAGATCATTGATGCAGCGATAATCTCCTGCACACCCGTGGCTTCGATGAATTGCGCGAGGCCGCGCGCAACCGTCTCGGACGAGCCGACAAACGAGGCAGCCAGCCGGGATGACGCCTGTGCCTTTTCGATCGGACTCCAGTAAGTCTCGATATCGTCGATAGGCGGCGGCAACTGACCGGGTGTTCCACGAAAAAGATTGGTGAACTGCTGCTGCGCCGACGTGAACAACCTTCGCGCTTCTGCATCAGTGGCAGCGGCGAAGACATTTACGCCAGCCATCGCATACGGCTGTTCCAGTTGCGCTGACGGCTTGAACGACGAACGATAGGTTGCGAGCGCATCCATCAGCGCATCCGGCATGAAGTGCGATGCAAACGCGTACGGCAATCCGAATTCCGCGGCGAGCTGCGCACCAAAAAGACTCGATCCCAGAATCCAGAGTGGGACGTTTGTCCCGGCGCCTGGTACGGCGCGGATGTGTTGTCCGGGCTGTACCGGTGCCAGAAGCGCCTGCAGTTCCAACACGTCCTGTGGAAACCGGTTCGCACTCATTGGGTCGCGCCGTAGTGCACGCATGGTAGCCTGGTCCGCACCCGGCGCGCGGCCGAGCCCGAGGTCGATACGACCGGGATAAAGCGATTCCAGGGTACCGAACTGTTCCGCGATGATCATTGGCGCGTGATTTGGCAGCATGACGCCGCCGGCTCCAACACGAATCGTGCTGGTTCCTCCCGCCACATATCCAATCACAACAGCCGTCGCCGCGCTTGCGATGCCCGTCATGTTGTGATGCTCGGCGAGCCAGAACCGGTGAAATCCCAAGCGTTCAGCTTGCTGCGCCAGCTCGAGCGTGTGTCTCAACGCGTCGGCGGGAGTCAGTCCAACGGGTACGGGGGCGAGGTCCAGGACCGAGAAAAGAGGGGTACGCATACTTGGAAGGTATGCAAGTGCGCAGCTCTAGCCCTGGTCGATTCGCGCGTCGAACTCGTTACGAAATGCAAATTTCGTGTGGTCGGCCGGGATCACATGCTGATAGCTGTATGCTGCCGATGGAGGCAGCGATCCGAGCACACTTCGTCCGATCGCCAGGATCCCCACCACGATCAGCGCAAGCGCCACGATGATGCCGGCGAGTCGCACAGCGAGCTCGCTTCTGACGCTTTCGAGTTGCTGTCCAATCAGGAAGGCTCCGTGCGTGACAACCGCGGCGAATATCATCAGGATGAGGTGGCCGGTTACCGCGTCGGGAAAAATTCCGCCCATCATGAGGGCTATGCCGAGGACGATCTGAAGATCGAGAAGACCGGCGAATGCCGTCGTAAGTCTGCGGGCGGCGAGAGGCGCGCCACCCGTGACCACGCTGTATGCCAACGCTATCAGCGCGGCGAGAGCGACAAGCAATATTACGTAGCGGAGCCCGGAGTGTGTGTAATAGAGAATCGTCATGTACGTAAAATGAACTCGCGCACGTTATCGAGCACAAGCCGATCGCTTTCTGCTCACGGCGTCGTCGTCCGCATCACCCAAACGTCGCTCTGGAGGTCGGCGATCGTGAAGTACATGCGGCCAGCTCCGATGCTCCACTCAGGGCGGTATGACGGACGGTCCGGGTCATCGAAATGCGCGAGCTGCGTCGGCGCGCCGCCGTTGATCGGCATGGACCAGAATTCCGCGTTTCCTTTCGCGTCGTGCGACTTGAAATACAGCGTGCGGCTGTCGGCACTCCAAACGGGGTACTCTGCGTCCATCCGGCTCTTCGCTGAGTCGAGCATGGTGTGTTGCGCACCGGAGTCGGGGTCGATCATGAACAACGATCCGCCCAGCAGAGCATTGCTGTACGCGATCCAGTGACCGTCGGGAGACCAGGTTGGCCACGATGTGAGGTAGGACGTAGCGGCGAGCTTCGTGCGATTGGTCGGTGTTCCCCACGTGCCGTTCGGATTCTGGTGCACGATGTAGACGCCGCCGCCGCCGTACAGTGTGTACGTGATCGACTTGCCGTCCGGGGACCACTGCGGCTTCGACTCCTGTTCCGGCGACCTCGTGACCGTCTGCACGGGACCGCCGTCGAGCGGGAGCACGTAGATGTCGCGCGATCCCGAGCGCCAGGAGTGAAAGGCCACCTTTGTGCCGTCTGGCGATGGCATAGGCGAGAAATCGTCGGTACTATCGAACGTGAGCTGCTCCGGTACGCCACGCGGAAGACGCATCCGGTAGAGTTCGGACGTCCCGCTCACATTGGAGTCGTAGTACAGCCACTTGCCGTCCACCGACGGCTCGGCTTCCTCCACCACCTGTGTCCCGCTGGTCACCTGCGTGGCGCTAGCCTCGCTCGCGCCACGCGGCGGAAATGGCAGCGACCAGACGTTCGACGTCTCCACCAGGCGGTCGTATGCGAAGTGCGTCCCATCCGTCGATGTCGAGATCGAGTGCGCGTCCAGTCCGGTAGTAAGACGCACGGGTGCGCCTTCGGCGTGGCCGTCGCTGTTGATTCGGAGTGCGTAGATGTCGCGCGGACCGAGCCTATTGGAGAGGTAGTACAGCCAGCGGCCGTCGCGCGACCACGCCGGACTCTGATTGATCGACGTGCTGTCGGTCACAGGGACCACCGCGCCGTCGCGCACGCGGATGACCATCACGCGACTCGGTGACATGTTGCCGAAGAAGCGGCCCACGCGCGAGTAGAACGCGTTGCCGGAAGCGCACGCGATGAGCGCACCGCCGGGTGCCCAGCGGCAGAGTGCGGGCTCGGCCAAGCGCGCGAGCAGATGCGACCGTGCCGCTGCAGTACGCGTGAACACGGAGTCCGCAATCGTGTACACGATCCCCTGTCCATCTGGCGACCACGCGGCCGAGACGACGATTTCACCTGGTGTCGCGGGCAGCTCCGGTCGCGCGCTTCCGCCCGACGCCGGTGCGCTGAACACGCCACCCTCGGCGAGGAAGAGGATGCGTGTGCCATCCGGCGACCATTGCGGGTCGGTCTGGACATCCAGCGAATCGTCGGTGAGTGCGAGAGCGCGGCCGCCGCTCACCTGCCGCACGAAGATCCGCATGCTTGCCATGTTGCCCGATGCATATGCCACGCTGCGTCCGTCGGGCGAGAGCGCTGGTGCGATCTCAAGCCCGGGATCCCACGTCACCTTTGTTGCACGACCAAAGCTCGTGACGGGCAGCGCTCCTGTCGCGGTACGGCGTCCCGCGAAGAAGGCGACGACAGCGACGACAATTGATGCGGCGAGCAGTGCGAGGATGAACGGGACGCGAATAGCGCGGCCCGGTGCCTGACGCAGCCTTGCGCCAGTACGCCGCACCGGCGCATCGGCTTGCAGGTTCCTGGCGAATTCGGCCGCGCTCCCGAACCGATCCGCCGGTAGCTTTTCCAGCGCGGTGAGTACCGCGGCCTCTACCGACTCCGGAATGCTGCGCCGCTGTGGGACGAGCGCGCGCGGCTCCTCCGTGATCACGCGCGCGACTATTGCCTGCGTCGTCGGTCCGGTGAACGGCGGCTCACCGACTAGCATCTCGTATGTGACGGCTCCCAACGCGTACATGTCGGTGCGCGCATCGACGTTCCGCTCGCCCATTGCCTGCTCGGGCGACATGTATTGCGGAGTGCCGAGCGAGAGACCCGTCTGCGTCATCCTCTGTCCGCCAGCCTGCTCCACGGCGAGAGCTATTCCGAAATCCGCGACGAGCGCGCGACCGTCGTGCAGGAGGATGTTCTCGGGCTTGATATCGCGATGCACCACACCGCGCTTGTGCGCGTACTCCAGTGCATCGGCAACCTCGGTCGCGATGCGTATCGCGTCGGCAATCGGGAGCTGGTGCTCGCGATCGAGCCGGTGCCGGAGCGTTTCACCCTCCACGTACGGCATCACGTAGTACAGCAGTCCGTCAGCGGATCCTGAGTCGAACAAAGGCAGAATGTGCGGATGCTGCAGGTTCGCCGTGAGCTCGATCTCTTTCAGAAAGCGCTCAGGTCCGAGGATCGCGGATAGCTCGGCGTGTAGCACCTTGATCGCGACCTTGCGATGGTGCTTTAGGTCTTCGGCCAGGTACACCGTCGCCATGCCACCCGCACCAAGCTCGCGCTCGATGCGATAACGACCCGCGAGCGATAACCCAAGGCGCGCGACGGACTCAGTCATTCAATCTTCCAAAAAAGGAGTCGCAAACATAGCTCGCGGCAACTCACGGCGCGGCATCGGACGGTGTTGCGGCGTCAGCCAGAAGTGCCTTGAAGCCGGGATCAGCGCGGATCCCGTCCCAGGTCGGGTCGATGCGCAGGAGTTGCGCGGAGCAGACGAAACCTGCGCTCGGAGACGCGAGCAAATTGCGCAGGATCGCAACCGCGTCCTTCGCATCGCCACTGTGCGCGTAGATCGTGGCGAGTCGCATGAGGACACCCGATCCCTCCACCGCGTCTCGCGACGTCGGCAGCAGCTCGCTCGCGCGGCGGCCCGCGCTGATCGCTTCAGAAGTTCTACCAAGCCCCGCGTACGAAAGGCCGAGCCAGCTCCAGCCGTCGGCATCAGTCGTGTCTGCCCGCACCTGCGCCTCAAGTGTCCGTCGAGCGGCGTCGAACGCTCCACGCGCGCGGATCGTATCGCCTTTTTCCGCCCACGCTTGGCCGACGAGTAATGCGGCTGGAATTGGTCCGGGAGACTGCGGTTCGTACACTACGTTGGGGCCGTGCGTCATGATCGCGAGCGCGCTGTCTGGTTGCCGCAGCAGCCACGCGATCTCGAATCCGACCGCGGACGTCTCCCCTTTTGGGTCCGTGCGCGCCGGAATCGTCGCCCAGGCCGCGCGCGCGCGCGCCGGCTGTCCAGCGACCGTGAGCACCCACGCCTTCTGAACGAGGGATTGGTAGTTGCCAGGCTGGATCGCGAGTGCGCGGTCGAATGCCGTCACTGCGTCATCGTATTGTCTCGCCAACTCGAAACTGTTGCCGAGTTGCACCGGCCATGTCGCGTTTCTCGGGTCCAGCAACTCTGCGCGCCGGAATTCGGTGATCGCAGCTTGCGGGTTGCCCTGACGGCGGGTGACGAACGCGAACGCAGCGGCCACTCGTGCGTCATTTGGGAGACTCTGGCGCGCAATATCGAACTCCCGCAGTGCGGCTGGATAGTCGCGGTGTCCCCAATAATGCACGTAACCCATTGCGAGATGCGCCTCAGGGAGGTTGGGCTCGAGCGCCAACGCATGCCGCGCCTCTCTTGCAGCGCCATCCAGGTTGGCCTGAGAGTGATCGAAGCCGAGCCAATAGCTGTAGCTATCGACGTAAGACAGCCGCGCGTACGCGAGCGCGAAGCGCGGGTCGAGCGCGATAGCTTGCCGATAGAGCAGCGCAGCTCGCGCGGCGAGAGTGGCCGGATCCCCCGCCGCAGTCCCTTCCGTTTGATCGACGGCGTACTCGGCTTCGAGGAAGAGGTCGTACGCTGGCGCGTTCTGTGTGGGGACACTGGCGACGCGCGCTGACTCGCCGGGGAGAAGCTGTGCCTTGAGTGCGTCGGCCACATGCTGCGCAATTTCGGACTCGACCGAAAAAATGCTATTGACGGTACCGTCGTAGCTGTCAGCCCAGAGTTGTGCGCCCGAGTGCGCGTCGACCAATTGCACTGCCACGCGCACCTGATCGCCCGAGCGCTGTACGCTCCCCTCCAGGAGAGTCGCAACTCCAAGTTGCTCTGCTACGTGCGCTACATCTTGCGGATGGCTCGCGTACTGCGCGGCGGATGTTCGCGCGATTACCTTCAGGTCGTGGATTCCTGCCAAACGCGTGAGGATCTCGTCCTGAGTTCCCGCGGCGAAGTACGCGTTGCTCGTGTCCGCGCTCAGGTTGTCGAACGGGAGCACGGCTACGGACTTCCCAGGCACCGAAGCCGTGCCAGCTGCCTCGCCAGCGAGGTGACCAGGGGCGGCCGCCGCGGCATGGCTGTGATGCCAGTAGCCGTAACCGGCACCGGTCGCGATGAGCACGATCGCCACAATCGCCGCCGTCACCGCCGGCGGTGAGCGCCGTTCCGGCGCGGGATGTTCGCGACGCGACGTAGCCGAATTCACCGGCGCGCTGTCGGTACTTCCCGCGTTGAGCGTTGTCGTGGCGTCGAGGACTGCTATCAGCGACTCCGCGTTCCGAGGCCGATCTGCTGGATTCTTTTCGAGACACTGCATCACGATTGCGGCAACGGGTGCCGGGATGCTGGCGCGGCGTTTTGCGACTGGATCGGGCACTTCGGTCACATGTGCAGCCAGGATCTGTTGCATAGTTGCGCCGACGAACGGAGGGCGCCCGGTGAGCATCTCGTACGCAACAACACCGAGCGCATAGAGATCAGCGCGTGAATCGACCTGCGGATCGGCCGCCGCCTGCTCGGGTGACATGTACGTCGGTGTCCCGAGTGTCATGCCCGCTGTGGTGAGCGTCGTGCGGACGGTGCCCCCAAGTGTGCTCGCTACATCGCTCACGGCCTTTGCCACGCCGAAGTCCGCGACGAGTGCGTGGCCGTCGGACAGAAGGATATTCTCCGGCTTCACGTCGCGGTGAACCACGCCGTGTCGGTGCGCGTACGCGAGCCCGTCCGCCACGTCGCGAATTATGCGACACGTCTCGCTTATGGGGAGAGCGCCCTCGCGCGCAAGCCTGGCGCGGAGCGATTCACCTTCCACGTACGGCATCACATAGTACAGCACATCGTCTGCTGCGCCCGAGTCGTAAAGCGCAAGTACGTGCGGATGCGTGAGTCGTGCCGCGATTTCTACCTCGCGCAGAAAGCGGACTGCGCCGAGGGCCTGGGCAAGATCAGCGTGAAGGACCTTGATCGCGACCTTGCGATGGTGCTTGAGATCTTCCGCGAGATACACTCTTGCCATGCCACCCGCGCCGAGTTCGCGCTCGATGCGATAATGGTCGGCGAGTGACGAGCGCAGGCGTTCATCGATCTCCGTCATTTCGCGCGTGCACCTTTCGGCGGCTTGCGTCGCACTGAATTCTCGAGAGTCGCATATTCACGCGACGCTAGCAGCCGCTTGTCAGCGGTAACGAGAGTCAGTTCGTGAACCTTGGCCGTCGCTGCGAGAAAGCGATCTGCTGGATCGCGATGCGCCAGTTTGAGCGTACAACTCGCAATCGCCACTTCATAGGTCAGTGCGGCGATTCGCTGCGGCACGGCGCGCAGCATTTCGCGAACGGCGTCGTCCGGACCGGTGTCGCTGAGGAGCCGCCCGCGCTGGAAGAGGACGGTTGCCTCCCACACGCTGATCGGAGAGAGCCAGAGCACGTTCTCCGGCGCTTCGAGCGCTTTCCGGACCTTGGGTGAGAGATTCTCGGGTGCAGACACGCTCCAGATCCAGATATGGGTGTCCAGCAGCAACTGCATTAGCGGAGCGCCTCCCAATCGTCCGTGGGGGACACGGGAGACACGATGTCGCCATGTACACGGACGGCGCCACGGAGCGAGCCGAGCCACGTCGCACCGGTGCTGGCAGACGCGACCGGAACGATTTCCGCCATCGGCTGACCGCGCCGGGTGACGCGGACTGACTGGCCAGTCTGGCGAACGTTCTCGAGCACTGCAAGACAGGTGGCCTTGAAGTGCGAGATGCTCATGGTTTCGATATCGTCGGTCATGTTATGATATCTAAGGGCGGAGTGGCCTATGGTCAACGCCTATGGTCAACTAGCCATGGCACAGCTCACCGCCTACTCTCGCGAAACTTCCACCAGTTGTGCACGAGCGCTAGGCCAGGGTCGTAGCGTGGATCAAGCGCGAAGCGGTGCCGAGGGCCTGTGACGGCGCCGTCACCGAGTGAACTTCTCCCCGCCCGGCCGGCGCATCATCCAGATGTTCGCCTCTTCCTGGAGCGCGCCGTAATACAGCGTGCGGCCGTCGGGCGAGGCGACGATCGCGGCGGACACGTCGGGCGGGTACGGCAGCGTTCCGGTGAGCTCGCGGCGCGCAAGCGTTGTGATGTCCTGCATCACGAGCGCCCCATGCTGGTTGAAGTACACGATGTGCTGATGATCTGGAAGCCAGGCGATGATCTCGCTCTCGGAATCGTCGTTCAGGAGACGCGGGTGCAACGTCACCGCGTCCCAGAGCACGGTACCATGATTGTCGCCGTTCGCCGTCTCTACGACACCCGAGAGCCAGCGCCCGTCGCGGGTCCAGTAGTTGGGATTCGCGGTCAGCCCGGGGCGGTCGAGCGGTTGCACCGCGGTCGCCGTTCGCTCGGTCGCGGGCCAGGGCGCGGCGGCGATCCACGCCTTCTTCTGACCACTCTGATCAATCGTGACGAGGTGTTTGCCATCCGGCGCCAGCATCACGTAGGTGATACCACCAGGAAAATCTGTCAGGCGTGTGCGTTGGCTCCCGTCAACCTGAATCATCCACGCATCGTACGCCCCACTTTTGTTGGAGTAGAACGTCACCCCGGTGCCATCGGGCGTGAAGCGTGGCTCCCAGTCGCGAGCAACGTCGTCGGTGAGACGCGCAAGCCCGCTCCCGTCCGTGCGCATGACGAAGATGTCCTGCTGCCGCTCGAGCCGGTTGTACAGCGCGAGCCACTTACCGTCCGGCGAAACGTCGGTGGGAACGAGATTTCCCGTGCGGTGCTCCAGCAGCGACGTGGAGGTGATGCGCCCCGCATCGGCGTCGAATGTAATGGCCGCGGGGTTCACCGAGTGCAGCTCGGAGCGGAAAACGAGTGTGCTGCCGTCGTGTGAGAGTCTGGGGAGATCCATAGCGCCGTCCGCGCCCGCGGCGACCAGTTCGGGGGCGCCGTTGGCCGAGCCGGATGGTTCGTCCACACGGATTCGCCAGATTCCCATCGTTCCGCCGCGATCACTCGCGAAGTAGAGATAGCGCCCGTCGGGCGACCATGTGGGGGACCAGTCCACGGCGGCGTCGTTCGTCACCTTCACGCCCGCACCGCCTGCGGCCGGCATCGTCGCAATGTCGCGCTGCCCACCGGCCGTCAGCCAGAACGCGATCCGCTTGCCCGACGGCGACCACGCCGGTTGATAGAAGGTTCCGGCGAGGTGGGGGTCGAGTTTCCGCGGCGTTCCGCCGTTCGAGTCGACTATCCACAACACCCCCGTGCTTTCCACCGAGTATGGGGAAGTCACCTCCTCCGATCCGAACACGATAGAGCGCCCGTCGGGTGACCAGGCGGGATTGGACCCGAACGCGGTGAGTCGCCGCGGCGATTCGCCAGTCGCACCCACGACGAACACCCCGTCGCCGCGCTTCGCGTACGCAATCTCCTTTCCGTCCGGCGAGTACGCTGGCCAGACGTAATCCGCGGTCGAGTCGCCGGCCACGAGCACGGGGTTACGCCCGCCGACACGCTGTACGTAGATCGCCGACCGACCACTCGCGTCGCTCGCGTACGCGAACGACTCGCCATCCGGCGACAGGCTCGGGCTCGTTTCCACACCCGATGCATCGGTGAGCTGCGTGAACTCGGACCACTGTGCCTCGGGAGACGCGGATCGACGCCCGAGCCACCACGCCGCGGCGAGGGCGATGACCGCCGCACACCCCACTGCCGCCGCGATCGCGCGAGGCTTCGCGCTCGGGGCACGCTGCGGCGCCGAGGCAACTCGCGAGCCGCCTGCACCTGCCACGCTGGCTCCCATGTCAGGAGCCATCAGCGCCTCAGCGAACTTGCTCGTCGTCTGCCATCGATCTGCCGGGAGTTTCTGGAGCGCGCGCGCGACCGCGGTATCGACGCTCGGAGATACCGAGCGCCTGTGCGCAGTGAGCGACGGCGCCACCTCGGTGATCACCTTCGCAACGATGGCCTGACTGTTCGGTCCCGTGAATGGCGGCTCGCCCGCGAGCATCTCGTATGTCACCGCGCCCAATGCGTAGATATCTGCGCGCGGCCCGATGTGCTTGTCGCCCATCGCCTGTTCCGGCGCCATGTAGTGCGGTGTACCGAGACTCAGCCCCGTCTGAGTCATGCGCACGCCGCCGGCCTGCTCGACGGCGAGCGCGATTCCGAAGTCCGCGACAAGTGCGTGCCCGTTCTGAAGCAGAATGTTCTCGGGCTTGATGTCGCGATGCACAACGCCGCGGTCGTGCGCGTACTGCAGCGCATCGGCGGCCTCGCACGCGATTCGCAACGCGTCGACGATAGGGAGCTGTCCCTCGCGCTCGAGTCGTGCGCGCAGGGTCTCGCCGTCCACATACGGCATGATGTAGTACAGCAACCCGCTCGCGCTCCCGCTGTCGAACAGCGGAAGAATGTGCGGATGCTGGAGATTCGCGGTTAGCTCGATCTCTTTCAGGAACCGCTCGGGCCCCAGCACCGCCGAGAGCTCCGGGTGCAGCACCTTGATCGCCACCTTGCGGTGGTGCCGGACGTCCGCGGCCAGGTACACGGTCGCCATACCGCCCGCGCCAAGCTCGCGCTCGATCGTGTACCTGTCAGCCAGCGCGGTGCGCAGCGTGTCGATCGGATCGGCCGTGGATGTCATGGACGCAGGAACGTACGGTTCGGCGGCTGGTGCGGCAACCGGACAATTGAGTAGGTTCGGGACGGAGTGGGGACGGACTCCGGCACTCGAAACCGGTTGGCCGGAGCAACTTCTCGCTCACTGTGTGTGATTGCCGGATGTCAATCCGGCGTCCCACGTTTCCAGCATCACAACCTGTCGTGAATCGTGTTGACTGGCGTGCCGGCGGATCATCAGGAAAGCGCCGTCTGGAAGCACGTCGAACGGCTCCGGCGCACTGGAAAATCCGCTCGCCGCGAACAGGCCGTGCTGCTTACCGAGCGTAAACTCATCCCCAGGCGCAATCTCCGCGACCATCATGCTATCGGCGGTGAGATAGAAGAGCTTCCTTCCGTCGTGTGACCATCGTGGGAGCCCGGGCCGCGAAACTTGCCACCGCCCGCCGCGGCTGCTGTCCATGGGCCGAACGTATAGCTGATAAGTGCCCGATTCGTTGGAGACATATGCCAACCATCTGCCGTCGGGTGACACCGCGGGTGCNNCGCCTTCCGCGGCGGCGGTGGCGTGTATGGAGACGTCGGGCGTGGACGGCGCTGCAAGCGTGTGTGCAAAAATGTGCGCTACCTCCGATCCACCGTACCGCGTATACAACATCCTGCCGGTGCCGGGAGTGAGTGCCAGGTCCTGCAGGAGATGATCACCCACTTGAAACGTCAACTGCGGCGCGGTTGTGCTGCCAGGATCGACTTGATATACGCCGCCGCTCCCGCCGTTCGACATGGTGGTGAAATAGAGTGTGCTGCCGTCGGAGTTGAAGATGGGATCCCTGCACTCCAATCCGGGTAAAGCGTAGTGACTCAGCGCGCCGCTTCGGAGGTCGCGGATCTCGATCTCCTCGCCCGTC
>PMEM01000011.1:58120-79217 GCA_003155795.1 Gemmatimonadota bacterium
CGACGTCGAAGGGCACGACGCCGTACGCCCCGATCGAAAGTCCGGTCGCAACTGTCTGTCCTGCGCCGGTGACCCGGCCAGCCGCGACATCGAAAGGCAGCGCGATCAACGAGCCATCGGCGCGTACTACCAGCAAGTGACCGGGAACGTAGCGGGCCAGAATCCCCTGCATCAGCACTCTGGATCCGGTCGTGCGGCCGTCAGCGATGGCAATCCTGTAGTGCGACACATCGGCGTAGTCTCGCGGTATTACCGTGAACAGGACCCCGTGGCCGTCCGGCAGCTCTGACGGGTTTGCAGCTAATTCTCCAGAATCGGTCCTCGCGAGAATTTCCAACCCACCGCCCGCTACTGCCATGCGGGCGAGACCGCGCAGCGACGTAACCAGGAGATGATCGTCGTCGCTCCACGTAAATGGCATCACCACTCCGGTCGTGTCACCCACCGCAGCCAATCCCGTTCCGTCAACGTTGACGACGTAGATGCCGCCGGGCCGGCTGAATGCCACACGGCGTCCATCGGGCGAGAATACGGGGTTTGACCCATCGTCCGTCCCTTTGAGCGGCGTGGGTTCAAGTGCGGCTCCGCGGCGGATCCAGATTCGCGTTCCGCGCGCGCCCGCCGCCGCGTACGCCAGTTCGGAGCCGTCGGGCGACAGGGCGAGACTTCCGACGGGCATCGCGGTATCGGGAAGCGACAGAGTGACGCGCCACGGTGGCGAGGGCAGCATGGACGACTCGCCGTGGTGCGGGCGCAACCATCCCCAGGCCGCCGCAGCCGAAGCAATGATTGCGATCGCGGCGAGCAGCACCATCGAACTATGCTGAGCATTCGCGGACCGTCCCGTGCGCGAGTGTGCTGTCGTGCGAGACCCGGTGGATGTCGTATCCGACAGCGCGCGCGCGAATTCGGCGGCGCTCGGAAACCGATCAGCCGGCAGTTTTTCCAACGCTGTGAGCACCGCGTCTTCAACTGCAAATGGAATCGTCTTCCGTAGTTCGCGCGGCGGTACGGGCGCCGACGTCATGACCTTGGCGACGATAGCCTGCGCAGTGGGCCCCGTGAAAGGGGGATCGCCGACCAGCATCTCGTATGTAACGGCGCCGAGCGAGTAGATGTCCGAGCGCGCGCCGATCTCGCGCTCGCCCATCGCCTGCTCGGGGGACATGTACTGCGGCGTGCCGAGTGACAATCCCGTCTGCGTCATCCGCTGACCACCCGCCTGTTGCACCGCTAATGCAATGCCGAAGTCAGCGACAAGGGCATGGCCGTTCTGAAGCAGAATGTTCTCAGGCTTTATGTCGCGATGCACTACGCCGCGGCCATGTGCGTACTCGAGTGCGTCGGCTGCCTCGCACGCGATGCGGACCGCGTCGCCCACAGAGAGCTGCTTCTCGCGTTCCAGTCGCGTGCGCAGTGTCTCGCCATCCACATACGGCATCACGTAGTACAGCAGTCCGTCAGCGCTTCCCGAGTCAAACAGAGGCAGAATATGTGGATGCTGCAGATTCGCGGTGAGCTCGATCTCCTTGAGGAAGCGCTCGGGGCCGAGGACCGCGGATAGCTCTGCATGCAAAACCTTTATGGCAACTTTACGATGATGCTTGACGTCCTCGGCGAGGTACACCGTGGCCATGCCGCCCGCGCCAAGCTCGCGCTCGATGGTGTACCTGTCAGCCAGAGCGCTGCGCAGCGTGTCGAGCGGATCGGCGGTGGACGTCATGGACGCAGCAACGTACGATTCCGCGGGCGGTGCGGCAACCGGACGGTTGAGACCGGCTGAAGAAAGTGGACTCTGACCCCGGTTTCCCTCCTCGATCACTTCACTCCGTCTACCGTGAAGAGCAGCGACGTGTAGTTGTACCGTGTGTATGCATATATCCGCGGGTCATTGGCCAACGTGACAAACGCGACGGTACGCAGTCCGTTCTGGTTCTGTGGAACGATGGTCGTGAGCGGCCCGCGCGATCCGGTTTCCGGGTTCACGCTGAACAAGTGGATCGCCATCACGGAATCCACGCTTACGCGGGCCACCCACACCTCCCGTCCATCGGGGCTCCAGCGGATCGGGTAGTCCCCATGTTGAAACCCGCGCGCCGGTGTGGGCGCTCCGCCGGCGACCGGAAAGAGCGCCAGCCCTTGCGGGCCCACGGCCAGCACTGACCTGCCATCAGGCGCGATCAGCCCCGACTGTGCCCCCGGAGGCGTCACTGGAGTGATGGAGCCGCCATCGACTGAACCCACGTAGCAGCGCCCCGGCTCTCCATGCCGCACGCCGCAGAAAAAGAAGCGCGAGTCATGATCGAAGACAGCATCGGTGATGGGCAGGAAGTGCAACTCGTCGAACCTGCCGATCTTGAGCTGGCGGCTTTGTCCCGGGCCCGTGGGATAGAGCATGAGACGAGGCTGCGTGCTGGGCACGTCGGCCAGGACGAACTTGCCGTCGGCGGAGAAGCCGATCGCCTGTCCCTCGCCAAGACGGATTTCCGGGGACCCGTCGGTGTTGCGCAGCATCAACGTGTAATCGGCGCCGCCCAGCGCGCCCTCGTCGGAGAACGCCAGGTATCGCCCGTCATCGCTCAACGGAGAAATGATTGAGTAATCCCGAATCCCGACGTTCTTTTCCGCAATGGCTCCGGGCCCCAATGCGAAGACCTGCGTCGGGTATTCATCCTGTGTGACCAGCATGCGGCCCGTGTGCGATTCGTCCTGGACAGTTAGTGCGCCTGCATTCGTAAGTGCGGTGTGCTCCGCACCACCCAGATCCATCTCTCGAATCGCGCCGGCGGACTGGCCGGAAGAGGCTGAGAAACGCACTGCATGCCCGTTGGGACGCCATGCCATCCCTTCGATGCCGGGGTAGGGAGCGGATTGCGCAAGCTTTCGTCCCGCACGATCGACGATCACTACGGAGCCACGGTCGTCGAATCTGCTCGGATGGTCAAAATACGCCACCGCATCTCCCGACGGCGACACACGCACGTCTGAAAAATAGCCCGACGTCTGCGCGATGACGGTTCCCTCGGGATACTCGAGATGATCCACGTTGTTTGTGTCGCGAATGACCGCCAGACCCTTTCCGTCGGGCGCCCAGTCTGCTTCGCGTACGTGATTCTCCAACTCGCGCGGAGACTCACCGCCCAGTGAAAGCGTGGCCAGCGTCCCGGTGAACAATCGGTGTCCGCTGCCCACGGCGTGCGTGAGCACCGCGAGTTGTCCGGTGGACGACACGCTGAGCAGGTGTACGGAATCAGGTCCGAGAGGTGCGACATCGGGATTGTCTGGGCGGATCACGTACAGGCGCGACGTCAGCCCTGTGGGGCCCGCCGCGCTGAACACGATGGTCTTGCCGTCGGGCGCGAACCGCGCGTTGAAGATAGCCCGCACATCGTACGTTTGCTGCGCGAAGACTGGGGCCGAGCCGCGCGCGGCACGCGTCGCGGCCCACGCACCGATCGCCGCGGTGGTCAGGAGCACGAGCGCCGCCCACGACCAGGGACTCCGGATCCACGACCGAAGCGACCGCGCACCGGATGCGGACGCAATTGCAGTTGCGGACGCCGTGGTGAACTGTGGATTCTCAAGCGCTTCGGCGAAGGCCTTTGCGCTGTCGAAGCGATCGGCTGGAACTTTTTCCAGAGCTTTCGACACTGCCGCAGCGACGTTCGGCGGCACTGACTTGCGGTGTTGCGTGACGGGTGCAGCATCCTCGGTCACGATCTTCATGATGATCTGCTGCGCAGAGCCGCCGAGATGTGGTGGCTGACCCGCGAGCATCTCGTACAGCACGCTGCCGAGCGAGTAGATGTCACTGCGCGCAGTGATGTCCTTCTCCGCCGTCGCCTGCTCCGGGCTCATGTAGTGCGGAGTGCCGAGCGAGAGACCCGTCTCCGTCATCCGGCCGCCAGCAGCAGCACTCACTGCCAGCGCGATACCGAAGTCGGCCACCATCGGCCGCCCATCGTGCAGGAGAATATTCTCGGGCTTGATGTCGCGATGCACAACGCCGTGCCTGTGCGCATAATCGAGTGCGTCGGCAACTTCGACGGTGATGTTCACCGACTCACCAATACCGAGCTGCGTCTCGCGGTCGAGCTTCGCGCGCAGCGTCTCGCCGTCGACAAACGGCATTACATAGTAGAGGAACCCATCTGCGCTGCCGCTGTCGAACAGCGGCAGAATATTCGGATGCTGCAGCGCCGCAGTGGTTGCGATCTCCTGAACGAACCGCTCGCCTCCGAGCACGGCCGCCAGTTCCGGCTTCAGTACCTTGATCGCGACGTTGCGGTTGTGCTTGACATCGTGCGCGAGGTACACGGTCGCCATACCTCCCGCACCAAGCTCGCGCTCTATACTGTATCGATCTCTAATTGCCGCTGCGAGACGAGCTAACACATCTTCTCCAGAAGGGGTCACGGCGCGGTATGCCGTGACAAAAGGCCGGGCCAATCCGCCACAACGCGCAGGTCGGTATGCGCGTCGCGCGGTCGTTGCAACATCACGAACCCAGCGCCGCCAGGCAAAACATCATAACCCGGGAAGCGTGGGCCGCGAAGGTACGGATCCGCGAATAGTGCGGCCGGCTTCCCCGCACGTCCATCAGTGACCGGGACCGCGAACAGACTGTCGGCGCTCCGATAGTACAACTCCCTGGCACTCGGGTCCCAACGTGGCTCGTCGCCACCCGCGACTGAGATCTGGATCCTGGCGCCGACAGTCGCATCAGCGCTGAACGGTTGGACATAGACTTCATGTTGGCCGGACTCGTCCGAGACGAACGCCAGCCAGCGGCCGTCCGGCGAGAGCTCAGGCTCAATTTCCATGAATGGGGATGCGTCGAGTGTTCGGATCGTATGGTGGCCGTCCAGTGAGATCGCATAAATGTCTTCGTTGGTCTTCGCATCATTCTGACGATAGATGAGCCACCGTCCGTCGGCTGTCAATGCGCCTGGGAACTTATATTGCGGACCCTTCACGAGTGTATCCACGCCGCCTGTCCCGTCCGATGCGCGAGCGAGGATGTCGTATGTCCCGGCAACATTTGCGGAGTAAGCGATGCGCTGACCATCGGCGCTCCACACTGGATAGATGTTATCGTGACCTAGCGTCAGACGAGTCATGCTGCCGCGCACTGGATCGAGCAGCCAGATATCCCGCGCGGATCTCTCGCCGATATCGACTGCGATACGTTTGGCGTCGGGAGAGAGGCTTAAAGCCTGGTAGTCGTGCAGGTCACGGTCGAGAACGCGTGCTGTACCACTGCGACTAACCGCCACAATGTGTGCGTTATTGGAACTGCCGCCCGCGTATGCCAACGTGCCTTCGCGCGACAGAGCAAAGTTCTCTCCGTCGAGATCATCATCGATCCCCGCAATGCGAACAGCCGGCCCCGTGAGCTTCCCATGCGAAGGATCGAACGACGCCGCGAACATTGCCCCATCTGCGGTAGCATACACAAGTTGCCCCAACGCATATCGTCCAGCTTTTGCCTGGATGTCCAGTAAGCGCACTCGCCTGTTATCCAGCGAGACGAGAGCGAGTCGCGACGACGATGCGTCCCCGCTCATTCTCACAACGCACAGCAGTGTGCGACCATCCGGGAGAAGTTGCGGCAGCGAAAGCTCGGCTTCACCTGCGCTTGAATCCGGTAGCGCAATGGTACGAGGCCTACCGCCGGTTGCGGCGACCGCGAGTACTCCGAGGCCAAAACGGAAGCGCGGCGAGTAGCGGATGATACCGTCGGCGGCCCAGTCGCCGCCGCTTATCCCGGCACCGGGGTCAACCGATCCGTCGTTGGTCCCTGGAATCTGCTCCGGATCACCTCCGTTCAGCGACACTTTCCACAGCGCGCCGCCGGCGGAGTACGCAATGGTCTGACCATCGGGTGAGAAGAACGGTGTGTCAGCTCCATCGGTATGTGGAAGCGCCCGCACAGTTTTGTCGGCAAGATCACGCACGAATACAGTGCGGTTGCCGGCCGGGTTTGTCGCAATGAACGCAAGACGGGTCCCATCAGGGGAGAGAGCCAGTCCGGCCTGCGAGAGTGTTTCTTCTGCGGGTAACGTCACGGAAAGTGATAGCGGACGCGCTGCGTCAGTGCCCGGCGGACGCAGCCAGCCCCATGCCGCAACTGCGACCGCTGCGAGCGCGACAACGGTTGTACCCATCGCGAGATTGCGCCACGGCCGCGCGTCGGAACCGGCTTTGTCCAGACCTGAACGTGTAGCGCGACTGACACGCCCAGTGCTACTCGCAAGCGCGGTTGCGAATTCACTCGCACTTGCAAACCGATCAGCGGGAAGTTTCTCGAGCGCCACCGTCACCGCATCTGCAACGTGAACAGGGACAGTCTTGCGTTGCAATGTGAGTGACTTCGGTTCGCCTGTAATTACCTGCGCGACGATTGCCTGCGCACTTGGTCCGGTGAACGGCGGCTCGCCCGCGAGCATCTCATACGTCACTGCGCCGAGCGAGTAGATGTCCGAGCGCGGGCCGATCTCGCGCTCGCCCATGGCCTGCTCAGGGGACATGTACTGCGGCGTGCCGAGTGACAATCCCGTCTGCGTCATGCGCTGACCGCCTGCCTGCTGCACTGCCAGTGCGATGCCGAAGTCAGCTACAAGGGCATGTCCGTTCTGGAGCAGAATGTTCTCAGGCTTTATGTCGCGATGCACTACGCCGCGACTGTGTGCGTAGTCTAGTGCGTCGGCAACTTCGCTCGCTATTCGAACGGCGTCCGCTATGGAGAGCGGCTTCTCGCGTTCCAGCCGTCCGCGCAGCGTCTCACCATCTACATACGGCATCACGTAGTACAGCAGTCCGTCAGCGCTTCCCGAGTCAAACAGAGGCAGAATATGTGGATGCTGCAGATTCGCGGTGAGCTCGATCTCCTTGAGGAAGCGCTCGGGGCCGAGGATCGCGGACAGCTCTGCGTGCAAAACCTTTATGGCAACTTTACGATGATGCTTGACGTCCTCGGCGAGATACACCGTCGCCATGCCGCCCGCGCCAAGCTCGCGCTCTATGGTGTAGCGATCTGAAAGCGCGGCACTGAGGCGGTCCGGAATCGAGTTCATCGAGCGGTCACAGCAGTGCGCGGTGGAACGCGCGCCGGCGCGAGCGCGAACCGCTCAGCACTGAGCCCCTCCGCCTGTCCCGGTGCGATGACCTTGACCACGACATCGCGACCGAGTGCCTCGTCGCGCGCGACGAACACGCGCGACATGCCGCCGCGCTCGAGCTCGCGCTCGAGCATGTAGGCCGGTCCGAGTGCGGTCTGGAGCTGGTCGCGGAGGAGGTCGGGCATGACTGCGGCTGGAGTGGCCGGTAGCGAAACGTGTCGGGCGAATATACCGGGCGGGCACGTCACCGCCAGCGTGGCCACACGTCCGAGAGCAGGATCAGAACACGAGCTGAAGGGGCCCGCGTTCACAGCGCGCGAGTTTCTCGCGAACAAGGGTGCCCGCATGCTCAAAGCCGATCGGCGCTCACGAGATTCAGCGACTGAGTGAAGTTGCTGGCCTGGCACCCGCCGCATCCCGCAGCTGGTCGGTGGGGTCGACGCCGCTGAATGACGGCGCGACGACGCAGCTGCCGTATCGATTGCGAAAGCCGGCAAGGATGCGCGCCTGATTGTCCCGCGCAACGGCGATTTTGTTTCTAGAAAGGCCGAGCAGGGTGGCCCGGGACCAGCCGGCCATCATGTGGTTCGCCTCGCGAAGTCTCGCGACGGCGGAAAGCATCCGGTCCTGCTCGGCACCTGAGAGCGGTCCTCCCGCTCGGCGCGTCGGCTGAAGCTCTATTCGCTCCGAGTTCTCCGCGAGGTTCGTCGCTTCGAGCACCGGCAGCAGCCGATAAGGCTTGGACCACGTCACCATGCGATCAGCCGACGTGTGCGACGCGGCATCCGACGCGATGGCGGTGCGCCAGGCTTCCGCATCCCACGTGCGCGTCGGCGGCGTGTACGCGTCTGCGAGAGCGGCGATCGCGCGGCGGTCGCGTCCACCTTCCACCGCAGCCTGAATGGTATCGAGTTGATGGTCGAGGCATACTTCGATCGCAGCGCGGGTGAACGCCTGCGGTCCATCGTCGTCACGGAGCTCGATCCGCATCGCCTGTTCTGCCTCGTGCACCTTGGCGCGCCAGTGCAGTGCCTCGACCGTCTGCTCCGCACCGAGCGCGATGAGCACGCCTAGCACGATGATGCCGACTTCCTTCAGAAACTCGCGGAAGTTGTGGATCGGGTTTGGCTTGTGGATTTCCATCGGCGCCTCACGCTCCTGAGTTGAATGCAGGGTCGCTCACCGGGCATGCTCGACCTCTTGCGACTGTCCACGGATTTTCGTCCGTACTTCACCGAGCCAGTTCGTCACCACGATGAGCTTGGCACCCTCGCCCGCGTCTCGCGCCACGATGAAGCGCTTGCCGTCACCCTGCACGTCATAGCTGCGGTTGACAAGCTGCTCTGCTGCATCGCTCGTGAAGAGCGAGTCGGTGCGAACGACACGCGGCATGGCGCCGTGAACGTCGAGCGTCGCGACCCTGAACGTGCTGTGGATTCGGTAGAAGAGTTGCCGGCCGTCGTGCGACCATTGTGGCTCGAGACCGCCGTCAGGTGAGATCTGCACGTTCCCGCCGCCGGCCGGGAAGGAACGCACTGACACCTCCAGCCGATTGCCCGCCGTGGTCGTGTACGCGAGCCACTTGCCGTTCGGTGAGACGGTGGGCGTGAACATCGCCGGCCCTTCGAGAACGGGGATCGGCTGGCTCGCGGCGCCTCCGGTATTGCTGAGTGGGACCGCGTACGCCCGAACGCGCGACGCATCTGGTTGCGTCAACGCGAGCTCGACAAGTAGATAGCGTCCGTCCGGAGAAAAGGAGATTTGCCTGGCGTTATCAGGAATCGATACGGTTCCCGGAATCTCTTCCGCGGCACCACTGCCGTCCGCCGGGATCCAGAACGGCTTCGATCCGGTTGGCAGGCGTTGGATGAAGCCGATACGCGCCCCGTCCGGAGTCCACGCAGGGTCGCTGGCGAGCCCGGACTGCGTCAACTGCGACAGCACACGCGTGGTGAAATCGTACGACCAGATGTCGGAACTCCCATTCCGATCGATCGCCACTGCGAGCCGCCTGCCGTCGGGTGACCACACGGGTCCAGCCGCATGGTACTGCTCGCCTGGCACTGTGTCGACCAGCGCGCCGTGGTCGTTCAGCACCTCGATTCGCGAGGCAGAGGTTCCGCTGACGTACGCGAGCGTCCCGTTGTCGCTCATCACGGCGAGCACGCCGGCGTCCACTCCCTTCACCCTTACGCCGTCGACCAACACGACTGGCGCGCCCAGCACTCGCCGCGAAGCCATATCGAAGTGCACGCCCATGATTCTGCCGTCAGCGCGCCCGAAGAGCAGGATGCCATCAGCATACCCGATCACGTTCGCACCCTGGAGCTGCAGCCGCGTCACGTTACCGCCGCCGAGCGAGACCATCCCGATCTGTGCGCCGGCGACGGCGCTCGCCGGACCGGCGCGTGCGACGTGAAACGTCACCGTCTCTCCGTCCGGAAGGATGAATGGCGTCGTCCACGTCTCGTTGCGGTGCGGGTCGGCAGCGGCGACGATGTGGCGCGCGCCGTCGGGTGCCACGCGCCAGAGTGTATCACTCGCGACAAACACGACGGCCGTCGCGTGGGTCCAGGCGAAGTCGAGTGCGGAAGCGTCGGCCAGCTTCGTCGGCGCGCCGCCAGCCTCTTCGCCGACCAGAGCGGCGGAGACCACGCCGTCCTTGAGGAACGCGATCCGTCTCCCGTCGCTCGAGAAGTGCAGATCGCCCGCGGTGTGCACACCCGCAACCGGCACAGGGCCGAGCTGGTCCAGCCGCCTCAGGTAGAGCTGCTCGTTCGCGCCGGCCTGGTAGGCCACAGTCTCACCATCGGGTGAGATGGCGACAGTGGATCCACCTTCCGCGACGTTTATGCGCTCCCCTGCCGGGGGATCAACCGTGAACCGCACCGGAGTCGCGGGTGGCCTGTGACCCGCTCGCGACCACGCGGCGGCCATGACCAGCGCAGCGAGCGTGGCGAGCGCCGCGACGCTCCATGGAACGGCTCGATATGCGCGCGAGGGGTTCGTGTGCGCACGCTCGCCGCGGTTGCCCGGAAGCGCACTGCGCTCCTGAAGCGCAGCCGCCAGGTCAGCCGCGGTCGAGAAACGATCTGCCGGAAGCTTTGCGAGTGCGGTGAGGACAGCGGCGTCCACGTTTGCCGGCACCGTGTCGCGCACCGCACTTGGTGCACTCGGTCGCTCGGTCATCACCTTCGCGACAATGCCCTGCGCTGTCGGTCCGGTGAACGGGGGTTCACCGGTGAGCATCTCGTATGTCACCGCCCCGAGGGCATAGACGTCGGTGCGCGCGTCCATGTGCCGCTCGCCCATCGCCTGTTCGGGTGACATGTACTGCGGCGTGCCGAGTGACAGGCCGGTCTGGGTCATGCGCGCACCGCCCGCCTGCTCAACGGCCAGCGCGATGCCGAAGTCGGCGACGAGCGCATGCCCGTTCTGTAGAAGAATGTTCTCCGGCTTGATGTCGCGATGCACGACGCCATGCTCGTGCGCATACTGCAGTGCATCGGCAGACTCGCTCGCGATCCGCACTGCGTCAGCAATCGGAAGCTGTCGCTCGCGCTCGAGACGACTCCGCAGCGTTTCTCCTTCCACGTACGGCATCACATAGTAGAGCAGCCCAGCGGCGCTGCCAGAATCGAACAGCGGCAGTATGTGCGGGTGCTGCAGGCCCGCCGTCGTCCGGATCTCGACGAGGAACCGCTCCGGCCCCAGCACGGCGGAGAGCTCCGGGTGCAGGACTTTTATCGCCACCTTCCGCCCGTGCCGTACGTCGTCCGCGAGATACACGGTCGCCATGCCGCCCGCGCCGAGCTCGCGCTCGATCGTGTAGCGGTCCGCGAGCGCGCTGCGCAGCGTGTCGAGCGGATCGGTGGTGTGTGTCATCGATGCAGCAACGTACGATTCCGCGGTCGGCGCGGCAACCGGACATTTCTGACCAGCAGCGGAAACGGACGGTTAGGCGAACTCCTGAAGAAACTGCAGCGGGTTGGTGCGGAACGCGGCGGTTGCGCCCGGAAACAATGATTTGGCCTCCACGCGTTTACACAGCGCGCAATAACCGGGGGTTTTAGCATCGTGCCTCAAAACGATCCCGCTTCGTGACGCCCTAAAGATCTCACAGCGCCCGCGAGAGCCTCGTGTGCTCCACGCATATCTAAGTACTGGCTCGCGAACGTCCGTTTGAGGAGCCCCTCAGGTAAGAACCGATCGTATTTAGCTCGCTCGCAGAAGACACGATCCA
The DNA here is from genome assembly GCA_003155795.1 of Gemmatimonadota bacterium. Lineage (GTDB taxonomy): Bacteria > Gemmatimonadota > Gemmatimonadetes > Gemmatimonadales > Gemmatimonadaceae > Fen-1247. The sequence goes on from PMEM01000011.1 coordinate 69,485, forward strand.
TCGTGTTAAGAATCGCCGCGGGATCCCACGTCTCCTCAACAAGGCCAGCGAGTAGAGACTCAAGACCTACGACATCCTTTCGTGATTCCTGAGGATTTGATTCGAGTTCCCCGCGCGAAGGATCGACTTCATCAACGCGCGTCGGCATTTTAACGTCGATGTAAAAGGGGCGAACCGTCGCAATCATACTGCCGATTGCGTTAATTCTCGCTGCGATTGTCCTGAGTATGAGGCTTCCGCACCAAGGGAGAATGTTTACCCTTTGTTCTCCGGTACGAACGATCCGAGGGCCATCAGCCAAGCCTGTGCGACGCATCATCGCACGAGCTTCCTCAACGCGTGCAGTAGCTCGCTCGGTCAGATACGGGTACTTCATATCTTCGGCTAGGACGCGATGCATACGTTGAAGGATCTTGTCGTGAACATCGGCCGCACCACCGCCAAAAAAACTAGCCTTAGGGGCGCCGCGGATTCGTTTCACAACCAACAAATGCTGTGCAGGAATTAAGTCTACGACTTCCCATGTCCGTCCAGCTAGCATGAATCGCCCACCTGCCTGAACTGGCTCGGCTACGGTCCCAACATCGCCCGAGCTGTCCTTCACGGACCATCCCGCAGGGTCCTGAAACGTTGCGAGAAAGTGGAAATCGCGAACGATTTGCTCGCCGTCCAAGCCGAGGATGAGGTCGCCTTCCTCCGTACGTTCGAGATGGTCTATCTTTAACAAGTAATGCAGTAGGTCACGAAAGTCATTGAGAGTGACGTTTTGAAATGGTGAAAGCGTGAGAACCCGCTCCGCCAGTTGGGCGGCAGAGAGTGCCCCTGCTGCCCCTATGACGCTCATAGTCTGTTGGTACAGCAGGCTTCCGGGCAACTTGGGCCGTGTAACCGGCTCGATCCATTTTTCTTCAGCGTAGAGTTGAATCAGAGCTATGGTCTGAAGCAAATCCCACGGGATCAATTCGAATAATGATTCTGTACCATCTTTCGCATCTTCACGTAACAGGAAGAACATCTCAGGCGCTTGGCCTCGCCGTCCGCATCGTCCGAGGCGCTGCAGAAAGCTCGCAACGCTAGCAGTCGGACCTAGTTGCAGTACTCGATCAAGCTGACCCAGATCGATTCCGAGCTCGAGTGTCACGGTCGCGGCCGTGCACGCCGGCCGGTCCTCATCTCGCATTGCTAACTCGGCGTCCTCTCGAAGCGCGGCTGCGATACTGCCATGGTGTACGTAGTAGATATCGGGAAGATTCTTGCGCTCAGCCAGTCGACGGAGACCAATTATCATTTCCTCCGCATCATTACGACGATTGACAAAAATGATGCTCTTGCCATGTCTGGTCGCATCGAATGCAGCTTCAAAGAATTCCGGTTGGCTAGCCAGAAGCTTTTCGGCATTGCCTGTTTTATCGGTCGCTTCGAAGGAGCGTCCCACAACCGTGCCGGAGCCATCCGCGATGCGCGACGCAGCGTGCGGTTGGAGGGTGAATTGATCGACGAGAAGGTTGACTGTCCGACCACTGTTTTCCGCGACTACGACCACGCCACGCGCTGTCAAGCCATCCAGCCACGCCGCCGCCTGCTCATAATCGCCGAGGGTCGCAGAAAGTCCGATGCGCCTCGGCAAGCGTGTACGATCCAAGGCAAACAGGGCAAGTCGGTCCAATAGTGCCAACACCTGCCCACCGCGATCCGATGCCATCAACGCGTGGATTTCGTCGATCACCACCCATCGGAGGTCGCCGAAAAGCGCGGCGAGTTGTGTTGGGCGGTTTAGCAGGAGGCCTTCTAGCGCCTCAGGAGTGATCTGTAGGACGCCCGCTGGGCGTTTTAGAAGAGCGTGCTTTTTACTCGCGCCTATGTCTCCATGCCACGCCGTGACGGGGATGTCGGCTTCCACGCATAAGTCGTTCAAACGGAGGAACTGATCGTTAATCAGCGCCTTCAAGGGGCCGATGTAAAGCGCACCCACACTGGTGGGACAGTCATTGTAGAGTTGAGTCAGGACTGGCAGAAATGCAGCTTCCGTCTTTCCGCTAGCAGTGCCCGATGCTAGCAGAATGTGCTTGTTAGTATCAAATGCCGCTTCTGCAGCGCGCACCTGAATGCTCCGCAACTCCGCCCAACCATGTTTCCAGATGAATTGCTGAATGAATGGTGCAAGGCGGTAGAAGCTATTCGTGAGGTGTGCGGAATTCTCGACAGAGTCGGAGGGCACTGGCGCCGCCGCTAGAGCGTAAACTTTGTGAACTTGTTCTTCGGACTACTGTCGCTCGAGGCAGAATCGCCGACAGAGCGATGGATGCTCGCCTCTGGCGTTGCCGCCGGTGCGCCATCGGCGCCGAGCGTATCTTCGTCCGCCGGCGCATCTTCGGTTGATCCGAGAGCCACCGATGGCGCGTATGAACTGCCGTTCACTAATTGGTCAAAGTCTAGCGCTATGTTCTGGTGGACGAGGTTTAATATCGAAATAAAGTCTCGGATTATCTCACGCGGTGTCGTAAATCGATCTGCTCCAAGTCGCGATAGAGTTTCCTCCATGAAGCGCTTCAATTGCTCATCGGTTACACGCTCTGCATAGCAGTAGTACGATGCGTGGAGAAAGCGCAGCCGCTGCAGTAGCACGAAGACTTCCTCGAAGGCGAGCGGGTCTAGCCTGATGACCGTCCCGCTGCTATCCCGCACGCCTGCCTGCGTAGCAAATCGACTTTCTTGAAGTCGTGTACGCAGCGCGTCATATGAGAACAGTCCACGACGCGTGTCCTCAACCGTCTGAGGCGTGGCACCGACAATGATTCCGAGCCCCTGTGCTCGACCCTGAAGGCAATCGTTGATGACTGTCAGTAGCTTCTCATAATTCGCGAGGCGTGCCTGAGTATGCGAGATCTTGTACAGATTCACGGCCTCATCAAGCAGGATGATGAGGCCTCGATATCCAATCGTCCTCACAAAAGTCGCAAGGAGCTTCAGGTAATCGTACCAATCATCGTCGTCGATCATTACTCGAACCGTTCCGAGCGCATCACGAGCTTCCGTTTTCGTCGAATACTCACCGCGAAGCCAACGGAGCGATGCCGACTTCTTGCTTTCGTCTTGCTCAACAGTACCGTGCCAGTACGTTGCGATGACCTGAGCGAAATCAAAACCGTGGACGAGGCCTTGCATGTTGTTAACTGTTTCTATGATTCTAGTCTCAACTGCCTTTGGGAATTGCACATCCGACGCAGATATGCCAGTGTGTCGCATCACATCCGCTTGTACGCTCGATATCCACTTCTCAAGTATTGTCGCCATTGCCCCACCGTCGGGGCTGGTCTTCGTTGACATGTTCCGAGCCAGCTCACGATACGTCGCAAGGCCCTGGCCCTGCGTACCGGTCAACCGGCGTTCGGGAGATAAGTCGGCATCCATGACGACATAGTTCCGTTCCAACGCATAATTGCGAGCTAGCTGTAGTAGAAAGCTCTTTCCCGACCCGAATGGCCCGGAAACCATCCGGAATGACGCGCCACCATCCCCGACGTTGTCGAGATCGCTCAGTATGGCTCCGATCTCCGCTTTACGACCCACCGAAAGGTGTTCGATGCCAGTACGTGGTGTGACTCCAGCGGCCACTGAGTTCATAACTGCGGTGAGAACCCGACGTGGAATTTTCGTGGTGGCGCTGGGCTGCGATTGTGCGTTAGGGGCGGCCATTGGGTCTTTTGAGAAGGGACATCAAGCGTATAATGGCGGGGTACATGACGGATTGCGACTAATGCTTCGTGGAATCGAAACCAGGGGAAAGATCGCCGAGCGTGCGAAGCAAATCTGAGACGTAACCAATGGCATCGGCCATGATTGATGGAGGCGTTGTTGTCCCATCAACCAGCAGGTCACCGTAGGAACATGCTAGTCCGACTTCATTTATGTGGTCGATGAGAAGAAGAGGCGTCGCCGCATTCCGCGCTGCTATCTCCGACAGACGGTTCGTGACGTCCGGCCCTCCCAAGGAGATGGTACTCAGGGATTGAAGATCTCGGAGCTCAAAACCCTCCGTTGCCGCTGAATTCTCGGCCTCTTTTGTATCCTTCGAGGCCGACGGATTCACCTCAATGCTAGGCGGAGTCGATCCATGGAGAAAGCCATCCAACGTGCCGCGAACTACCCAGTACACTTCGTCTCTGAAGTCCTCCTCCACGACCAATTTTTCGCCTTCCTGAACTATGAGTACGTCGCCGACGCTCAGTAAAGCATGGTGATTGAGTTCCGTTATGAGTGGCGCTACCAAGGCGCCGCCTGCAGCATCTGCCAATGCGGCGTCGCCAATGCCGATCTCCCATCCGACGGAGACTAATACTTCCAGGATGGCTCGCGCAGAACCAGAAGCACTCTCAATCGCACTTCGTATCGCATCAAGGTCGGTCAGCAGCCCATCAGGAATACCGGAAGGCATCTGTTTCACGCGAGGTTCTTCATCCGGCGATCGGCGTGAGCTTCCGGCGTCGTGTAACGTCTCTGGCGCATCATCGATTCCAATAAGCAGTCGCTCACGAACTGCTTCGGATTCTCGGGCGAGATCTTTTGCCCGCGCAAAATCAATCTGTATTGTCGCTCGAGGATGACTCGTCTTGGCGTATCCAGCGAAGCGGCGATTCAACGCGGCGCTGAGAAGCGGACCGATCTCCACGCCACGTAATTTCGCGGGAAACTGTTTCTCCGTCCGGAGAAGGTTCTCTGTATACCTGACTGCGTTGCGAAACGTTTGGACCGCGATTGACTTGTCGCTGAGACGAGGGACAGTTCCCAGCACCACAGGCCGTTTGTTCCAGTCATAGACCGCACTTGTAAACGGGTCACGGACAACCAACCTGACACCGTCCTGTTGAATAGTTGCGTCGCGTAGCGTGGCGCCGAACTTATCCGCGTATATGTCATTAGCCACCTGTAGCGCGTCACGATACGCGCGCTCTGCCCACCCATCTTGGTTGTATTTCAAAAAGAACTTGTTCTCGCCTCGGCGCTGATCGCCGGTAAGAATCGCGATGCCTGCTCGCGGCATGCCCGCATAGTCCCCTGTAGCCCAATAGTCATCGGTTAGCAGTAGCGCTTCATCAGGCCCCAGTCGACTGCCGCAGGCAGATGCACCCCGGATGAACTCTACTGCTGCGGCTGAATCCACCTCTTTCGCGTACAGATCAGCGATCCAACGGACACAATACCCATCGAGTTTTGGGAACACCGGCCGGTAGTGATGCCAAAGGGCTTCGATTTGCTCCGCGGCGTCGCGTGCACCGCTCGCGCCAATGAGATGCAGCAATTCGTAGATATGAACGAAGACGTAACTCAGCTCGGATCGTGGCACATCTCCCTGGCGCGCTGCGTTGCGCCACTTGAAATAGAATTTGAGCTGGCCAGGTGTCATGTTTTGATACGTCGGCCAATACGTCTCGAACTGAACAAAGCGGGCCTCCGGGTCACCTTCGTATGTGGCGAACCGGCGGGCAACTACAGAAAATTCTCCGTGTACGTTGCTTACGCTTGGCACGAGCCCGCGGGATATCTCTCGCGAGGACGTTAGTTCGTTGGCACTACCCCCAGGAGGGGTTGGAACGCACTCCGCGAGTTGATCAGTCTCGTGTGTATTACCGAAATACACCTCGGCCGCGTTCGACGCGTATGGGTGTGTCGCCTGCGATTCTGATTTTGAGACAATCGGTTGGGTGATGACTCGTACTGTTTGTTGCGCTGCTTGTTGGACTGCGCCCGCTGGAATCGTGCTGGCTACGAATGGCTTACCGGCGGGCGTCAATCGCTGCGATCGGCAGTGACCGACATCCCCGCCAAGGGTACGAATACATTCAGAAGGACTACGCGCGAGCCTGTTATCCCCGGTAACCACACTCGCAATCTCACGATTACCGATCAGGCCAAACAGCGTTACCCAAGGCACTGGGGCTGTATTGTTGTTTGTAATCGAAATGCAAACGGTGATATGCTGTTTGGTCGACAAGGAAAAAAGCGCCGAAAGGATGGAAATCACTGCCAACGCGTTCAGCTCGATGAGGTCTTCATCTAACTCGGGTGCCTTACGCTTGTCATAGACGATATGGCCACCCCGTCCAATGCGTGGCGCATTAGCTGGAATCATGTCCCGTCTAATTGCATCACCGATGATCGTCCAGCCGGTGTTAAACGTACCAGAAATCTGAGCGGTGAATTTCTCTATGGACGGAGGGCGGTGATCGAGCCAGCGATTAAGCAAAAAGTCTAATGCCGGAAGGGTTCCTTCATTTGCACCCGCTAAGGCTGCGCGCACATTGGCTGCGGAGCGACGCGCCTGCTCACGTAGTTCCGCCGACTCGATCGCGAGGTCTGCTTGCACCTTTGCGCCGCGTACTAATGCGACGCGAACGTGGTTGCCCCACACCAAGAGTAGCCCCGCGACCCAGAGCCAGGCGTATGGAAGGAAGAACGCTGCGATAACGAGAATGAGTGGCCAGAGTGCGAATTTCTTAGCCCGGGCGACCTGGCGGCCGACCTCGTTCGAACGCAACTCCTCATCGAAGGCCGGAATGCCGCGCGCAGCGGTAGCGGCGTGAAGAATCTCATCTTGTACGGATTCCCATCCGACCCCATTAAGACTGCCCTGCGTCAACGGCAATTAGACGTTCCGGTACGGATTGATGGAACCACACGTGGAAGGGTCAAACACACTTCTTCAGAAATTGCGATACAGTAGGGTGGCTGTCGATAGGTGCCTCCGCAGGTCGCCCTGAAAAATGCGAACCCCTGACCCCCCGGATCGATAGACTATCCCCGTTCGGCTCTTTCGCCCACGATCGATCCCGGCAAACGTCCCATGATGTCACTTATTGCCAATACCCAATATGGGTCACACCAGACCTGATATGGGAACGGCTTTGACTTGAGACACTCACCCTTCCCGACCCGGCGGCGGATCCAGCCTCGGCGATGCGCTCTTCACCAAAGTCTAGCAACGCGTTTTGGGCATGCCTTTTGGAAATCCACAACGCAGATTCTACGGGAATGAGATCATTTGCCTCCCCCGATCTGATGCGGGTGCCGTTCAGCGAGAGTTAACGAGACTTCAGGCCCGGGGACTCATTACAGTTGCGCGCACCGCCAACTAAAGGCACGGTCAGGCCAACTACAACGACAAAGTAGTCAGCGACGTCAACCTGATGATTGGCAGCAATACGATTACCTACGCCGATCACTGAGCGATAGCACCCGTATCTGTTCACGCATCAGTCGCATTCACTGCAGCGATGCTACGTCAGGTGGGGACCACGGATCGGTGACACGTTTCCACACCTCGGCAGCGAATGAGGTGTCGTGACACGTGATGGCCCCACACGACTGCAAGTCAGGTCAGAGTCGGGTCATGCCGCGACACGCAGATCAACTCCGTGTGCGCAAAGAGCCCGCTGTTTGAGACATAGTCACACCCCACCTCTCGCCACCTGCACACAGTTACGGACCAGACTTGTGCGTGAGATCGTCGAACCAGTGCTCGACGAGCACCAGACCCTGACCCTGGTCGCGCGAACGAATGACGAGGAATTGCTGATCGTTCGTGCTCACCACGAACGGGTCGGCGTTGAGGCCGACTGCTTGGGTCGCCGCCGGCGTAAGCGAGTCGCGACGGATGACGCCGAACTCGGGCGACGTTCGGACTGCGGCGGACATGAGACGAGAGCCCTTGGTCCGATAGAATAGCTCATGTCCTGAGTGTGACCAGCGCGGCGAGTTACCTCCACCGATCGAGACCTGCCACTTCCCCGCGTTCACATCAGGGAACGGCCGGACGTACACTTCCGACTGCCCGGATTCGGTCGACGCGTACGCGAGCCAGTGCGAATCGGGCGAGAAGGTTGGCCCATACTCCGCGAACCTTGCGCCTTTCGAGAGTACGCGAGCCGTCGAGTCGCCGCGCCGCAGAAGCGTGATGTGAGCGGGTGCTTCAACGGTTGCGGTCCACTGCCCGTCCGGACTCCAGGACGCATCCATGATCGGCGTGGGGCGACGCAAGACCAAACTGTCGTTTCCGGTTCCATCCGCCGCGCGCTCGTAGAGCGCTCCGCCCCGAATAAATGCGATGTAGCGGCCATCGGGGGTCCAACCGCTCCAAATGTGCGGCGACCCGGAGGTCGTGAGGCGAGTGAGCGCCCCATCTGGAAGAGACTTTACCCAGATGTCCTGCTCCCCACCCGACACGCGGCTCACCGCGAGCGAGCGGCCATCGGGGGAGATTCCCATGCCACCTCCCAGTCCCCCCTGCATCCCATCGATGCCCAGCGGCGTGATCGTCCCCGCACGCGAGACCCAGACCAGATCACCACCGCTCGCGTCGCCGAGTTGATACAAGAGCCGGCCACGACCCGAAAAACTGAAGTCTGCAGATCCGAATGCGCTCTCGACCCGGACGTGCTCGAGCACCCGCGTCGGCGCACCAATCGCGAATGTACGCGTGTTGAGTGCCGCCGAGTAGACAGCTCCGTCGGCCGTGGCCCATACCAGCTGCCCCGTCGGCGCGTATCGAGCGTATACTCCAGCGACGATGTCGACGGACTTTCGGCTGCCCGGCGGGATCGCGACAATGCGCGACGCTTCATTGTCGCCGCTCGACGGGCGAAACGACGCGATGAGCGCATCGCCACCGGGGAGCACCTGCGGCCAGAAGTAGCCCATGCCGACACCCGCGTCGGTTGGTGGTTGAATCACCGTCTCCGAAACTCCGCCCGCGGCGGGAACGCGGCTCAGGCCGTCGCTGGTCGCCCGATAATACAGCTTCCCATCCGCCGCCCAATCGAGTCCGCCGCGACGGGCCGAGTCCACGACGACCCGTGGCACGCCTCCTTCGATCGGAACGACTCGTATCTTGCGGTCGGTCAACGTCTCGAACGCCACCTGTCGCGCGTCGGGCGATAGAACGGGGAGCACACCGCCTTCGGTGCCGCGAATCGGGGTCGCGTCAAGCTGGTCGAGCCGACGCAACCAGAGCTGATGGCTATCGCCGGTGGACGGTCCCCAGTAGACGAGGACGGTTCCATCGCGGGAGAGGACAAAGCTGTTCCCCTGAGGCGCGGCCTCGACCTCCTGTCCCGATGGAAACGCAATCATCGTCCGGAGCACGCCACCGTCAGCGCGCGGACGCCGCAGCCACGATCCCCAGACTCCGGCGGCGGCCCCGACCAGGAGCGCGGCGGCGATGGCCACCCACCAGCCTCGCGAGCGCTTTGCGCTTGGTGATTGCGTGCGTGACACGGCCGTTGCGCCGCGCGCCTCCGCGACGACGAGCGCGTCCGCGAAGTGTGCCGCGCTGGTGAAGCGATCGGCTGGCAACTTTGCGAGTGCGGTCAGTACAGCATCCTCAACATTCGGCGGCACCGTGTCGCGCAGAGTGCTGAGCGGCGTGGGGCGCTCAGTCATCATTTTCGCGACTATCGCCTGGACGCTCGAACCGGTGAACGGCGGGTCGCCGCACAGCATCTCGTATGTCACGGCGCCGAGGGCGTAGATGTCGGTGCGCGCGTCGANNGGCGACATGTACTGCGGAGTGCCGAGCGACAGGCCGGTCTGTGTCATGCGAACGCCACCAGCCTGCTGCACTGCGAGCGCGATGCCGAAATCAGCGACGAGTGCACTGCCGTCGTGAAGCAGCACGTTCTCAGGCTTCACGTCGCGGTGGATCACGCCATGGCGGTGCGCGTAATCGAGCGCGCTTGCT
>PMEM01000002.1 GCA_003155795.1 Gemmatimonadota bacterium
TAATGCTCGCCTTCCAGACGGTCCCAGCAATAGCCGGCGACGAGAAACCCGACAACAGCAATTTAGACTTCAGGCTGATCGATTTTGAGAGCATCGCCGCTAAGTTGGATATATCACTTTCGATTGAGGAAATAGACGGCAAGTTGTTGATAAGCTGGATGTTCGACCGCGATCTGTTTGATTCCGAAACCATCGCACAAATGGCTCGGTCCTTTAATAACGTACTTACGGCAATGGCCGCTGAGCCGAAGCGTAAGATCTCCGATCTGCCACTACTCAGTGAGAAAGAGCTACAGTTTCTTGAGGTTTCTCTAGATGGGGCTAGTGAGATAGAAGAAACAGGGATACTAGCGTTATTTGAGCAAGCTGCCCGCCAACATGGAGGCGAAACCGCCGTGATTGACTGTGCAGGGATGCTCACCTATGCGGACTTGGATAGATCGTCTAACAAACTTGCCCATTATTTACGAACGCTTGGTGTCGGTCCAGACGCAATTGTGGGCCTATGTCTCCCACCATCTTCTGACTTTGTTGTTGCCATGTTAGGAGTTCTGAAAGCGCGGGGTGCTTACCTACCGCTCGATCCTACTTCACCGTGCGAACGCCTCGTATCCACCCTTCTTGATGCGCATGCAGAACTTCTTATCACGACTGCAAGCGAGTATGACAATCTAAAGAATCGGTTCGGAGAAACGATCGTCCAGCTTGACGATATAACTACTCGGGGGATCATTGAAGCGCAGCCAGCACACGCTCCATTTCTTTCTGGGCCTGCAGACCAGAGTCTCGCGTATGTTATTTACACCTCGGGCTCAACGGGCGAACCGAAGGGTGTCATGGTGGAGCACCGGCAGTTAACTAACTACGTGCACGCCATACGTCGAGCTCTAAATCTTGCTGCGGATGCGTCCTATGCTCTTTTATCTACTCCTGCGGCGGATATCGGCAACACCATGATTTTCCCGGCGTTATGCGGCGGTGTACTTCATCTCCTATCGGAAGATCAAGTTACAGACGGGACTGCGTTCAGTCAGTACATGACTGAGCACGGCATTGATTGCTTGAAGATTACACCCTCGCATTTTGCCGCCCTGGCTCGTGGGACTCCTAACCCCGAGTTTCTGATACCGAAGAGCCATTTAATTTTCGGCGGCGAGGTTCTCAGAAGTGACATCGTTCATCAGATCGCCGAAACAGCTCCGACGTGCACTATCTACAACCACTACGGACCAACGGAAACGACAATTGGAGCATTCGTCCACCGTGTAGAAACCGGGGAGAGAGACCAGATAAGCGGGTCGATTCCACTTGGACAGCCACTAGCAAACATCCATGCTCACATTACAGATGGCAATTCGGTACTTATGCCAATTGGAACTGTTGGAGAACTCCAGATTGGAGGAGCTGGAGTTGCTCGTGGATATCTTGGCCGCCCTTCTCTTACAGCAGAACTGTTCACGCCAGACCCACTCTCTACTAAACCGGGCTCGCGACGCTACCACACCGGAGATCGTGTACGCCTGACGCGCGATGGGTCGTTACAATTTATTGGTCGCGTAGACGATCAGGTGAAGCTGAATGGACATCGCGTCGAACTACGAGAAATTGAGACCGTGGTGGCAAGATACCCAGGTATTGTTGATGTGGCGGTCTGTGCCAGACTCGATGCTGCACCTACTGAGCGCTTAATAGCATACTATATCCCCTCAAAGCGCGGGGCCATTTCGGCTCGACAGTTACGAGTGCACACGGAGCGTGTGCTTCCAAGATACATGGTACCATCTGGATTTGCGGAGGTAAAGGAACTACCCCGTCTCCGTAATGGTAAGGTTGACCGGCGTGCACTTACCACGTTGACGGTTCGGACTACGGACCGTGAAACTATCCCCTTTTCAGCGCCCATAACCCCGATGGAGGTGGCGCTCGCTACCATCTGGGAAATTGTACTGCATAGACCAGTGAGTCGGCTCGACAATTTCTTTTATGTTGGGGGGCATTCATTATTAGCAATGCAAGTCATAACGCGTGTACGCCATCAATTCGGAATTCCCCTCGCTGTGCGTTCAATGTTTGAAGCACCGACGTTAGTTGAACTAGCGAAAGTAATTGAGTCAAGCATTGAAGCCGAGATACGAGCCAAGATCGACTCGCTTTCGCAGAGTGAGCTGACGCAATTGCTTAGTACCAAATAACAGCATTCTACCATCCCCTTGAGTTACGGCCGAACTATGACACCGACCATCTATCCTGCATTGCTTGGGCACGGCACAGAACGTTTGGCCTGTCAGGATCCGACACTTTACGCCATTCTGGAACGCGAATATCAACGCCAAAGCCAAGTCTTGACGTTAGTCGCCTCATCCAGTGTAGTAGACCCGTCAGTGCTCTCTTGTACAGCCTCCGTCGCGGTAAACGTAACTGCTGAGGGATATCCAGGCCGACGGTATCATGCAGGTTGTGTTGAGGTAGACAAGATCGAACAACTTGCAATCGACCGAGCTAAAGTCCTTTTCGGTGCTCAGTTCGCTAATGTGCAACCGCATTCTGCAAGTAGTGCCAACGAGATCGTAATGGCGAGCGCCCTCAAGCCCGGCGACACTATCCTAGGAATGGCCCTAAATGCCGGCGGGCACCTTACGCATGGCGCGAAAGTGTCATTTTCCGGTATCGTGTACAATGCCATCGGCTATGGGGTCGGCAACAATGGAATGATCGACTACCAAGAAATTCGACGTCTCGCTTTACTTTACAGGCCGAAGCTTATCATCTGTGGAACAACCGCGTATCCGCGAGTTCTCGATTTTGCGCGCTTTCGCGCGATTGCCGATGATGTTGGTGCAAAGTTACTTGCCGATATCTCGCACATCGCTGGGCTGGTTGTTACTGGTATACACCCTAGCCCAATCAATCACGCACACTTCACCACCACATGCACACATAAACAGCTCTATGGACCGCGGGGCGGGTTGATTCTCATGGGTCGCGATCATAATACAATAGATTCCGATGATCGATGTACACTCTCTGAATCTGTTCAAAAAGCAGTCTTTCCACGGACTCAGGGTGCGCCGATCCTTAACAACATCGCCGGAAAAGCGCGGGCTTTTGCCATCGCGTCAACTCCTGCATTTCATGAGCTTGCTGCGCGGATTCTTAGATGCGCTCAAGCACTTGCGGAAACCCTCAAGGGACGAGGATATGACATCGTTACCGGTGGCACCGATAACCATATGGTAATCGTCGATGTACTTCGAAGCCGTGGCATTACCGGGGTCGTCGCGGAACAGGGGCTTGAGGCTTGTGATATAGTGGTCAATAAGAATCGCATCGCTGGCGATAATAAATCGGCCTCTATAGCAAGTGGGATCCGCTTAGGCACAAATACTCTCGCAGCCAGGGGTTTCGAAAGTGATGACGTCGCAGTATGCGCAGCTCTGGTTGATCGCGTGTTATCGTCAATCACTCCAATCAGTGACCGAGAGTTTTACCTTGACCCGAGAGTTCAAGCCGAAGTGCGCGCAGAAGTGCACACACTTTGTGCAGCTCTTCCGATAGGTGTATACGCTGGACAAGTTTTACCCTCTAACTAATACCCCCCGCACTTCTTTAGGGGGCTGTCTAGCTCTTCATCGGATTGGTATAGAAGCTACACAATGACCAATTAACACCGATAGCAAGGCGCTTATATGACCAACAATAGCTCGAATGCTGATGATGATCTTGAAGAAGCCAAGCAGCAGCTCCTAGCGAAACTTCTTGCAAGTAGGATCGAAGCAGGCAGTCAAGGACCTGGTCCATGGCATTATGAGACTCCGTTGCGGAAGGTGTTACAGGATGCTCCGCTACCACTCTCGTTCGCTCAGCAGCGGCTATGGTTCATCGATCAGCTCAACCCAGGTTGTATTGCGTATAACATGGCGAGCGCCTTTCGCGTCGAAGGTACGTTTGAGGTGCAAGTTTTTCAGAGTGCGATTGACGAAGTTGTCAGACGGCACTCAGTGCTTCGGACACGATTCCCGGTTGTCGAAGATCAACCGGTACAAGAAATACTCCCTTCAGCGTCAGTCGCACTGCATTACACAGACATTACTTACTATATGCCTGAGGAGCGCACTGCAGAGCTAAGACGCCGAATGAAACTGGAGCGCGCATACGTATTTGACCTAGCCCGCGGCCCTTTGATTCGCGTCGGCGTCCTTCGTTTTAGTGAGCATGAACACATTATCCTCATTACCACCCATCACATTGTCAGCGATGCCTGGTCGCGTGAGATATTTCTTTCTGAACTGATCACGTTGTACAGCGCATTCCTCGTTGGCAAGCCGTCTCCGCTGAAACAGCTTGATGTGCAATATGCCGACTATGCAGTTTGGCAGCGGTCTGTTCTCAATTCGGCGGAGTTGGGAAGAAAACTGGTATTCTGGCGCAGACAGCTTGCGAATTGTCCTAACCTCAACATGCCGCTGGACCATTTGCGTCCCCAGAATCAATCGTTCCGCGGGGCCTCTAAACATTTCAGCCTTGCGGCCCCTCTACTAGTTGAGATGAAAGCGCTCGCCCAACGAGAGGGGGCGACGCTATTCATGGTATTGCTTGCTGCATTCGCTCTTCTTCTGCATAGGTGGACCGGGGAGAATGATATCGTCATTAGTACGGGCACAGGAACTCGGGAGAAACCTGAATTAGAGGCATTGATTGGCTGCTTTATCAATATTCTTCTGTTACGCACAGACCTAACCGGTGACCCGAGCTTCCGGGAGCTCGTCGCTCGCGCGCGTGAGACCACGCTCGCTGCATACGAACATCAAGATCTGCCCTTTGACAAACTCGTCGAAGAACTCGAGCCACAACGTGAACTTGGTCGCAATCCACTGACGCAAGTCATGTTGGTGATGCTTAACATGCCCGCCATAGAAAGCCCGGATGCTAACTGGAAGATAATTGAGGATGATACCGACAGTTCTCAACTGGATCTAACAATGCATGTGTGGGAAGAGAATGGCGCATTGACCGGTGCTGTGACCTATTCCACTGACCTATTTCAAGGCTCGACAATACGGCGCTTTCTCAACCACTTTGAGATACTTATTAGTGCTGCGATCAACCAGCCTGACCGTGCAATATCTGAGCTGCCGGTTATGACAGCGGACGAAGAGCACCAGATCCTGGTAGACTGGAACCAGACAGCGGAGCCTTTTCCTGAAGACGCTACGTTGCATTCGTTGATAGAGACACAAGCACAACTACAGCCAGACCAACTCGCTGTAATATACGATGATGAGCGTCTTACTTATAAGGAACTTAACCGTCGCGCTAACCAACTTGCTCACCATCTGAGAGCACTAGGTGTGCGCTCGGATATGCCCGTTGCTATATGCGTCGAACGATCGCTTTCATTGGTTGTTGGGCTATTAGGAATCCTTAAAGCTGGTGGTGCATACGTACCGCTCGATCCAAATTATCCGGCCGAACGGATTGCGTTCATGCTACGCGATGCCCACCCACACGTGCTCATTACCCAGTCGGCACTATGCAATCGTTTCTCAACCTCTGGGATTTCTATTGTTCTTATCGATGAGGATCGTGAAGTCTTTGAACAATACCCCGAGGAGGATATTTGCTACAGCACAACTGCAAGAAACCGAGCTTACATAATTTATACCTCAGGTTCGACCGGCCATCCGAAAGGAGTAGTTCTTGATCATAAGGGCAGGGTTAACAACTTCACTGATTTCAACAGACGTTTCGGTATCGGTGTCGGTGATAGGGTACTGGCTCTATCTTCACTTAGTTTTGATATGTCAGCGTATGACTTGCTCGGCACACTCGCTGGTGGTGCCACCGTCATCATTCCGAAAGCCTCGGCACGCTATGACCCAGCACTTTGGGCGGACTTAATTGCCCAATATAGTGTGACTATCTGGCATTCTGTGCCTGCACTACTCGAGCTACTCGTAGATCTGATCCAGACCGCCGATCTCCCGCGGCCGACAACACTTCGCTTGGTACTCTTGGGCGGGGACTGGATACCTGTAACGCTTCCAGATCGCATCCGTAAGTTGGCCTCCGATCCTTGCATCGTTAGCCTCGGAGGAGCAACTGAGCTGTCTATGGACTCACTCATCTATCACATTGGTGCTACAGATACCTCCTGGAAAAGCATCCCGTACGGGAGACCGATGGCGAATCAAACCGCGTATGTATTCGATCGTCACCTAAAGCCCGTTTCCATTGGTACACCTGGGGAACTGTATCTCGGTGGTGTCGGTGTTGCCAATGGATACCACCGGCGACCCTCACTTACCGCCGAGAAGTTCGTCCCTCATCCGACGGGCAATGCACGTGGTGACCGGCTCTATCGGACAGGTGATCTTGCACGTTTTCGCCCCGATGGCGTGGTGGAGCTCCTTGGACGTACCGACTTTCAGGTAAAGATTCGGGGACTACGAATTGAACTGGGCGAGATAGCGGCTACCCTCCAGCCTCATCCGGCCATCAAAGACGTCGTGGTAGACGTTCGCAAAGATGAGTCGGGGCAGCAACATTTGGTGGCGTACGTCGTAACAGAACAAGGTGCAACGTTCGACGTAACGGCTATGCGAGAGTTTGCAGGCGCTGGTCTACCCGAGTATATGGTGCCATCGAAGATAGTTGTGTTAGACCAGTTGCCTTTGTCGCCCAACGGAAAGGTAGACCGTCGCTCGCTTCCGCAGCCGGACTGGAGCGTGGGACGCCACGTTGAGTATGTGGCGCCACGTACTCCTACTGAGGAGTTAATCGCGGGAATCTGGGCAGAGATATTAAGGTTGCCGCGTATTGGAGTAGATGAAAACTTCTTCGATCTCGGTGGCCATTCGTTGTTAGCTATGCAGACAGTGGCACGAGTGGGACGGACGTTGAGCTGCGAGTTTCCAATTCGCGTGTTATTCGAGGCACCCACAGTGGGGGGAATGGCGGCGTTTGTAGAAGGTACCCACTCGCGTAAGGCGTCCTTTCCTATCTCGAAGCGCGAAGGACGAGCAGGTGGAGTACCTTCAGCACCTTCTGATCGT
>PMEM01000005.1 GCA_003155795.1 Gemmatimonadota bacterium
CACTCCTCGGCTTCGCGCAGTTCGCCCATCGTCTGATCTTCCAGACGTTTCTCGTCCGCGATCGCCGCAGCCACCTGCTGCTTGGCCCGAACAAGCTGAGTCCGCATGTCGGCGATGATCTGCGTCAACATCTTTTCCGGCTGTTCGACGGCCGAGATTGCGGCGTTAACGTTTGCGCGGAAAAGTCGCGCTATGCTGTCAAAGATGCCCATGCGTACGGAAGTAAGTGTTGGCCGTAGCCTGTTGCCTGGCCTAAAGGTTTTGCGGCCTTCGCCCGANNTAGACAACCGAAGCGCTCCCGAGAGTTGCCCCCGCCGCTCCCATTGGATGTGGAAATCAGCGCCGATGGGAGGGTTTCGAACGATCGTCCGAATCTTTATTTCTCCGCGCACGATCACTCGATTAATCAAACAAGAGTTTTGTCGTCCTGGCCGGTTTTATGATGCAAGCGTTGCAAAAATTACAACCAGGTTCAGTGGGAGCTCGGCGATGCAAACGGGGGGAGGGTGGCCTCGGCGCATCGGGCCTACTCTGCGCGTTTGCGGGCTACTCGAATGGTCTGGCAGGCGCTTCCAACGCTTCGGCGAACCTGCGGGGTTCAGGGACATGCGGCGCCTTGCTTGACGGCGGCCCCAACGCCCTGATCACGCACAGCCTCAACAGCGATGTCGACGGTCGCTATCTGTTCGAAGTTCGCAATGGTCAGGTCGTTGGTCCGCCGACGACAACGGTGCCCGAACCGAGTTCGCTCGCATTACTCGGAACGGGTCTTTTCGGCCTTCTGCCCGCGCTTCATCGCAGGCGTAGAGCGTAGTAGCACATCCTCTGGCCCTTGCATGAAGCGCCCGCGCTCCGCGCGGGCGCTTCATGCATCGCTACCACCCTCGCGCAGCATCTCCGTGTGCGGAATATCATCTTCTTCGTACTCAAGACCGGTCGATGCGAAACCGAACTCCTCGTAGAATTTTAACAGATACCGTTGTGCGCCGATCCTGATCGCGCAGGGTCCGTACAATTTTTCGGCGCGCAGTATTCCCTCACGCACCAGACCGCGCCCCAAGCCGGTTCGGCGCGCTGCCGAAGACGTTGCGATGCGACCCAGTGAAGTTTCTGCAAACTTTACCCCTGGTGGAACGACGCGGAGATAAGCAGCCATGCTTCCATCGTCCGACCGCGTCCACAGATGGTGGCACAACCGGTCGGCGCCATCCGCATCCTGATAGGCGCAGCGTTGCTCGACAATAAAAACCGCACATCGCAACTCGAGGATATCATACAGATCGAGCGGGTGAAGATCTTCGAAAAAGGCCCAGTTCCAGCGCGACGCCCGCTCGGTGTTGCTCACCACTCAAGCCCGCTTGATCTGATACAGTCGCTCCTTCGCAAGCCTGCGTCCGGTAGATGTCGCTCCGACCATGACGGGGCCGATGATATCAAGAAGCGATACCATCAACTCGCCCTCCGCTTGGAGATTGCTGGAAGCATGTGCCGAAGATACTTACCCGTGTGCGAAGCGGCCACACCTGCCACGTACTCCGGAGTACCGCTGGCGACGATGGAACCTCCCTTGAACCCCCCTTCGGGACCAAGATCGATTACGTAGTCAGCGGTCTTGATCACATCGAGATTGTGCTCTATGACGAGTACCGTGTTACCTCTGTCGACCAGCGTGTGCAACACCTTCAGCAGCATCCGCACGTCTTCGAAATGGAGTCCTGTCGTCGGTTCGTCCAGAATGTAGAATGTCCGACCCGTATCGCGTTTTGACAGTTCCGAAGCAAGCTTGACACGCTGCGCCTCACCGCCCGACAATGTCGTCGCACTCTGCCCCAGATGTATGTAGCCGAGGCCAACTTCGTTGAGTGTCGTCAACTTGTTCAGGATGCGCGGCTGATTCGTGAACACTTCGATCGCATCTTCGACAGTAAGCTCGAGTATGTCTGCGATATTAAGGCCACGAAATCTCACCTCGAGCGTTTCGCGATTGTACCGTTTCCCCTTGCAGACATCGCACGGAACGTACACATCCGGAAGAAAGTGCATTTCGATCTTGACGAGACCATCACCTTCGCAGGCTTCGCACCGACCGCCCTTGACGTTGAACGAGAATCGACCCGGTCCGTAACCCCGAATCTTGGACTCTGGCAATTCAGCGAACAGTTCACGCACCGGGGTAAAGAGCCCAACGTACGTCGCGGGGTTTGAGCGCGGTGTTCGACCGATCGGGCTCTGATCGATGTCTATCACCTTGTCGATATGCTCGAGCCCGGTGATTCGTTTGTGCTTGCCAGGAATAACTCGCGCACGATAGAAGTGTCGCGCCAGGGACCTGTGAAGTATGTCTTCCACAAGCGTCGACTTGCCCGAGCCAGATACCCCCGTCACTGCGACAAAATTGCCAAGCGGAATGTCCACCGTTATGTCGCGCAGATTGTGTTCGGTGGCACCCTCGATCCGCAGAATGCGATCCGTATCCTGCGCCCGGCGCAGTGCCGGAATTGCGATAACCGAATCCCCGCGCAGATATCGCCCGGTGACGGACGCAGGATCGTTAGTCACATCCTCGACTGTTCCCTCGGCTATCACCAGACCACCGTGCTTGCCGGCGCCTGGACCGAGGTCGATCAGGTAGTCCGCGGCACGCATCGTCTCCTCGTCATGTTCGACGACAATGACTGTGTTACCGAGATCGCGCAACTGCCTCAGCGTCGCGAGTAGCCGCGCATTATCCCGCTGGTGAAGTCCGATCGACGGCTCGTCTAGTATGTAGAGCACACCAACCAGACGCGATCCGATTTGCGTTGCAAGTCGAATGCGCTGTGCTTCACCGCCGGATAGTGATTCTGCGGCGCGACCAAGTGTGATGTAGTCGAGCCCAACGTCAACCAGAAATCGCAACCGCTCGCGAACTTCCTTCAGAATCGGACCGGCGATATCTGCGTCGAGTCCGGCCTGCGTCTTCGTGCGAAGCTTGATCCCTTCGAAGAAGTTTACAGATTCGCCAACCGACAGTTCGACCACGTCGCCGATGTTCATCCCGGCGATCGTCACTGCAAGGGATTCGGGCTTGAGTCGCTGTCCCCCGCACGTCGTACAGGGAAGCGCGGTCATGAATTCCTCGAGATCGAGGCGCACTGAATCAGACTCGGTTTCATCGTACCGACGCTGAACGTTGGCGATGATCCCTTCCCATTTCAGATCCGCCAAGCGCGGCCCGCCGCGCCGTCGGNNGCCCCATGGAAGAATGACTCCCTCAGGAATCGTCAGACTCGCATCGCCGAGTATCAGATCCTCGCTGACTTCTCGTCGCGTACCAAGACCGCCGCATTTTGGACAAGCACCAAATGGCGAATTGAAGGAAAACTGGCGCGGTTCCAGCTCTGCGAGCGACGTACCGCAATCGGGGCAGCCGTAGCGCTCCGAGAAGAGATGCGAGGATTTGTCATCCTGACGCGTGATCTCTACCAGACCATCCGAAAGCTTGAGCGAGGTCTCGATTGAGTCAGCCAGCCGTCCTCGATCATCACGGTCCACAACGACGCGGTCGACAACAACAGAAATGCTGTGGTTGAGTTTCTTGTTCAGCTTCGGCGGTGATGCCAGCTCTATCAGTTCCCCGTCCACCACAGCACGCACGAATCCCTGTCGACGCGCGTTCTCGAACATCTCGCGAAACTCTCCCTTGCGCTCACGCACCAGCGGCGCGAGAATCTCGATGCGCGTGTCCCTGGGCCACTGTAGTATGGAATCCGCGATCTGGGCCGCGCTCTGGCGCTCCACCGGCCTCCCACAGGTCGGGCAGTGCGGAGTTCCAGCCCGTGCGTACAACAGGCGAAGGTAATCGTAGATCTCGGTTACTGTGCCAACAGTAGAACGGGGATTATGGCCTGCCGTTTTCTGCTGGATCGAGATTGCAGGTGAAAGCCCTTCGATCGAATCCACGTCCGGCTTTTCCATCAGGCCGAGGAACTGGCGCGCGTATGCCGATAATGACTCTACGTAGCGACGTTGGCCTTCGGCGTAGATGGTGT
>PMEM01000042.1 GCA_003155795.1 Gemmatimonadota bacterium
CCCGACCTTCGGCGGGATGACATACTGGCGGATGACATACGGGCGGATGACATACGGGCGGGATGACGTACTGGCGGGATGACATACTGGCGGGATGACTGCTTCTAACGAGGTCGCGCTATTGCGCCGTCAGCCATCTCCAGACGAAGTGTCGCTGCCCGCGCGTCCGTCTGATCGTGAGTCACATGCAGCACGGTAAATCCCCACTCTGCCTGCAACGCAGAAAACTCATCGAGTAAAGTTGATCGGCGGTGCGCATCAAGCGCAGAGAACGGCTCGTCGAGCAACACTACACGCGGGCGCGGCGCAAGCGCACGGCACAGCGCGACTACCTGACGTTCGCCACCGCTGAGCTTCGTCACCGAGCGCTCCATCAGATGCTCGATGCCGAATCGCCGCGTGAGATCCGCGACCATGCCCACGTCATGCGCACCATACTGCACGTTGTCGCTTGTGCTCAGATGCGGAAAAAGATAGCCATGCTGTGGCACGAAGCCGATGCCGCGCGTCTCGGGGGGACTGGCGGTTACCTCCATCCCACCGACGTGTACACTTCCGCTCGCAGGAATGATCGCTCCCGCGATCAGCTCGAGCAGCGTGGTCTTTCCTGATGCAGTCGGCCCCGTAAGCGCAGCATGAACCCCCTGCGGCACGACAAACGAGACTTCGCGAATCGCGAAGTTACCCACGTGCGTGCTGACGTCGCGACACTCGATCACGATACGGCCTCGTTGCTTCGATCGTACCTGAGCGCGCGCAGTGCGATCAGCGGGACGATGGAAACGAGAACCAGAGTCGCCGCGATTGGAAGCGCCTGAGCCAATCCGCCCGTCGTGAACCTGTCGTAGCTGAGTACGCTCACGACCTTCGGGTTGTACGCGAGAACGACGACTGCTCCGAACTCGCTCACAGCGCGCGCCCACGTAACAATTGCCGCTGACGCGAGCCCGCGTCTGGCAAGTGGCAACGTCACTCTGCGAAACGCAGTCCAGGGTGTGTCACCAAGCGTTCGCGCGACAAACTCGAACTGTTTATCCACGCGTGCAAATGCTTCGCGCGCCGCGCTTATGTAGAGAGGCGCCGATACGAACAGCATCGCTGCGACAATTCCTGCCGGAGTGCCGACCACTCTCAATCCCATGTCGAGCAGCGCGCTGCCGAACGCCGTATCGCGGCTCACGAGCAACAGAATCGCGATCCCCGCAACAGGGTGCGGTATGAGCAGCGGGAGATCTACTATTGCCGCGATAACCGACCGGCCGCGAAACGAAACTCGCGAAAGAGCGTACGCGATTGGAGTCCCGCATAGTGCTGCGATGAGTGTCGCACTGGTCGCTGTAAAGAACGTCGTTTCCAGCGCAGCGATCGTGTCCGGATCACGGATAGCGTCGCCCACGCCCGCCGCGCCGAACGCTACCAGCAGAATTATCGGAACAGCAAGGAACAGGAGTAGTAGCGCGCCGAGTAGCCACGCAATCGCATGCGCAACAGTCGAGCGATGACCCGCGGCGCGCACCTGTCGCGAGCTCGCGAGCTACAGTGCCTGCGGCTTCGAGCCCGTTGGCGGCACAGTATGCGGCTGAGCCTGTTGTAGCGTTTGCGGCGGTGTCACAGGCTGGGCGGGCAAAGTCGCCGGCGGGTTGGTTCCCGGAACCGAAGGCAATGTCACGTGAGTTCCGGAGTCCGGAACCTGAGGCGTAATCGAGATCACGGGTGGTACCGGGTTGGCGAGGATTGGAGAATCGACCACAATCTCGCCGCCCAGGTAGCCCGTGTAAGTGACTGCACAGATGGAGGCGAGCGCACCAAGTCCAACCAGAATTCTGAAACCCCTGGCTGGCGCAGGCGCCGCGGGCACCCGGACAAACGTGAAGAGCGCTATCAGCGCAAGCACGCCAGTTATACCGACTACCCACAAGGTGATATCGGCGGACTGCGAATGGCTGCGGATAGCGCCGGGCGCGATGTACCACGCCTTCCTGACTACGCCAGCCGCGTGATGCCCACTCCACACCGCTGGATAGACGAACACGCCGGCGAGAGTGAGAGTGGAGAGTGCGTACATCCAGATGGTCCTTCGCTGGATCATCGCCGAGAGCAGGACGGCGATTGCGCCAATGATGACCAGGACTATCGGAAAGTGATTCATGAAAGCGTGAAGCGTCGGCCAGGTCATTCTATTAGTCCGTTGGACAGGGTATTTGGTCTAACGCGTCGCCGGTCGAAGGCCGTATATTGAGCGGCTGATGACCCAAAACGCCATTGAAGTTCAGCATGTAAGCAAACAGTACGCTGGGCACGTCGCGGTACGCGATCTATCGCTGACCGTGCCCTCCGGCTCTGTCTATGCCCTGCTTGGCCCCAACGGGGCCGGCAAGACGACCACTGTCCGCATGGTCCTCAACATAATCGAGCCGGACACTGGAACGATAAACGTACTCGGCCGCCCCGCAACCGCGCGCGGGCTAAGCGACCACATTGGATACCTCCCCGAAGAGCGCGGCCTGTACCGAAAGATGAAGGTTCGGGATGTAATCAGATTTCTTGCCGCGTTGAAGGGAGTATCAGCCCGCGACGCAAATCAGCGGATCGACAGGTGGCTGGACCGGCTATCGTTGCGAACCGACGAGCGAGACTGGGGCAATGCCAAGGTCGAGGAATTGTCCAGAGGCATGCAGCAGAAAGCCCAGTTCATCGGCGCGCTGGTGCACGATCCCGAGCTCGTCATTCTCGACGAGCCGTTCAGTGGACTCGATCCCGTGAATGCGCACGCACTCAAGGATGCCGTGATGGATCTCAAGCGTAACAAGAAGACAGTGATCTTCAGCACCCATATCATTGAGAACGCAGAAGCGATGTGCGACGCCGTATGCATCATCGCGCACGGAGAAAAGGTTCTCGACGGCACACTCGCGGAAGTCAAGAATCAGTACGGCGGGCCGCCGGTGGAGAAGACAGTGATGGTGCAACCATCGCTGTACGACATTTTCCTTGAACGCGTTGGTGCAACAGGCGTCGAGCCGGGAATCCGTGGACATGGCTGATACCGGCTCGAAGTTATGGGCCATCATTCGACGCGAGTACGTCGAGCGAGTGCGCACCAGGTGGTTCATCTTTTCAACGTTGTTTGCACCGCTGATATTCGCAGGTTTCGTCTTCCTGCCTCTGCTTCTGATGACTCGCGATGCCAAGTCGGTGACGCCGCGTGTACTGATCCTTGATGCAACCCAGCAGGGCCTCGGCACGCTCGTGGCGCGGTCAATGGCTGCGATGCAGGGCACCCAGGAAGAAGCGTCGACCGCTGACGTACGTGTCATCCAGCCCGATGCGATCGCGGCATCGCGCGATTCTGCGACGAGCGAAGTCGCTCGTCGACTCGCCTCCGGATTCATAGTACTCGACTCCACGACACTGCGCGGTGACACGGTACAGTACGCGGGGCGCAAGGCTGATTCACGCAGTGACCGCGTAGCGCTGGCCTCTGCTGTCCGAGCGGGGCTGGCTGCCCTGCACTTGAAATCGAATGGCGTTTCGAATGCGTCGGTTGATAGCGTCATATCCGCACCGCTGCCGGCACTGCACACTGAAGCGATCAACGACGCGGGACGCGACACCTCGACGCCTGCGAAGGCCATCGTCGCAACGTTTGTTGCCTTTTTCCTCTACATGACGATTCTGCTGTATGGGCAGAGCATGCTCAGCGGCGTTATCGAGGAGAAGATGTCGCGCGTTTCAGAGATCGTAATTTCGAGCGTCAAGCCGGAAACGCTGCTTGCAGGCAAGATCGTTGGGGTTACCGCTGTGGGCCTCACGCAACAGATTGTCTGGATCGGCGGCACGATCGCGCTCATATCGGCGCGCGCGATGTTGTTCGGCGCACCTGCCGTGGCAAAAGCGCAGGCAGCTGGCGCAGCAGCGGGTGCCGGCGGCGGATTCGGATCCGCAGACATGCTCGCAGCCGTGGTCGCCACGCCGTGGAGTTGGGTCATTGCAGTGCTTCTGTTTCTGTTGCTCGGCATTCTGTTCTACGGTTCTCTCTACGCCGCGGTCGGAGCAACTGTGGGAAGCGAACAGGATGCTCGTCAGGCAGCGACTCCTGTCATAATGCTGATAGTGCTGACTGCGCTACTCATCTCCCCGACCGTTTCCAATCCGAACAGCCAACTTGCGCTCGTTACATCACTTTTACCGTTCTCATCGCCAATCATCATGCCGATACGAATGGCGTTGAGCGATGTTCCGATAATTCAGGTTGTGGGCAGTCTCGTGATTCTGGCGGCAAGCTGTCTTGGCGCCGTCTGGTTGGCGGGACGGATTTATCGCGTCGGATTGCTCATGTACGGCAAGCGACCAAGCCTTGCAGAGCTGCGGAGATGGATCTTCGCGTCGTAGAAACGACGCGAATCTGACAGCATCACGCGTGGTCGGACGGCGCATCTCCTGCGGCAACGAGGATCTGCGCCGCGACCGCGAGGCTCAGCGACTTGGGCTCGCGTCCCGTGACCTGGATCGTTGACGTATCGGCCGCTGCGTCCCGCTGCTCGACAACGACAGTGGCGCCTGGACGCAGTCCGTGCTGCTCGACGAACTGCAGGAACTCGATGTTCTGATTCAGAACCCGCGTTACACGCTGGCGCGCGCCGATCACGCAGTCCGCGAGACTGACCGAAGCAGGTTCGAACAGCTTGCCCTTGGAGTTTGGAATCGGATCGCCATGCGGGTCGACGGTTGGGTGACCCAGCAACAGGTCGATTTTTTCGAGTACACGCTCCGAAATGGCGTGCTCCAGGAGATCGGCCTCTTCGTGTACCACCGCCCAGTCCACCCCCAGGACCTCGACCAGCAGCAGCTCCACCAGGCGATGGCGCCGGAGCACGTGAAGCGCCAGCTGCTCGCCCTTGGCAGAAAGCCGCACTCCCGCACGGGACTCGTATTCCACTAACCCGGAATCGCCGAGAGTCTTCATCATGGCCGTAGCTGTACCGGGGACTACCCCCATGGCCGCCGCGAGACGCCCGATCGGCACGTTCCCGATCTCCCCGTTAGCCTGGTGCATCGCATACAGCGTCCTCAGGTAGTTCTCTACGGTGCTACTTGCCAAGTCGAGGCACTCCAATGGAGAAGGCTATTGACTACACACACTGCTATACTATAAGTTGTTTGGGTAGTCAAAATACACATTTTGGCACCCCAAAGCGATAATACCCGAAGTTCTTGAAAGCTTGATGAGCCAACCGAGTCAAATTCAGCGCGACGAGGCACCCGAAGGCGCGACAGAAACCGCGCTGGATGAACTACCCGAAGATCCGACCGAAGATGGCTTAGAGCCTGAGCTGGCTCATCAGAGCAGTCAGCTCTCGCTTGATGACATCCACAGCTCGATCGAGGTACCGCACTCCAGCGCCGGGTTCTTCAAGCAGTGGCGCGCATTCGCCGGGCCTGCCCTCCTGATCAGCGTCGGGTACATGGATCCCGGCAACTGGGGCACCGACCTGCAAGGCGGCGCACAGTTCAAGTACGGACTGCTGTGGGTTGTAGCACTCGCCAGCGTCATGGCGATTTTCATGCAGGTTCTGGCCGCTCGGCTCGGAATTGTGACCGGCAAGGATCTGGCACAGGCATGCCGCGACTGGTATCCCAAATGGACGCGATACCCAAACTGGATATCGTCCGAAATAGCGATCGGTGCCTGTGATCTCGCTGAGGTGCTTGGAAGCGCGGTCGCCATCAACCTGCTCTTCCACATCCCGATCTTCTGGGCTGTCCTCATCACCGGCTTCGATGTTCTGCTGGTACTGGTACTTCAACGCTTCGGGCTGAGAACAATCGAGGCTGTGATCCTCATGATGGTCGCGACGATCGCGGTTTGCTTCTTCCTCGAACTGTTCGTGCTCCCGCGTACCATTCCCAATTTTGCGGAGATGGGTCGGGCCATAATCACGCCATCGCTCGCACAGGCAGGAATGGCAACCGTCGCCATCGGTATAATCGGCGCGACCGTGATGCCGCACAATCTCTACCTGCACTCCGCCCTCGTTCAGACGCGCGTCCTTCGAAAGAATCGCGCTGCCGTTGCAACGGCAATCAAGTTCAACACGATCGATTCTGTCTTCGCGCTGGGCATCGCGTTCTTCATCAATGCCGCGATTCTTGTTCTCGCAGCGACGGTATTCTTTGGCAAAACCAGCGTCGCAGTCGGCGGAGTCACGTACATGTTCAACGAGGCGACGGATTGGATCCGCGTTGCCTTTCTGACATTGACCCCACTGCTCGGGACTGTTGCTGCGAGCACGCTGTTCGCGGTTGCGCTGCTCGCCAGCGGTCAGAGCAGCACGATCACGGGTACGATTGCAGGGCAGGTTGTGATGGAAGGCTTCACGCAGTGGCACGTCAGGCCGTGGGTTCGACGTTTGATCACGCGCGGCCTGGCAATCGCGCCAGCAATTGCGGTCATCGGTGTCCGTGGCACCGGCAGCGTCAACGATCTGCTGGTGCTCAGTCAGGTTATTCTCGCGCTGCAGCTCCCATTTGCGATGTTCCCGCTACTTCACTTCACCAGTCGCAGGAAATTCATGGGGAGCTGGCGGAGCGGATGGTTCCTGCTGACTGCAGGCTGGGCGACCGCAATCATCATTACGGTCATGGATGTCTACGGTCTCCCGGGTGCACTGCACGATGTTGCCGTCATGTTTCAGCGGTAGTGTCGGGGTCGGGGCGACGCATGCGTCGCCCCCACAAGCGTCGCCCCGACAGCCTCAGTAATTCCACCAGGGTGTGGTTGTCCCCTGCGGCATCTTTCGCAGTCCGTATTCGGCCATCTCCCTCAACCGATCAGCGCTGGTGCCGGGTCCGCTCCAGCAGTGAGGTTTCTGGTCGCCGTAAACGAATTCACCCTCGTAATGCGGATTCTGGGTCGTCTTCATCCACGCCTGTAGCTCACGGGTGGCGCGATCCAGAAAGAAGCTGTCCATGTTGCCGACGTAAATATGGATCTTGTCCACGAGTTCAGGCCCGACAGTGCTCCAGTTGCGCTGCAGGTAGTACAGCAGGTCATAGTTGTCACGCCACGAGTCGGTTACACTGTGGTCGATCTTCCCGGTGCGGGAATCGACAGCAGGCTTGAAATATCCGTCGGCGCCAATGGGTCCCCAGGTAGACTGCCAGACATCCTGTTGTCCGGTCCCGGAGCGTCCGTGCGTACCGTTGACGAGTTCCATCCAGTAACGCTGCTGCGCCGTCTGTCTGATCGCGCCATTTACTTCGCGCGAATTGACCGTAGGAGTGAGCTGCCACTTGCTGTACTGCTTGTAGAACGCATTTGCGTCCTTGTACATGTTCACACCTTCGACGTCACTGAAGGTGACAGGGTCGGGGCAGGATGACCACGTGCCACCAAAGAAATCAGGGTGATAGATCTGGAGCGCGAGCGATTCCCATCCTCCCGTGGATCCGCCGGAAAGCCAGCGAGCCCACGGTTGCCTGATAACGCGATACCGCTTCTCGATCTCGGGGATCAGCTCATTCATTACCGCGTCGCCGTACGGGCCGGAGTTGACGCTGTTCACGGCGTACGAATCGTCGAAGTAAGGCGTGGGGTGCTGGAATGTGACGACCAGCATTCGCGGGAACTTGTCCGATAGCCACTCGTCGTGGAACGAAGGCGACGTTGCTCCACCCGCGCGTGGCGTGGATTCGAAGCCGTACGGCGCACTCAGGCTGAAGTGTCCCTGCAGGTAGTTGACGGGGTAGCTGATCGTTGACGTCTTGTAGTCACGCGGCAGCAACACCGTCGCGCCAAGGTAGATGGGACGTCCCCAGAACCTGGTGAGTGACGGGCTCTGGAACTTGAACCGCTGGACATACTCATTGTCTGCAGGCACGACGATCGGCGGTATTACGTGATCGGCCACCAGCTTGATGACGGTCCTTGACTTTGGATCGAGATGAATCTTCTGCGCGGTGCCGTAGATGTTGCCCGGAGAGCGTGCCCAGTTCTGTCCTTCCCACTGATCGTCGTGCATCCACAGAACGTGCCCGTCAGCACGTTTGAACTCGGAATAGACGTTCACGAACGGTTCCACCCAGTAATCACCCGGCGGAATGTCTGCCATGTCAAATACAGGTGTGCCCAGGTCCGTTCCGGTCACGACCGCTGGTGCGCCGGGCGCTAGCCGCTCGACGTCATGACCGAAGAGCGGGGTACCAACCCGGGCAACCTGAGTGCGCGGATCACGCGTGCTATCACTCGAAATAATTACATACACGCGACCGGTCAGCGGTTCGCTACGCACCGACGCAGGCACCCGAATCTCGAATCTGACGAGTGCGCGCCCCGAGGGTCCGGGGATCATGACCGATGTCTGTGCCGCTGCACTTCCAGCCATGAATGGCAGCGCCATTGCGGCAAGAACGAGCGGACGCGGGGATTTCAGTGGCATGGTGAGCGCTCACATGTCGAGGGAAGTAGATGCCCGCGAAGAAGCTAGCTCGCACTGGGACGGGATGCAATTTTGTCGCGCGTGACGAACTCATCACATGCCAAAAAAGCAGAGGGCCGGCTCATCGCCGGCCCTCCAATTACTCGGTCAAACCTGCAACAACCTACGCGCAGAACTGATCGAATGCGTGCGTCAGATCCGTCGCGATAGCGTCCGCCGAACGGCCCTCGATCTGATGGCGTTCGAGCATGTAAACGATCTTGCCATCCTTGAGCAGTCCGATCTGCGGTGAAGACGGCGGGTAGCCGAGGAAGTAGCTGCGTGCGCGCTGCACAGCATCGACATCCTGGCCCGCGAACACTGTTGTGAGCGCGTCCGGCTTGTTCGCGTGGGTGATGGCCTTCGCTACTGCGGGACGAGCGTTACGCGCCGCACAGCCGCATACCGAATTGACGACCACGAGTGTGGTCCCCTTGGAATCCTTCAACTTCGCGTCCACCTCTGCGGCGGTACGCATCTCTTCAACACCAAGCCTCGTGAGCTCGGCGCGCATGGGAGTGACTAGTCGTTCATCGTACATGATTGGTCCTCAGTGGTGATTACTAAAAATAAGCTAGTCACCTGCACGCCGTTCCACACCCCCGGGGCCCGCGGGCGGATGGTGCCCTTTCTTTCGCTCAGCATGGATTTCCCGGCGCCGCACGAATTGCGCGACTCCGCCAAGTACCAGTGCGAAGATGCAGATCATGGCGAAACGCGTCAGGAACGTCGTCGCGGCCATCGCAGGCCAGTCGCCAAAGACCGCGCGGCCTGTGCCCCAGCGCTCCCTGCCCACATAGATGAGGAGCAGGCTCATCAGCGACTCGACAGTCGATTCGAGTAGAGCAAATACGGGTGCGCGCCAGATCCACTGATGCAACGGGTAGGTCGCCAGGTGGATCGTGGCCAGCGCGAGGAGAATTACCGGTATGCCGATGAACGTGCCGACGAACGAATGCCAGTCCAACTGTTCGCCGTGAGCGTTGGCGATGACGTGCAGTACTCGCACCACCACTCCCGCGATAATCGCCATCTCGACCACTGAAGCGGCGATCCGGTGCCAGACGCTCCGGGGAGCGGGATGATACTCTGTTCCCGTCCCTACTTGATCCAATGTCCAATCCGCGACCAGCGGATGTCGGTGATGAACGGTAATGGCCGGTCCGAATCATCCGCGTTGTACGAGTAATACACGAACATCGGCTCTCCGCGCACGTTATCTCGTGGGACGAATCCCCAGTACCTGCTGTCCTTGGAGTCGTACCGGTTGTCGCCCATCATGAAAAAGTGATTGGCTGGAACCACTATTGGACCCCAGTTGTCGTGCGACGGTTCCGCTGGCGCAGCGCCGAATCGCGATGCGGACAGGGCGAAGCGATTCTGCCAGGCGAATGCCGGGTCCGGCAAATCTGGTTGCGCCGGTACCTGGCGGTTGGGGTCGATTGCTGACGCGGGCCGGTCCGACTCGACGCCGTTCACGAATAGAACTGCGTGCCGCATGTAGAGCGTATCACCGCCCACTCCCACCAGCCGTTTGACCAGCGTCGGCGTCGGGTCATTGCCACGCTGAGCCTCATCGGCCTGGTACGGCGAGACGAATACGACAACGTTCCCCCGCTTCGGGTCACGATAGCCGGGTATACGACTGTCGGTAAACGGGACATGGGGGCCGTACACCATCTTGTTGACGAACAACCAATCTCCAACCAGCAGCGTAGGAATCATGCTGCCCGATGGGATTCGATAAGCCTCAGCTACGAACGCACGGAACGCGAGAAAGATTACGATGACTATCGCAAAACCCTTCACGTTCTCCCAGATCACATTGCCGGGCGACTGTTGCGCAAAGGGGCGCGCTTTTCCGGCGCGCCCCTTCTGTACTTCCTTCGACACTTGATTACCGCCTGATCAATCCTTGAGATGCTTGTTGACGAGCTTCGTCATGTCGAACATCGACACCTGCTTCTTTCCGTTGAACACGGCCTTGAGGTTGTCGTCAGCATTGATCATGCGACGCTCCTTGGGGTCCTGCAGATTGTTCTTCTTGATATACACCCACAGCTTCTTGGTGATCTCGGTACGCGGCATCGGCTTGCTACCGACGACTGCGGCGAGTTCGGGCGAAGGCGTCATCGCCTTCATGAATGCGGCATTCGGCTTACGAGCTACGGCCTTCTTGGCTGGAGCCTTCTTCTTGGCTGGTGCCTTCTTGGCGGCTGACTTCTTGGCGGCTGCCTTCTTTGGCGCCGCCTTCTTCGCTGGGGCCTTCTTCTTGGCCGAGCTCTTCTTCTTCGCTGGCATACAATCTCCTGTGAGTGCGGAAATTCCGGACGGGGAGCAAGCTATAGCGTAGAGTGCGGCGCGCAATGGGGGAAATGTTATTTCTCCCATGAAAATGCCAGTTTTTCCCCCGGGCAACGCGATTTTATGCTTAAACCCGCCGTCGGCAGCAGTCGAGACCGCGCTTTTCCGAGACACGCGCGCACAGCATCGCAGTTGCTACCAGCTTGCCGAACGTACTGCTACGCGACCGCCAACCAGCACCGAATCAGGTCGTTCCCACCACTGCACAGTCACCGAATCTCCCCGCATCGCCACCATGGGATCTCTGGCGGGCATGGCGGGTTGCGAAATGATCACTCTCTGTTCAAAGATGTGCCCCATGGTCTGCGAAAGCGCGAGCCCGACTGTGTTCAGCTCCCCGTTCGGGTCTTCGTACGCGACCACAAGTTTGTCTCCCACGCCGGCGACCGAGACGTGTGACGGATGGTCGCCATACGCGACGGGAACAGGTGAATGAAATATTCCGTCGCCGGTTCCGAGCGTTCGCGCATCCATGCTGTGCGTGAAGAAAACACCAGGCCCCTCCTGCGAAACGAGGAAATACGCGATATCCACGTAATTGGTGCTGCTATCAGCGGCGATCGCCGGCGCCGGTCTTGTACAGCCAGCCAGTCCACGGTCCAGCGTATCCGCAGGTTGCGCAATCTTCCACGTTCGTCCTTGATCGACTGAACGCCCAACCATCAGGATTGCACTGCTGTCATCCCTCACTTCCCACCACGCGCCATAGATATCCGGACCGGATTTCACCGTGCGCAATGATCCGGGGCAGGCGCCGTTCGGTACAGTCGCCGCTGGCTCAGTGAGCTTGAGAGGGGGGTTGGCTGGATAGGTCATGCTTCCCAGCGAGACGTCTCCTGGTGAGCAGCCCAATACGAGCGCCAGCGGTAAAACAAGACTTCCGAGCAGCGAAAAACGCATGTTGACCTTCAACCAGCGGTACCTGACAATGCCGTGATGCATGACTTGCTAATTTACAAGTATGTCAGCATTCAACGGTAACCGACGAGTTCCTATCCCGGCCAACGAGCCGGTGAAATCCTATGCCCCCGGGAATCCGGAGCGCACCGAACTGAAGGCACGCTTGGCAGAAATCGCCGCCGAGCGTATCGAGATCCCGATCGTCATCGGCGGGAAGGAGTTCCGCAGCGGCAACACGGCCCAGGCTGTGATGCCGCACGACCATGCGCACGTCCTCGCCGACTGGCACATGGCGACTCCAGATCTCGTGCAGCAGGCTGTCACAGCCTCCACCGAAGCGCGCAAGGAATGGAGCCGCTGGTCCTGGGGAGATCGCGCTGCGGTGTTCCTGAAGGCCGCCGAGCTGCTCACCACAACCCATCGCCAGACGCTCAACGCGTCGACGATGCTTGGTCAGTCCAAAACCGCTTTCCAGGCAGAAATCGATTCCGGTTGCGAGCTGATCGATTTCTGGCGCTTCAATCCGTATTACGCAGAACAGCTATACGATCAGCAACCGATCAGCGACCACACGATGTGGAACCAGCTGGATTACCGCGGACTTGAGGGTTTCGTCTACGCGGTCACTCCGTTCAACTTCACATCGATCGCCGGCAACCTGCCAACAGCTCCTGCAATGATGGGCAACACGGTCGTGTGGAAGCCAGCCGCGTCAGCGATCCTCAGCGCATGGTACATCTTCAAATTGCTCGAAGAGGCCGGACTGCCACCGGGAGTGATCAACTTCGTTCCGGGCGATCCAGTGATGATCTCCGACGCGTTGCTGTCGCACCGCGACCTTGCCGGTGTTCATTTCACCGGCAGCACCAAGGTCTTCAACAGCATGTGGAAGACGATCGGCGCCAACATGTCGTCGTTCCGGTCGTATCCGCGCATCGTCGGTGAAACTGGCGGAAAGGATTTCATCGTCGCACACGCATCCGCAGACATTGACGCGCTTGCAGTGGCGATCGCGCGTGGCGGATTCGAATATCAGGGACAGAAGTGCTCCGCAGCCAGCCGCGTTTACGTACCCGAGAGCATCTGGCCAAAGTTGAAGGATCGCGTGGTCGGCATCATGCAACAGCTTCGCATGGGCGACCCAACCGACTTCCGTAATTTCATGGGCGCGGTGATCGACAATCGCGCGTTCAAGAAGATCAGCGATTACGTGGAACACGGCCGCACGAATGCCACGATCGTACAGGGCGGGGTCGCAAAGGGTGATCAGGGTTACTTCATCGAGCCCACTCTTGTTGAAACGCGCGACCCGTCATTCAAGCTCCTGGGCGAGGAGATCTTCGGCCCCGTCGTTACTGCGAACGTATATCGCGACAGTGAGTACGAGAGCATGCTGCAAACGGTCGATCACACATCGCCCTACGCACTCACCGGCGCGATATTTTCACAGGATCGCTCCGCGGTACGCACTGCGATGAACGCGCTGCGCGACAGTGCTGGCAACTTCTACATCAACGACAAGCCAACCGGCGCTGTCGTTGGCCAGCAACCGTTTGGCGGCGCGCGCGGATCCGGCACCAACGACAAGGCCGGTTCGCAGCTCAACCTCGTGCGCTGGGTTTCCGCGCGATCGGTCAAGGAAACCTTCTCACCGCCGCATGACTTCCGTTATGAGTTCATGGCAGAGGAGTAACTCGGTTCAAGCCTGATCGCAGCTTGCGCGAGAATGGCGAGTGGCTTGACAGCTACTCGTCTTTCTCGCATCAGGGCACAATCCGCGGTTTGAGTGCCTCCAGTTCACTGACAGAAAGCGGACCGGATAGCGTGAGCAGCGTGCCATCCGACAATGTCCACATCACTGACTGCACGCCCTGAAGCGACGGACCCCTTAGCAACAACGACGGCGAACGAGCTGTTGTCGCGGCGCTCTCAGCGGCTAGCGCCGCTATCACCGGCGATGTTTTTCGTTCGGTAAATGTGACGGTCCGGCTGGAATCAAGCGCAAATACAGTACGACGTACATGCGAACTACCGACATCGAATTCGTCGGTCGATACGACACGCGCCCCGGCCATCGTCGGCGCAGCCGTCGCGCCTCCAGCTGCCTTGCCCAATTCGCGACTTGCATTGGGCGATGACGCGTCTGACTGCGATGACGTCGCACCAGTTATTACAGCACTTGGGGCGATGGTCGCCGGTACGGTCATCTGCCTGGCCTCAGGCTTGGCCGCTTCGATTCGAAGCAACTCAGCGCTGCGGTTAGCTGACGCCGCAGCCGAAGCTGTGGTTGTCGCTGGTGCTGCGCGGCGTTCCTTGATTGCGGCAGCAGCGAGCGGAGTTGGCGCCGTATGCACGGCCGCTTCACTCTTCGCGCTTGTCACTGCTGCAGGCGGCACAGACGGCGCACTCGCAACTGGTTGATTGCTCTTTTCGACTGGCCGCACGACCGGCATCGCTACCACTCCCTCAGGTGCTGATGTAGGCACCAGCGTCGGAGCGCGCCGCAGAAACAGCATTGCACCCACCGCAATCAGCGCAACGGCAGCAATCGGTCCATACGTGCGCGCACTCCACCCCCGTCGCGGAGGGAGTGTCGCCGCGAATCTGGAGTCCTTTGCGACTGGGACAACATTTGCAGGAACATTGTCGAGCGCAGAAAGTATGCGTGTCGACGCTGCGATCAGACCGCGCGCTTCTGCGGCCGCTGCATTGCACTGCGCACAACTCGCTACGTGCAACTCGACAGACCCGGCTTCATCAGAGGATAGCGCCCCATCGAGCCATGCGTGCATCGTTCCCTCGTCGACATGCGGCGGGGTGGTCAGTTCGTCGTCAGCCATTTTTCTGCCTCTCTGCGTCTGCACGTTGCATCTGTTCGTAACCCTCTACAAGTCGCCGCCGAGCGCGTGACAGCGTCGTTCCTACCGAGGCGACGGACAGGTCGAGCGCCGCGGCTATCTCGCCGTAATCCAGGCCTTCCTCACGCAGCAGGAGCGCCATTCTGTCACGCTCTGCGAGCGCATCCACGGCTTTTCGCGCCAGCATTGTCTCGTGAGCCCGTATTGCTGACGGCGCATCATCCACATCTGTGACCGTGGCATCGCGCTCAGCTTCCGCCATCTGCTCATCGCGCAGCAGCACCAGATGTTGCCGCTGCCGCGCAATTCGCCGAGCGTCGTCGCGCACGAGATTGTTCGCAACAGTAAATAGCCATGCGCGCTCGTTCGTGAACACATCCTGACGCAGCGCACGCACGAAAGTCTCCTGCGCCACCTCCTCGGCCCAATCCCGATCGCCGAGTCGACGCGTGAGATAGCGCACGAGCGTGGCGTGGTAGTCGCGAAAGAGACGATCGA
This sequence comes from Gemmatimonadota bacterium, assembly GCA_003155795.1. Taxonomy (GTDB): domain Bacteria; phylum Gemmatimonadota; class Gemmatimonadetes; order Gemmatimonadales; family Gemmatimonadaceae; genus Fen-1247. The sequence goes on from PMEM01000042.1 coordinate 15,098, forward strand.
CGTCAGTCATCGGGATTGCAGCGGCTTTGCCAGGCGGTAGCGGCAATATCCGTACATGTCACCAACCCGCGCGAAGCAGTGACTCGTCGCGCGCGCTTAGACTGTCCGCACCGTCCGGCGCAATCTCGAGTATGACGCCGCGCCCTGAGACGATCACGCGATCGCCGAGTGCGAGCATCTGACTGATCGAAGGGGCGATTTCGAGCACCTTGAAATATGCTGCGGAAAACGACTTCACGCGTATCTTCGGCGCACCGGCGTTCGTCGCTGCCGTCGTGGAGCGAGAATCCGTCCAGATTCCATTGGAGAGAACGAACATGCGATCTCCGACGTGGCGCACCGGACCTTCTCCGGACGGATCGGAATTCCCCACACTTGCAGCATCGGCCGCGGACAGTGAGACAGCAGCACGCTGCGCAGTCGCTTTCCTCGCCGCTTCAAACGTCTGTGCCGGCGCCGACGCCATTGTTGCGCCGAGCGTCACACTGTTGATCCCGCCATTCACGGCAGATGGTGACCTCAGTGTCAGCGGCGTCACAGTCTGCGTGCGTTCCTGTACGAGGAACGAAGTGAACTCGGTCGGTATACCGAACTTTTCGCCAAGTGCGCGAATCTCGGCGTCCAGCTCCGGGTTACCACCGACACGACGGCGTTCCGCGCTCAGATATCCAATACGCTGAGTCGCCCAGAGGCGCCCAATGAACGAATTGCCGCGCTCGTCACGCGGGAAGTCAACACGCTGAGTCCAGTGTACCGGGCCGTTGGGCGAATTACCATCGAAGCGAATTGTCGCCGATCCAGAGCCCGAGTACCGCGCGAGTATTACCAGGTTCTGCCCCGCGAAGACGTCGATTGGAGTCTCCGGACTCACCTTGTTCAACCGAACGCCGTCCGCAGAAACTCCAACATCAGTCGCCACCGGGTTCGTGAGTCGAGCCGCAACTACGGACACGGCACGTTCCACGTTCTCTGACGGTCGTACGAACTGCGCTGTTCCCCTGCCCTGCAATGCGAGCTGTTCAAGTAGCGAGACGTTGACGTCGCCGCCCAGTCCGAATGTGAATACTCGTGCGTTCCCGCGCATCCGTTCAGCCTGTGCGGCTATCGCATCGGCGTTGGTCTCGCCGATAGTCGGTTGACCGTCGGTGAGAAAGAGCACGATCTGAAGGCGGTTGTTGCGTTCGCCGTCGCTTTGCGCGCGCAGCGCTTCCGTCAACGCTCCGGAAATGTTCGTCGACCCTGAAGCGTTCAGAGTGGCGAGATACGACTGTGCAGCACTCACGTTTGCCGACGTCGCCTGCACAAAATCATCGCGAAAGGATCGCACATCTGTCGAGAAGTCGATCAACCTAAAGCGATCGCGCGGATTGAGCGAATTCAGCAGTTGACGGCCTGCTGCCCGCGCCTGTTCCATCTTTTCGCCCGACATCGAACCACTCACGTCGAGCACGAACGTGATATCGCGCGGCGTCACGTTGCGCGTGACGACTGGTGGGACGAGAGTTATGAAGGCGAAGCCATCATCGCGTCCATTGTTATTGGTGAGCACGCTTATGGCCGGGCTTCCGTTGCCGCGCGCGATGGGAACAAGCAGCGTTACTTCTGCCGCATCTCCGAATGCCGTGACGATACTCGTTCCATCCTGCGACGCGAAACGCAGCTCGTGGGTCGGAGAATATGGTGTGCCGTACTTTCCATGCGCCGCAATGCGCAGGGTCAACGCGGGAGTCGCGCCGTCGTCGGCTCCAGGATTCGCACTGGCGCGAAGCAAGTTCAGGATGGATCGAGGGCGCGATGTAACACCACGCGCATAGTCGATTCGCAGCGCATCGCCCTCGCGTTCGGCGATCTGGTCGAACCGAACTACAACATGCTTCGATTCGCCCGGCAGAATCGGGAATATGCGAGTGCGCAGCATTCCGTAGCCCATCCACTCCACCAGCGCGGGATCGCGCTGACGGCGCACGATTTCCTCATAGATTGCGCGGGCATGCTGTGCATCCATTGTCTCGCCGCCAACGAGCTCGCCGTTGATGGAAAGTTTGAGATCGCTGAACGCAGCGTTGCGCGGCAGCGGGAATATGTAGTCAGCCTCGCCGATGCGAGCGCCGTTGTTGACAAATGTCTCGTCCACCTCATAGTGCAACACACCATCGCTCAGGGTGACATTGACGCGTGACGCGCTCCGAATGACCGCCGCATTCCACTGGCGGAAGCGATCGCATGGCCCGTCGGGTGCGCAAACATTCGGAATGCAATCGCCGCCGTTGCCACAGCGCGGAATGACGATCCCCTGCGCTCGGCTGGAGGCGGGGGCAAAAGCCAGCAGAAGCATCGCAACGCCGAAGATCGACTGCCGGATGAGCGGCGCTGGAGCAGATCTGTGTGCTGAGAACGGTCTGGTACGCATCGGATGGGTCTCCATTGGGATTCTTGCTGCATGGAGACGCCGGTAATCCAAAATCTTGCACATCCCGGGCTTGACTTGGCTGAAATCGGCCTGTATATAACTGATGCCTTATATAACATCCCGCTTATATGCTTCAGAATTCAACCAGTCTCGACACAACCTTCGCTGCTCTCGCCGATCCCACCAGGCGCGCCATCCTCGCTCGGCTTTCTACCGGGGAAGCATCGGTGACGGAATTGGCTCAGCCGTTTGCGATCAGCCAGCCTGCCGTTTCCCGGCACCTCAAGGTTCTGGAGTCAGCCGGTCTCATTTCGCGCGGGCGCGACGCGCAATGGAGACCGGCAAAATTGGAGGCCGGCCCGCTTGAGGAAGTCGCGGACTGGCTGTCCCAGTATGAACAGTTCTGGGACGCGCGACTGAATGCGCTGGACGCCTATCTCAAAACCATACAGCCGAAGAGGAAACCAAATGTCCGCAAACCCAAATAGCGGCGGCACGAGCGCCGCGAGCGCAACAGTTCCGGAGTTGGTTATTACGCGCGTGTTCGACGCGCCGAGGAAGCTCGTGTTCGCCGCATGGACGGAACAGGAGCATCTCAGGCATTGGGAGGGCGCTCCAATGGGATTCACCGTAACTGCCGAAGAATCCGATATCCGTGTCGGCGGTCGCTTTCGGATCTGCATGCACGGACCCGATGACACCGATCACTGGCTGCAAGGAGTGTATACTGAGATAGTGCCCCCGGAGCGGCTTGCATTCACTCACACCTGGTTGCGACGTGACGGAACTCCGGGTGTCGAGACACTTGTAACACTTACTTTCGTCGCGCGTGGATCGAAGACTGAATTGACATTGCGCCAGACTGGCCTCGACACACTCGCGTCGCACGCCGGTCACACCAAGGGCTGGAACAGCACGTTTGACCGGCTTGCCGGATATCTGTATCAACAACACTCAGAGGAAACAAAATCATGAGCACTCAAGATGCGCAGCCACTGCGCGAGATAAATCTGTTACGTTTGCAAGCTGGAATGGTTGGCCACGTCCTTCGCATGAACACCGAAGGAATCACGCAGGCAGAATCTTTAATTCAGCCAAAAGCTGCCGGGAATTGCATGAACTGGGTCGTGGGCCATCTGCTCGCGGTCTACCATGAGGTGCTACCACTTGTTGGTCAGGAACCTGTACTACCAGAAGCGCAGCTGCACCGGTATGTTCGCGGCTCCGCACCGATCAAGGACATGTCGGGTGCTCTGGATATCAACGTTATGCTGACCGCGTGGGACGAGACGTGCAAACGCATCGACGCAGGATTGGCGACTCTTACGACAGCCCAAATGGATGCGCCCGCTCCGACGAGCCCGATGAATAATCCAAAGGAAACGATCGGCTCGTTGCTGGGCGTGATATGCTGGCATCAGGCTTATCACGTGGGGCAGACTGGAATTCTTCGGCGCGTTGTGGGTAAGGAAGGCGCGATCAAATAGCGCGCTGAGGGACACGCGCCGGCACGTCGTCATTCCCGCGAAAACGGGAATCCATTCACCGTCGTCATTCCTGCTTTCGCGGGAATGACGGGATGACGGCTTTAACCCCAGTACTTGAATCCGCCGAGGAATGCGTTGTCGTTGGCAGCCAGTCGGGTGCCTTGTGCGGGCGCTTTCAGTTGCTTCGCATTCCCACCGCCGAGCACAATGTCATCGACCTCGAATGCGGCCTTGAATAGCGCGGTCACTTTCCCGACGTGCTTGCGCCACTTCTTCTTGCCCATTCGCTCGAGTCCGCGAAGTCCAACATAATCTTCACACGTGCGCCCTTTTCTGTATGGCAGTCGCCCGAGCTCGAGCGGCACCAGCACGTTGTCGACGATGAGCGCGGAGCCGAGCCCGGTGCCGAATCCGAAGAATAGCATGCGGCCGCCGTGGTAATCGCCGAGCGCCTGCATTGCGGCGTCGTTGAGGATTCGCACCGGACGACCTAAGGCCTTTTCGAAATCAAAGCCGATCCAGCCGCTCCCGAGATTGTGAGGCTCGGCCGCGAGTTTGCCGTCCCTGATCGGCGCGGGAAAGCCGATCGTGACGACATCGTACTGCCAGTCTGACGTTAGCGTCTTGACCTGGGCCACCATCACATCAGGGGTCATATCGGGACCGGAGTCGAACTCGCGCCTTGTGTGTTGCCCTGTGGCGAGGAGTTTGACGTGAGTACCACCGACGTCGATGACGAGAATGGTCCTGGAAGTCGGCGCGGGTGCGGATGTTGGATCTACAGTCGGTGGGGTGCTCATATGTGGATTAATCAAGTGGTAGCCGATTCACTACCGGCTCGGTCGGTTTTGAAGGAATGCGAAGCGTGCTTGGGCGGCAGATGCTTCACGAACTTCACATTTATCACTATGTGATGGCTTGCAGACGCACAAGCCGCGCCGGGTAATAGCCCGCCGGAAAATTGATTCCCGCTTTCGCGGGAATGACTGGGTGGGCCGGGGCGCGGGAATGACAACCCCACCAGCGGCCAAGCTCGGATATTGCATATATCTACACTGGCACATCCACACAATTCTCCGTTCTACCTCAAAACTAAAGGCCCCTTCTGATGTCAAAATCTCTTGATGGAACCGTCGCTCTCGTAACTGGTGCGAGCAGCGGCATAGGCGAAGCGACAGCTCGTGCGCTCGCCGCGGCAGGNNGAGCCGATCGGCTCGAAAAGCTTGCCGCCGATATCACGTCTGCTGGCGGGCGAGCGCTGGTATGCGAAACGGACGTAACAGATCCGAAGCAGGCGACCGCTGCGGTGGAAGACACCGTCAAAAAATTCGGCAGACTTGATACAGTCATCAACAATGCCGGTGTAATGTTGCTGGGCCCGATCGAGGGGGCGCCGCTCGAGGAGTGGGAGCGGATGGTTCATCTCAACATTCTTGGGCTGATGTACATCGCGCACGCCGCGCTGCCGCATCTGCTGAAAGCTGCCTCGCAGGATCCTCGGCATGTCGCGGATCTTGTCAACATCAGTTCAACCGCCGGCCGAGCTGCTCGGAGTGGCTCGGGTGTCTACAATCTGACGAAATTCGGCGTTGGTGCGTTCAGCGAATCGTTGCGGCAGGAAGTAACGGCGCGACACGTACGCGTTTCGCTGGTTGAGCCTGGCGCGGTGGATACTGAGCTCACTTCCCATCTCCGGTCAGGGATAAAGGAGAAGATGAGGGAGCGATTGGCGAGTATGGAGCGGTTGAAGTCGGAGGATATTTCGGATGCGATCTTGTACATCGTGACCAGGTCGCGGCGGGTCGCGGTGAATGAGATGTTGGTGCGGCCAACAGAACAGGAACCGTAGGGGACGTAAGGAGTCACCCCGCCGTAAGGAGTCACCCCGCCGAAGGTCGGGGTCCATTGACGAGGGGACGATGGCGTTACCCAGGCTAGCGAACGAGAGAACGCAATACGCTGGTCGTTGACTTACGCGATGGCTGGGCAACGTCATCCAGACGTCGTCCATGGATCCCGACCTTTGGCGGGATGACTGCCGGATCCCGACCTTTGGCGGGATGACTGCCGGATCCCGACCTTCGGCGGGATGACTGCCGGATCCCGACCTTTGGCGGGATGACTGCTGGATCCCGACCTTCGGCGGGATGACGCCGTCATTCCCCCCATGACGGCCATCCCCTGATCGCCACATCTTGACAATCATGATATAGCTCATATCTTCGACTCGTACTTCACGGAGAGGCGAGGCTATGCAGGATCCGAATACCGATGTGATTCAGGGGACGCTGGACATGTTGATCCTCAAAACCCTGAGCCTGCAGCCGCTGCACGGTTACGGCATCGCTCGTCGGATCGAGCAGATCTCCCGGGGTACGTTCAAGGTGAATCCCGGATCGTTGCTGACCGCCCTCCAACGACTCGAGCGCAGCGGTTCGCTCGATGCGGAGTGGAAGCAGACAGAAAACTCGAGGCGCGCGAAGTTCTATTCGCTCACGCGAGCCGGTCGCAAGCAGCTCGGCGTCGAGACGGAAGACTGGACGCGCCGCGCTACTGCCGTCGCGCGCCTTCTCAAAGCCGACGGTTGATCCCATGTCGCTGTGGCGTCAGATCATCCGCGGTGTGCGCGCACTCACGAATCGCGCGAGCTCCGACCGGAACGTCACCGACGAAGTGGATGATTACGTGGAAAACGCGCGCGACGCGCACATGGCGCGCGGTCTCTCATCTACTGAAGCACTGCGCGCTGCGCGCATCGAGATCGGCGGAGTAACCGCCGTGCAGGAGCAGGTTCGACAGTACGGCTGGGAGAATTCCATCGAGACCATTCTCGCCGACGTGCGCTATGCCGTCCGCAGGTTCCGCAGTAATCCCGGCTTCACCATCGTTACGGTACTCACACTCGCGATCGGCATCGGCGCGAGCACTGCGATCTTCAGTGCCGTCAATCCGATTCTCTTCCAGTCGCTGCCATATCCAAACGCCAATCGCATCACGACGATATCGGACGTCGGATCGGACGGCGCACCGCTGGATCTGACGTACGGTACGTATCTGGAGCTTGCGCAGCGAAGCCATTCGTTCGACGCGATGGCCGCAGTGAATATCTGGCGGCCGACAATAGTCGGCAATGCTGACCCCGAACGACTCGCGGGCGAGCGTGTCGGAAGCAACTACTTTCGCGTGCTCGGCATTTCACCGATGCTCGGACGCAATTTCACGTCGTCCGACGACGTGGCGGGCGGGCCGCGTGTAATAATTCTGAGCAACGCTCTCTGGCATCGTCGTTTCTCCGCCGATCGCCGCATCATAGGCCGCACGGTGAAACTGGATGACGATTCCTATGTCGTCATCGGTGTGATGCCACCGACATACGAGAATGTCCTGTCGCCGCTGGTACAGATATGGGCGCCGCTCCAGTACAGCGCGGTCTTCGGCCCGGACAGCAGAGAGTGGGGACACCACCTGAGCATGATCGCGCGCATGCGTTCCGGCGTCAGTCTCTCGCAGGCGAGAAGCGAGCTGAACTCGATCGCGCGCACACCACGAACCGACTTCCCGCGCGTGCCGTGGGCGTCGCTCGGCTCCGGTTTGCAGCTCCGCTCGCTACAGGACGACGCGACCGGCGGCGCCAGACCGGTGCTCCTCGCCATACTCGGCGCTGTCATACTGGTTCTCCTGATCGCATGCGCCAACGTCACCAACCTGCTGCTCGCGAGCGGCGCCCGAAGACAGGGCGAATTCGCGATGCGCGCAGCGCTGGGCGCAAGACGCGGACGATTGAGCCAGCAATTGCTGACGGAAAGTCTATTGCTTGCGATTGTTGGAGGCGCACTGGGGATGGTCGTCGCAGAGATCGGCGTGCGAGCATTGATTGCGCTCAGTCCTGCCACCTTGCCGCGCATTGGCGCGATTCGACTGGATGCAGTTGTGTTCATGTTTGGCCTCGCCGTCACGACGCTTATCGGTCTGGCGGTCGGTGTCGTGCCGGCATTGCGGGCATCGCGTGCGGAAATGAATCTCGGAGTGCAACAGGCATCACGTCGCACGACGGGCGCCAATCAGTTCACGCGTGAAGCACTCGTCGTCGGTGAAGTAGCGCTCGCGCTCGTGTTGCTGGTCGGCGCTGGACTGTTGCTCAGGAGCATTACGGATCTGTTGTCGGTAAACGTCGGGTTCGATCCATCGCACGTGGTCACGATGCAGGTCAACGAGTCCGGCCGCCGATTCCAGGTCGACAGCGCCAGTGAGGACAGCGCGAGATACAACTTCTTCGCAGAAGCGCTCCAGGCTGTGCAGCGCGTGCCCGGCGTAACATCCGCCGCGTTCACGAGCCAACTCCCGTTGAGCGGCGACTTCGCTGGTTACGGTGTGCACTTCGAGGACGACGCAAGCACGTACGCCACTGGCTCCGCACTCGAATACTCGGTGACTCCGTCGTACTTCGCGACAATGCGGATTCGGTTGCGCCATGGCCGACTGCTGGACGCGCAGGACCGTGACGGCGCTCCGCGCGCGGCACTCATCAGCGAATCGTTCGCGAAGAACCGATTCCCGCATCGGGATCCTATCGGGCAGAGATTTGATTTCGGTCCGCCTGATGGACAGCGCTATACGATCGTCGGAGTGGTCGGAGACGTGAAGCAGTCGTCGCTTGCGGACGCCGAGACCAACGCGATATACGTCACGCCGACGCAGTGGCACTGGGTGGAGAATCCGATGTCGTTGGTGGTGCGTTCGAACGGGAATGCAGCGGCGCTCGTCCCTACGATTCGAAGCGCGATCCGATCCGTCGACAGGAATCAGCCGATTATGCGAGTTGTGACGATGGACGATCTGGTGGACAAATCAGTCGCAGATCGTCATTTCGCGCTTATCCTGTTCGAGGCGTTTGGATTGGTTGCGCTGGTGCTTGCGGCGGTTGGCATCTACGGTGTTCTGTCGTCGGGTGTGACGGAGAAGGTGCGCGAGATCGGCATTCGTGTTGCGCTGGGCGCGTCACCGTCGAGTATTCTGGGGCTGGTACTCGGTCAGGGAATGCGACTGACGGTGATCGGGATTGTGGTTGGGCTGGGTACGGCGGCGGTCGCGACGAAGGCGATTACGTCGATGCTGTTTGGTGTGTCACGATTGGACGTGGTGACGTATCTGGCTGTGGTTGTTGCGTTGAGTGCGGTCGCGGTGATTGCGTGCAGTGTACCCGCGTGGCGCGCGGCGAGGTTGGATCCGAATACCGCGTTGCGGGCCGAGTAGGGCGCGGATTTATCCGCGCCGCCGTCATCCCGCCGAAGGTCGTCATCCCNNCCGAAGGTCGGGATCCATGGACGAGTGCACAAACGCGTTGCCCAAGGTCGCGCGGTGGAACCGATATGCGTGGATTCAGGACGGGGGGTCGGGCGCAAAATTACAATCTTGCCGAGGTCTGCCCCTCGTCATGGATCCCGACCTGCGGCGGGATGACGGCTCCCACCAACGCCTACAATCAGGCCTTGTGTCTGTACGTAATCCGGCCGCGGGTCAGATCGTACGGCGATACCTCAACCGTTACACGGTCGCCTTCGAGGATACGAATGCGAAAGCGGCGGAGTTTGCCGGCGATGGTCGCGAGCACTGCCGCGCCATTGTCCAGCGTCACACGAAACGACGTGCTCGGAAGGACTTCGGTGACGGTCCCTTCGAGTTCTATCAGGTCTTCTTTGGAGATACGGTCCTCTGAGTATGGGCTTTCTGGTACTGAGGTACTTCCAGTACAGCTATTGAGGTTAACCTATCTAGAAGCGGGCGTCCAGATACAGACTGGCCTGGACCCCGCCCCTCGGCCGGATTCCCTTGGCCAGATCGAGCCTTATCAGGCCGTCCATGAAGGAGGTACCCACCCCGGCGCCACTCACGGGGACCACCCCTTCATTCCAGTTCCGCCGGTCGCCGGCCCAGCCCAGATCGCCGAAAATCACGGGTCGGGCGATGACGCTGCCAAGTCCCAGTTCCGCGCGGGTCATCCAGTAGGCGTTGCCAACGGCCGCACCGACGTCCTGGCCGCGGATTGTGGACGTGCCACCCAGATACCAGAGCCGTTGCACCGGGACGGTGCCGCCTGAGGTACCGCCGCTCAGTGTCAACGCTCCTGTCAGTGGGCCGCCAAGCGGGTGACTGACAGTGACGTCGGCCATCGCTCGCGTGTAATCGAACGTGCCAGCGGCGCCGTCGATGCGGATGTCCGAGAACGCGCGCAATCCGTCCGGATCTTCGCCGTACGAACCGCGTTTGACGAGCGACAATCCGACTTCGGTTGCTTTCTGCACGTCGATGTTGTTCGGGAAATAGCCGCCGCCGAGTTTGCCGCCGAGTGAGAAGTGCGTTTTTGTTGTGGCACCGAATTGTTGTTCGCCGAAGAGACGCCAGCTGTCGAACAGACCGCTCTGCGTGTCGTGCGTCAGTTCCCCACCCCATGATCTGTAATACACACCGTCGTCGCGACCGAATAACAGTGCAGACAACGACGAGCTCAGGCCGAACGGATCGCGCCCGAGGTCATTCGCAGAATTGAGACGGCGATACACGTTCACGCCGTACGTCTCGCGACCGTTCGTGCGCGCGACACCGAGCTCACCGTTGGGTGAGAGATCGAATCCGAGTCGCGCGATTGCGTGACTGGAGTATCCCGCGCCCATGTCATCGTCGACACGCAGACCTGTCGACAGTCCTTCAATTCGATTGTAGCGCGACATCGGAATACCGAACTGAACGACTGGCGGCGCGAATCCCCTGCTTCCGGCCTGGCGCTGCAGCGACAGCGCACTCGCGACGAGCGCGTCGACATCGGCATCGCCGAACAGCGAGTCGGGGGTGTCGTAGATCGACTTTGGAAGTGTTGGAGACGTTGCGAGCGCTGCTGTATCGCACGGAATGCGGACCAGCATGTTGACCGAATTCTCGTGTGACGAGCGCGTCGTCTCGCGGTACGTAGCACCATTGGTGCAAGCGCTATCACGTATTGCGCGACGTTCCTTGCGAGCATCAACCCCGCGCGCGGTATCGAGTACGCTCACCGCAATCGTCGGAATCTTGAGATCAGCGTTGACGGATTCGTAATCAAAGCGCTGACGCAGCTCGAATGGAAAGCGCATGATACCGGCGCGCGCCCTTCCTTCCACAGTCTGCATGCGCGGCAGCCAGAAGCGGCCGTCGTACAGTCCGTAATCGACGGTCATCACGTCCATCGATCCCGTTATCGGAAGTATCATCGGCTTGATCCAGCCGGGAATGTCCTTCTTGGGATCTTCGCCGTCTTCCTGCTTCGCGACTTTCATCGCATCAAGCGGTTCTGCCATGCGATACACACCGCGCACAAGCTGACCGGTCGCGACGTCGAACCAGAGCGATCCTACAACGAGGTTCCAGCTTGTGGTGCGCGGTTGCACGCGCAATTCGCGCACGAGAATTGTCTTCCCGCCCGGCAATCTGAACGACACCGAGTCGCCGCTCTGATACGTATAGTACGCCTCGGCGCCATTCCCAAGCGGGTGGATCATTGCTTCGGCATCAGCATCGGCCTTTGCGACTGCGGAACCGATCCACAGAGTTTCGCGACCTGGATAGTATGGAATCGGAACACTGCCGCCGCCGAGATCGACCTCCGCGTCGCCGGCCCCCTTGAACATTGGTAGTGCGGATCGCGCGCCGGTGACATCGACGACAGCGCCGTTGCCGCGTTCCCATTTTACGTGTGTTGCGCGTTCAGTTCGGAACATGAGACGGTCGCGACCGAAGCTCGTGATTTTGGAATTGACCGAGATGCGCTCGTATGTAGTTGCGTCGTAGGATTGGAGCGCGGAGTCCTGTGTGAATCTTGCAGCGCGTGCGCGATCGAGAAGCGTGCGCGCGTTGGGATCCTTGAATGCGGCCGCGAGAAGTTGCGGCGTGAGCGGGATGTGGCGGGCTTCGCGGCTTTTTACGCGGAATGAATCGCGGGCGGCGCGGATGGAATCGCGGCGTACTGCGAGTGTGTCCTGGCGCGCAAGTCGCTCGGCGCGTTTGAGGCTATCGGCGTGGGAAGGCTTGGCACTGCCGACTGTGACGGTGACTTGGGCGAAGATCAGCAGTGCGGATAGCATGCTGGATTGGTCACCGAGACGGGGGGATTAGTTCCTGGGGGCGGCTACGTCGCTGCGGGTGCGTGCAGGTAGCGCGCGGCGGCGGGCCATGAGATACGGGCTGCGGTCGCGCGTGGAGACGCGGACGGGTGCCATGAGATACGGGCTGCGGTCGCGCGTGGAGACGGCGCGGATAAATCCGCGCCTTACCCGGAGTCCGCGCTGGCCTACTTGCTGATGAGCGGTTTGAGGTCCGCCGGGTTCCACGGGGTGGTCTGCGACTTCGTCGCGGCGCGGACGGACGCGACCTGCTCGGCGGTGATCTTGGACGCAGCGTTACCCCAGCTGGAGCGTTCGTAGGTGATGATCGCTGCGATCTCGGCGTCGGAGAGCTGATCGCCGAACGGCGTCATCGCGTTATTGAACTTGGTGTTCTTGACCGTTATGTCGCCCTGGAGTCCGTGGAGGACGATGCGGATCGGAACTTCGGGGTTGTTGAGCAGCCATTCGGAGCCTGAGAGCGGCGGATAGGCGCCGGGAACGCCGAGTCCCGTTGACTGGTGGCAGGCAGCGCATCGCGTGAAGAGCTCAGCGCCGTTGGGAGCAGCGGCCGCACCGCCGGCAGCGGAGGCGACAGCAGCGCCGGGGATGACCGCCTTGGTCGAATCGAAGTACATGACGCTGGTGGGCTCATTGGCCGCGATCGAAGTGCGATCAGTGTCGCGACTGTCGGCGCCACCGCAGGCGGCGAAGGTAGTACAGGCCGCGAGGGCCGCGAGAGTATAGATGCGTCTGGTGGTCATCGAATGAAAATATGTCAGACCCTAGTGTCTTACCAAGTTGGTGAACGTGATCTTGACGTCGCCGCCGTTGCCGGTGGAGTTGCAGTCGCGGCCGGTGACGGATCCGGTGAGCTCGGCGTCGGCGACAGCGAAGGAGCCGTAAAGCGTGCCCGGGCATGGTGCCGGGACGACGAAAGTGAGGTCTGCACCAGTATTCGTCGTTTTACCGGTGACACTGCCAGAATAGATCGGCCGGCCGGTTGTGGAATCGGCGAGGAGGAATGTGCCCGTGAAGTTCTGACCGAGTTGGGACAGGGCCATGGAGAAGCGAAGCGGGGACGAAGACGTGGGGATGTTGGCGTTGGTGATCGGATACTGGAATGTCGCCGCGCCTGAGTAGGCGGCGTTGTAGAGGGCCTGGTCGAGGCCGGTAATGGCCTGGCCGGAGCAGGCGGCTAGGGAGAGGAGGGTGGTGAGGAGGAGGGCGCGTTTTCGCATGACTCAGGGCAATATAACGGGGGTTAGCGACGGGTTATGGAAGGCCGCAGCGAGTATTGCTATGCGGCTGCTACTATGAGGCAGGCTTGTTGTCACCAAGCAAACTGCGCAGGAATTCCGGTGCGAAGTCCGCGCCGTTTGGCCAAGCGATGGTGCGGATTTCGGGGTCTACGTGCACCGCAGCGAATGCGGACGGATCTCGAAGCGGCTGGAAGATCGGCCCGGTGAGTTGTTGGCCGAGATCGATCTCGCCTTCGGCGCCATCGCTGAAACGGAGCCACAGTCGGTAGGCGCCGCGAACCTTTACATCGCACACATTCAGCATTTCCGCACCTCCTGCCGGAAGCTAGTCGAGCGGAGGAATGGGCATGAGAGGCTCGCGGCGGCGAGCGCGATCCCAGTTGGCGAGTAGCGCGCCGCGTTTCGCCATGGGGTGTCGACAACAAATGAACGATGCCCTGCCGACGCAAATTGTAAGGCTCGGCTAACGTGCTGGGAGAGATTCAGCAATCTTCGTCAGTTTGCCAAGCAATCGCACGTCATCCGCGATTTCGCATTCCCAAACGACGAGAGCACTCCAGCCCAATTTTCGGATCGCTCGCAACGTACGACGATCGCGCAATACATTGGCTTCAAATTTGTCGCGCCAGAATTCTCGGTTCGTGCCGGGAGTAGTCGCGTATTTGCAATTGGCGTGACGGTGCCAGAAGCAACCGTGGACGTATATAGCGGTTCGGTACTTGGGTAATACGATATCAGGCGTGCCTGGCAGATCGCGAACATGCAGCCGGAACCGATATCCATATCTGTGTAGAGTGCTCCGAACAACCCGTTCCGGCATTGTATTTCGAGCACCGATCCGCCCCATCATAGCCGATCGCTGCACCTTGTTAAGCGGATCCTTAGCCACGTCCGAGCGCCTTCGCTACAACCGCCGCAATTCGCCGAGCCAGTTCCGGGGGGACTGCGTTGCCCGCCTGAACGTATTGCGCAGTCCGAGGACCGCAGAAGAAGTAGTCAGATGGGAACGTCTGCAGCGTTGCCGCCTCACGAACCGTCAGACTCCGGCACTGCACTGGATCGAAATGGATGAAATAGTGTCCGTCCTTCGATATGTGCGACGTGATCGTGGTGCTTGCGTCATCGGCGAGCTGAACCCGGAAGCGATCGGAGAACAGGGGCTCGTCAAGCGCTCGTTCCACGTTGGCATGGTCCGGGAGAAGGTCTTTCGGAAAATCGGTGAGCTTCGGTGAGCGCCCGTATTGCTGACCGTACGCACTGGCGAACATGTACCTTGCAAGGTCCTTGGGCATGTGACCCCGCGACTCGTGGTTGAGAATCGGACGCCCTACTCGCCGGGGGGAATAGTCAGCCCCACGGAGAAGATCTGTGTCCATCGCGGTTGCAATTGCCGTGAGAATGCTTCTACGCAGCTCTTGTGGCTGATGGAGAAGCCAGCGCCGACCAGAGAAGTCAGCGAGTGTGTTGCGCCAGCTTTGCAAGCTGTCCTCTCCGTGACTCAAGCCGCTACGAAGCCGAGGAAATTGGCCCAAGTGCTGCCTGACTGTTCTCAGGGAACTTGGCCGCAATCGACCAACTTCGATCCCCGTCCCTTCGAGAACGCCCACAATGATGACTCGATGACGTTTTTGAGGGACGCCATAATGCTCTGCACGAACGATGAAGTCAGTTGGTAAGAGTTCGCCGCTCCCGGGCGGCACAACCAGGGAATGCAACGTGTATCGAGCACCACGGATCCGAGCCTTCCGACCCTCGCGGGCAATTGCGACCGCCGGATGTGCGAGATCTTCGCGAATGCGATCGAATAGCCGTCGGTTTCTATGCTCGGCCGATAAAAGCCCTTTCACGTTCTCCATGACGAAGACCGTCGGCGCGTAATCCGCGAGTATCTGTAGATACTCGATATAGAGCGTCTGGCGAAGATCCGCGTTGGCGTCGTAGTCGAGATTCCCGCGGTTTCTTGCACGTCCGATTACAGAGTAGGCTTGGCATGGGGGGCCTCCGATGAGAATCCACGGATCATCGCGCGGGATTCGCTCACCAATAAGACGACGAACCTTCGCAACTGTCTCTGCGTCCGGTGAGAGCGTTAGTTGGAGAGCTTCCTGGTCCGCAGAGGCGGCGACCGCCGGGAACGCGAGCTTGAGTGTTCCCCAATCTGCAAGACCACGAACGTAATCCCAGTAGACGTCGGGAAGTTCAGTGTTTTGAAAATGTCGCCAGAACGCGCGAAGACGCAGGGTTTTGTGAGCATGCACATCCTTCTCTATAGAAATGGCAATGCGGAAAGCGGCCTCCCCGCCGTCTCGCACGAAGGAGGAAAAGCCCTCACCAAGCCCTCCCGGGCCCGCGAAGATGTCAACTACCGGAATCATTGCTGTTTGATATTTATAGTTGGCGAAAGCATACGAACTACAAGCCTAACTAGGTTGCACGCCAGGCTTCCCAGCTGCCGGCCGACTGCCACACAAACCAACAACAGGCGCGTATGTTCCCGTCAAGCCGTTCCGGTAGTCGCCGGCGACGTTTGCCTCATGAAGCGAGCGTATTCTTTTGTTGGGACGAGGGCAAGCAGAGACTTGTCAGTTACCTCTCCGAAGTCCCAAGTTAGGTCAAGCTGGTCTAGGAGTGCGTAGAGTCGCCTAATTCCGCCGGGACCCTTGCTCGCGGACCCTCGCTTCAGGCTCTTGCTTGGAGCATCCCAATACAGCTGTCGAGTCAGTGCAAGAACCGCTCGACTGGTGACCAGTTCCTGCCTCGACGCTATCTGCTCATAGAGCTCGCCGGGGATGTGAGGTTTGCCAGCAAGAATCGCTTGGGTTATGTGCGGTTCATTCCAGTGAGCGCGCATGACTCGACACGGTCCGGCCAGGAGATGCCGATAGTAACGCCTCCAGTTGTCCGGCTCCAAAACATACAGTGGCCGGTCACCGATCTTTCGCGTGCCGTCGGCGCGCAACGGCGCAATCACATCAAGTAGGGCCAAGCTCAGCCATGTCCATGTGCCCACGGACAATGGTCCCTCAACCATCGAGGTACTGTCCAATTGCTGGTTCAGCCAAAGCGCAAGCTGATACCGACTATCGAATGTAGCCGGAGGTTTCGCAATTGAAATCCCCGTATCTTCTGACAAATCGGCGCTATTCAGCAACTCGGATGGGACGGTGGCTGTTGTGCCCACCTTCATTTCATCAAGCAACGAATGAACGCGATCCACTCCCTCAGGCGTCAATGACCTAACGTTCATCCCTCGTCTCCTCCCCCGGAAATGGCATTGGCGTATTTGCGTCCGAGATGGTGCTGTTTGCAGAAGGCCGTTACCGCTCTGTTGATCCACTCCTCGCTGGCACGGTCATCACCTGTAGCATCTTCTTCGGGGGCTTTTTTGCCGGAGAGGCGTTGGCCGAAGAACACGGCCTTCGATTGCCAAGACCCTTCGTCTTCGTCATCAAGACCTTCATCGAGGGCACGGCGGAGAAGTTCGCGCAGCACTTGGGGGTAGACGAGGCATATGAAGTGCGGAGAGGTCAACAGGCTTTCTCGCGGGAATTTGGTTTCGAATTCGAGAAGCGGTCCTCCCGGATCTATGGAGAATCGCCAGATCTCTCCGTCGAGAGGCGCGCTTGCAACCCGAATCAGCGCGCGGCAGTTGGCAGTCTTTGGGTCGGCCGTGTGAATCCTGTCCGCCACCGCGAGCAGCCTCCCAGAACCGGTTGCATCTACGACTTTCGTTCTGAAAAGGACACCGCTTGAGTCGCCAAAGTCTCCGAGGTCAGTGGGCCCCTCCGCGCTTGGATTGGCGACCAGCCCGAATGCGTACCGACGGACCGTCGTCTGTCTATACGCCTCGACGATGACCCGCGCGGTGGAGGGTAGATGGTATCTATTGAGGTCGAAGGTCGCATCGAACGAGCGGGAATCGCCCTGCTCCTCTACGTAGATCGCCACATCTCGGGTATTGAGGCGCTGCCGCTCGGTGTAGTTGAATCGCCTAATGCTCATCGGTATCCTCGTAGGCCTCGACCTTCACGTACAGATCGCGGTTCTCGTCGAACCCGGTCACCGCCAAACTGAAGTTGGCCCTGTCCGGAGCGGCGACAATCTCATTCGCCGCGTAACTGAGGACACTGAGGCCGTCTGCGACGATGTCGATCGGAGGTGCCGCTACGTCGAAATCGAACTCCGCATACTTGCGTAGTGGGTTTCCAGTTCTAACATCGTAGGCAATTCGAATTCGCAAGCGATGCGGCGTCTTCCCCTCGATGGTGCCGCGCCGGACTTGGAAACCGCCAGCGACCCGACTCAACGAATAGAGTCGCGGCTTAGGTGGCGGGGGAGGGGCTGGCGGATCTTTCACCCCTCTGCCCTCGGCCGTATTCGCCTTCCCTGGCTGGGAAGCGGTTTCTGACAATTCCGAGTCGGGAAAGAACTCTGCCAGCACGAATAGGTCGATCTCTCTCTGGCCGCTGAAAAGCAGATGAAAAAGATCGACTGGGCCGTGCTTGACGTAGCGTAAAAAGGCCGCGGCATACTTGTACTTGTCCTTGAAGCCGCGAGTTTCCGTGAGCCACTCGGTATGAGCGGGATTCTCGGCGTCACCCAGCATGGAGGCAAGCGGGTTGTCGTCGACCGTGACAAGCGACGCATATTCAGGAACGCGTGGGCCCTTCGCGTTAGTGATCGTGATTCCGTCACGAACAAAAACAGGCGCTTCCGACTCGGACGACGAGTTCGCCAGTAGATGAACGCGAAAAACAGCGAGCTGAGACGGGACGTTCTTCGGGTGCACTCGTATTGGAAAATCGAAGGCGACGGCCTGACCCGACTCGAGTAGCGTGCGTGCTGCGGCCAAATTTTCCGATGCCAGCGGCGTCTCGGGCATCTTCGGAGAGGGCGACTGATCGGCACCTTCCAGACGAAATATCTGGTCGGATGGCGTATTTGCAGCAAAGCGGCCGAGCTCCAGCAAAGTTCGAACATTGTCATCAATCCAAGGCTGATCCGCCTTATTCAGCGCCACGGCATCCAAGCGTTGGGTCTCTCTCCCTCGCGAAATTTTGACGACAAGGTCGCCTCGAAGTATTGGAAGCATGTATTCAGCTGCCACAGTACGGGAGAGGGATTGGACTTCGAACTGCTCAAGATCCTCCGTAGCATCGACTAGCCACGGAACAACCACCGACAATCCAGGTTCATGGTCTCGCGAGACATGGAAAACCTGTCGGAAACGCGCAAGCGTCGCGTGATCCGTGACAGCGATAACGAAATTCGGATCGCCCGCAACTGTCTTCCGCACGCCAAAGAAGGCATCAGGCACGTACTCGATATCGTCGACTGGATGGTGACCAAGGATCATGCGTCCCATGAGCATCGGCTTACCCGTCGAACGCGGAATGGTATATCCGAAGAACGAACTTGCCCGACTCGATCTCGGAAATACTAGCTTCCCGACCCCCCAACGACCGCGGTCCTCTCCGACCTTCTCGCTATACGCTTCCGCTCGGAAGAAGGTGTAGAACGCATTGTCCTTCCCTTCGCTCGGCTTCCATTCTTCCGGGTCTCCCTCCAGACCGTTGGTTCCAAAGTCCTCGATTGTCAGAAAGGCACAGCGTTGCTTCGGCGAAGGAGGCTTCTGGAGTTTGCTTTGTTTCGCTTTCAGGTGAGGCCATACTCCGTGGAAGAAGTAGTCTGCTTCGCCTTTGCCGGTGGCTTCGATCTCAACACCGATGTTTATGCGGATCTCCACGGGGTCTCTATGCTCCGGCAGTCGAGCATCAAGAGAGTTCTGGATTGCCTCTCGTACTAATGCTCGCGCTGCATTCTTTACGGACTCATTCGCGAAGAACTCGGATGAGATCGGGTCGCGTGCCGTATCGCTAGGCTTCTTCTCTCGGAAATACCACGCTGAATCGGTCATCACAATCGCCTTGGAGCTTGTTTTGAAGAGACTCGACATCAATGCTGTCTCGGCAATCATGGCAAAACGTTGCACATCTGTCCATCGTCAGGAACCAATTTGCGACGTTGGATGGGACATCTGCTGGCGGGCGCCCAACGAATTGTCTTAGTACTGCAGCACGCCGCGACCACGACGTCCCGCCTTAGTTGTACCGCGTGCTTCGCGTTCGGGTACGGCGGCGTCCGCCACCATGGTTTTTCCCCAATCGCGATTCCACAGGTCACGTGGCCGTCCGCCAGTCTCTGGAGCCTGCGATTCAACCCTGACGGATGTTCGGCGCGAGAAACTGTGTTTCAAAGCAACGCGCGTCTCTTTGCAACCCGTTCGAGAGTTGAATGAGCCGTCGCTCGCCGCAGCCACGCGGTCCACGGCTCTGCGCCACCGAGGCGATGCGGGCCTTGCGGGTTTAAGGCAAGATAATTACACTTATATTCACCTTACCTTACCTTACCTTATTAGGAGCGCACAATTACACCCCCCATTAGAGATCAGCTCGAGGCGCGGCAATCCCAGCTGATCGCCAAGATTTCGTCAGCGGCTCAAGCCTCGGATACCCGCTCGTTGCTGGCTCTCAATGATGAACTCAGACAGACGGCGTCCCTACTCGCCCGCATGGATGACATTGATGCCGAAGCGCGAACCGTTCTCGCCTTTTCATCGTCTGGAACCAGTCAATCGGATCGCCTAACCCCTCACCTGCCAGTGGCCGAAAAGGTACCCGGTCGTGCGCACGGCGTTCAAATTCGATCCGGCTTCCTGGAGCGTGCCGCGAAGGTGGGGCTTGTGTTTCGTCACCAACGCGGGGCGATCTATTCAACGCCAAGCGGTCGGCGAGTTGGAATCGCGGTCGCGACAGAGCGAAAGCCTAACAGGTGGTTTCTTGGTCTTGGCGAGGACGATTTCGATGCGGCGGTCCTGTTGTGCGCGCCCGACGCGGGCAACGTGATCGACATTTGCCTGCCGCAGCGCTTTGTTGCGCAACATAAGCGTTACTTCAGTCGATCGGGTGGCCAGATAAAGTTCAACGTGGCGCGGCGCGGTGGGCATACTGTAGTCAAGATTCCAACGCAGGCTGCTGAGCAAGTCGATCAGTTCATCGAAGCGGTTATCGGCCTTGATCGATAACTGGAGAGAGATGAACCTTCGGCAACCGCTATTACTTGTCCCGTTCGCAGGCGCGCGAACGGTATCCAGGAATGGAGTATGAGAATAACAATTTTCGCTACTTCCTACGGATGATTAAGCCAGTGATGATTTTGCCCACCCGCGTACCGAACATCGCCGTGCCGACTACTTCGGTGTCAAACCTGTCGATCAAATCAGTACCGCCGCCGCTGCCAAATACGCAGTGAGACCAGTCAACCGCATCACGGAGTAAAGCATGGGAAGACAGTGCACACAATGCAAAAAAGAATCCGGATTTTTTGGAGGGCTGTCATTTCAGGAAATCCGCGGCAAGGACTACTGCCATCCCTGCGCCACCGACTACGTACGAAACGCGATCTCCGAGATTCAATTGACAACCACGCCGTCGCTCGACGGTTACAGCGTGGCTCGCTACATCGATATTGAGAGCGTTGAGATCGTGGTCGGGACTGGAATGTTCAGTGAGTTTGGCGGCGACGTTGCGGACTTCTTCGGTGCGCGGTCAACGGCATTCGAAAACAAGCTGCAGAAGGCCAAGCGAACGGCATTGGACAAGCTGAAATACCGGGCAGTCGAGCGAGGAGGCAATGCGGTGATCGGCATAGACTTGGATTATACCGAATTCTCTGGAAATCGAATCGGTCTTATCGCGAACGGCACAATTGTCGAGGTAGCGCCTCGTTAGGGCGGAACCGGAGTCAGATCTTGCATGATGCAAACGATTAGTGCACCGCGCCGGTGCGTGAAGCGACGGTCGCTGGACGATGCCCCGCAATCACATTCTCGCCCGCCGATGCATATTCGTGCGAGTTTGCATCATGCAAGATCTGACGCCGAATCCAATCCCTCTGCAAAATATCAACCCCCACTTACGCTTCGATGGACAAACTAACGTTCGCTGATGTCACGGACGCGATGATGAAGAACGCAAGCCGCCCGTTCAGCCTCCTGCTCGGTAACGGTTTTAGTATGTCGTACGCTCCAGACATCTTTTCCTACAACGCGCTCCACGGCTTCGTGTACAAAACCGGCGATCCGCTCTTGAACGCGCTGTTTAAGATTATCGACACGCATGACTTTGAACGTGTGATGCAGCAACTCGATACCTTTGCCGCGCTCGGTGATGCGCTAGGTATTGACGCGGCGCTGAAGCAACGCATCCTGGCGGCGCGCGATACTCTACAAAAAAGCTTGATCGACGCCGTAAAAGCGCTGCATCCGGAGCATGTCTACACTATCCCCGAGGCGAAGTGCGCCGCTTGCGTCAAGTTCCTGCGGTTGTTCCTCAACTCTAATGGATCTTTATTTACAACCAATTACGACCTGCTTCTTTATTGGGTTTTGATGCGGGGCGCCCTGCCATCAATAGATGGATTTGGGCGTGATCGTCTAAACCCGGACGAAGATGTTCCGCCAAATGAAATCGAATACTCAGAACTTCGGTGGGGACGCAATGCGTCAGGCCAGAATGTCCATTACGTGCATGGAGCGCTCCCGCTGTTTGACACGGGCGTGGAAATCGTGAAGGAGCAATACGCCGAAGGGTATCTGTTGGAACAAATCACACAGCGGATCGCGGAAGGTGATTATCCCGTATTTGTTACTGCTGGCGACGCCAACCAGAAACTCACGCACATACGCCACAACCCATATCTGCAGAATAGCTACGAAGCATTGGCGTCCACTAAGGGCTCGCTCGTCACATTCGGGTTCAACTTTGGTGTTCAGGACGGACACATCCTTTCAGCACTTCAGCGTGCGGCGAAGCAGGCGAAGTCGAATCGCCTTTGGAGTATCTATATCGGCGTGTACTCAGACGACGATATGGCTCGCGCTGAACAACTAGCGAGTATGTTGAAGTGCAAGGTGCATATGTTTGACTCGAAGAGCGCTGGACTTTGGGGGTAAGCCCATCGTTATTCCGACCATGCGCCTATTCAGCGGTGCGGGGCTTGACCGGGGAACGGGAGATGCTGCCTTCTTCCATGGCGCTTTAGCTGACAGCGTGTCTTATAACGCAACTGTTAATGGTAAAACATCCCCAACGCCCGAGTCTCGAGACCTGGGGCGAGGAGAAAATCGTAACTCTCACGTTCAGGATTCTAGCAAGAGGCACTGCATCCTGCTCGCGGTCCATCGCGAAGTACGAGGGGCAGATACCGTCTTGAACGCAAGGGCACGCATCTGGGTTTCCATATTGAAGTCTTTGCCTGAGTTGGTGACACCGTCAAACGCGGCTCGTTGGCGTAGGGCAAAAGTGGACGCCGGTCCGCATTCGCTATCCACAGGAGACGACGCAACAGGTTCAACCTCTTCCGATGCCCGCAATACTCGCGATCCGCGTGATTTGCTCGTAGCTTTTGTCTGACTGCATTAGATACTGGTAGTTCCGAATCTCTTGCATCGAGGTTACTTGAGCGGCACTATTACATCCAACGGTTCGGCTGAGATCAGCGACGAACGAGAGTTTTACAGCACATACGAAGACTATTCTAAAGTCCTCCGTGCATGGTTCGTAGCGTATGGAGTTGGCGCTCCGGTGATCCTGGCGACCAATGATCGTCTCGCTGCAATCGTCACGGCGTCATCGGCTACCCGGTGTATCTCGGCCTTGTTTCTCGCCGGTGTTTCACTCCAGATCCTTCTCGCAGCAATCAATAAAAACGCGATGTGGGGATGTTACTACGCCGCGCGCAATCCAGAAAAGACGAACGGCAAGTGGCGATTTCGAGTCGCTCAATGGTTGAGCGAGCAATTTTGGATCGATTTCGTCATCGATATCGCCACACTCATCAGCTTCGGGATTGCAACGTGGCACACGTTCGACATTGTCTTCCGGAACGGTTAACTCTTACTGGTGATAAGCGGCGGTATAGCGGCTACGCGGGTTGCGTCGGCTTCTCCCTCGACTTCTCCGTACGTGATCGGGTCCTTTTACCGGAATTAATGGGATAGCGATGGACAAAGTGTCCCGACCCACTGAATCTCGGGGAACAGCGGCAAAGAACCTCGGAGGAGTCTCGCGAAGCGTTTGCGGCGACCTTTCAGCGCAGCAACCTCATCGACGACATCGAGCAAACGTCTCCGGTTTACCCTGACGAGCTTGAATACCGTTCCTTCTTGGGTTTGGTCAACGCGGACGAGCTTGCGAAGTCGGCCCCCACTATGATGGCATGCGAGGTTTACATTGGATTGGAAGCACGAACGCGTCATCCGCCGCGTCCTCCGCGATTTAGCCCGCCAGCGGGTTGTATCAGTCCTTCAACCAGGCGACGTGCTGCTCGTCGAACGCGCGCTTCCAATGAACGACGATACAGCCCCCGCGCTTCGGACGTGTCATCTTCGTGGATGGGTTGAACCAATCGGTCCTGATGCCATTCCGCATGGCAGCGCGAACGGCCTCTTGACTGGCGCGGATCCGTTGTTCGACAGGACAGAAGTTCTTTGGCGCCTCACCGATTCGGGCTGGAACGTCATCCACGATACTCACTCCTGGATCGTGGCCACTTTTATGGTTTCATTCGCGGCGCTAGTTGCTTCGTGCATCGGGATCTGGATGACCCTTATTCATTAGCAGGCATCGCTGCATGGCTGAAAGCGAGCCTTAATGAAGAAAGGACGCGTTTGTCCAATTTGGGCTGCCGCCGGTGCGTGAACGCGGATCTTGGTGGCGAGCCGAAAAAAGCCGCTGCAGGGCTCTCGGCGCACTGCTCGGTCGCACCTGCAGGTCGACAGTTGCATATTCGCCCCAAATCTCACCAGATTCCTCCGCGTCGCTGCTCCTGAGCATGAGAGCGCGACCCAAGTTTCGTTAGGCGCACCGTAAGCTGCACCCGTAGATCTCACGCCATCCCTGCACTGTCCCCCGATGCCCATCAAGAAATCCGACCTCTACTCCTCCCTCTTGGCCTCCTGCGACGAACTTCGCGGTGGCGTGGATGTCAGCGATCTCGTGAAATTC
>PMEM01000062.1 GCA_003155795.1 Gemmatimonadota bacterium
TGGTGGCGGTGGTGGCGGTGGTACAGGCGTCGTGTCGATGTGAACACGCGACGCGCCGCCGAGCATGAAGCTCAGGCCAGCACGAGCCGAAAGGTTCGTCGTCTTGAAGTCGCCCATTACGTAGTCGGCAACGCCGTCAATACGAAGCGCTATNNAGTCCTTCTGGACCGAAGGCGTAAGAGGAGAAAGCTGCCGGCGTGACGTTGTCGCTGCGATGGAAGCTTGAGCGAACGGCACCAGCACCGATGATGAACTGACTGCGCGACCAAACTGGAATGTTGTAGTTCAGGCGCAGCGAGAAGTTGCCGTTGTCGTAAGGGACACCGCCAACAGTCGTCTTCGGATTTACATACGAACCGTCGCCTTCAACTTCCCAGTTAGGGGTGAGGAAGACACCAGCTCCGCCACCGTAACCGATGGAACTGCTGAAGCCGTGGTCGAAGCCGAACTTGCTGTCGTAGTGGTTGTACGAACCGAAGGCCTTGAGCTCGAGCGTTCCGGGCAGTGGCTGCGGCTGGTCATCCCACCAATCGAAATGAGCTGGTGCGGTTGAGCCCATGCCCATCAACGACGAGAAATCCGGCAGGACTTCGAGTCCGGCCTGGAAGCGATAGTTCTTCGTGCTTGGCGAAGACGGCATGTAGTCCGCAATCGCGTCGCCGCGAAGGGCCCACATGTCACCGAGCATGATACGAAGTCCAAGGTCGCCACTGACACCGTAGTGATACGTGTAGTAGTTCCCCGGGAAGGTCGTCACATCATTGTGGTACGGCGAAAGTACACCGCCAGCACCGATGAGAATCGACGAGCGACCATAAATCGGAATGCCGTACACGAGACGCGCCGCGATCGGCCCGTACTTCATGTCCGCCGGACCACTCGTCGCAGCGTCGGTATACGACCCCTCTGCTTCGAGCGCCCAGTTTGGAGCGATGAACGCACCGATGCGCCCACCGTAACCAACCTTGTTGCCTGTGATGTCTGCGCCGGTAGCGCCACCGGCTTTCAGACCACCATCAAAGATCGTGTACTGCCCGAAGCCGCCTAGCAACAGAGTGCCAGGCTGCTGAGCAGCCGCGACACCTCCGTAAAGCAAGGCCGCTGCAGCGCAGACGGACCAACGCTTAGATAACATCTTGAATCTCCTTGGGATGGAGGAAGGACACTGTGTCGGAGAGCCGGATTTGCTCATCGCGCGACCTACCCGGCAGGATGCATGCCGTCCCATGTGGACGCCACGCGCGAGTCCGACCGAAACCCGCTTACAACGCGCTCAATTTGCCTGATCATCTGTCCGAATGCTACCCTTTGTCCAATAACTGACGAAGATAAACATCTGAATCTCAAAACCGGTCAAACATCCTGCGTCATGCACGCGGACAAGTGCAATTCTGGCGCCACAATCACTCCAGTAAAAACTCTGTCGCTATTAACCGGCGAATGGCACGAGTTTCCGCCACCACCGTAGTGCTCTCTCACGCTTGAGAGCAGCGGATGCAGCCGCTCTCCAGGCCAGCCGCATTGCGGTAGCGTCCTTGAACCTGTCGGCTGGCCGCGGAGCCAGACCCTGACGCAACCACTCTTGAATAGGCGTTGCCAACCCCGACAGGTCGGTGCGCTCTCCCAACTGCTGCGCGAGGATGGTCTTCGCGTCGTTTCCCTGAAACGGCAGCACACCGGTCAGTGCGAATGCGACTACGGCGGCGACCGAAAAGCAATCGGCGCTCGCACCCTGCGGCTCGCCTAGCAATTGCTCTGGCGCCGCGAACTCCAGGGTTCCACCGGACAAGACCGTTTCATCACCCGTTACTTGCGCGATTCCGAAGTCTGACAGTCGCCACCGATGATACCGATCAATGAGGACGTTTTCGGGCTTGAGATCACGGTGGACCACGCCAATCGCGTGCGCGGCGCTGAGGCCGTCGAGTATCAGATCGACGTGAGGTGCGATGTCTTCCAACGCCCTGGCGCCTCGACGAGCGATCAGCTGTGCTACCGATCCGCCCTCAGCGAGCTCCATGGTGTACCACGACAGGCCGTTACGGCCGTCCCAGTCATAGATCGGAACGATTGCCGGATGCGCGAGCTGCGCAGCAAGCCTCGCCTCCTGCCAGAATGCACTCACCGCGTCTGAATTACGAGCGATGTTCGGGTGCAGAACCTTGAGTGCAATCTCCCGCTCGAGTGCGAGATCGCGCGCGCGCCACACCGTCCCGAAGCCGCCTGCGCCGAGCTTGGAAAGGATTTCGTAGTCGAAGCCGACGGCATCACGCACCGCACGCTCGTTTGCGTCGGCATCGTTCGGAACGCCCTTGTTCCGATCAGTAAGAGTGACGCCACGCTCGCCGCCGCCGTAGCCGCGCTCCGCTGCCCGAATCATTGCCCCCATCGACTCAAACCGGTGCGCTGGATCGCTCAACAACGCGCGGTCGATTGCCACGGCAACAGACTCGGGAGTCTCTGGACGAAGCAGCTTGACCGGTGGCGTGTCGCTGCCTGGAGCTGGTTCCCCAGTAAGAAGCGCAAAGCATGTCGCTGCGAGCTGCCACTGATCACTTTCTGGCGTGGGTCGCCATACACCATCCGCCCACTCAGGAGGAAGCGGGGCCTGCTCCAGCGGTGGTTGCAAACCCGCGGGAATGTCTTCCCGCGGCGTGGCCCACTGCCACTCCAGCATCCAGAACCTGCCCGTCGGAGTCGTCCACAATGCGTCCGCACTCAGCGAGCCGTGCACCGCGCCCGTGGTGTGCAAATACGCCAAAGCCGAACCAGCGTCGCGCAAAAGACGGAGAACGTACGGGACGTCCGCCATACCCTGCCCCTCGAACCTGGCACCCACGCTCTCGCCGGACACCCAGCGACGGAGGTATCCCGGCCCTCGATCGCGCTGATTCGTCCAGTAATGATATGTTGCCGGTATCGAGGGATGGCTTCGATGCGCAAGTCCGATCGCCTCGGCGTGAAGCCATCGGTGATGTGCCGGGTCCGGTGCGGTGACGAGTGCCAACGCTCGACCAAGCCCGTCGATTACCTCCTGATAGTGCCGGTAATCGCCGGCGATCCCCTCCGCACCCCATCTCCATCCGGGCGGAAGCTGCCACGATGCCATGTGTGGTGGCAATGAGCGCGTCACACGACGCTGTCGAGCACTGGAGCGAGGGGCGGGCGCGGTCATCAGGTTGTTGTTAATATAGAACTGCCCCAACGAGAAGAGCATTCCTGTTTGACTCACACTTTGTTCCACTCTGAGCCCCAGCCCCTTCCCAAGNNACACTATCGCACGATCCCAGGCTCATTCTTCCGATTGGGACGGTGGGACGGACGCACGACGAACTGCCCATGGGCGCGTCAACAATCATCGTAGAGCATGTGGCGGACGCGCTCTCCGCCGAGTTCGGGGTGCTTCGTGCCCCAACCGTCGAGTATGGCGTGAACGAGGTGACCAAGCAAGAGTGCCCCGGCAGTNNACAGCGTCACCCTCAGGAAGAAGACTCTTCACAGGCTGCTCAACGATCTTCTCAGCACCTGGGAGCTTCACGGCGTGAACGAGTTCGTGCTCCTTACTGCCCATGGTTACGATCCCCACCTGGAAGCGATCTCGACAGTCGGAACCGCGCGCGCGCGGGTCAGAGTAGTCGATCTGTTCGCTGTAAACCTTTCGGATTTGATCGGTGTCAGACGGAGCGATGATGATCGAGGGGGTATTTATGCCTCATTACTGCTGTACCTCGCCCCGTCGTTCATCAAGCCGGAGGGAGGTGCCGCGGAAGGTGCATCGGCCGAACAGGGCCGGGCCCTTTACGAACGGATTCGCGAGCGAATCAGCGAACGAATCTTTCTCGCCCCGGTCCCTTCAGAGTAGACGGCAGAAAATGGTTGACAGAAAGACACATCAGATATAGTGTACTAGTAAACCGATACACTAGAACACACGACAAATAGCGTCGACCTTATTGGCGCTTGGTCATAACACACATCCCTCACGCACTGATAAATGAAGCGCGGACTGATTTGGTTTGTTGCCGCATGCGCCTGTCTCGTCGCAAACGGTGAAACTGCATTCTCACAGACGGCTGCGGGGCGCACTCCGCTCCCCGATGCTTCGCCGACAGCACTCACGATCGAGCAAGCCGTGGCGCTCGCCAGGCACAATAATCCTGACTTTCTTTCCACGCGCAACAATTCGCGCAACGCCTCACTGGAACTCCGGAGCGCATACGGCGGTCTCCTCCCGACGCTGAGCGCGAGCCTTTCCGGGCAGTATCAACAGGGTGGCCAGCAATTTTTCAGCGGCGTATCGCTCAGTTCCAACAGTGACGCCATGCAATCGCAGTACAGCATTGGGCTTAACTACAGGATCAACGCCGCCACGTTCATAGCGCCAAAGGTTCAGCGCGCGAATTCGGCCGCAGTTGATGCGGACATTGCCGGCGCAAGCGAGGCGCTGGCCTTCACCGTCAAGCAGGATTACCTCACCGCTCTGCAGAGTCTCGCATTGGCGCAACTGAACGATTCTCTCGTTGCAAACGCAAAGGCACAGCTGGAGCTTGCGAAAGCGAAGGCACAGGTCGGTACAGGCACATTGCTCGATGTCAGTCGTGCAGAGGTCGCGCTCAGCCAGCAACAGGTGGCGTTGCTGCAGGCGCGCAACCAGCACGAGGTTGACAAGCTCAGACTGTTCCAGCAGATGGGCGTGGAACAACCAGCCGACGTCGCGCTCGTATCAACTTTCGATGTCAATCAGCCGCTCCCGACGCTCGACGAAATGCTGGCGATGGCGCGGCGCCAGAACCCCGCGATTGTCGCGCTGCGTTCGCGTGAAAATCTTGCCGATCTCAACGTGAAGAAGGAACGCACCGAGTACACACCGACGCTTTCCATATCGACCGGAATCGGCGGGTACACATACCAGTATCGCGACCCCAACTTCCTCGTCAACCAGGCGACGGTGCAGACCGAGGGAGCGCAGAAATCCTGCGTTGCGACTCAGGAAGTTCGCCAGGCTGTGGGACTGCCAAACACGCTGGCACAGTGCGCCAGCATCGTCTTCACACCAGCGATGGCCAACACCCTTCGCGAGCAGAACTCACAGTTTCCGTTTTCATTCACGCCGTCACCGCGCAGCATCACCGCACAGATATCGCTACCGTTGTTCGACGGCTTCGCGCGCGAGCAGCGCGTGCAGGAAGCGTCGGTTGCACGCGAAGATGCGCGATACGGCGTCAAGTCTCGCGAACTGGCGCTCAAGGCGGATGTCACCGCCGCGTACCTGTCTCTGCAGACTGCAAAGCAAACCGTAGCGCTCCAGCAGGAGAACTCCGCCAAGGCGAAGCAGGAACTCGGATTCGTTCAGGATCAGTATGGTGTGGGTCTCGCCACTTTCACGGATCTTACGACGTCGCGCGCTGCATATGCGCAGGCTGAGAACGACCGCATCAATGCCATCTACAACTACCACAAGGCTGTCGCCGCGCTGGAGAGCGCGGTTGGCCAGCCTCTACGTTAACGGATAAACACATGCAGAAGCGTACGAAATCAATCGTTGGCGTTGTGGTGCTGGTCGCGATCATCGTGGTGGGCGCTGTCGCCTACAAGAAAGGCGGCAACAAGGCCGTCGAGGTGAAGATCGAGCCGGTTGGGAACCGTGACCTGGTCGCATCTGTCACCGCGAGTGGTCAGGTAGCATCACACACCAAGGTGGATGTGGCGTCCGACGTGTCAGGTCGTATTACGCGCCTTGCGGTCAAGGAAGGCGACGTGGTGAAGAAGGGACAGTTCCTTCTTGAGATTGACCCATCGCAATACCAGGCTGCCGTAGTTAGAAACCAAGCTGCAGTGGCGAGCAGCCGTGCCCAGGTCATGCAGGCACAAGCGAACCTCGCGCAGGCTAAGAACACCTACAAGCGCACCGCGGACCTTCAGAAGATCAATCCGGCGCTCGTTTCCGCGGACCAGGTCGATCAGCTCGCGACTGCCGTGAAGGTGAACCAGGCCATGCTGGACAACGCCAACCACGGCGTCGCACAGGCCGAGGCCGCTCTTCAGGACGCGCAGAGTTCCCTCAACAAGACAACCATAGTTTCCCCAATCGACGGTCAGATTACGCGCCTGAATGTCGAAGCTGGCGAAACCGCGATCCAGGGCACCCTGAACAAGGACGCCGCGACGCTCCTGACCGTCAGCGACATGTCCAATCTCGAGACGAAGGTCAAGGTCAACGAGACCGACGTGGCGCACGTCAAGGTCGGCGACTCGGCGCTCGTCCAGATCGACGCCTTCCCGGACACGACGTTCCGCGGCCGGGTAAGCGAGATCTCCAACAGCTCCGTTACGCCAACCACCAGCGCCTCGACGCAGACCGACCAGGCTGTGGATTACTACGTGACCGTCCGCCTCCTGAACCCACCGCCCCAGACGCGACCCGATTTCTCGGCTACGGCCAAGATCATCACGGACACACGGAAACAGGCCCTCGCGATCCCGATTATCGCCCTGACGATCCGCGAGAATGCCCCCGTCGCCAGCGGCGATTCGGCGAACGCGGTTGGAAAGCCGCAACTCAAGGAAGTGGGCAAGAAGGACGCGGATGGTGTATTTGTCGTCGGAGCGGACAACAAGGTAACCTTCCGCCCCGTAAAGGTAGGTATAGCGGGAGAGCAGTACTTCGAGGTGCTGAGCGGCCTCAAGCCAGGCGAGAAAATCGTGACTGGCACGTACCAGGCGATCCGCGACCTAAAGGACGGCACTGTCGTGCGCGCGACGAAAGTCGCGAAGAAGGGCGATTCAACGAAATCATCATGACGAATGAATTGGAAGAAGCACCGCTCAGTACCACAGCAGAACGCAGAGCGGTTACATCAGTCAGTGGCGTTACGCCTGGCCAGGAGTGGGCGATTGTCGCGCGCGGGCTCAAGCGCGAATACGACATGGGCGGTGAAATCGTGCGCGCATTGCGCGGCGTTGATCTCGCGGTGAGACGCAATGAGTACGTCGCGATCATGGGACCGTCTGGATCGGGCAAATCGACGCTGATGAATCTCATCGGCTGCCTGGACACGCCTGATGCTGGCGAGTACTGGCTCAACGGCCAGCTCGTTTCCGGCATGAGCGACGACGCGTTGGCGCACGTACGCAACAAGGAGATCGGGTTCGTCTTCCAGACATTCAACCTGCTTCCCCGTTCCACAGCTTTGCAGAATGTCGAGCTTCCGCTCGTGTATGCCGGAGTCTCGGGCGATGAACGTCGTCAGCGCGCGACTGAAGCACTTGAGTCAGTCGAACTTGGTTCGCGTCTCGATCACCGTCCGAACGAACTCTCCGGCGGTCAGCGCCAGCGCGTTGCCATCGCGCGCGCACTCGTAAACCGGCCTGCCATTCTGCTCGCTGACGAACCAACAGGAAACCTCGACTCTCGCACATCAGAAGACATCATGCGCGTCTTCAGTGGCCTGTCCGATCACGGGCAGACGGTCATCATGGTTACCCACGAACCGGATATCGCAGCGCACGCGCGTCGCGTGATCGTGTTGCGCGACGGACTTGTGGAGACAGATGAAAGGCGCGAGAACTTCCACGAGCGCCTCAGCGCGTTCGGTTCATCCGTGGTCGGATAGCCCGTGGCGTTTTTCGAGGCGGTAAAGCTTGCATTGTCGCAGATCAGAGTGCAGAAGCTGAAGAGCTTCTTCACTCTGCTCGGCGTGATGATCGGTGTCATGTTTCTGATAGCCGTCGTCTCGATTGTAGAGGGTATGGGCAAGTACATGCAGGACGACATCATGGGGAAGATCATCCCCATCAATACGTTCAACCTGCGCCAGAGGCCCGCAGTCACCATCGGTAACGTCACACGCGCGGAATGGCTGTCATGGAACCGGCGCCCGCGAATCAAGGACGAAGACATCGCACCAGTCGTGGCTGCCCTTCCACCAGGGTCCAGAGCAGCGGTCGTAAGCGAAGAGCAGCTGTCGGTCGAGTCCAAGTATGTAGCCAAGCCGAAACAGGTCGACGCGTCCAACGTCAGCTATCAGTACTTCGCAATCAAGAATCTGGGTGTCACTGAGGGGCGTGTCTTCACGCAGCAGGAAGACGCACTGGGTTCACCCGTAGTGGTCATTGGCCAGGATGTGGCAACCTATTTCTTCCCCGGCGTGGATCCCATCGGGCGCGAGCTCAAAGTTGGGCACATTCCCTACACGGTAATCGGTATTGCCGAGGCCCAGGGAAGCGTTTTCGGGCAGTCGTTGGACAAGTTCATCGTCGCGCCACTCAATTCGCCGCTCAAGGCGTTGACAAACCGACATGGTGTGATCGACCAGATCATGGTCCAGTCGCCAGACGCGCAAACGATGATCATCGCGGAAGACGCGGTACGCTCCGTAATGCGCTCGCGGCGGAAGCTGATGCCGGAGGTCAAGGACAACTTCGTACTCGAGACTTCAGATCAGGATCTCGCATTCTGGGACAAGATCAAGGGCTATCTCGTGGTTGCAGGAATCGCCCTCCCAATGATCGGGGTGATCGTCGGCGCTATCGTCATCATGAACATCATGCTGGTGTCCGTGTCTGAGCGCACTGCGGAGATTGGCGTTCGAAAGGCACTCGGCGCGCGCAGGCGTGATATCCTTGCGCAGTTTCTGGTTGAGTCGGCGACTCTGAGCACGGTCGGAGCGATCGTCGGTGTCCTGATCGGAGTCGGGCTCTCTGCACTGATCGCATATCTGTCGCCTCTGCCAACGCATGTTGCGGCCTGGTCGGTGATCGTTGCGGTAATCCTGGGAGCGGGCGTAGGTATTGTTGCCGGCGTGTATCCGGCGAGCCGGGCTTCCAGGCTCGATCCCATAACCGCGCTAAGAGCCGAGTAAGATGAGTCTCTCCACTCGCATTTTCTCTGTACTGGAAGGAGTTACAATCGCGATCGACGCATTGCGTGCCAACCGCGTTCGCGCGGCACTCACGATCCTCGGCGTCGCCGTCGGTGTGTTCGTGGTGGTGCTCATCTCCGGCGCAATCCACGGAATCAACCAGAGTGTCGCAGCAGACTTCGAAAAGGCCGGCCCGTCGACATTCTACGTATCGCGGTTTCCTATTTCTTTCGAAGCGTGCGACGGGACGGACGATACCTGTAAGTATCTTCGCAATCCGCCGATCAGCAAGGAAGAGATTCAGACGCTTTCCGCCTTGCCCGGAATCCAGGCCGTCGCGGCGCGCGCAAACGATCAGGGCGCGGTGACGTACCGCCAGCAGAACATCCCGTCGCCGACCATTACCGCGTACACCGCTAACTGGACCGAGGTGGATGGAAGCGACATTTACCCTGGTCGTACATTCACCACCGCGGAAAACTCGTCAGGCGCGCAGGTTGTGCTGATCAACGATGAAATGGCGAAGGACTTGTTCGGCGAAGTTGATCCGATCGGCAAGCAGATCTCGATCAAGGGCAACCCGTTTCAGGTCATCGGCGTCTATCACTACATCGCCAGCTTCCTGAGCGGCGGTAATGGCGCGAAGGCGATCGTTCCGCTCGAGGCCGCGTTTCGTCACCTCGGCACCGGACAGCGCGGAATTCAGCTGACCGTAAAGCCTGCCGCTGGCGTGGAGCGCGACGACGCGATCGATGAAGTTACCGCGGCGCTTCGCGGTGAACGCGGTCTAAAGCCGGGTGCTGATAACACGTTTGCAATCATTACCCAGGACAAGTTGTTCGAAACGTACAACAAGATCTTCGGCATGTTCTTCATCGTCATGATTGCACTGTCCGCGGTCGGCACGCTGGTTGGCGGAGTTGGCGTCATCGCAATCATGATGATCAGCGTCACGGAGCGTACCCGTGAAATCGGTGTGCGCAAGGCTCTCGGCGCCACACGCAGAACCATCCTCTGGCAGTTCCTGGTAGAAGCGGTGACGCTCACCGGCATCGGAGCCTTTGTCGGGATGTTCGTCGGCTGGATCGGAACCCTGGGGCTTCGCGCGTTCACTCCTCTCGCAGCAAGTATCCCGCTCTGGTCCATCGGAACGGCGGTCGGCGCGAGCGTGGTGACCGGAATCGTCTTCGGAATGATGCCTGCGCTCAAAGCCTCCCGCCTCGATCCGGTGGAAGCTCTCCGCTACGAGTGACAATCGCGGCTATGCCGGGTGCAGGTGCTGCGCATTTCGCCCCCCCGAGCATAAGCCGAATGACACATTCGTACCTGGCACCGTAAGTTCCATCGCATGACTGACGTGGATATTCTGGCCATCGCGGCACACCGCGACGACGTTGAGCTCACGTGCGGTGGGACTCTGATAAAATCCGGGCGGCAGGGTCGCGTAACAGCGATCATAGACCTCACCGCTGGCGAGACCGGGACACGTGGCTCCGCTGAACTTCGCGGTCGAGAGTCCGATGCCGCATCCAAGATCCTTGGGGTCAGCGAGCGCGTCAATCTGGGTCTTCCAGATGCCGGTCTGACGAATACTCCCGAGACGCGCGCACTTCTCGCCGTCGAGATTCGCAGGCTCCGGCCCAGGGTTGTAATTGCGCCACCGCTCCAGGGTCGGCACCCGGACCACATCATCGCAGCCCAGCTGATTCGCGACGCGTGTTTTGTCGCAGGGCTCGCAAAGATAGTCCCCGAAGTGCCCGCATTCAGGCCGCGCAAGATTCTTCACGCACTTGCGTTTCGTGAGGACCATATCAAGCCGACATTCGTTGTCGATATCAGCGATGTGTTCGAAGACAAGTTGCGGGCAGTTCAGTGCTACGCTTCGCAGTTCGATGGCGCCGTGCAGGCCGGCGAAGTCTACCCCACCGGTGAACCGCTGTACGACGTGGTGCGGCATCAGTCCGCACACTATGGCTCGCTCATCCGAACCCGCTTCGGCGAGCCGTTCTACACGACTGAGACAATGCGCGTGGACGACATAGCGGCGCTTGACGTAAGCACGTTCTGATGGACGACGAACCGACATATCCGACGTATCTGAAGCTCAAGGAGCTACTGGCGCTGCAGTGCCCACGCAGTTCTCCGGAGCACCCGGACGAACTGCTCTTCATTACGGTGCATCAGTCGAGTGAGCTCTGGTTCAAGCTGATTCTGCACGAGCTGCGAAAGCTTCGCGATCTGATGTCCGACGCGCTCGTGCTGGAAGCCGTGGAATCGGTGGGTCGCGTCACAGGGCTCATGCGAATCGTCACGGCGCAGCTGCACGCGCTCGACACATTGTCGCCGCACGGATTCTCACAGTTTCGTGAAAATCTTGGTACGTCCACCGGTGGACGTACCAAGATNNATCTTGGTACGTCCACCGGTGGCCAGAGTGCGCAGTTCCGCTCGATCGAACTGATTTCCGGGCTCCGCGATCCGGAGTATCTCGCGTACCTGCGCTCGCAGCAGCCGCTGGACCCGATGGTCGAAGAAGCGCTGAATCAGCCGGGTCTGCCAGAGGCCTTCGCTGGCCTGCTCGCAACACGGAGCGTAAAGTTGCGGCAGGTCTATACACGCGATACGGAGCGCGATCTCCGGCTTCTGGCCGAGGGTCTGA
>PMEM01000014.1 GCA_003155795.1 Gemmatimonadota bacterium
AAATTCTGCAATAACAGGACAGAATCATGGCTGGCAAAATTCGCATTCGGCTCAAGGCCTTCGATCACGCAGTGATCGACCAGGCGTCGGCTGACATCGTGCGCACGGCGGAAAAGACTGGTGCATCGGTTTCCGGACCGATCCCGCTTCCGACCAAGACGCAGCGTTGGACGGTTCTCCGTTCACCGCACGTTGACAAGAAGTCGCGCGAGCAGTTCGAACTGAAGACGCACAAGCGCCTGATCGACATTCTCGATTCCAAGGCGCAGACTGTTGACGCGCTGACGAAGCTGGATCTGCCGGCTGGTGTGGACGTCGAGATCAAGGTCGAGTAGAACAATGATTGGAATCATCGGCAAGAAGCTGGGGATGACCCAGATATTCAACGAGCAGGGTCAGCAGATCCCTTGCACAGTCGTCGAGGCGCCACCGAATCCGGTGCTTCTCGTGACGAACAAGGATGAGTCTGGCTTTGCCTCCGTGCAGCTCGGTTTCGGAACTCAGCGCCTTGCGCGCGAGTCGAAGCAGGGTGAGCGCACGCCGCGTGGTCGTCGCGCCAACAAGGCGGAGATCGGGCATGCGCAGAAGGCTGGGCTCGACGCTCCGCCGCACACGCTCAAGTCCTTCCGGCTCGACGACGCGCCTGGCAAGGATGCAGAAATTCCGACGTACAATGTCGGCGACAAGATCGACGTTTCGATATTTGCGCCGGGCGACACTGTAAAGGTGACTGGTACGACAAAGGGACGCGGCTTCCAGGGCGTTGTGAAGCGCTGGGGTTTCGGAGGCGGACCGAACACGCACGGAAATACCAAGCATCGTCGTCCTGGCTCGATCGGACCTGGCACGGATCCATCTCGCGTCATCAAGGGCAAGAAGATGCCTGGTCATTATGGTGACGAGCGCCACACCCAGACGCACCTTCGTATCGAGAAGATCGATGCGGAACGCAACCTGATCTACATCCGCGGCAGCATCGCTGGCCCCCGTAGCGGGATCGTGATGATCCGCAAGCAGGCTTAATAATGGCTGACACAGAAAACACAGAGCAGGCAGAAACGGCGCGCAGTGCAGCTGCGTACACTGCGGGCGGCACGCGTCGCGACGCTGTCACGTTGCCGGCTGATTTGTTCGACGGTACGATCAACTTTCCCGTAATGCACCACGCGGTGAAGGCGTATCTCGCCAACCAGCGTCAGGGTACGGCGTCGACGAAGACGCGAAGCGTCGTAACGGGCGGTAACCAGAAGCCGTGGAAGCAGAAGGGCACTGGTCGCGCTCGTCAGGGATCCACGCGTGCACCACACTGGGTCGGTGGTGGTACGACATTCGGTCCAACGCCGCGCGATTACACGATGGGCACGAACAAGAAGGTCAAGCTGCTCGCTCGCAAGAGTGCGCTCAATGCTCGCGCGTCCGAAGATTCGTTGTTCGTCATCGATCGGTTTGACTACGATACGCCGAAGACGGCACAGCTGGTCGGGTTGCTCGAGTCGCTCGGCGTGCATGGGAAGAAGATTCTCATCCTCACGGATGGCGTGAACAGAAACGTGTACCTGAGCTGCCGGAATCTTCCGACGGCGCATGTGATGCCGTTTGCGGATGCATCCACTTACCACATCCTGTGGAGCGACGTCGTTCTCGTTGAATCCGGCGCGATTGGTGAGTCGCTCGCACCTGTTCCAGAGGGCGAGAAAGCTGTTCGCAAGGCAGTTGCGAAGAAGGCAGCGCCGGCTACGAAGGCGCCGGTGGCCGCGAAGGCGCCAACCGCAAAAAAGGTAGCAAAGAAGACAGCAAAGAAGACAGCGAAGAAGGCCGCGAAAAAGACAGCTAAGTCCGCGGCCAAAAAGGCGGCCGGAAAGAAGACAGTCGGAAAGAAGGCGGTCGGAAAGAAGGCAGGTGGAAAGAAGCCAGCCACAAAGAAGGCAGCGGCGAAGAAGCCCGCAGCCAAGAAGAAGGGGAAGTAAGCCATGGCTACCATGTACCGCACCGTAATTCGGCCAGTGATGACCGAGAAGACGTCGGCAGCTTATCAGGACCGTCAGGAGTACACCTTCGAGGTGGCACCGGGCGCGAACAAGACGGCGATCAGAGCAGCTATCGAGAAGTTGTTCGGCGTGACTGTCACCGGCGTGCAGACGATGAACTGCCGCGGCAAGACTCGTCGCGTCGGCCAATCGATTGGTAAGCGCGCGAATTGGAAAAAGGCCATCGTGACGCTGAAGCAGGGCGACACGATTGACATCTTCGAGGGTTAAGGGCCACCATGGCAATCCGACAGTTCAAGCCAGTCACGAAGAGCTCACGTTTTCGCTCCGTGTCAGACTTCGCCGAGATCACGCGCAGCACGCCAGAGAAGTCGCTCATCGAGCCACTTCCCAAGTCGGGCGGACGTGACAATCACGGCCACATCGCAATGCGTCGCATTGGCGGCGGTCACAAGCGCCAGTATCGCAAGATTGATTTCAAGCGCAACAAGTTCGGCATGCCGGCGATTGTTGAGCATATCGAGTACGACCCCAATCGTTCAGCGCGTATCGCGTTGGTTCGTTATGAGGACGGCGAGAAGCGCTACATCCTGCATCCGAAGGGGCTGAGCGTTGGCGACAGCGTGATTGCCGGACCGGGTTCTGATACGCGCATCGGGAACACCGTTCCACTGCGTGAGATGCCGCTTGGTACCGACGTCCACAACATTGAGCTCAAGCCTGGCAAGGGCGGGCAGATGGCACGCTCTGCCGGTATGTCTGCGCAGGTTGTGGCCAAGGAAGGCGAGTACGTGACGCTCAAGCTCGGTTCGACCGAGGTGCGGCTTGTACATGGAATGTGCATGGCTACTGTCGGCATCGTCGGCAACGCCGAGCATGAGTTGTTGTCGCACGGCAAGGCAGGCAAGTCGCGCTGGCTTGGCAAGCGTCCAAAGGTTCGTGGTGAAGTGATGAACCCGGTGGATCACCCGCATGGTGGTCGTACACGCGGCGGTCGTAACGTCGTGTCACCGTGGGGCAAGAAGGAAGGCGTGAAGACACGCCACTCGAAGAAGCCGTCAACACGGCTAATCGTACGCGGCCGTCGCCGCGGTAAGGCGACGCAGTCTTAAGACGGGTAATCGAATATGGGACGTAGTGTTCGCAAGGGTCCGTTCGTACACGAGTCGTTGATTTCAAAAGTCGACGCGATGAACGGCCGCAACGAGAAGAAGGTCATGAAGACGTGGTCGCGCGCGAGCACGATTCTTCCCGACTTCGTTGGGCACACATTCGCTGTGCACAACGGCAACAAGTTCATCCCTGTCTACGTGACTGAGAACATGGTTGGCCACAAGCTCGGCGAGTTCTCGCCGACGCGGCTGTTCCGTGGTCATACCGGCAACAAGGTAGTGGACAAGAAGGCGTCGGGCGTTCCGGCCAAGGGTGGCAAGTAACATGGCCTCGACCCCAGTTATGACACAACGCGCTCGCGCTATTCAGCGTACAACGCGTCAGTCGCCGTACAAGATGCGCCTTGTGATCGATCAGATTCGCGGCAAGAACGTCAGCGATGCGCTTGCGTTGCTGCGTTTCTCGAAAAAGCACGCCGCGAAGCAGATCGAGAAGACGCTTTCCTCAGCCGTTGCGAATGCCGAGTACAAGGCACGCCAGGCGAACGAGGCGATTGATCTCGATCTTCTGGTAGTGTCACACGCGGTTGTGAACGAAGGGCCGGCGCTCAAGCGGTTCATGCCTGCGGCGCAGGGTCGCGCAACTCCGATCCGCAAGCGCACGAGTCATGTGGATATCATCGTTTCCGAGCGCGCGGCGAAGCCGAAGCCGGTAGCGAAGAAGACCGCGACAAAGAAGGCTGTAGCCAAGAAGTCGACGGCAAAGACTGCCGCCAGCAAGACGGCCAAGAAGACCGAGGGAGAGAAGTAATGGGACAGAAGACACATCCAATCGGCTTCCGCCTTGGAGTTTCGAAGAACTGGCGCTCGCGTTACTACGCGAACCGTGACATGCCTGCGATGCTCAAGGAGGATGCGCTCCTCCGCAAGTATCTGCACGCGCGTCTTGGTCACGCCGCGATTTCCGATGTGACCATCGAGCGCAAGCCGGGCAAGGTCGTGGTGACAATCCACACTGGTCGTCCTGGCGTCGTGATCGGCAAGAAGGGAACTGAAGTAGATCAGCTTCGCGATGAATTGAGCCGCCTGTCGGGCAAGGAAGTTGGCATCAACGTTGAAGAGATCAAGCGTCCTGAGCTGGATGCGCAGCTGGTGGCTGACAACATCGCCAATCAGCTGGCGCAGCGAATTTCGTTCCGTCGTGCGATGAAGCGCGCGGTACAGAGTTCGATGCGTATGGGTGCGCAGGGAATCAAGGTCAAGTGCGGCGGCCGTCTTGGTGGCGCCGAGATCGCGCGTGTCGAGGGATATCACGAGGGTCGTGTGCCTCTCCAGACGCTGCGTGCCGACATCGATTACGCGACATCGACTGCGAAGACGACTTACGGCACGATTGGCGTAAAGGTCTGGATCTTCAAGGGAGAGATCGTTGAGGATCGGCGTGGCAAGACGTACTCGACGGACGCGTAAGGAGATATAGAGATGCTTAGTCCGAAGCGGGTAAAGTTCCGCAAGATGTTCAAGGGTCGCATGAAGGGATTGGCGACCCGTGGATCGAAGGTTTCGTTCGGCGATTTCGGCCTTCAGGCGTTGGAGCCTGGCTGGGTCACGAACAGGCAGATCGAAGCCGCTCGTGTGGCGCTCACGCGTCACATAAAGCGTGGCGGAAAGGTGTGGATTCGCATCTTCCCCGACAAGCCGATTACGAAGAAGGCGGCAGAAACGCGTATGGGCAAGGGAAAGGGATCACCCGAGGGTTGGGTGGCCGTCGTGAAGCCTGGCCGTGTGATGTTCGAGCTCGAAGGTGTGACGCTTGAGATCGCGCAGAAGGCGATGGCGCTTGCTTCAGCGAAGCTCAGTGTGAAGACGAAGTTTGTGAAACGTGAGGAGGCGCAATCAGATGAAGGCTGACGATATCCGCGAGATGATCGACTCTGACGTCGTCGCGAAGATCAACGAGCTGGAGGAAGAGCGCTTCCGACTGACGTTCCGCTCCGGAACCGAGACGTTGGAAAACCCGTTACGCCTGCGGTTCATCCGGCGCGACATCGCCCGGCTCAAGACGGTGCAGAACGAGAGGAAGCAGAAGAATGACTGAGACAACAGAGGGACTAGAGACGCGTAACGCGCGCAAGGTGCGCACGGGTACGGTCGTGAGCGACAAGATGGAGAAGACCGTCGTAGTCGCGATCGAACGTCGCGTGAAGCACCCTGTGTATGGAAAGATGATGACGCGTACCAAGAAGCTCAAAGCGCACGACGAGGAGAACTCGGCGAAGCTTGGCGACACGGTACGGATCATGGAGACGCGCCCACTGTCGAAGGACAAGCGCTTCCGAGTGGTCGAGATCGTCGAGCGCGCACGCTAACGAGATACTGCGATGATCCAGCAAGAATCGATGGTAAAGGTTGCGGATAATTCCGGCGCGAAACGGGCGCTAGTCATTCGCGTGCTCGGCGGTACTGGCCGGCGCTACGCGGGGCTTGGCGATGTCGTTATCGTTGCTGTGAAGGACGCCCTTCCAAACGGAACTGTAAAGAAGTCGGATGTTGCGCGCGCAGTAGTTGTGCGCACAGCCAAGGAGACGCGTCGGAAGGACGGCTCCTATATCCGTTTCGACGAAAATGCTGTCGTGATAATCAACGACACTGGCGAACCGCGCGCGACGCGCGTGTTCGGGCCGGTTGCTCGTGAGATTCGCGACAAGAAGTATATGAAGATCGCGTCGTTGGCACCGGAGGTGTTGTAGAATGCGCAAGTTGACTTACCGCAAGACCGCCAAGGACCGCCTCACGACCGACCGGCATTCGGCGAACGCGGCTCGCGTTCGCGTGCATGTCGCGAAGGGTGACACGGTGCGTGTAGTTCGCGGTGATGACAAGGGCAAGGAAGGCACGGTCATCCGCGTTTTCCCCAAGAAGAACCGTGTCGTCGTCAAGGGTGTGAACATCGTAAAGAAGCACCGTCGGGCAACTAGCGCAGAGGACGAGGGCGGAATTCGTGAGATGGAGGCCGCGATGGCCGCATCGAACGTGATGCTCATCGATCCGAAGTCGGGCAAGCCGACGCGCGTCAGGTCGCGCACGGACAAGGATGGGACTAAGGAGCGCGTCAGCGTCAAGAGCGGCGACTCGATCCCGATGGCGCCTCGCTAAGGAATAGAAGAAATGGCAAACAAGCAAGACAACAAGAAGGGCGGCGCGAAGGGCGGCGCGAAGGGTGGCAAGGGTGGGGCAAAGGCTGGGAAATCTCCAGCCAAGTCCACTCCGCCAAAGGCGTCAACCAAGAGTTCGACCAAGGCAGCTTCGAGCCGGGGTACCGAGCGCAAGCAACTCATTCCGACCGAGCATGCTGGCGCGGGTCTTCCGGTTCCGGCGCCGCGTTTGCGCGAGCACTACAAGACAACGGTTCGCCCGCGTCTCACCAAGCAGTTCGGCTTCGGCAACATTCACGAAGTCCCGACGGTCGAGAAGATCGTCATCAACTGCGGTGTGGGTGAGGCAATTCGCAACTCGAAGATTCTGGACGTAGTGGTGGACGAACTGGCCCTGATTACTGGCCAGCGTCCGGTACGTCGCAAGGCCAAGAAATCGATCGCCAACTTCGGCCAGCGTGAAGGCCAGGAGATCG
The DNA here is from genome assembly GCA_003155795.1 of Gemmatimonadota bacterium. Taxonomy (GTDB): domain Bacteria; phylum Gemmatimonadota; class Gemmatimonadetes; order Gemmatimonadales; family Gemmatimonadaceae; genus Fen-1247. The sequence goes on from PMEM01000014.1 coordinate 6,732, forward strand.
GCGCGTCGGTGACGTTGCGCGGCCCGCGCATGTGGGAATTCATGGACCGGCTCGTTTCGGTTGCAATTCCCCGCATTCGCGACTTCCGTGGACTCAACACGCGCGCGTTCGATGGACGTGGCAACTACACGATGGGCGTCAAGGAGCAGATGATCTTTCCCGAAATCAGCTACGACATGGTAGATGAGATCCACGGGATGGACATCACGTTCGTCACGACGACCAACAAGGACGATCAGGCGCTTTCACTTCTTCGCGAACTTGGCATGCCGTTCCGCGGTGAAGAGAAGCCCGTCATCGTACACGGTTAACCGAAGCAAAAAATGGCGAAGACTTCCAAGGTCAAGAAGAACGAGCAGCGTCGGGCGATTGTCGCGAAGTATGCGGCGCGTCGTCGGGAGCTGAAGGCAATCATCAAGAACCCGGTATCGACACCGGATCAGCGCGCAGATGCGTACGCGGCGATTCGCAAGATGCCGCGCGACGCGTCAGTGGTGCGCATTCGCAACCGGTGCGATTTCAGCGGTCGTCCGCGTGCGTATCTGCGGCAGTTCGGCCTTGCGCGTATCGCGTTCCGCGACATGGCGCTGGCCGGATTCATCCCGGGCGTTCGCAAGGCCAGCTGGTAAATACGTCTTCGACGTATTTACCAGCTGTAGGGCGCGGATTCATCCGCGCCACAATATTTCGAAAACGTTCGACGCAACACAAACCCAAGCAGCCCCGCACGTCCGCACAGCGGATACGACGGGACGAGGAAGAGTAGAACGATGAGTATGACAGATCCAATTGCGGATATGCTGACGCGGATCCGCAACGCGTGCCGGGCGAAGCATCGTCGCGTGGACATGCCAGCTTCCAAGGTGAAGACGCAGATTGCGCAGATCCTCAAGGAAAATTCCTATATCCAGGACTATCGCACACTTGAGACGGAGGAAGGTCGGCAGATCCTTCGCGTGATTCTCAAGTACGCCGTTGGCACAGGTCAGCCGGTTATCCGCGATATCCAGCGTGTTTCCAGTCCCGGCCTCCGGCGCTATGTCGGTGTCACGGAGATTCCCCGCGTGCGTAATGGGTTGGGCATGGCGATCCTGAGCACATCGCAGGGTGTAATGTCGGACCGTCAGGCGCGGCAGCATCGCACCGGCGGCGAACTCGTCGCGCTAGTCTGGTAATCGAGCAAAAAATGTCACGTATCGGAAAGAAGCCAGTCCCAGTCCCCGCGAACGTAACGGTGACTCTGGACGGCAACACTGTGAACGTTAAAGGGCCCAAGGGCGAGTTGCAGCGCACCATTCACCCGGACATGAAACTGTCGATGGAGAACGGTGAAGTCGTGGTAGCGCGTCCGTCGGATGAGCAGAATCACAAGGCGCTGCACGGTCTGAGTCGCACACTGGTTGCGAACATGGTCGAGGGCGTCTCCACGGGATTCAGCAAGACACTCGAGCTCGTCGGCGTTGGATACAAGGCCGAGGTGCGTCCTTACGGATTGCAGCTCGCGCTTGGATTCTCGCATCCCATCGAGTACAAATCGCCCAAGGGAATCAAGCTGAGTGCGCCGCAGCCAACGCAGGTTGTGGTCCAAGGTGCGAACAAGGAAGTTGTCGGACAGGTTGCGGCGGAGATTCGCGGCCTTCGTCCACCCGAGCCATACAAGGGCAAGGGCGTCAAGTATCAAGGCGAACAGGTTCGCCGCAAGGCCGGTAAGGCTGGGGGCAAGTAAGCGATGAAGAAGCCGCAAACCCGCGAGCAGTACCGCACCCGTCGCCACTTTCGCGTTCGCAAGAAAGTGAATGGCACCGCAGAGCGCCCGCGCCTCGTAGTTTTTCGTTCCGAGAAGCACATCTATGCGCAACTCGTTGACGACAACACGATGCACACGTTGATGACGGTGACGGACAGCGGAATTGAAGGGAAGAAGGTTGAGAAGTCTTTCGAAGTCGGCAAGAAGATCGCGGCGCGCGCGAAGGATGCGGGCGTTAATAGCGTCGTCTTTGACCGTGGTGGATACTTGTATCACGGCCGCGTGAAAGCGGTGGCCGACGGTGCCCGCGAAGGCGGGTTGGAGTTCTAATGGCTGACGAACAGAAAGAGGGAAACGCGCCAGCCTCGGGCGGCGCGACCAACGCGTCCAGCAGCACGTCTGGCAGCACGTCTGGCAGCACGTCTGGCAGCACGTCGAACAGCGGTGGACCTGGTCGGAGCGCACGCTCTGGCGGTGGTCAGCAGCGCGGGCGTGGTGGCCAGGGTGGTGGCGGACGCGGCGGCTCAGGCGGTGGACGCGGCGGTCAGGGCGGCGGTCAGAACCGCGGCGGCCCGGGCGGCGGTCGTGGACCTGGCGGTGGACGTGACGGCGGTCGCGGTGGAGAGCGTGAAGGCAGCGATCTCATCGAAAACGTTGTCGCGATCAACCGCGTCGCGAAAGTTGTGAAGGGTGGTCGCCGCTTCTCGTTCAATGCTCTTGTCGCCGTTGGCGACGGACAGGGACGGGTCGGTTTCTCGACCGGAAAGGCGAATGAAGTTTCCGAGGCGGTCCGCAAGGCCGTTGAGGCAGCTCGGCGTCATATGGTCGCGATTCCGATGACTGGCGGCACCATTCCACACGCGATTGTCGGTCAGCATGGCGCTGGAAAGGTGCTCATGAAGCCGGCAGCGCCTGGTGCTGGTGTAATCGCCGGCGGTGCCGTTCGCGCTATTATGGAGTGCGTCGGAATCACGGACATTCTCACCAAGAGCCTTGGCTCGACGAATCCGCACAACATGGTTCTCGCGGCGCTCGACGGGCTGCAGAATCTGACGACAGTAGAACAGGTTGCGCGTGAGCGTGGAGTGGAGCAGAGCTCGCTCGGCTACCGCTCGCGTGCCAAGACCAAGGTGGTTGCGTAATGGCCCGTACATTCGTGTGGCACCCCACTCGGGGGCCCAAGTCCACAGACAAGCTCCAGCCGGCCGGAAGTGGCAAGGTGGAGATCAAGCAGGTTCGCAGCAAGATCGGGCATTCGTGGCGCATGCGTCGCACGCTCGAAGCGCTCGGACTTCGGCATCCGCATGACGTGGTAATCCACCAGGATTCGCCTTCGTTACGCGGTCAGATAAAGCGCGTGCGTCACCTGGTGACGATCGCGCCAGCAAAGAAGGGGGCGTAGCGCAATGGCAAGCAAGATCGGACTGCACAACCTATCGTCTGCACCCGGGTCGTCGCGCAATCGTAAGCGCATCGGACGTGGACCTGGCTCGGGGACTGGTAAGACGTCGGGCAAGGGTCACAAGGGAATCAAGGCTCGTTCGGGACACCATGGACCGGGCGGCGGCAAGCCTCATTTCGAGGGCGGTCAGATGCCGCTCACGCGCCGGCTGCCGAAGCGCGGCTTTACACCGCCTTTCCGCGTGGAAAGTCAGGTAGTGCGCCTGGGAGACCTGGCCCAGTTCGAGGGGAAGGAGATAACGACCGAGTTGCTGGTGGAAGCTGGTATGATCCACGGCGGCAAGGGTCCGGCGAAGGTGCTGGCCAATGGCGAGATCACGCAGGCTGTGACCGTCCGTGGCCTCAAGGTGAGCAACGGAGCGCGCGAGAAGATTGTCGCCGCTGGCGGCACCGTCGCATAAATTTCAGAAGGAGACCGAGGTTCGGGTTTCCATCATCCAATATGGCGTCGACGGCGACTGGCTTCTGCCAATCGCCCCGACGCTTCGCGAATCCGGAACGATCGCAATACGGATTCGACTTTTTAGCAGTTTCGGGTGGCCCGGCCACCGTCTGAGGAGATTCTTCTAATGGCGCAGACAAATCCCGCATCGGCCGTCGCGGATATCACGCGAAATACCGAGCTGTGGGATAAGATCAAGTTCACCTTCCTCTGCCTTGTGCTTTACAGGTTGGGTTCGCACATCACGGCGCCCGGTATCGACGTCGTGGCGCTGACGGACTTCTTTGCGAACAAGGGTGGTGGGGGACTACTCGGCCTTTATGATCTGTTCGTGGGCGGCGGACTGTCTCGCGCGACAGTCTTCGCGCTGGGCATCATGCCTTACATCTCGGCGTCCATCTTTATTCAGATCGCCGGTGCAGTGTTGCCGCAGGTCGAGAAGATGCAAAAGGACGAGGAAGGGCGGAAGACGGTCAACCAGTGGACGCGCTACATCACCATCGCGCTCGCGGTCGTGCAGGGATGGGGTTTCGCTCTGTTCACGTCTTCGCTCCAGAATGCGGTCATCACGCCCGGCCTGGAGTTCAAGTTGCAGATGGTCCTGTTCCTTACCACGGGCGCGATCTTCGTCATGTGGCTCGGTGAGCAGATTACAGAACGCGGTCTCGGGAACGGTGCTTCGCTCATCATCTTCTTCTCGATCGTGGAGCGCTTCTGGCCGGGTATTCTTGACACGTTCAAGTTCGTAACCACGCAGGCAATTGGACCCTTCTCTCTTGTTCTGCTGGGGATCGTCATGGTTGCGGTCGTCGCGGGAACAATCGCGATCACAATTGCAGCTCGCCGCATCATGATTCAGATTCCGCAGCGCACGATGTCGCGCGGTCGGCAGAGAGAGGCGTCGCGTAACTTCATTCCGCTGCGCATCAACACTGCCGGCGTCATGCCGATCATCTTTGCGCAGTCGGTGATCGTGATTCCGGGTGCATTTGCGCAGTTCAGCGGCAACCCGTTCATGCAACGCGTCTCCGAGATGGTTCAGCCGGGTACCTGGCTTTACCTGCTCATGCTTGGCGTACTCATCATCTTCTTCACGTATTTCTATACCGCAATCATCTTCAATCCGGTCGATATCGCCGAGAATTTGAAGAAGCAGGGTGGCTTCATACCTGGCGTCAAGCCAGGTGCGAAGACCGCGGAATACGTGGATGCGGTGATTTCGCGAATTACACTTCCTGGCGCCTTCTTCCTCACGTTCATCGCGTTGCTGCCAATCTTTATCGCCGGGCTGATCAACGTCCCATTCGTGTTCGGTGGTACATCGCTGTTGATCGTAGTGGGTGTTGCGCTCGACACGATGGCGCAGATCAACCAGCACATGCTGCTGCGCAAGTACGACGGCTTCATGAAGAAGGGTCGTGTCCGGTTCAGGGGGCAGAGCTCCTTTGCCGGTTACTGAAGTCCGGGCCGGTTGTGATAATCGTTCTGCTCGGGCCTCCGGGCGCAGGTAAGGGAACTCAGGGCGAGCTGCTAGCGGCTCGCCTTGGTATTCCGAAGATCGCTACAGGCGATCTCTTCAGAGCTGCCGTACGTGACGGTACACCGCTTGGGATCGAAGCCAAGAAGTACATGGACAGTGGGGACCTCGTCCCTGACTCCGTGATACTCGGCGTTTTGCGCGACGCGATGGCGTCCACAGAAACCGCTCGCGGTGCAATACTCGACGGCGCGGTTCGTACAGTGCCGCAGGCAGAAAGTTTGGCTGCTGTGCTGAAGTCGATCGATCGCAAGGTCGATGCGGTACTTCTGTTCGACGCGAACCACGCCGAACTGATTCGACGTTTGAGTTCACGCACAACGTGTGATATTTGCCAGACGCCGTTCAAGGGGCTTGAGCCCGGCACGGCGTGTCCGCGCAACGATGGCGGACGACTGATTCGCAGAAAGGATGATGAACCCGAAGCAATCCAGAATCGTCTAAACGTCTACGAAGAACTCACCGCGCCGGTTGTTGCGTGGTATCAAACGCATGGTGTTCCGGTGGAAAGTATCGATGCGATCGGAGATGTGACAGATGTTACAATGCGCGCGGCCGAGGCTCTCAGGCACGTTCCGCGCGCTGACTGACGCGCAATGAGCGTCGGGAGCAGTAAATGATACAACTCAAGTCAGCAAGAGAAATCGAAATAATGGCGCGCGGCGGACAGATCCTGGCTGGTGCCATTCGCCTCGCGGAAACCGACGTGCGTGCGGGGATGACTACGCTCGACGTCGATCGTATGATCGAGCAGTTTATTCGCTCGCATGCGGGTGCGCTTCCTTCGTTCAAGGGGCTGTACGGGTTCCCCAACAGCATCTGTGCTTCGATCAACGAAGAAATCGTGCACGGCATCCCCAGCGCGAAGCGCACTATTCATGACGGCGACATCATCTCGGTAGACATTGGAGTTCAGCTCGATGGGTATCACACCGATGCTGCGACTACGGTTGCTGTCGGCGATGTAGGAGCTGAGTCTCTGCGTTTGCTCGACGTAACACGCCGGGCGCTGGATGCAGGCATTGCGGCGGCGCAGCCCGAAAACCACGTCGGCGACATTGGTGCTGCCGTGCAGGGTCTGGTAGAGAGCGCTGGTTATAATGTGACGCGCGATCTGGTTGGACATGGAATCGGCACAACCTTCCACGAAGATCCGCAGGTCCCCAACTACGGCAAGCCGAAGCGTGGCGTCAAGCTGACTGTTGGTCTCACCATTGCTATCGAACCGATGGTGATGATCGGGAGCCACAGGACCAAGCAGTTGTCGGATCAGTGGACGGTGATAACCGCCGATAAATCACGCGCCGCTCACTTCGAGCATACAGTCGCGATTACCGCTGAAGGACCGCGCGTACTGACGCGCCTGGCGGCATAGCAGGATCACTCGCGGTCGGGGGTTGTTACAGGGCGGATTCGACCAGTTGTGCAACGCGTTCCGCAATCAGCGCAGCGTTGTTCGTCCTGTCGATTGCCTCGGTCGCTAGAGCTTCGCGATCCGATCGATCCTGTAGTGACCGAGCGTTGATGCGCACGTTGTACGCAGCTGCCTTGCAGGCAGCGCTCGCAAGTGCGGCGGCGACACCCGAGTCAGTTATGGCATTGATGTTTCCGCGCTCGGCGACGATCTCGCACAACCGTGCTACATCTTCGGTAGCGCGGCAAATCTCGAGCGGAACACGTGTCGCCGCGAGCAACGAGGCACGCATCGCTTTCTCTCGATAGGCTGTGGCTACAGGAGAGTCCTGCGGAAGCCTCTGTGCATCGACGAACTTTGAGTATGCATCGGCGTCACGTTTTGCCAGCGATTCGAGTTGTTCGATCAACGCCTCGGCGCGATTGCGCACAAGATGCATCTCGTCAGCGACGGCGGCGTAACGCTTGCGATCGATTGTAAGGCCGGCGACCATGCGGGCCAGTGCTGCAGCCAGTGCGCCTGCGATTGCCGCGACGCTACCGCCGCCGGGAGCCGGGTCGGAGTTGGCAACACTGGCGATGAAGCCGGACAAGGATATTTCCGGACGCTTCTCGATAAGAATACGCTCGAGAACGTGGTCATCCATGCTGTCTCGCAAGCGAATGGCGCGACTGGCGATGTCGAACGCGACTCTTTCCGGGATGAGTCCGATGATCTCGCTCCAGGTTGGGTGCAGTCCGCGCGCTCTCGCTTCTCTCTCCACGGCTGCATAGGCCGTAGCCAGCGATGTACGGTCGATATCAACGAGGTTCATCGACAACTGTGCCTGACCGTCGACTTCAAGCCCGAGTGCCTTTACCGCGGGCAGCCCTCCGCTCGACCCGCGAACGGCGCGCGCAATCTCGCGCGCGGCTGGGACTGCCGCCGCATCGCCGAGATACACGTTGAAGGCCACGAGGAAGGCTCGCGCCCCGATCGCGACGGCACCGGCGGATGGATGAACTCTGGCGGGCCCGAAGTCCGGCGTACGCGCTGGATCTGACGCGATCACATCGCGTAGTGTTTCGAACCCACCGCGTCGAACGTCGGCGAGATTGCGCCTGGAGGGGTTGGTTGCAGCGTGCTCGTACAGATACACAGGGATGGCGAGTTCGTCACCAACTCGTCTGCCAACCTCGCGGGCCAAGGCGATGCAATCGTCCATCGTTGCGCCTTCGAGAGGGATGAACGGAACCACGTCGGCG
>PMEM01000046.1 GCA_003155795.1 Gemmatimonadota bacterium
CGGATGCACCCGGCTCGGCACCATGTAGTCGCGTGCCCCCTCGGGCGTTGGCTTGGTGAGAATCGGTGTCTCGATCTCGAGAAAACCCTTCCCATCCAGATACCTGCGCGTCGTCTGCAACAACTTGTGTCGCAGAATCATGTTCGCCTGGAGCGGTGCGCGACGCAGGTCGAGGTATCGATACCGTAGACGAACATCCTCCGCTGGCAGGTTCGAACCCTTAGCCACCACCGGCATCGCGACCGACTCCGCTGGTCCGACGACAGTCACCGACACTGCCCGTACCTCGATTGCACCCGTGCTCATGTCCGGATTCGCCATGTTTGCGGGACGTTCGGCCACAGTGCCTTCTACCAGGATCACACTCTCCAGCGACACCGACGAGGCGGCATCAATCACGTCCGGCGCGGTGAAGTCAGGGTTGAAGGACACCTGCACTACTCCGGCACGATCACGGAGACTGAGGAACACCATGCCGCCCAGGTTCCGGGAGCTCTCGACCCATCCGCCCAGCTTTACCGTTGCTCCGACATGCTCGGCGCGAAGTGCGCCGCAGAAGGTGGTACGCTCGGTAGTTGCTGGAAATTCGGGAGCGCTCACGCGATGGCTGATGGTCGCGTTTCGACCTGGTAATATGATTGCATGTAGATCGGTTAAATTTATGTCTGGCAACGGTTTATGGTAGGCCCTTCGAGCTGTAGCCTGCCACTACTAACATGTCCAAAATCAATCTCCTGAATCTCACTCCTCAAGCGGCGAACTCGGCGCTCGAAGCCTTCTTTCGCGACCGGGGCGAGCCGGTGTACCGCGCGCAACAGGTCGCCCGCCGCCTGTGGCAGGCACCGGTAAGATCGTTTGCTGAGATTACCGACATTCCGATGGCCACGAGAGAGGCTCTCGAACAATCGTTCGAGTTACCTTCCCTCACGGTTTCAACTGAGCAGACGTCGGCTGACGGTACTCGCAAATTCCTTTTCCGACTCGCTGACGGTGAGGCTATCGAAACCGTCTCGATTCCCGACAGCGATCGCCTGACGCTCTGCATTTCCTCGCAGGCTGGGTGCGCCCTTCAGTGTGCGTTCTGCGCGACCGGCAAGATGGGATTCACCCGAAATCTCGAAGCGTACGAGATCGCGGCTCAGGTTCGTGAGATGGCGCTGCTCGACCCTCCAATCGCGGTCACCAACATCGTGTTCATGGGGATGGGAGAGCCGATGATGAACTGGCGCGCTGTCGACACGGCTCTCACGATCCTCAACGATCCAAATGGGATTGGCATCGGGGCTCGCCACATCACCGTGTCAACCGTCGGAATTCTCCCCGGGATTGTCGCTCTTGGCGAACGTCCGGAGCAGTTTCGACTGGCGATCTCAATCCACGCACCGACCGATGCGTTGCGGCGAAGCCTGATGCCAATCAACACCAAGTATCCGCTTGCCGACGTAATCGAAGCGGCCAAGAGCTTCGACCGAAGAGTGACTTTCGAGTACGTGATGCTCGGCGGCATCAACGATCGGCCCGAGGACGCCAGCGAACTTGCGAAGCTCGCGCGTGAGTGTAAGGCCTTCGTTAATCTCATCCCGTTGCACCCTGGCGGTGCTGGTGATTTCACGCCGACAAGCGCCGATTCGATCCGCCGTTTCGGTGCCTCTCTCCGGCGGGCCGGCCTGAACGTGGCGATCAGGAAGAGTCGCGGCAAGGACATCGCCGCGGCCTGCGGTCAGCTACGGGTGGAACGGCATAGGCGGCGGCGTCCAGCTCGCGCCGAGGATGACAGCNNGGCGTCGAGGTAGCGTGACGTGTCCGGCTTGGATTCAACCTTGCCGCCGATCGCCTTCGCGATCAGCGCTGCCCACTCCGGGTGATTTGAGCGGTCGAGAACGACGGTAGGGTCCTGGAGCCGACCGGCGTTTCCAGACGCAACAACGTCGTAGCCGCGTTCTCTGAGTAGAAACGTCGCGGAACGCGCGGCACCGCGAAGCCTGCTGGCGTTAAGAATCTCGACTTTGATGCGTACGTCCGCCGGTGCATGCCCAATAGTGGTATCGATCCGCGTCGACTCGCGCGTTACCGTCGAACCAGCTTTGTCATGGTGGGTGCAACCTGGGAGTAGCAGAGCAATCACCGTCAGAGTTGTAGACACTGACACCGCGAAACAGCGCGGCATTACTGCAGGCTGTTCCAGAGTGCCACAGTTTCCGGGAAAATCTGGTTCCCCTCGCGAACAGTCCATTCCAGGCGCATGCGCACAACTTGCCGGAACACTGCGTCGAATGAGTTGGGAACCTGCAGCGCCAGGAAGTAGCGATCCTGCTTCGAGAACTTGCGTCCCGGCTCGAGGAAGTCCGCCATGTAAAGTGCGCGGCCAACCGTTCCCCAGGCTGCATTTCCGACAGTGTGGTATCGCACCGCGTCAAGTAACTGGGTGCGTTGTTCGCCGTGCTTCTCCAGCGTGATCGCAGCGGCAGGGCCGTGCAGCAAGCCCAGGGGGCTCTCGTTGTCGCCGGTAATCCGGCGCAGTTCTGCTTCTGTAGCGTCGCGCAACGCGTCGTGAAGCACCCCCGCGTCAACAAATGCGCGTGCCTCTGCAGGAGGCAACCGCATCGCCGCAGCCCAAGCGTTGAGGAGTGCGGTAACTCTCTGAATGTGCTCCGCGCGCTTATCGCCAACGTGCGCCCATGCGGGAAGATCCAGCGTCGAGCTCGCCATATTTAGAGTTGAATGTTGTCTATCAATCGAGTTGTTCCAAGCCGAACCGCGGTGACGATGGAATCACCACGCGCCACTGCAGCGGGTTGATCAAAGTCGGATTCCCGAACGACCTTGAAATAATCAGTCGCACGCTGGGGTTCCTGCGTCAGTATGGCCACCCCGGCAGCTTCGATCGACGGGGCACGCGTTTCTCCGGATTGGAACGCAGCGCCGGCCGCGACGAGCGCAGCACAAATCCGTGGCACTGCTCAAATCATCACCTCTGCAAGTTCGGCCAGCTCGCGTTGCCAGAAGTCGCGGTTATCGATCTCGTCATGCGGCACTCGCAGCTCCGGAGAATTCCACGTCGTGCGCGCATACTTGACGATGTCCAAATCTATCGTGCGCGGTCCCCAACGGGCCGTTCTGACCCGATCCCCCAGAACCTCCACCTCGTGAAGCCTGGCAAGGAGTTCGGCGGGGGGGAGCGATGTCCCGAGCGCGATCATCTGGTTGAGGTACGGGCCCTGTTTGACAGGTCCTATCGGTGCTGTCTCCTCGACCATCGACTCCGCCAGGATCACGACCCCGGATATCTTCTCGATTCTGGAGCGCGCATCGGCAAGATGCCGCTCCCGGTCGCCGATGTTGCTACCCAGTGCAACGAAAGCGATGTCATCCATTTCGCTCGCGGGTAATCGACACCTGCGCAAATTCGACAGGGCCTGGCAATGGTACGTGCGGCTTGCGCACGGATACTGTCGCGGTACGGACGCCCTTCACCAGAAGCGCCGCCGATGCGATACGCTCTGCTGCCTCTTCAAGGTACGATATGTGCGGCGTCGACATTACTTCTGCAACTGCCGAATAAAGCGCGACGTAATCAACCACGTTTGGCGGTCGCACGGCACCATCCACCGTCACCGACAGGTCAACTTCGACAGGTTGCGGCAACTGTTTTTCGTGTGGGAGCACTCCAACACGCGTGTGGAATCGCATTGCCTGCAGGACAACCGTGTCCGGGATCATCAAGTCGCCTGATCGATGCCGGAACGCAACGACTTTGCGAGAGAGACCGCGGAGTCAACGCTTTCTCCGGCGGCCTTCACGATGGCACTCCCAACGACCACGCCGTCGGCAATCGATGTGATTGCAGCGGCCTGCGCTGCGTTCGTGACGCCGAATCCCACGCAGACTGGAAGCGTGGTCACGGAGCGCAGCCGCGCGACTGTCGCGCCCAGTTCGGGAGCCACCGCGCTTTGCATCCCAGTAACTCCGAGCCTGCTGATGAGATATACGAAACCGCTCCCGTGACTCGCGATCAGTTGCATCCGTTCAGTCGGAGTCGTCGGTGCCACCAGCCGGATGAACGCTATGTCGCTCGCTCCTATGCTGGACTCGAGTGCTGGATCTGCTCCCACTGGCAAGTCGGTAATGAGCAGCCCGTCGCAACCGGCGGCTTGCATCCGGCCAAGTGCACTCGGCCCCGCCGCGAGGAACGGATTCAGATAGCCGAACAGCACGACGGGAATCTTCAGTCGCGCTTGTTCGACCAGGTCAAGTACACCGTCGAATGTCATGCCTGCATCAAGTGCAGTCTGCGAGCTTGCCTGAATCACAGGTCCGTCCGCCATGGGATCGGAAAACGGCACGCCTATTTCGAGAACATCCGCCCCTGCGTCCTCGAGTCCTTGCAGCAGCTCCCGCGATCTCGAAAGATCCGGATGGCCGGCCGTGACGTAACAGACGAGCGCCTTACGGCCGGTCGCTCGCAACGTCGTAAAGCGTTCGTCGATCCTGTTAGATGATGTAGTCACTAACCCTGATGCCATACCTTTCCGGATCCGCTGTCTTGATGATAGTACGTGCGAACTGGCCATCGGGGCCTGTTGCCGCCAAGTCTGATTCGATCGGCGGCTGCAGGAGATTGCCGCGCCCATCACTTACGATAACGACTCGCGGGCGCGACAACATCTCCGGATTCACATTCGCCGCAAGAACCACGGCCAGTTCGAAGGTGTCCAGCACCACAAGCGTGCCGGAAGGATAGATGCCCAGCAGGGTGATGAAGGCCTTGACGACAACCGGATCCAGCCCTCGGAGCGGGTTGTCACGCATCTCCTGCAACACCGCTGAAGGTGGATACGGCTTTGTCTGATACGACCGACGCGTTGTCGCCGCGTCGTATGCATCGGCCACTGCGACCAGCTTGCTGGTCATGGACATCTGACGTGGGCGGATCACCTTCGGATACCCCGAGTAATCACGCCGCATGTGATGTTCATGCGCAACGATCATCGCGCGATACGGCAATTCCTGCTGTCCGCGAAGTTGAAACAGCGTGAGCATGCCTAGCCACGGATGAGCGGTAATCCGCCGCCAGTCGTCCTCGTCAAGCGGGGTGCTCTTCTGAATGACGTCCGTCGGCACGCGCGACTTGCCGATGTCGTGCATCAACGCGCCCATTCCCAGCTCGTACAGCTGGAGCTTCGACATCCCGATGCGTTTCCCAAGTGCGACGGAAAAGATGCACACGTTGACCGAATGGGTGTACGTGTATTCGTCGTACTCGCGCAACGTGGTCAGTCCGATCAGTGACGCTTCTTCAGTGAGCACCTGATCGACGATCGTCTGAACGGCGCGCTTGATCTTGCGCGCGCTTGGGACCCGCCCCATGCGCACGGAATTGATCACGTCCTTGGTGAGCGCGACCGACTGTGCATAGGTCCGGCGGGCAGCAGCTTTCGCGGCTTCGCGCTCCTCGATGTCCTCCTCTGCCTCTGCGTCCGCAGCTACCTCGAATGCATCCACGCCCGCTGCCTGAAGGCGTCGCGCGAGTTCGTCGGCATCCGCCTCGGCTACGCTACCCAGTGTCGCGAGAAGTGTGAGCAATGAGAACCATTCTCGTGGTGCCGCCTCCCGCAACACACGCAGTACACCTACACCCGACGCCCTAAATAATTCCAGAACGCGGCCGAAACTGGCGTAGTTGCTCAGGTCCAGTCGTAGGCGTGTGCCATTTACAAATATGAATTCGCCGTGTATACGGACTTCCAGCTGCGCGTCCACACCGCTGCTTTCGAGGGCCGCTGCTGCAAGGTCGGTAAGCGACTTCTGAACGGTCTGGTGTTCCGGCGGATACAACTTCATCACACGCGACGCGGCATGAATCGCGACAATCAACGCGCGTCCAGTCCGTCGAGTGCTCGCCACCTCCTGGCGCTCGCCGTCGTCCGGGTTCAACGTACTCACGCGCTACCCCGAAGTGCACGGGCCGCAGCACTTCGTACGACAATCTCCTTGTCTCCGGCAGCCTTGCGGAGAATGTCCAGCGCTCGTTCGCTGCCGAGTTTTCCGAGTGCCATTGCGGCACTCGCGCGCGTGATAGGATCCTCTTTCCTTGCAAGCAGGCCTTTAGGCAAAAGGATGTTCTCGAGGAGTGGTATTGCGGAGTCGCCTCCGAGTGTAGCGTAGGCGTCGAAGAATGCAGACTTCTCGACGGACGATCCATCACGAAGCAGCCGATCCTTAAGCGCGCGTTCGAGTCGACCTATGGTGGGCCGGTGCTGGCGCTCTGTGCACGCCTTGAGTGCAGCCAGCCGAATGTCACGATCCACGTCCTCGATACTCCGCTCGAGCAACTGCATCGCGCCCGGCGAGCCGATCTCTGCAAGAGCGCCGATCGCCGCCGCACGGGTTGTCTCGGACGAGGAGCCGAGAGCGCGTGCCAGATGCGGGACGGCAACCGGAGACTTGAGATCGCCGGCCCGACGCATGGCTTCGAGCGAAACCGGCTCGTCATCCGAGCCTATCAGTGCCATCAACTCGTCTGTGTCAGAGCTGGCAAGCCGCGTTACCGCGTCTTCGAGCAGCGCGCGCAAACCGGCGTTCCGAGAGCGAACAAGATGCGACACAAGCGGCTGCAACGCCTTCGGGCTGAGCCTTGTGAACAACGTGACCAGATCCTGCTGCGGCGGTTGAAGCGGTGTATCCTCGAGCACATCCAGCAGCTGATTCAGCGTCGCCGGATCGCTGATCCGATCAACCAATTCAGTCAGTCGCTGCCGATGCGACGGGAGCAGGTTCTCCGCGCGCAATGTCGCTGCCGCGCTTTCCCGGATCAGAAAAGCAGTGGCGCGGAATTGCAGGCCCGACAGGAGCACCAGCATGAAGTTCTCGAGTATTCCGCATATCTCCTCGCGAACGGTAGGATCGGTCTGGGTCTCGAACGTGTCGAGCAGCGCGGCGGCAACGGACGCTCTCAAGTCGCCGCCAAAATCCTGCCGGATGGAGTCATGCAGGTAGTTGATCTCCTGCTCTTCCAAAAAGTAGAGAGTCGGGTCGAAGTCCGAGATACGAGCAAACTGCGACGAGCTGGATCCGTACGTGCCGACATCACTCTCGCCATCCTGTGGTGCGTCCACGCTCCCTCGCGGCGCGCCGCCGCGCAGCAATTCTGCGCCTGGCGCGCTGTAACCGTCGCCACCGGCCTCCTCGTACTTGTACGAGAAGCATTCGAAATCGCATTCCCAGAAGAGCGTGACCAGATCCTCGTCGCCGCTGGCCTGCGCACGTACCGCCTGCACCGCTCCGAGGAAACGCGGCAGATCGCGCGTCTCGAACCCCCGCCGCAATTCGAACGACCGGATGCCGTCCTTGTAGAACAGCCACGGTAGACTTTCGCCGCCCCGATCCGTCTCTGACATGATAGAGACGTCCTCGTGCGTAAAGTCATTCTCCGTAACTCCGATCTCCACATGATCAGTAAGCACCCATAATCCAACCAGCGCAGCATGTGCACTGTCGATTGCGCGAGCGTGCATTGGATTGTTGGGCAGATACAATTGGAACGACCTTACCGCGCGCGCAAGACTTTTCAGCATTTCCGAAATAACTGCATCGAGGGAGCCAGCTGGCGCCCTCTGACCTCCTGGTGGTGCCGCGGGCGGCTGAGACATCAGCGCGCGTTGCCCTGCATGGCGCGGACCTGAGCCACGTCCTTGTCGCCACGGCCGCTGACACACAACAGCACCTTATCACTCGGCGACCAGGTTCCGACAGAATCGAGCAGCCACGCCACAGCATGTGACGTTTCGAGCGCGGGGATCACGCCTTCGAGCCGGCTGAGTACTCCAAATGCTTCCAGTGCGGCTGAGTCCGTCACCGCGGCGTATTCCGCACGTTTCGAGTCATGCAGAAATGAATGCTCCGGGCCCACCCCTGGATAGTCCAACCCTGCAGAAATCGAGTGTGCCGGGTGTACCTGGCCGTTCTTATCCTGAAGCAGGTAGCTGAGCGCGCCGTGCAGTACCCCAGGACGTCCACGCGAAAGCGAGGCTGAATGGTGTTCAGTGTTCAGCCCCTCGCCCGCCGCTTCGACACCAACCAGGCGCACCGCCGCGTCATCGACGAACGCGTGGAATATCCCCATTGCGTTGGATCCACCGCCGACGCATGCGACGACCGCAGTCGGAAGGCCGCCAGTGCGTGCGAGCATCTGCTCTCGCGCTTCGCGACCAATCACACTCTGAAGATCGCGCACCATGCGCGGATACGGCGCAGGCCCCACCACAGAGCCGATGATGTAGTGCGTCGTCTCGACGTTGGTCACCCAGTCCCGGATTGCTTCGGTGGTCGCGTCCTTGAGCGTACGCGTTCCAGAGCTGACCGGAACTACAGTTGCGCCCATCAATCGCATACGGAAGACGTTGAGTTCCTGACGCTCCATGTCCGTCTCGCCCATGTACACCACGCATTCCAGTCCGAACCTGGCGCAAGCAGTGGCGGCTGCTACGCCGTGCTGCCCCGCTCCAGTTTCGGCGATGATGCGACGCTTACCCATGCGCATCGCCAGCAACGCCTGCCCTAGCGCATTGTTGATCTTGTGCGCGCCAGTGTGATTCAGGTCCTCGCGCTTGAGATACACCTTCGCACCCACGCGCTCGCTGAGCCGCGGTGCGTCACTCAGAGGCGACGGCCGACCAACATAGTCCCGCAAAAGATCTGCGTAAGTCCGTACGAAATCGGGGTCGGACATCGCAGCGTCAAACGCAAACTCCAGTTCGTCGAGAGCTGGAATCAGGGTCTCGGGTACGTATCGACCTCCAAATTCTCCGAAACGATCCGTCGCTTTGGGAAGCATCGTAGTCAAATCTCAGGCACTCCGCGCCGCTTCGATGAAGCGGCTTAACAGTTTTGGATCCTTCACACCAGTCGAGGACTCGACGCCAGATGACACATCCACAATGTCCGGCTTGAGCATCTCGATTGCGCGCGCGACATTGTCCGGTGTCAGGCCACCGGCAATCACCAACTTCGCCTGCCGCCTCATCGGGCGCAGCATATCACCTATCGCATCCCAGTCGAACGGTCGTCCGGTACCACCCAGTCCTCCTGCGTCGCGTGTATCGAGGACGACTGCATCTGCGCACTGAAACAGCTCCTCCGTGTCGTGACGGAGAGCGCCATCGATCACCGGCACGACTGCCCAGACCTCGTGGACTCCGACCGCGCGTGCCGCGAGCACCGCCTTGGGCGATGAGTCGCCGTGGAGCTGCGCCACGGACAGTGGAACCATGCGCACGTAGTTGCTCAACTCCGTGGCATGGGGGACCCCAAATACACCAACCCTGGCGGCGGTACCACTATCGCGCAGGATGTGAATCGCTTCATTGAGTGTTCGGCTCCTCGGACCACCCGCGAAAATTACTCCGACGTAGTCAAAGCCGAGTGCTGCGGCGGTAGCTGCGTCCGCGGCTCGCGTGAGCCCGCAAACTTTAATCTGGACGCGCATTCCGCTCTCTTCGTATGCCGGTAAGTGAGCGAACCGCAGCCAATGGATCGGCAGCGGCGGAAACATAGGAGCCTACCAGAACTGCGTCCGCGCCAGCAGTTGCCGCTCCCTGAACGTGCTCCGGCGACGCCATTCCGCTCTCAGCCACCGCCACTACATCACGCGGAATAAGCGGCACTATCCGATCGACGGTCGAAGGATCGATCACGAGCGTCTCGAGATTGCGATTGTTGACCCCGATGATCCTGGCGCCAATGTCGATCGCGATCGCCAGCTCCTCCTCATCACGAACTTCGACGAGCAGATCGAGTCCAATCGCAGAGCCCACATCGTGCAACTCGACGAGTGCACTGTGTGGCAGCGCGCGAACGATGAGAAGCGCCGCCGCGGCGCCTCGGGCGCGAGCCTCGTACAGCTGCACCGTCGAGACGATGAAGTCCTTTCTCAGGACTGGAACCGCAACGGTTCCAGCTACTAGTTCCAGATCCGACATCGAACCGCCGAAGTGCTCGGGCTCGGTCAGCACAGATATCGCCACAGCCCCAGCCTCCACGTAAAGCCGCGCCTGAGCGGCAGGCTGGATATCCGGATTTATGTCGCCCTTCGACGGCGAACGTCGTTTCACCTCCCCAACGACGCCGACCGTGGAGCCATTCAGGGCATCCCGGAACGATGGCCGCGTTGCGGCATTAGTCGCCTTGGCGTTCCAGCGTGGCGCCTCGCTCCCCTGTGCGGCAGCACGGGCGTAGGCAGCGGCCACCAGCCCGCCGAGCGTGCCGGAGGGAGGCGTCCAGATTCTCCGCGATGCGGTAATACCTTGCGTTTCGGGCATTCTTCGGATAACGTGTTCTTTCGGCGGCTGTTCGGGGTCAGCCGCGCATGCAGACCCACCCTCTAGGAATCTGGCGATGTCGCTGACCAAGCGCCAACGGGAAATTCTCAGTTATCTCGCTGATTACACCGAAGTGAACGGCTATGCGCCCAGCTTCGAGGAAATCGCGGAACGCTTCGATTATAGCTCCCTGGCGACGGTTCACGAGCACCTTAGCAACCTGGAGCGCAAATCGTACATCAAACGGCGCTACAACGAGAGCCGTGGCATCGAGATCCTCCCGTCCGAGGAGTATCCCCGGGCGATTCAGATCCCGCTGATGGGGACGGTCGCCGCCGGGATGCCGATCGAGGCCATCCCGTCTCACGAGACGATCGCGGTGCCTGAGGATTTTGTTCGTCGCGGTGGCAACCACTACGTCCTTCGCGTGCGTGGCAACTCCATGATCGACGACCACATCTGCGACGGCGATTTCGTTGTTGTCAACGAGCGCGCCTCCTGCGACAACGGCGAGACTGTCATCGCGCTCATTGACGGTGCTTCGGCTACGGTCAAGCGATTCTATCGTGAACGCGACGGCCGCATAAGACTGCAACCGCGCAACGAGTTGATGGCTCCCATCTACGTTCACGAGAACGATGTCGCAATTCAGGGCGTGGTCGTAGGGGTAATGCGTCGTTGTTAGGTATGCGCCGCTGAGTAGTACGGAACTGTCGCGGCGCTAGGTCCGCGGGAGTGCACTACGCAGCCGTTCGAGGGCCGCTGTCGCAGAACCATCCGCGATCGCGGCCTTTGCTCTTTCTACCCCCTCGCCGAGAGTGGACGCCATTCCCGCAACGTAGATCGCCGCGCCAGCATTTGCGGCGACGGCGGCAATCGCACCGGGTGGTGCTGAGCCATCCAGACACGCGCTGACCAGGCTCGCATTTTCGCCTGGCGAGCCGCCTGCGAGTTCAGAGGCGTGGGCTGACGCCAGACCAAGTGCAGCCGGGTCTGTCGTCCATTCGGTAATCGCACCCTTCCGAATCTCGATGATCCGCGTCGTGCCGAGCGGCGAAATCTCGTCCATGCCAGGTTCACCATAGACGATGAGCGAGTGAACCGTGCCCAGCGCCGCGAGTGCTCTTGCAATGACGGGGGCGCGCTCCGCATCAGCTACACCGATCACTTGCCTGCCAGCCGACGCAGGATTTGCCAGAGGGCCAATGATGTTCATGACGGTGGGAACGCCAAGTTCGCGGCGCACTGGGCCGACGTGCCGCATAGCGGGATGCATGCGCGGCGCGAACATGAAGACGATACCGGCCGAATGAAATGCGCGCTGCATTGCTTCAACATCGACGTCGATGTTGACACCAAGGGCCTCGAGAACGTCGGCACTTCCCGATCGGGATGTGAAAGAGCGATTACCGTGCTTGGCAACACGTACGCCTGCGCCTGCTGCAACGAGCGCAGCGGCCGTGGAGATATTGAATGTCCCAACGGAGCCGCCGCCGGTGCCGCAGGTGTCGACTACACTCTCGGGATCAGGCAGTTCGAGCCGCACCATCGCGCGCCGCAATGCGCTCGCCGCCCCTGCAACCACCTCGGATGTCTCACCACGGACTCTGAGGCCGGTCAGGAGCGCCGAAATCTGAATTGCAGATGCATCACCACGCATAACCACATCGAACGCCGCAGTCACATTGTCCTGTTCGAGCGCTCGAACAGGACAAT
>PMEM01000066.1 GCA_003155795.1 Gemmatimonadota bacterium
CGGAGTCTCACGCTAGACTCGCTATTCTCCGGGGAACACTGTCACTCAAGGACCATAGCGAAGCTGGCGGAACAAGCCGGACACATCACTCCCACGTCCGAGCACGACGCCATTGGCGCAGCTTCGCCTTAGCCGTCGGCGCAAGCATCAACGCTGAAATATTGGCATGTCGAGCGCTTGCAAAAGCCACGTGCGGGGGTCTATGATTACGCCTCACTCGGTAGGCATGGCGCCGGAATAAACTTTCCGTCAGCTCAACCACCAAACGCGACGATTGGACGTACCAGACACCATCCATCTGTTAAAAACTCCCTTGAATCCGGAGGGCGAAGCAGAATCGCCATCCCTGGCTCGTGCCCCATTCTGGCACACATTAATAGTCGTCGCGATAGTGGTCGCGAATCTTGGTGTTGCGCTCACTCCGCGTTTCTTTCCATACGGGGACACACCCAACCATCTCGCGCGGTACACGTTGATAGCCGCGAGTTGGAGCGGGACAGCGCCGGCATGGGTGCATTTCCGCTGGCTTCCTACCGGCTATATCGCGATCGACGTAATCGGGGCGGCATTAGTCGCGCTAACGTCACCGATCGCGGCCCTTCGGATTTTAGTCGCAGCATACGTTATTCTGCTGCCTCTAGGTGCCTACGCCCTGCTGCGCGCCGTAAACGCCCGCACAGTCGGCTGGTCTATTGTTGCGTGCCTTCTCACGTTCAATTGGTATTTCCTGGCCGGATTCCTCAGTTACTCAATTGGAATTGCGCTTGCGCTACTGTGGCTTGCGTGGTGGTGGCCGAGACGAGATACAACTAAGCTGTCAACGCGAGCCGTAGGTGCTGCTGGTATCGCCGGCCTTTACCTTGTACACATGGCGGCAGCAGCAACCGCACTTGTCGCCGTGGGTATTGCGTGTTTGGAACCTTCGCTGTGGCCGCGTACCTCGAGAGACGAGCGGCCGGACCATCGACGCATGCTTGAACGAGTGACGAGCGCTGCAGTTTACAGTATTCCCGCAGTCGCGCTAAACCTTCTGATGAAGGCCAGTAGTGCTTTGCCACCGGCACAAGACGGAATTGTATTCAGATCGACGAGGGACAAACTGCTCCATCTTGCGGCGCCGTTCGTTTCATTTTCGCGTGTGGACGGCATCGCTGTTGCATCGGCGTATCTCATCGCATTTGTACTTTGCTGGTCAGCCCGTAGGTTCCACGCGGTTTCTGTCTGGCCACTTGTGGCTGGCGCCCTTCTGCTATGCTACTTCGTTTGTCCAGTCTTTCTCTTCGCCGCTTGGGACGTTGATGTCCGGTTTCTCCTGCCAGCTGCCATCATAGCTTTCGTCGGCACCACGCCAGATAGAAGAGGCGACCCAAGCGCCGTGGGCATTTTGTTATTGGCTAGCGTCACCCTTCTCCATGCATGGAACACGAGCCGGAACGCCACGCAGATTGACGTCAGCGTCGGAAATGTCTTGGCAACTTTGCGGCAGATACCCCAGCCCGCCTCGACTCTCGTTCTCGTAAGCGACGAGGGTAATTTTTTTCGAGTCGACCCGTTCCTCCACGCTGGGGAGTGGCTTACAATCGAGCATCCATCGGCGAGGGTGAACGGTCTTTTCTCTGGGGGAGCGAACGGTGCATACCTCGCGCATTTTATCGTACGTCCCGAGCTTTACGATCCCGGGGTCCACTGGGCGGGGATCAGCACGATTTCCCTAGACTGGCGAAAAATTCGCCAAGACTATAATTATATCGCCCTTGTGGGAACGAACCGTAACGCTCAAGCGAGCATAGAAAGTGAAGCTGCCCCTTACTTCGGGGGGAGAGCTACCACAGTCTATACAGTGAAGCGTGACAGTCGCGTGAAGTAGGCTGACGCTAAAGATCACGTACCAAACGCGGCACCGGTTTCATACGTGTCGGTTTAGACAGCCGCGATATGCGCACGATATCCTATCGCGACGCCTGCCTCGTTCCCAAAAGTTATCTGCGTCATCGGGCTCACTCTTGTGGTTTGGATGTCCAGTTATACATTCGCGAAAAGTGACAAGAAATACGACTTGTTCAGAATTTCGCTGCGGGTTCAGATGCCGGCCTGCGCAAATCCGGGTCGCTGGGTACCTGCGTATTTGGAGGCGCGACCAGCTCGCAGCTATGGCGCGTCTCCGTGTTTGGTCACATTCCCCGAAGCCTGCCAATGGGCGACCCGCCTTTGCGAGCCTACGCGACCCACGTGGGCGGCTATCTTGTCGAAAGGCGAGAGATGCGCCGATCGAGCGATGGAGTGAGTACGCGGCCGCGGCGTTCAGCGGCAGAGATCCTTTTGGGAGGTGATGCTGCCATGAAGAAACCATGGAATCAATCCCTCGGTAGACAGAAACCGATATTCTAACCTATGGATCCAAAGCACGTTACCAAACTCCCGGAACGGAACTTGGATGTGCTGAGGGCGATAGCCGTCCTTTTGGTCGTCCTTTCGCACACGCTACGCCTATTCCATCCTGACCTGGGTCTGGGCGTCCACGCACTCATGCTCGGCAGGCTCGGCGTGTTATTCTTCTTCACGCATACGGCATGTGTCCTCATGGCCTCACTTGAACGAATGGAGCGGAGGCAGCGGCGACATGTGGCATGGCGTTTTTACGTTCGCCGCGCCTTCCGAATCTATCCGCTTGCGTGGGCAGCCGTAGCGATCTTTCTGCTTGCTCACGTTCCCGCGACCTGGGACAATTTCCGTTTTCCCGCCGCATTCCAGCCCGCAACGCTAGGGACGTTGGCGGCGAATCTCGGCCTTTCGCAGAATCTATTCGGTGCCAGAGATCTAATTGGCCCTCTATGGACGTTACCGCTAGAACTCCAGATGTACGCCGTTCTTCCGGTTTGCTACATAGCTGCTAAGCGGGGTATACGATCGACGTTGGGAGTATTGTCCGCTGCGGTCGTGATTGGCGCCCTGTATAGCGAATTCGCGCACTCTCAATGGAGTAGAGCTACGTTAGGTACTTCAACGGTCGCGGAAATGGCGAAGGTCTCCATGTTTGGTGTGTGCTTTGTCGCTGGTGTCCTTGTGTATGCGATCCGCCGCCATCGACCATCGTGGGCTGTGATTCCATCGCGAGCATTTCCGCTAGGGCTCGGGTTTGCAGTCGTCATTTTCTTGGTGTCAAGCACCACCCGGCTTGGGGGTGACACGGGAGCCGCGTGGCTCCCGTGTCTCGCACTTGCCATCATCATTCCATGCGTACGCGAAAGATCCCCCGGCGCCGTATCGACAGCCGCCGCGCACATTGCCCGATATAGCTACGGTATCTACCTCTTGCATACCGCCGCATTGTGGTGGAGCTTCCACACTCTCGCCGCATCGCCTTCCGTCGTTCAATGGACTGTGTTTGTTGCTCTTCTCGCTGGGATGCCGGTGCTGAGCTACTACGCGCTAGAAGCTCCGGCGACTAGACTCGGCGCGAAACTAAGTGACGGACGGCGCGGTACGGAGTTGCGCGCCGTGGTTGACGTCGCGGCGCCTTAACCTCGGGAAGGTCTGAACGACTTGTCTACGATTACCCGTTTGGGCAATTCGAGGTGTCAGCACTGATCCCACGCCCAAATGATTTTGAAACTGCTCCCTGGTTACCCTTCGTCGTCTGGTGCATCTCCGGATCGCGTACCTTCTCCTAGTCCTTCGCCCCGAACTCGCGGCGTGGATGATCGGCGCATCCACAACAGTACCCGGACGTAGCAGCAGTCCCTTGCCGCTAGGTTCCGTATTGACCGCAGCCACGAGCGCTGGCGCTAGGTCATTCGTCTCCAACAGACGTCAGAAGTTCAATTTCCTGGTCGCGTCCGGCACGCTGCCGTGTGCCAAGGACAAGCCCGCGAACCGGCGCAGTGGCGCTACTTCGTAAAGCGCCTCTTCCATCGCCGGATCGCTGTAACCAAACCAGTTATGCATCAGGTGAATACGGAGCATCGTCTCAAGAGCATACGCGCGCCGACCGTCACCGGCGTTGCCGTACTTCGGCTCGATCACCGCCAACAGAGCTTCACACGGCAGCACCTGCTCCATCTCGGCCAGGAACTTCTCGCGACGCGTCTGCTTACGCTTACCAGTGTACTCGTTGTCAGAGAAACGCATCTCCGTCATCGGTCTCTTGTGGTTTGGATGTCCAATTATACATTCGCGAAAATGTGGCAGGAAAGACGACTTGTTCAGAGTTTCCCGAAGTATCAGAGCATAGCGCCGGCCCAGCCGTCCAGAGCGGAAGTTGAGGATTGAGGTGTCGGCCTCAGGCCAGTATCTATAGTCCATGTGTGGACTCACAGGTTGCTGGTCTGGCGCAAACAAAGGTAACCCCGCCGAGGGCGACGTCCGGCTGATGTGCGCGGCAATCGCACATCGCGGCCCGGACGACGAAGGAATCTGGTCGGATACCGCCTCCGGCGTCGTCCTGGGCTTCCGGCGCCTCGCCATAATCGATGTCTCGCCGGCAGGGCACCAACCCATGGCTTCCGATTCCGGCCGCTATATCGCGGTTTTCAACGGCGAGATCTACAACTTCCCGGCGATCCGCGCGCAACTCGGCGACTCGGTAGCCTGGCGCGGACACTCCGACACGGAAGTGCTCCTCGCCGCTGTGGAGCGATGGGGCCTCCAAAACGCCATCAAGCGATGCTCCGGCATGTTCGCTATCGCGCTGTGGGATAGCGAGGAACGGACGCTCAACCTTGTCCGTGATCGCCTCGGCGAAAAGCCGCTCTACTACGGGGTCTTCGACAATACCCTTCTCTTCGGCTCCGAGCTCAAGGCGCTCCGCGCGCATCCCGCATGGCGGGGGAAAGTAGATCGCAACTCGCTGTCGCTGTATCTGCGACACAATTATGTACCGGCTCCATACTCGATCTACGAAAACGTTCGCAAGATCGTCCCAGGCACGATAGCGACGTTTCGCTCGCCGTCGGCGGCTCCCGCGATTACCACCTACTGGTCTGCCCTCGAGGTCGCCGAGCGTGGCACACACAACCCCCTGGCGAGCGGCGATGCAGATTCGATCGCTCAGCTCGACGCTCTGATGCATCGAGTGATTGGCGACGAGATGGTCTCCGACGTTCCCCTCGGCGCATTCCTGTCAGGCGGCGTGGACTCATCCGCGCTCGTTGCGATCATGCAGGCCGATTCGACGCAGCAAGTCAGGACGTTCACGATTGGCTTCGACGAGGAGGCCCACAACGAGGCGCCCCATGCCATGGCTGTCGCGAAACACATCGGCACGGATNNGGCGGCGACGAGCTCTTTGCCGGCTACAATCGATACTTCTGGGGAGAGCGGCTCTGGAGCCGACTGAAGCATGTCCCGCGCGCCGCGCGGGCTGTCTTTGGCCGCGCCCTACTCGGCGTCTCGCCCGCAGGATGGGACTCGGTATTCGAAACAGCCTCGCCGTTACTGCCAAAGCGGTTTCGCACCGCGACTCCAGGCGGCAAGGTCCACAAAGTCGCGAACTTCATGTCGGCGGAGTCTTCCGATTCCCTGTACCGCGGTCTCATGACGCACTGGCGAGATCCCGAGACGATGACCGGAGCCGCGGAGCCGGAGACAGTTCTCACGCGTGCCGATGCGATGCCATCGTTCGACGGTGTCGTGAATCGAATGCGCTACTTCGATCTTGTCAGCGAGTTACCGGATGACATACTCGTCAAGGTTGACCGCGCAACGATGGCCACGAGTCTGGAATCACGCGCGCCATTTCTCCACCCGGATGTAGTCGACTTCGCATGGCGAATTCCACCGTCGCAGCAAGTGCGAAATGGGCAGGGCAAATGGCTGCTGCGCCAGGTGCTCTACAAGTACGTTCCTCGTGAATTAATCGAGCGACCCAAGATGGGGTTCGGTGTCCCGATCGCGAGCTGGCTTCGCGGGCCACTGCGCGAGTGGGCTGATGCGCTCCTGGGTGCAGACAGGCTCCGACGCGAGGGATATCTCGCGCCGGAGCCGATTCGCGAAGCATGGGACGAACACCAAGCCGGCGTCACTGACAATTCTCACCTGCTCTGGGGTGTTCTCATGTTCCAGGCGTGGCTGGAAGTGCAGTAGAACATGGATCCCCGCTTTCGCGGGGATGACTGGGCTGTCACCCCCGCGGAAGCGGGGGTCCATTCTTCCTTTAGCCTACCCGCTTCCGCCTGCGCACTAGCGGGATCAACCCAAACAAACCCGTTCCCAGCAACGCGAGCGATGACGGCTCTGGCGTAGTCGTGAGAAACTCCTGCTTCGTGAGGTTATCCGCGGTAATGCCGTCGCCCACTCGGGTATCGGTCAGAATTCGGACGTCGGCGTAGTCGAAATTGGAGCTGTTGAAATTCGTCTGCGCAAACGTTATCCACAGCTGGGACGCCGCGTTGTTTACCGCAGGGTCGCTTACACCGCCAAACAACGTCCAGATGGCGTGCTGAATGTTGACGACGTCTGTGTTGGACTTGCCGGCATACTGACCCGCGAGGAACGCTGCCTGCTTGTAAAGGTCCAGCGCGTTGGCATTGCCTGCAAGCCGGGTGTCGCTCAGGTCGCCGAGTAGTGGCGTCTCATTCACTGTCCAGACGTCGCCGTTGTTCACTTCGTGGAAAAAGTCGACGCAATTCACGGTGATCGGAGTGCCGTCGAGCTTGGCGTTGTAGTTCCCGACGTAATAATGACCGTCGGTTACCGAGCCACCGTTGACGAAGGTCAACGTCCCTATCTGGGCAGAAACAGCTGGCGCGGCGCCCAATAGCGCGGCCGCGAGGAGGGCGAGCTTCTTCATTCCTGAATGTCCTTTGCGAAAAAAGTGGCGAAACGATAGTACCAGAACTCATTGCCAATTCAGGCAATGCCTGGGCCGCCGCAAACCCGCGACATACTTTGATGTTCGCCTCGCTCCCGTTGTCTCGTTAAACCGATGCACCACAACGATTTAGCTCTCAACCCCTCAGTCCCATGGGACTCGATGCGCGCAGAAAATAAAATGCACCGGCCTCGTCATTGCGGGGCCGGTGCATCGAGTTGTTGCGGCGGCGCTACAGTTTACGCACCCGGCGCGGCGGGCAATGATTTGTTGAGCGGTGCGATAATCGCCTCGGCGAGCTTGGCCGCCAGAGAGTCGGGGACTAGGCCAGTGGAGGCCACCGGAGTTGAGTCGCCTTTTACCAGCGGAACGATGATCCGGACGAGAGCCTCCTCGTCCCGGTGTGTAAATAGCGCGTCCCGCATCGCGTTGAGCTTGAGATCCGCCTGGCCCGCCGTCAGCCTGCCGCGTCCCTGGAACCAATAGTACACAAGGATTCGGTTCTTCCCGTTCTGGAGAACGAACCGATTCACCGCGACCGGCTTGTTCGCCACGGGAATCGTCACGATCTGTTCGCCGACGGGCGTCCAGCCAGACCCTGGAAGGCAGAGAGTCGGCGAATGCATTCGCTTGTCACCCTGCTGGGTGGCGTGATAGCCGATGTACAGACTGATCCCTTCGTCTGCACTCAGCATATACACGCGATTTATATAATCCGAGACGCCCGAGTTGGCGACTTCGTCGTCGCCGATCGCGACCTTGGTAGGCGTTGCACCGAAAAACGTCGCGGGAAGCGCATCCAGCAACGGCGCCCGCAGTGGTGTAGGTTTGGGCGTGCCGACGAGCAGTGTGACAGCAGTGCCGATGCCAAGCGCTCCCGCTGGAAGAAACTTCGCTATTGCATCAAGCATCCTGGCGCCCTCCAAGGCGACGTTCGAGCTTGAGGAATGACCACGTCAAAAGCGCCAGAATCGAAAGGGAAATCAGAAACAGCAGATACCCCTCGGTAATGTGCATAAACCCCTCCCCGAGTTTCGGGTCGACGAAGAAAACGAGGAAGCCCGTCATGAATATACGAAAGCCATTAACTACAACGGCCAGGACGACAGCTAGCGCGACCATGAGAATCCGACTGACCGGATATTTCAGAAACAACGCACCGACCAGAATGGCCATGCTAAGGAGCGCCGTCAGCGAGCGCAAGCCGCTGCATGCTTCGCTTACGAACAGTGTGTGACCTGGCAGCTTGATAACGTTCCCGGAAAGCAGAACCGGGATATGTCGCCACGAAAGCATTCCAGCTCCCATCTTGGCCGCAATCCCCTGCAGCGGCAGCGTCATGGAAGCAATTACCGATTCAGGCAGTGGAATGGTGAGCGCCATGAGCAGAAACGGGAGCCACCAGGCGAGGATTTGGCGCCACCCCGCGAACCAGATCGTCAGCCCGACAAGGCCAAGTAGGAAGGCGGCGCGCGGGATCGTCTCGACTCCGGCAACGCGGCCGAACAGATTCGCGACAACGGCAACAAGAATGATCGCTGAGCCAAGCCATCGTGCGGGGTGGGGATCCTCCAGAGGGCCGGCTCTCCAGGCAAGCCAGACGGCCACAGGGGCTATCAGAATGCCGTGCGCCGCGTCTGGGATGCTCAGCCACGCCTGTACCAGCCCGACAATGACGGGCGCGAAACACGCCAGAAAAAATCCGGCCGTGATCCACGCAATCGGTGGGCCCTTGATCCGGGTACCGATGAATGGGACGCGAAGTGCAATAGTCACAAGTTTCTCATCAGAACTGGTCCGCCCATATTATTTGTTGTGCAACCCTGTCTGGGGCTGTATGTTCGGCTGCACTCCAACCTTCCTTGACGTATGGATATAAATAAACCCATGGCGCGCGCCGGATACCTGCTTTCCGCGCTGCTTATCATCACACCGTTGGTGGACGGCACCATGCAACTGCTGCCTCTCCGGTTCGGGGACGAGCGATGGCGCTTTGGATCGGTCGGTACGCTGAGCAACATTCTTCTCGTCCCGCTACTCGGCTTTCTTATCGCAATCGCCGTTGCCACCCTCACTGACGCGCGACGGATCAAGCGAGTCCTGGGTACGATCTGTGTCATACTTGGTGTGGTGCTGGCAGCCATTTCCGTGCTGTTCATTCTTGATTACTTCCAGGTCCGAATCGCCGTAACGCCGAAGTTCCAGCGGTCGGTCGGCGTCGCGACGACGTCGGCGCTGATCAAGAACCTGGTGTCGATCATCATCCTGTTTCTGCTAAGCCGAGCCGGATTCGCAGGCCCCAGGGTGATTGTAAACCGCAAGGTGGCTCCGATCATAGAGACCTCATCAACGCCGCCGATTCCTCTTGGCGGCGCTGCGCGAGCTGAGTAAACAAATGGTTCGGGGCATTATCCAGTGCCCCGAACCCGTGCAGGTCCCGAACAAGATATAACGGTCGCTGCTTGACCTCGTCGTAGATCCTGCCGACGTATTCGCCGACCACGCCGAGCACCGTAAGCTGCACCCCGCCAATGAAAGACATGAGCACGGTGATCGAGGCCCAACCGGATATGGCGTACATGCCGGACAACTTGATGACGATCGCCGCGATTCCCGCTACGAACGAGAAGATCGACACCAGGAAGCCGATCTGCAGCACCATTCTTAGTGGCGCGGTGGAAAAGCTGACGATTCCGTCAAAAGCCAATCGGACAAGCTTCGAGAGAGGCCATTTGGTCGTGCCAGCGAACCGGCCCGGCCGTACGTACGACACGCCGATCTGCTTGAATCCTATCCATCCGAACATGCCTCGGACATAGCGGTTTCGCTCGCGCATGGATCGAAATGCGTCCAGTGCCCGATGATCCACCAGGCGGAAATCGCCCACATCGAGTGGGACATCGACATCGCTGATTCGCTTGAGTGTCCGGTAGAACAGCCGAGACGACTGCCGCTTGAACCAGGTCTCATTGATCCGGCGATCCCGCTTTGCGTAAACAATGTCGTATCCCTCGCGCCAGCGGGCGGCCATTTCGACTACAAGTTCCGGGGGATCCTGCAAATCGGCATCGAGGAGCACCACCGCCTCCCCCGTCGCCAGATCGAGACCGGCGCTCACGGCGACTTCCTTCCCGAAGTTCCTGGAAAAATGGACGGCCTTGAATCGTTGGTCGAGCGCATTCAGCTCGAGCATCAACGGGTAGCTGTTGTCGCGACTTCCATCATCCACGAGGATTGCCTCGGCAGGACCGTCCAGCGTGTCCATGACGGCGACCAACCGCCGATGCAGCTCCGGCAGGACCTCCTGCTCGTTGTAAACTGGAATGACGAAGGAGTAGGTCGGGTTTTGGTCGGTCAGAAACGGTAGATTCATGCTCCAGTAGTACAGCGCCATAGATCGACGCGGTAGATGCGATAATCGAGACGCGGCCGCTGATACTCACCCTTCTGACGGCAATTCTGCCGCAGCCACTGCGCCATTCCTCCAGTATCGTCACCAACTATGCCGTATCGCTTGACTGAAACGATAGCCCACATGTCGGAGTATTGCTTGAGCGCCGAGTCGAGGCGCGTGGCCGTAGTTGGCAATTCGCGGCTGTGAAGATTGGGATCGTAAGCCCGCTGAACGACGATTGGCCATGACAGTACCTCGATTGAAGGTGCTGTGGAATTGATCTGTCGCAGAGCTGGCCGGTAGTCGAAGCGGGTGCCGTCGGACATGTATGAGGCAGTCGACGGAAGAATACCTATAATCAGAATCCAAGCGACGGCTCCGGCCCCCCATGACGCGAGTTGAGGGCCAAGATGTTCGGCAAGCCAGGAAGCTGGAATCGCAGCTGCCACCAGAATAAGCGGTAGAGCGGCCACGCCGTAATCCGCGTAGATCGCCGTTCGCAACGAGAGCACGAACAGAGCGACGAGCGTGAAGGCGGAGCTGACGATTGCCATCCATCCAAAGCGACGCTCGTCGCGCGTGCTCGATCGAATAAGTAGCGCCACTCCCGCGACGGCGGATGCGGCCACGAGCAGCGTCATCCAGTCCACCATTGCCGACACAAGCCGTAGCGTGGCGAGCAAGCCGCGGTCGCTCCCGTTCGCAATATTTGTGCTGTGATGAAGAATCCGCACCGCCAGCGCCACGACGGCTGACAGGACAAGGAACGGACCCCAAAGCCACGTCCACGCGGTCCGGGACGGCCAGCGGAACCCGCCAGGGCCATCAACTGCCGGGAAGAATGACACTGCGAGCGCGACTCCAATCATCGGGAAAACGAAGCTCGGGTGCGTCCACGTCCCCAGAAAAAGCGGGATCAGAACCTTGAGGTATGTTCGTGACTCATCTGCGTCATATGCACGC
>PMEM01000019.1:0-115589 GCA_003155795.1 Gemmatimonadota bacterium
CTGGGCCCGGTCAGCATGGAGCCGGCTAACGTGCCAAGAGCGGATATCATGACGATGACGCCGACGGCCACAACGCCAGGCTCGCCAACGAGCTTCTGGGCTACGTCCGCTGCGACCAGCTTGGACTGCCGCATCTCACCAATCGACAAGACCGACAGGTATGCGATGTTGGCGAGCAGGTACAGTGCGATCACGGCCAACGTACCGTAGATCAGGACCTTCGGAAGATTCCGTTCCGGGTCGATCACTTCGCCACCTACAAAACTGACGGCGGCCCAACCATCGTAAACCCAGCGAACAGATGTCAGGGCAAGAGCGAACGCTACGAAGCCATAGCTCCCCGCAGGGGCCAGAGGGGTGAAGTGTCCTCCAGTATGAGGTAGCGCCGAGAGCGCGATGATTTCGATCCCGAGCAAACCGGCGCACTTGAGGACAGTAAGCCCGTTCTGAACCAGTGTACCCCATCTGACGCCGACATAATTCAGGATGCCCATGATCGCTATCGAAATTGCAGCGATGTAATGGACCCACTGATTGTATGGTGCGAGCGACGGATTATTGCCGAGTGATCGCAGCAGGTATTCGGCGAATGTGGTTGCAACTGCTCCGAGCGCCGCCGCGCGAATGATGACCAGCTCAGCCCATCCAAAGAGAAAAGCGGGAATGCGTCCCCAGCCTTCTCTTATGTAGACGTAGATACCGCCAGTTTCCGGGTAGGCACTGGCTATTTCTGCCAGAGTGAGCGCACCACAGAGTGCCACGAGACCGCCAAAAACCCAGAGCGCGAGCATCGGCAGCGGCCCGGGGAGCCTGTCGGCGATGCCGGCTGGAGAGCGGAATATTCCGGATCCGACGGTGGATCCGACCAGAACTGCGACGGCGCTCCAGAGGCCGATTCGGCGCGGCAATGCGGAAGGCATCAACAACGGTACTGCAACGACAGTGGGATGGCGAGTAGGTTTACAGTCTGAAATGGAGCTTCATCGCGCCCTGTTCTGGGCTTGTCTCGTTATTACGATCATCGCCGAGCTGCTGATCCTGCGGTCGGCGTTTTTTCCGCCGACCGACATGGTGCCGGCTGACAACATGCCACGGTCTCCACGAATTGTGGAGATGATCTGGGGGGTGCTTCCGGCGATTGCGCTGGCGGCGATCTTCTGGGCGGCGTGGAGGTCGCTGTGAGCCAACGCTCGGCGCCCCTGGATCTTGCTGGCGGACGACTGCTGGCACTCAGGCGCCTGGGATATGTGGCGACGATCCTCGCGTTCGCGCAGATCATGTTCGGGGCTATTGTCCGGATCACCGGCTCCGGGATGGGTTGCGGTGATCACTGGCCGACGTGTCAGGGGTATCTGTTCCCTCCCCTGCAGCGGCCTGACCTCATCATCGAAGTAACGCACCGCTATCTCGCAGCCACCGTCACAGTCGCAATACTCGCGCTACTGGTGTTGGCGTACATCCGTCGGGCGGAGCCCCGGGTGGGCGGACGGGGCGGCGTTCTACGCTCCGCGATCCTCGCGACCCTCCTGGTAGTGACCGCAGCGATATTTGGCGGGGTCACGGTGAAGTTGTCACTGAATCCGTACGTGATTGTGACGCATCTCGCGATCGCGATGACGCTTCTCGCGGTCCTTTCGGTCGCTGTGCTACGGGCCGGTGGTTGGGGATTCGATGGAATCAGCTCAGCGTCGGCGAAGACATATCGCGGCGCGAGAGCGGCCGTTGTGCTCGTATTTGTAATTCTGATATTCGGAGCTTTGACGGCTAATATCGCTGGCGCGAATATTTCGTGTCAGGGGTTCCCGTGGTGCAGTTCGGTGCTTGTAACCGGGTCACCACTTTACATACAGGTGACCCACAGGGTTCTTGCCTTTCTTCTCCTCTTCCACATGATCGTGCTGCCTGTCGCGATCCGTCGCCGACGTGAGTCGGTGCGGGTGCAGCAGGCAGCGTGGTTCGCGCTCGGAGCGGTCATCCTGCAGATGATTGTCGCGGCGGGAATGGTCGAATTGCAACTGCCGCCGGCGTGGCGTTCCCTGCACCAGGCGGTAGGCACGCTCGTATGGCTATCTGTCTTTACGTTTGCGGTGCTCGCACGCTACTCTCAGCCGACGCATCCGCGCATGGCTGACGCGTGAGTACCGGCAACGATGTGAGTGCGGAGTCGGTTCCTGCGGCGGACAGGCGGCACTCGTTCGCTGCAGATCTTGTTACGCTTACCAAGCCTCGGATAATATCGCTACTGCTCGTCACGACTGTGGCGGCGATGTACGTCGCTGGGACACCGAGTCTATCTCTCGTTGTCACGGTGTTCGTCGGTGGCTACCTGATGGCAGGTGGTGCCCACGCGCTGAACATGTATCTGGACCAGGATATCGACGCGCACATGCCGAGGACGAAGTTGCGTCCGCTACCAAGTGGGCGGATGTCACCGCGCGCGGTTCTCGCGTTCGGGGTTCTGCTTGCGACTGCTTCGACGTTTCTGTTGGCGCGTTTCGCAAACGTGCTGACCGCGGCGCTGGCGCTGGTCGGCTTTTACGGATATGTCTTTCTCTACACGCGCTGGCTCAAGCGCAAGACGCCGCAGAACATTGTAATCGGAGGTGCGGCCGGGGCGATTCCGCCGTTGGTAGGTTATGCCGCGGTGAGCGGTTCGCTGGACGTTACGGCGTGGACACTATTTCTGATCATCTTCTACTGGACTCCGCCGCACTTCTGGGCACTCGCATTGCTCAAGCAACGTGATTATGGCGCAGCAGGTGTTCCCATGGCGCCGCTGATCTGGGGAGAACGGCACACGCAGGATCAGATGCTCTGGTACCTTGGCATAATGGTCTCGCTTTCGGTACTCCCGTTCTGCATCGGTTCGTTCGGGCTTTTCTATCTGATCAGCGCGCTCGTTGTCGCGGCTCCACTGGCCTACGGCGTGTTGAAGCTGCGCTTGCAAACGGGTGACTCGCGGAAGACCGCGCGGTTCGTGTTCATGTATTCGCTGCTATACCTCGCACTATTGTATGTCGCGATGGTCGTGGATCTGCACGCCTTCAGATAGTGGCACAGTCGACGCCAACCTCCCGTAGAGCGAACGGCATGACCGGGAAGGAGCGTGAGCGCGTCTCTCCCAAAGCCCTGGCCCGACTATTTCCCAGAGTAAAGCCGTATCTGGGGCATCTGGCGATTGCGACAGTCTGCCTGCTCGCCGCCAGCGCGGCTGGGCTTGCATTCCCTGCAATCGTTGCTGTGCTGCTCGACACTGCATTCCAGCACGGCAATTCAAGGCTGCTCAACGAGATCGCGATCGGACTGCTGTTGCTGTTCGCAGTTCAGGCTTCGCTGAACATGGTGCAGGTGTATCTCCTTACCGCGACTTCAGAGCGCGTCATCGCGAAGTTGCGCACGGATCTGTTCGGGCATCTTGTTCATCTTTCGCCAGGGTTCTTCACTGATCGACGCACTGGTGAACTGACAAGCCGTCTGGGATCTGACACGAGCGTCTTGCAGACCGTACTCAGCACGAACCTGTCCGAGTTCACGCGTCAATCGATCTTTCTTATCGGTGCGCTGGTTATGCTCACCATCAAGCAGCCGGCGCTCACGGGAACAACGCTCGCAGTGGCGCCGCTGGTCGTTGGCGCCGCGTTTCTCTTCGGGAGAATGCTGCGTCGTGCGAGTACGGGCGTGCAGGACATGATTGCAGAGGCCTCGGGTACTGCCGATGAGGCATTCGCGCAGATCCGGATGGTGCAGAGCTTCACGGCTGAAAAGGAAGAGAGCCGCAAGTACGATCTGCACCTGTTCGACGTCGTCCGGGCTGCGGTGGCACGCGCCAAGATTCGCGGTGTGTTTTTTGGTGCGCTGACGTTCTTCGGGTTCAGTGGAGTAGTCGTCGTTTTGTGGGAAGGCGGCCGGCTTGTGCTGGCAGGTGAGTTGACTGCCGGCGCACTCGTGTCGTTCCTGCTGTATGCCATGTATGTCGCGGGTGCAATCGCGTCGCTCGCGTCACTATTCGGGGCATATCAGGAAGCGACGGGTGCAGCACAGCGCATATTCGAGCTGCTCGACATGACACCAACTGTAGTGGATCCTCCGAATCCGATTGCGCTTCCGCGCCCGCGGCGTGGCGCAGTGTCGATGGAGCACGTTTACTTCAAGTACCAGGAGGAGCTGCCGGAGGCGCTGCACGATGTATCGTTGCAGATCGACTCCGGAGAAATCCTTGCGTTGGTCGGGCCCAGCGGTGCTGGCAAGACCACGATCGCGTCGCTGCTACCGCGATTCTGGGACGTGACCGGTGGTCGGATTACGTTCGACGGCATCGATGTTCGCGATCTGTCCTTGCGCGATCTGCGTGAGTCGATTGGTGTTGTGCCACAGGAACCAACGCTGTTCAGCGGTACAGTGCGGAGCAACATCGCGTACGCAATTGCTGGTACATCGGAATCGGTGTCGGACGATGCAATTGAAGCAGCCGGACTTGCAGCGAATGCACACGAATTCATCGTACGACTGCCACAGGGCTACGACACGCCGGTAGGTGAACGTGGAGTCAAGCTCTCGGGCGGCCAACGCCAGCGTCTCGCAATTGCCCGCGTGTTTCTCAAGAACCCTGCTTTCGTGATCCTTGACGAGGCGACGTCGAGCCTCGACTCCGAAAGCGAACGGCTTGTCGAGGAAGCAATGGAAGAACTGCTTCGCGGCCGATCGACGCTGATCATCGCACATCGGTTGTCAACCGTACTGCGCGCCGATCGCGTCGTCGTGCTGGAACATGGGCGAGTTGTCGAAACGGGCCGGCACGCGGACTTGCTGGACGCAGAAGGGACTTACGCCAAGCTGTATCGCGGTCAGTTTCGCGCTGGCGACCGAGTAGCGTTGGAGCAGCTGTAAAGACGCTGGTATCGCGCTAAAATTCGCGCAACATCGGCCGGGTTAGTGAAACGCCAAGTCGACGGTCGCGGTCCCATTTGACGTAACGGTCACCGTACCATCAGCAGTTCCGAGCATGGGGTGCCAGACGCGAATGTGGTGAAGCCCTGGTGGGACGCCTTCAATGGTGAAATTGCCTTTGGAGTCCGTCGTCGCGAAGTAGGGTTGATCAAGCACGACGACCCATGCACGAGACATCGGTCGACTCTCCACAGAAAATTCGAGTACATGCGGCGTGCGCAGCAGCTTGTCGTACGGAATGACCTGACCATCATCCGTAAACGGCGCGAGCGCCAGAGTATCGCCGCTCGAAACTTCGGTGACAAATGCGCGCTCTGCGAGCGGATCGTAGTTCACGACATTGAGCGTACCCCCAGCAACGACGACTTGCACCTGTGGATCCCACGCGCAGTCGTTGTTCGTGAGCTGGAATCGACGGTTCAGCGGAAGCGCCTCGCCCTGGCGCACGTCTGTGAGCCAGACGACTGCGCCAGCCAGGTTGCCATTGCTTCGCGACAGAAAATTAAGGATCAAAGGCTTGCCGCAGCCGTTCTGATCGGCAGGAATCTGAATCAGAGTGTCGGTTGCCGGTGTCCCGGTGAACCGAACAGTTCCAGTAACCTTGCCTGCGTTGGATATCTCGACCTCTCTATACGCAATCGAAGACGGAATGACGACCTGGGCCCGCCTTGCCGCCCCGACCGTGTCGCCAACGGCCTGAGCGGAACTCTTGTCACGCCCGGAGCACGCGGCGGCGAGCGCCAGAGCGAAGATGAGGGTGGGATGTCTGTAAAGGTGCATTCGCGCCGATTGCCGCACTGAAGAGGTGGAGTCTGCTAATTTATGCAGCGTGAGAGCGACAATGACCTGGGGACGCAGAATCGAAATTCTGGACATATTCGCATTCGCGGCGGTGATGGCGACCGTCGGGTGCGCCTCGGTCCGGGGTGGACCGACGGTCTCGAGTTCGGAATTCTGGGGATTCACAGCACCGTGGGATCCGCGTAGCGAGACAAGTGCTCGCACGCACGATGCGCAACTCGATGTTATCGTCTCGGGATTCATCACGCTGGATAGCGCAACCTTCCAGCCACGGGAACTGTTCGGCGACCCACTTATGAAGAGTAACCCTGGGAATCGCCGGCGAATGGCACTCCTGACTTCCTACGAAGGGAACCGATTCCATCCTGAGACAATCCGCGCACTCGCAAGCGATGCGACTGCGCTTGGACAGACAGCACATCAAGCCGCGACCTTAATGGGAGAGGCGGGTTACCGCGGACTGATCCTGGATTTTGAAGGACTCACCCCCGATGACCTGCGCGCACTCCTCGCTGTCAGTTCGGCGTTTGTCGATTCCGCTCGTGCGCATGGAGTATCTCCTGCCGGCATGGCGATTCCAGCCACGGACACGGCAGCGTATCCCGGGCGACCGCTGCTCGGCGCGGTCGATTTTCTGGTCGTGATGCTGTACGATCAGCACTGGGCAACATCGACACCTGGCCCGATCGCATCGCCTGATTGGGCAACACGCGCGATCGGGCTTCGCGCCGCAGATATCGGGAGTTCGCGCGTCGTAGCAGCCTTCCCAACATATGGGTATCAATGGCGCTCAGACAGCGCCACTGCAGTGGTGTCGTTTGCCCAATCGGAGCAAATAGCGCAAGACGCACACGTGGCGCTCCAGCGTGACCCTTCGTCCAACACGCTACATGCGACCGCCAACGGCTGGACCATCTGGGTGAGCGACGCGGTTCTTCTCGATTCACTGGTCCGCGGCGCACGCCGAGCGGGGATTACCAAGATCGCCTTGTGGCGGCTCGGGCTCGAAGATCCGCGGATCTGGACCGACGTGGTGCGATGAGTGCCGGGATGATCGGCACGCCGGTCGTCAGACTATAAACAGATCCTGCTGAATATTGATCGGGGTAATCAGGACCGAACCATCCTGAATGAACCCGTTTACCTCGCTCCGCATCCCGACCTGGCCCGGAATGTAGATCCCAGGCTCGATCGAAAATGCAATCCCGGGCAGCAGGATGCGAACGTCACGTGACTCGAGATTGTCGATATTGGGTCCCGAACCGTGGATCTCTCGCGAATCGATCGAGTGACCGGTTCTGTGAGTGAAGTATTGTCCGAAGCCGCGCTCCGCGATGTAGTTTCGCGCGGCGTCATCTGCCTCCCCACCGGTCACGGGCTTGCCGGTTTCCACGTGGTCGCGCAGAACCTTGATCGCAGCGTCACGTGCGCCGCGCACTGTCTCCCAGATTACGATGTTTTCGGAGCTCGCAGGACCGAGCGACCCCATCCAGGTCTG
Source organism: Gemmatimonadota bacterium (assembly GCA_003155795.1). GTDB lineage: Bacteria > Gemmatimonadota > Gemmatimonadetes > Gemmatimonadales > Gemmatimonadaceae > Fen-1247. The sequence goes on from PMEM01000019.1 coordinate 7,247, forward strand.
ATCTGCAAAAACGCCACCGGGTTCATGCGCCCAGAGATCGATGAGGATGATGTCACCGTCGTTTATCAATGCAGATGCTTCCTTCGTTGGCTCGTAGTGCGGGTTCGCAGCATTCAGACCCACGGACACATTCGGGCCGTGATCTGTGAGAAGATTGGCCTCGGCGAATTCCTCGCGCATGAGCATCATCAGCTCGTACTCGCTGATCGGCTTGCGAGCGCGCGCGCGCTCGCCAGCGAGTGCCATGGCGTTGTGCGCGATTCTCGCCAGGTGTTCTGCTGCGCGTTTATGCGAGGCAAGATTCCCGGGCGTCCAGACAGCATAGATCCGCGTGACCAGGTCCGCTGACGTGACAACTTTGGCTCCAGCATCGCGGACCATTTCCACGACACCAGCGGGGACTCGGTCGAGGTATGGAACGGCATCGCCCGGCGAGTATTCCATCGCGACCGTCTTCCCGCGCACCGTGTCAGCCAGATACTTCTCGAGATCCCGCCAGCTGCTGTAGACGCGCTTGGGCCAATCGGATGGCCACCGATCCCAGGGGCCCTGCTCAATCGCGTGGGTGATCGCTACCGGATTTCCCTCGCGCGGGATGTAGCAGAAGTATCTGCGCGTCACCATGCCAGAGATGCCAACGACGCCGGCGGCAATCGGGTTTATGCCGTGGAAGTCATAAAGCAACCAACCGTCGACGCCAGCATCCGCGATAGCGCGTCGAATTCCGCCAAGTTCAGAAGGAGAGAGCATTATCGGCCAGCCTTCGTTCAGGTAAGAGTAAGGAGAGAGAGCAACTCGTTGAGTGCCGCGTCATAGTATTCGCGGCCGGGCTCCGTTGCGCCCGCTGAAACCGGCGCATGGGCCGGGACATCCATCTGCAGCATTGTCCCGGAGCGGTTGAGAGCAGCTCCAAAGTATCGTAGGAGCAGCTTTTGGGCCTGGCGACGCGCAATCGGACGCGCGATGATGCGCGGCAGGTAATTCACGCTTCCGCGTTTGATTGACGAGAGTCTGCCGTATGCAGTCCGCGCGGTCGCTATTCCAGCATTTCGGAAGAGCTCTATGGCATCGGGACGGCGCGCGATCAGTCTCGAGAGTGCGACGACCTCATCCTCCTGAATCGGGTGCCCGCGCTTCGCGGCCTCGTTGTACCGGCGGATCTGAGCATACACCGTGTCCGTCGTGCCCAACCGCTTGTTTATGAACTCGGGCGCATATTCTGCGTCGTCGGCACCATCGAGACGGTCCGCCTCTCGCACGGCTTCCAGGAGGGAAAGGGGTACGAGCGGGTCTACTGACATTGAATTAGCGGGCGACATTGTAGATCGCCAAGTTAACCCGTACGGATGATCGATTCAATTTTTGCAGCGAAACTGATAGGGGCGGTGGCTGAGCGCGGCGGCGTGGGACTGGTTCTATCAGTCGCGGTTGCCGGGATTGCGTGGCGCTCTGGCTCGTTGAGCCGAAGCGGGATGATCGCTGCCACGGCTTGCGGGACGCTGTGCGTCGCCGCTGGCTGGAGCTGGGGGCTTNNTTCCAGAGCCGGCAGCGATACAAAGGATGATCGTACGCGAGGTATCGTAGCGAAGGGAGGGGCGCGCGACGCGTTGCAGGTCGTGGCTAACGGCGGAGTGTATTCGGCGCTCGCGATTTTTGCGGCAAACTCCGAGTCGCAACTGTTGACGTGGGGCGCGGTCGCCGCCCTGGCGGCGGCTTCGTCGGATACGTGGGCCACCGAAATCGGTGTTGGACTCGGGGGCGTACCGCGATCCATTATTCGATGGACGTACGTTCGTACGGGTGAGTCAGGTGGAGTCACTCCGGCCGGTCTCGTGGGCGCCGCCGCGGGCGCCGCGTGGATCGGGCTCATCGCGCTGCTTACCGGCTTCCCGCGCGGGGTCGCGATAGCTGCGCTTTTCGCTGGCATTGGAGGATCTCTCCTGGATTCTCTCCTCGGCGCGACAGTCCAGGAGCGGCGACGGTGCGATGTGTGCAATGAGCCAACCGAGCGCGTCGTCCACGTGTGCGGCTCGACCACTCACCGCACTGGCGGAATCGCCGGCCTCAACAATGACGCGGTGAACCTTCTCTCAACGGTCGCGGGACTACTGTTGGGTGTACTAGCCTTTTTGCTTGTCCAACATTGGAGCGCGATTGGTAGATAGTGCCGCCGGAAGAGGAAAAACTCAGGTCATAGTCGTTGGTGCCGGACCGGGCGGCTCTTCCACTGCATGGCATCTTGCGGCACTCGGCATCGATGTGGTGCTTCTGGATCGCGCAGCATTTCCGCGCGACAAGGTGTGCGCAGAGTACCTGAGTCCGCAGGCGTCACGGATTCTCGCGAGCATGGGCGCGATGGACGAGATCGACGCGTCGAACCCGGCACACCTTACGGGGATGCGCGTTCGGGCGCCGAATGGCTGCGAAATCCATGGTAGTTTCGTGGCGCGACACGGCTACCGCGCCTTCAGGGATCGAGGCATCGCAGTTCGTCGATCGATCCTGGATGCAATCCTTGTTGAGCGTGCGAAGTCGGCTGGTGCGCAGCTGGTGGAACGCGCGCGCGTGACAGACGTGCTTCGCACGCCCTCCGGTGCCGTATGCGGCGTCTCGCTTCTCACTGGAGATGGCGAGCGACGGGAGATGTTTGCGCCGCTTGTGATCGGGGCAGACGGGCTCCGGTCTGTAATTGGGCGGCGACTCGGACTTACAAGAGTGTCGCGCATCCCGCGACGCATGGCGTTCGTCGCGCACTTCCGGAACGTGCCTGGCGTGAGCGAAGTGGGCGAAATGCATGTGGAGCGCGACGGGTATGTCGGAATTGCCGACGTCGGCGGTGGACTGACCAATGTTGCGCTTGTGGTAACGGCTCGCGCGGCGCGCGCTGCGGCGAGCGATCCCAACGCCTTGCTGGACGAATGGCTGGCCGGCCATCCGCATCTCGCCGATCGATTCGGCACGGCCGAGAGGATCGAGCCGGTTCGTGCGACGGGGCCATTCGCATCCTCGACGCGGCGAGCGTGGGCGCACGGGGCAGCGCTGGTAGGCGACGCCGCCGATTTCTTCGACCCGTTCACCGGAGAAGGCGTGTACTCGGCGCTGCGAGGCGGCGAATTGCTTGCGCCGTACGCCGTTGAAGCAGCACTGGATCCTGGAACGGGGCACCGGGCGTTGGCGGCATACGAGCGGGCGCGTCGAGCAGAGTTCAGAGGCAAGTGGATCGTGGAGCGCTTGATTTCCGGCACGATTGCCGTGCCTGGGCTTATCAACCATGCCGCGCGCGCGCTGTCGCGGCGTAAGGAAATGGCTGATCTCCTCGTTGGAGTCGCCGGTGACTTTGTCCCAGCCAGCCAGGTCCTGAGAGTCGGATACTTCGCGCGGCTGTTACTCTTCGGTGTATGAGTCTCGAACCAGATGCATTCCGCGCCGTCATGGGACGCTTTGCTTGTGGTGTCACCGTTGTGACAGCAATCGATCAAGCCGGTGCAGATCACGGTATGACCGTGAGCGCGTTCGCCTCCGTCTCGCTTGAGCCGCCGTTGATCGTCGTCTGCATCGACAAGACCGCTTCGATGCACGACGTGATTACGAACGCCGAATATTTCGCGATCAACATCCTTGCCACGTCCCAGGAAGCGCTGGCGCGTCGTTTTGCGGATACCGGTGGGCAAAAATTCGAAGGTGTCGGTTACACTCGCGGGGAGACCGGCGCGCTGATCCTGAACGATGTACTCGCGCATATCGAATGCAAACGCGTATCGTCAACGAAAACAGGCGACCACGCACTCATAATCGCTGAGACCATTGCTGCGTCCGTGCGTGATGTTCGACCGTTGCTGTATTACCGTGGTGGGTTTACTCAGCTTGAGCGGTAGAATTCGGCGTACATGGTTGAATTTCTGATACCGCGCAGAAGGTATGACAGTGAGTTGCTCGACTCTTCGGGGCACGATGACGAGTTGGTACTTCGGACTGTACGCGACATACAGCGCTCGAATACGGTTCTTCGTGGCGCGCACGCGGCACTTGCGGAGCTCGAACCATACCTGGCGAGACTGCCGGCGCACGGGACGCTGCTCGATGTTGGTACAGGGTTTGGTGACTTACCGTTCGCCGCGGCTCATAAAGCTGACGAGTTCGGGATAGCGCTCACAACAATTGGCCTCGACGCGAACCCGACGATCGCTCTTGGAGCGTCGAGCCGCGTATCACATATGGTGTGTGGAAGTGGGCTTTCCCTTCCCTTCCCGTCGGCGAGCATGGACATCGTCATGTGCTCGCAAACCTTGCATCACTTTCGCGGGACCGACGAAACCACGCTGCTGCGAGAAATGAATCGCGTCGCAAGAGTTGCAGTCGTCGTGAGCGATCTCAGGCGAAGCTGGATCGCGGCCGGTGGATTCTGGCTTGCTTCGTATCCGCTGGGGTTTCATCGCGTCACGAGACATGATGGTGTCCTGTCAGTTCTACGCGGCTACACGCCGGACGAATTGTCGACGGCAGTTTTTTCGGCGGTCGGATTGCGACCAGTCGTCCATCACCGGCTGGGCTTCCGGATTACGACGAGTTGGCCACCCGCACGAGACAGGTCATGACTGAACCGATCAATCTGGGCCCGATGCCAACCGACGTATCGATGCGCGTTCTGGACGAACTCGTTGTCCGCGCGCCGATTGGCCGGATCTTTGCGCTTGCACGCGACGTACAAAGTTGGCCGGCGCATCTCAGCCATTATCGCTACGTGCGATTCAACGAAGTCGCCGCGGATGGCAGCGGCATTGTTGAGATGTCTGCGAACAGAGCGTTTGGCGTACTTGACTGGCCAACATGGTGGCGATCGCAAATGCAGGTGAGCGAAGACACGCCGTCGGTGCGCTACAGACACATTGCTGGAATTACAAAGGGAATGGACGTCGAGTGGAGTTTTGAATCCACCGCAATGGGGACCCATGTCCGCGTCCTGCACCTGTGGAATGGACCGGGGTGGCCGCTGATCGGTGAAATGGCGGCGACGACCATCATCGGACCCGTATTCGTGCACGGCATCGCGTCGCGTACTCTTGCGGGATTAGCACGCGTGGCGGAGGCCGGATGAAGGGGAGGCGAAGAGTAGTAATTACGGGCATTGGAGCAATAACTCCGATCGGATCCACGAAGGACGAGATGTGGGCCGGCATATTGCGCGAGCAATCGGCCGTTCGATCGCTAACGCGGTTCGATCCGTCGATTTTTCGAAGCCACAACGCTGCGGAAGTGGCTGACTTCGATCCCAACGACTTTATCGATAGCAAGCGTGCACGAAGACTAGACCGTTTCGGTCAGTTTTCCGTCGCGGCCGCGAGGCAGGCGCTGGCCGATTCGGAGATCGACCTGGCGGTCGAAGATCGCGAGCGCATTGGTGCCATGATGGGAACGGCGCTTGGCGGGGTTGGTTACGCCGAGGAGCAGTTGAGCGTTTTCCTACGCGAAGGACTCCGTGCGGTCGATGCAACGCTCGCCCTGGCGGTCTTTGGCGGCGCGGCGAGTTGCAACATCGCGATCGAGATGGGAGTGTCGGGACCGAACTCCACCAATGCGATGAGTTGCGCGTCTGGCGCGATGGCGATCGGAGAAGCGTTTCGTCAGGTGCGCGACGGATATGCGGATGTCATGATCGCCGGAGGCGCTGAGGCGCCACTGGCACCGTTGTGCTACGGCGCGTTTGCGTTGATCAGGGCCATGTCAACGCGGAACGATGATCCGGAGCACGCATCGCGACCGTTCGACAACGATCGCGACGGCTTCGTCATGGGCGAAGGAACCGCTGTGCTGATACTTGAGGAATACGATCGCGCGATTGCGCGGGGAGCACGGATTTACGCGGAGCTGTGTGGCTACGGAACGAGCAACGATGCGCATCACATGACGGCACCGCTTCCCGATGGAAAGCAGGCTGCGCGTGCGATGCAGATGGCGCTGGACGACGCCAACGTCACCGCATCCGAGATCGGGTACATAAATGCGCACGGGAGTTCGACTCCTCTGAACGATCCCACCGAAACGCTGGCGATCAAGCGCGTTTTTGGTGACTCGGCGTCTACGGTCAAGGCCAGCGGGACAAAGGGCTACTACGGTCACGCGCTTGGTGCGTCCGGGGCGATCGAGGCGGCGATATGCGCGCTGGCGATAGATCGGGAATGGCTTCCGCCAACGGTGAACCTTACCGATCGGGACCCGAAGTGCGATCTTAGCTACATCACTGGACGCGGGCAGTCCGATCGAGTAGAGCATGTGCTCAGCAACTCGTTCGGATTTGGTGGGATCAACGCCGCCCTCGTCTTTCGCCGAGTGGTGTAGTGGAGTAAGCGAAACGCCGCTCCGCCGCCCGGGTCAAACCTGAACAATCCACGGAGTAACGCATGCGCGATTCGCTACGCCATTTTGTTTCGGAGTTCATCGGTACATTCGCACTGGTGTTTGTGGGAAGCGCGGCGATCATGGCTGCGGCGCAGGCAAACAGCCCCTATGCGTTGTTGCAGGTGGCTCTGGCCCACGGTCTGGTGTTTGCAATCTTCGTGACGGCGCTGATGCGTATATCGGGACATTTCAACCCGGCAATCACGCTCGGTTTTGTCGCGGCGAGGCGAATCGATCCGATGATGGCTGGCATCTACATTGTGGCGCAGTTGCTCGGTGCGGTTGCCGCGGCGTACGTCCTGAAAGGGACCTTCCCGGATGCGGTTGTGCTCGCAACTCGCGACGGGGGGCAGGCTATCTCGCTCGATGTGACCGCTTCTCAGGCGTGGGTACTTGAAGCGATCGCAACATTCTTCCTGACGTTCACGGTCTTCGCGACCGCGGTAGATCAGAAGTCCCCAAAGGTCGGGGGATTCGCAATTGGACTTGTGCTCACGATTGACATTCTCGCGATCGGGCCACTTACCGGTGCGTCGATGAACCCGGCGCGTTCGTTCGGGCCAGCGATGGCTTCAGGGATCTATGAGGGACAGTTCATCTACTGGACCGCACCAATTATCGGATCCATCATCGCGGCCGTCCTTTACGATCAGCTCTTCATCCGGCGGGAACGAGAGCCGGTGGAACACGGCGCGATCGAGACTTGATCGTTAAGCGAGTGCAGCGGAAACAGATAAAAAAGGCCTGCCCGTAGCAAACGCGTGGCAGGCCTTTTTTGGTGCATCGTTTCAGGCTTCTACGCTCTGAGCGCTCCCAGCACTACGGGAAGCGAGCCGATCACCCAGACGAGAACCGCCGCCATCGCGGCGCGCGATTTGGGAATTCGTGCAACCACCGCCAACCCGATAGCGAGAAGCACCGTCGCCCAGATCGTGAAGACATCGAATCGACCCAGGAGTCCAAGGATGGCCGGCGACGCAGTATCGGGATTCAGGAAGCGCGCGGGGCCGAGAGAAATGCTAGCCATACCGTTGAGCTTGGACGGATCCAGAACAAAGGCCTGGATGAGCCCCAGAAGGGCACCGAGTATTCGAGGAAAGAACGCATAGGTGGCGATCATACAGGCCTGAGCTATATCCTCCTTGGCCGAAAAGAACTTCCCTACGATCCAGAGGACGACGCCAACGATCAACGGCACGAAAAAGGTCGCAAAACCCGCGATGACAGGCGCGAATTTCGAGAACATCGCTGTCGATCCAGCCATCTGGTCGGCGGTCAGGTTTGGGTTCTTTTTAGCGGCGGCAGCCATCGCCCGCGCGATATCCGACTGAAGGACGGATTGCATCGCTGAACTGCCGGCCACTGCGATCGCCACCATGATGATGGTCAGAATGATCAGCGGCAGGAAGAAGCCGTGGTTGCGGCGCCGATCGAATACCTCACTGGGCGAGACGAAGATGTCTATGAAGTCTTCCCACAGGCCGGCCGGTTTTGCCGTAGCTGGCGGGACGGCGGTCGAACCGAAATCGTCGGGAGCGGTCATTGAAGTCGGGTTGAGGTCAGCTTTACGTTGCACCCGGACCTGTCATCGCGCTAGGGGTGGACATTTGCCGGGCAGGTGGGCAGAATGTGACCGTTATGGACTCTCGCGGGTTATCGTAGCATGGGGATCTCCGACGCGGCGGTAGTCAGCCGAATTCGTGAGGGGGAGCGCGATGCGTTCGCCCTCCTTTTCGAGCGATATCACGAGCGCTGTGCCCGACTCGCGATGCGACTGCTCGGCGATCCTGACGACGCCGCGGATGCCGTGCAGGACGCATTCATCCGAGCCTACCTCTCGCTTGACAGCTACCAGGAGCGAGACCGATTTGGCTCGTGGCTCATGTGCATTGTCGCGAACAGATGCCGTTCGGCGACAGACGCGGCACGGCGGCGCGGCAACGTTGCGAGTGAGTGGGTAAGAGCGCGTACTGATTCCGGACACGGCGGCGATGTTTCGCGCGAGTGCGACCACGCACTCGCGCAACAACTGAATGACGCATTGGGCACGTTACCGGACGCGACGAGGACCGTCGTGCTCAGGAAGTACAGCGAGGGCCTGAGCTACGAAGAGATCTCGGCGGATACCGGGATCGCGGTATCCGCACTCAAGATGCGCGTTGCCCGGGGATCGGCCCAGTTGAGGCGGACGTTGATCGGTGCGGGGGTCACGGTCGCCACGATTGCGCTGATCATGGTGACACATTCGCGCGAAACGAACAAACCGCGTGCTGCGACGGTCATTGCGTGCGACACACTTCGAGCGATCATGCACGATACGATTGGAGCGGCGACGCGAGACTCACTCCTGCCGCCGGGGCGCTGCGACGATGACACTCGCACCCTGCGTCATGAGCCGGCTATCCGCGGCGCGCACGAACCAGATTCAAAACCGGAATTCTAGATGATCAATGAAAGCGAAACGGGGTCGCCGCAGACGCCCCCGTACGCCTGGGGCGCGCTCGCGGCACTGTGTGTCTTCGCACTGTACCTGGCGACCTTATCACCAACCACAGCAATGTGGGATACGAGCGAATACATCGCAGCCGCAAAGGTTCTGGGTCTGCCGCACCCGCCTGGAAATCCGCTATTCGTGATGCTGGCACACGCGTTTGGTTTGCTGCCGATTCCTGTATCCTACGCCGCGCGCATCAACATCCTTGCGGCTCTCTGCAGCGCGATCGCTGCTGGTGTATGGTTCCTTTTAATTGACCACGTACTTGCACGCGGTGGAATTTCTGCATGGCGACGCAGAGCGTGCGCGGCGGCCGGCGTAATAGTCGGCGCGACGGCGTTCACGGTATGGAACCAATCAGTTGTGAACGAGAAAGTGTACACGATTTCGCTCGCACTGTTCGCCGCGATCACTCTCCTGATGTTGCGCTGGCTGGACGGTGACGGCATAAAACGGAACGATGCTAAACTAGTGGCGATCGGATTCCTGCTCGGGGCTGGTTACACCGTTCACCCCGCTGGGCTTCTACCTGGACTCGCTGTCGTCGTAACAGTTGCAACACAGCACTGGCGGAAGTTCCTCCAGCCAAGTTTGGTGATCGCCGTATTTGGTGCCTTCCTGCTGGGACTCACGCCTTTCATATTCGAGCCAATCCGAGCAGCGCAATGGCCGGCGATGAATGAAGGCGCGCCTACCGGCTGCGAGAATGGGCTCGGGTGGTCGTGCACGTTCAGCAAAGCCACGTACACACGTCTTTCTGCCAATATCAACCGCGACCAGTACGGGAAACCATCGGTAATGGATCGGCAGGTTTCATTTGGCGCACAGCTGGACATGTGGTGGCTTTACTTCAAGTGGCAGTGGTTGCGCGACCCGCATGGCAACACGCCGTACGTTCAGCTGCTGCTCGCCCTTCTGCTGTTCGCGCTCGGCGCGTATGGCGCGACCGTGCACTGGCGATGGGATCGACCGTCGTGCATCTACTGGGCGACGTTCATGTTCACCCTGACGATCCTGCTTGTGTACTACATGAATTTCAAGTACGGATTCTCACAGGCGCCCGATCTCGGCGACAGCGTGCCTCGAGAGGTGCGTGATCGCGACTACTTCTATCTGTGGAGCTTCAGCGCGTGGGGTGTTTGGGTAGGTATAGCAATTGGGGCAATCTGGCGACGAACTCGTTACGGAGTGGGTCTGCTCGCAATCGCCGCCGTACCACTCATTTCCAACTGGAGCGCCGCATCCCGGCGTAACGATACTGTCGCGCGCGATTGGGCGGTTGACATATTGAATTCCGTCGAACCATACGGTGTCATAGTGACCGGCGGCGACAACGACACATTTCCGCTGTGGTATGCACAGTACGTGGAAGGCGTGCGGCCGGATGTAACTGTGGTAATCGATCAGTATCTCGGGATGGATTGGTTCGTGCACCAACTGCTGCGCACACCCGTGCACAAGTACGACGCTGCAGCTGGGCCGGCGATCTACCGCAGCAGCGTGTGGACGCCACCCGTGCATCCGCTGTTTCGGATTACAGCAGCACAGTCGGATTCAATGCCTGACATAATGGAATTGCGCGAGCCGCAGGTCTTCAAGTCGGGCGCGATCGAAGGACACCTCGCGCCGGGTTATCTGGAGCGGAAGGAGATACTCGTTTTGCGACTGATTACGGATGCATTGCCCGAGCGGCCATTGTACTTCACTATGGGGTCGCCATACCCCAAGCTGTTTGGCATCGAGCCGTACATGGTTACCGAAGGCCTCGTGCAGCGAGTCATGCCAACTCCGACAGCCGATTCAACCGGCCGCATGCTCGACGTACAACGGAGTGAAGCACTCTGGAAGATCTACGGCGGGCCCGCGGCCATTGTGCATCGAGGGGATTGGATTGATCGGGCGTCGATCGCCACACCAATCGACTACACGTTGCTCGGTATCAGTCTCAGCGATGCACTGGACAGCCAGGGGAAAAAGTCCGAAGCCGAGGCGATTCGGAATCAGTCTGTTGCGGTCATCCGAGCAGCACGATTGGAGGAAGTATTTGGAATGACACCCGTCAAGAATTGACCGATTCGTCCGCTCAAGGCCCGACGTGCATGTACTTCTGGTCGTAGCGCGCAATTGATTCCTGAATGACCTGCTTCGCTGAGTCGCTCCGTTCCCAACCCTGGATCTCGACACGACGACCTTCGAGGTCCTTGTAGATGAGAAAGAAATGCTCGATTTCTTTCAGATAATGCTGCGGGAATGATGCGATGTCGTAGTATTCCTCGTACCGTGGATCATTCCACGGTACGGCGAATATCTTGTCGTCGGGCTCACCGCGATCGAGCATCTTGAGCACTCCGATCGGACGCACGTCAATCTGACAGCCCGTGAAGGTTGCCTCCTCAACGTGAACAAGCACGTCGAGCGGATCGTTATCCTCGTGCAGGGTCCGGGGAATCAGGCCGTATTCACCGGGATACGACACGGCAGAGTATAGCACGCGGTCGAGGCGAAACAGACCTGATGCCTTGTCCAACTCATATTTATTTCGGCTCCCGCTCGGGATCTCGACGACAGCCGTAACGTGTTCGGGCGGGCTCCCGCCGGGCTGAAGGTCGTGCCACGGGTGAATCATGGATCAAAGATAACATGCACTCGTCCACGACTCGAATGCCATTGCCATTCTAACCGGCGCTTGACGCCTCTCCCGGCTCGTGTTCGACCGCGGGTCGAATGCGATAGTCCTTTCCACGAATGAGCACGAGCAGGCTCGGAACCATGTACAGAGTAATTGGCGTCGACAGCGCGAGACCGCCGATTACGGCAAGTGCTAGCGGGCGTTGAAGCTCGCTACCAGCTCCCAGACCGAGAGCGAGTGGGAGCAGACCGAATAGTGTGCACAGGGTGGTCATGAGAATCGGCCGCAATCGAGTGCGTGCAGCATCCCGGAGTCCGATTTCGAGCGGAACATTATCGTGGACCATTCTGTAGCGCGTGAAGTCAAGTAGAATAATGCCATTCTTGACGATCAGCCCGACGAGCAGAATCAGTCCCATGAACGATGACACGTTCAACTGGGTGCCTGTTATCAATAGCAGGACGACGGCACCGACAAACGAAATCGGCGCGACGATCAGTACGACCAGTGGCTCGACGAAAGACTGGAATTGCACTACCATCACAGCCGTCACACTGAGCGCCGCCAGCAACAGGACGAGCAGGAGAGCATGGAACGCCTCCTGCTGGCCAGCATACTGACCCCCGATTTCAATCCGAATACCGGCCGGCGCGGGATGGGAAGCGAGGACGCTCTTCACATCGCTCATCACTCCGCTGAGCGCGCGACCACTCACGTCCGTCGTGATTGAAATCATCTGCTGTTGATTCTCCCTATCGAGTTCCGCGCGAGTCTCTGTAGGCGTCAGCGTTGCAACCGCGGACAGCGGAACGGCGCTGTGACTGGTCGACGTCACGAGCGGGAGATCACCGAGCTTGTTGGCATCGAACCTGATCGCGTCCGGCGCTCTCACCCGGACGGCAATTGCTCGATCTGCTGCCCGAACCTCACCGGCGGGCACACCAAGCAACGCGCCTTGTACAATATCGCCAACACCGGTTGGCGTGAGCCCCGCGTGCGCGGACGCAGCCGATCCCACATGTAGCAGCATCTCGGCGCTGGGTTCGCTGACGCCATTGAAAAGATCCTCTACTCCGGGGATTTTGCTCAGTGGGTCACTGAGAGTTCGCGCGTACGCCTCGAGCTGATCAAGGTTATCGCCGAACAGCTTGATTTCTACCGGTCTCGCTGCGCCGGCCAGATCATTGATGACATCCGACAAAATCTGCACAAACTCGATGTGCAGCCGCGGTACAGCGCTCGTGATCTTGCCGCGGACATCGTCCATGACTTCGAAGATCGTGCGCGATCGTTGCGACTGGGGGACCAGGCGAGCTACAAGATCGCCGACGTTTTGTTGAGTGGCGAAAAGGCCAAGTTCTGCACCAGTCCGTCGGGACGTGCCCGATATCTCGGGCGTCTGGGCGAGAATTTTCTCTGCGATGCGGACTTCGCGGTCCGTTTCCGACAGCGCAGTTCCACCCGGCGTAAAGTAGTCCAACACGAAGGCCCCCTCGTCCATCTCCGGGAGGAAGCCGGTGCCGGTAACGCTAGCGGCCACTACCCCGAGGATGACAAGAATGACGGCACCTGCGATCATCAGCCGAACGTGGTGCAGCACGCTCACAAGAGAGCGCTCGTAAAGATCGGCGAGTGAATCAAGCCCACGTCCGATCCGTGACAATATCCCGCGGCCGGATCCGGTGGCGACAGGCTGTTCCTGGGACGCATCCTCCGATCGCACGAACTGCTCGCTAAGGAGCGGGATGAGTGTGATCGCCAGTACCAGAGACACTATCACGGCTATCGTAAGCGTTATTGATAGTGCCTTGAAGAACTGACCAACGACGCCCGTGAGCAAGCCGAGCGGAAGAAAGACAACTACAGTCGTGATGGTTGACGTGGTAACTGGGAGAATCAGTTCCTGTAGCGCCTCGCGAATTGCAATGTGACGATTCGGAGTGAACGACAGATGTCTGGCAATGTTCTCCGTGATAACCACCGCGTCATCGATCACAAGACCAACGGCTATGGCCATGGCTCCCAGCGTCATCAGGTTAAACGTCTGCCCGATCATGGACATGACAAAAACCGTGATGGCCATTGTCAACGGTATCGCGGTCGCGCTGACTGCAGTGATGCGACCGTGCCTGAGAAATGCGAATAGCACGATTATCGCCAACACCGCGCCTATTATCATGGCGTCGCGGACGGACGTTACAGCCTCACGAACAAGCGCAGCCTGATCGTAGACAGGTTTGAGTATCACACCGGGTGGAAGCGTCTTTCGGATATTCGCGGCGATTGCCGCAACGCTGTCGGCGATATCGACTGTGTTTCCGCCGGGCTGCCGTGTGATGTTCAGTAGCGCTGCGGGACGACCGTCGCCACGGACAAGCATCACCTTATCTTCCGTACCTACCTCTACAGTGGCGACGTCCCGAACGTGCAGTCCGTTGGGGAGAACAACCGCCCCGACGTCGGCGGCCGAGTGCGCCTCCTGATCAGTGACAATCAGGTACTGTTTGTAGTCACGGGCGGCGCGCCCTACGGCAGCGGGCGATATTGCATTCTGAATGGCCGTTGCGAGGTCGTTGTATGTCAGGCCCTGCGCTGCAAGAGTCGTCGGGTCGGCCACCACCTCGATTTCGCGAATGCTACTTCCCTGTACATCTACCCGTCCCACTCCTGGAACGCGTGAGAAAATTGGGCGGATCTCATAACGCGCGATATCGTACAACGTCGAAGGATCCGTACCCTCCAGGTTGTAAGACAGAATCGGAAACAAGGAGGGTGTTAACCGGGCAACTTCGACATTTACATCGGCCGGAAGCGTATTGCGGATCTGACTTACGCGCGTCTGTGCGAGCTGAAGCGCCGATTGCATGTCCGTAGCCGGCGTGAACGTCACAGATATCTCGGACGCACCGCGAATGGACTTGGAGGTTACGCGCGTGACACCTGGAACCGTACTTACGGCCTCTTCGAGCGGCCGCGTCATCGAGAACTCGACCTGCCGTGCGCCAAGCGACGAGCCTTCGGCAACAATAGTAATTCGAGGAAAAAGGAGTTCGGGATAGATCGCGGATGGAAGCGAGCGCGCCATCCATACGCCACCGACGCTCAGCAGAACGACAATAAGGTAGATGACTCGGCGCTGAGCGGCGAGGATGTCGAAGAGGCGCACTTCGCGTTATCGCTTTGGTACGATGACTTTGCTGCTGTCTTCGAGCCCGTAGGCACCAGTCGTGACAACAGTCTGACCTGCTACGAGGCCTCTGATAATCTGCACCAGAGAATCGCCACGAGTCCCAATTGCAACCGCAGTGGCGTAGGCGACTCCATTCTTCACGACATACACCTTGAACCCCGTGCTATCCGGGACCAGCGCGGCGGCGGGAATCGACATCGCGCGAGTCGAGCCGGTCACGGCCAGCTTGCCCGTAAGCGTCTCTCCAAGGCGGAGCGGTCTCGTCGACGAAATGATCCGAACGCGAACTGGCACGGCGCGAGTAGCGGAGTCGATCGCAGCACCGATTGTGAGCACTACCCCATTCGCAACGGAAGGGGACGACGCGGCATCCTGGTCAGCGAACGTCACGACCGCCCCCCGGCGTATGCCGCCCGCGTCAGGAGGTGACAGTTGTAACAGCACCTGCAACTCTTTCGGATCGGCAATCGCCACGAGTACCTGAGCCGGATCTGCAGTTGCGCCAGTGACGGCATTCATTTTAGTAACAACGCCGGAGATCGGAGATCGGAGCGTCGAAAGGGTGTAGATGTGGCGCGCGCCAACCGCCGCGGCATTTGCCTGAGCGAGATCGGATGCCGCCTGGTCGACCGCCTTGCGAGGAAGAATGCCCTGCTTGGCCAGCCGGGACGCGCGGTCGTAAGCGCTCTGCGCGGCAGTCAGCGCTGCATCGGCACCTGAAGCTGTCGCTCGCAATGCCGTGGCATCCAGCTCGATGAGCACCTCACCAGATTGAACCGCCTGCCCGGATGTCACCAGCACCCGCGCGACTCGCGCTGGAGCCGGCGCACTCAGCTCAGCGTAGCCTGCAGGACTGGGCACAACAGTGCCTACGGCCCGAACCACCGGTGTGAATGCAGCCGTTGTCACCTGCGCCGTCTCTACAGTCACAATCGGCGTCACTTCCGCTTCATCGCTTGAGCCCTTCTTACCGCACGCGATCAGGGGGAGCAGTCCGACGACCGCGAGCAGCGATCTTGCAACAATCATTGTCCAACTCCGTTAGCCGTGAGCACGCGTACGAGTGCCGCCGCGACATTCGCCGACACCAGGTCTGTTACATATTGTGCCTGGGCGTCGTGCTGTTCACGCCTGGTTTCCAGGATGTTACCGATTGCCATCTCGCCGGCTGCAAACGCCTGCTCGGCCAGTGAAACGTTCCGTGTAGCCGCGTCCAGTATGGATCTGTCGCGTACGATGCGCGATTCGGTGACCGTTTGCGTACGGTGCGCACGCGCAAGCTGCGCGGACGCATCCAGCTTCGCGAGCTGCAGACTGGCTTCTGCACGCGTAACTTCTGCGTGCGCAGCCTCGACGGCTCCGCGGTTGTGATTGAACAGGGGAATTGGCAGAGCGACGCCCAACGTAGGTAATAGTCCCTTCTCCGCACCCGTAGGGTCTTTCGTATCTGCACCGAACTGAATGGACGGGACACCAAAGACGCTCCTACGTTCAAATACGAGCGTCTGCTGTGCAGCAGTCAACGCCGCTCCTGCAGCGGCCACAGTCGGAGTGCCGGCCAGATGTGAATAGCCCGGCGTTGCGTGCACCGGCGGATTGCCCAGGGAATCGCCGAGCGCAACAATGATAGTGTCTCCGCGAAGCCCCATCGCTGACTGAAGTTCGAGACGTGTATCCACCGCCTCCAGCGAATCTGCATTCGCGGCATTGGCCGCCTGAGCCGCCGACACTTCGGCAAGATTGACATCCAGGTCGCTCGCGTCTCCCGCATCTCTTCGCGCTCGGGTATCGCTCAGCAATCTCGCGGCATCCAACGCGGTCTCGTGCGACAGCTTCGCACGAAGCTCCGCACCCTGCGCAGTAGTATACATCGTATCGACATTCAGCTCTATGGCGGCACGTGCAGCCAGGAAGCCAAAGCGTGCGCTCATCCGACTGGCCTCTGCAGCGCGCACACGCGCACCACGAATACCGGGAAGGTCCAGCGGTACATCGAACGAGAAATGCTGCTGCGGAGCGTCCTTCGAATAGGAGAGTGACAACGAGGGATTCGGATACTCGCGCGCCGAACGGAGCCGCGCAGACGCCGCCAGAGTATCAGCGCTGATAGCAGTAACAAGAACCGACCGGCCGAGCGCAGTCTGGATAGCGTCGGCGCGGGAAATCGGTTGTTGGGCCCCAAGGCGGGGACCTGAAAGCAGGATCGCAAGTGCACCCAGAAATGCCATGGCACGCCGGGCGACCTGTACTGACCTGGCGGCGAAGGAAACAGGCGTCACCATCACGAACCTAATTCCTCCACCTGTCACGGGGATTACACATGAGTTTCGAGTGCCGGGCGTTTATTGTGCCCTTCGCCATTCGAGGCCCGAGACTCGAACAATTCCCGGATAGGGTGACTTTGGACCCTTGATCGCGGCCCACAGAATTCTGTTGAAAGTATTTTCGTCGGCGCGGTCCTCAGCAGACAGGTCAAGCTTCGCAGATGCGGCGGCCAACGCGGTATTCCTCAGATTCTTTTCATTGAAATCGACATTGGGTGTCAAAGCGACATACGGCGTGAGGTCCGGCTTCGCTGACCAGATATTTCGCAGTGGCCTGCCGTAGTAATCGAACTGGGATAGCGACCCGGTATGCAGGATCTCGCTCATCGTGGCGATGAAATCGGTTGTGTTGGTCCAGCGGTGCACTACTCCACCATTGTTGTATGCTGAAATTACAAATGCCGGCGCGCGGTGCGAGTCGACATGATCCGGCCCATTCTGTGCGTCATCTTCAACGATGAAGACTACAGTATTCTTCCAAAAGGGAGAGTGCGAGAGCGCATCCACCAAGCGGCCGAGTGCGAGGTCATTGTCGGCCATGTACGCACGAGGCGATCTGGAACCAGCGCGCGCACCAGCCGTGTGATCATTCGGTAGCCGCACTATTTCCAGCTGTGGCATCGCTCCGCTTTTCACGTAGCTCGCGAACTCCTTGAGCCACACTTCGATGCGCGATTGATCCGTCTGGTTCAGATCGAAACCAGCGTAATCCGGATTGGTGTGAGTCGCGAGAAATGGTTTGTCACCGATGTATACGGTGTGCCCGTCGGCAGTGTCGGTTACGACATACTCGCCATAATTGCGAAGTGTAAGATGGGCGCGCGCGGCCAGATCCCAGAGATATCCGTGTGCGGACTCGTTCACATCGTCATCGGGGATGTCCTTGCGGCCATAGCCCCCGTTCGTTCCTTCGTAATCGTAGCTGCGTCCGCGACTCGAGTACTGACTTGGTACAGTCTTCTCCAAATAATCCGTCGCATATGCCGCGGTCGACCAGTTGTGACCGTCAGCACTAACTTCTGCGTTTGTAAAGAACCGATCGAGGTCGCCAAACCGCTCCGCGAGTGCATGGTGGTTCGGGGAGACCGAGCGCGGGAAAAACACAAGCGATGTGTCGCCGTCGCCAATGGGAAGATCGCCAAGGACCTCGTCGTACGTCCGGTTCTCCTTGATGACGTAAATAACGTGCGTGAACGGCGGATACTTCGCCGAGCCGGCACCTGTATGTGAACGATCGTCGTCCCACCCCTGGGCACGGGCGACCCGGGTCGTGAGTGGCGCAAGCGCAGCGGGGGATGCCTCGGCGAGAGTCAACGTCATGAGGCTACCCGTCGTTTGACCAAGTGTATACGCGTGCGAGTCCTTGCTGGCCGGATGCAGTGGATTGGGGCCATCGGGATTCGGCGCCGTTCCAAGTCCCTTGCCGCTGAGCACGAGCAGTGTGTCGTGCGCCGCGACGACTGCAGTGGGATACCAATCCACCGGAATGCGTCCAACCAATGTGTCCGATCCATGCGCCGATGCGACATCGGATGCATCGCGGCTCAGATCAAAGACGCCGACAGCATTATTGTCTGCCTCTGCGACGAAGAGCCGTGTGCCGTCCGTCGAAAGGGCCACGGCGTCCGGCGTGCTTCCCTCTGCGGGGCCGCTGGGTGGCGGATCCATCAATCGCGCAACGACAGCGCGGCTCCGTGTGTCGAGTACGATAACCTGGTCAGTGCTTCCCGACGCGATGAACAGTCGACTGCCAGAACTGTTCAGAACCATCGCGGACGGGTGACGTCCGACAGTTACCGTGCCTTCGGCGCGCAGCAGATCCGAACCATTCGCGCCGTACACTGATACAGAATTGCCACCCCATGCCGAGACATAGACGGAACCATTGGGCGCAACAGCAACGCCGTACGGATAGCGCCCCGCACCGAAGCGTTGTACAACCTTGGCGCTCGACAGGTCGATCACCGCCAGTGAATCGGCAAGATTTTCGGCGACGTAAAGCATTTTGCCATCCGGGGACAGCGCAATGCCAGCCGGATAACTCTTCCCGGACGCGCGCGGACTTTTGGCCCTGAGCACCAGGCTGTCGGTCAACGACGCCGTTCCGTTTCGCCATGCGTAGCGATAGACGACATCCTGGTTTCCGCCGGACACGTAGAGTGTCTTTCCGTCCACGGAGAACGCGACGCCTATGAACGCAGCAGCCTGCGAGACGTTTTGGAGTACACGACCAGATGCGCGGTCAACAACCTGAAAACCCTGCTCTCGCCAACCGTTGAGTAACACGACTACGCGATCGCCGGTTGGAGAAACCACCATGGACAGTGGCATCGACCCCAGAGGAATCGATGCGGCCGCAGGGTCCAGCCGCACACCGGTCGGAAGTACCGAGCGGCCCTCAACGATCCCCGATGCTCCGGATGACGGCGGTGATCCCGAGCTTGCAGGTCTGCACGAAGCGGCAAGGAACGTCAGGCAGGTCGCTGCCAGGCTCGCCTGGAGTCGGCCTTGCGACCATTTACGAGCGGCGGGAATCGATATGGTCTGCTTCACATAGCACCCTGATGTACAAGTTGGACTCAGGAAATCGTCTTGCTACCATCCAATTTGGAACGAATTGCCGCAACCAGCGCGTCGGCACCTGGCTGCACGTTCTCGATCGTCACGTTGACACCGGCATCCCGAAGTACTTGCACGGTCGCTGCATCGTACGCCGCAGCCGGAACGGATCCTAATGCATCCTCAGCTACAGCGCGAATGTACTCCTCGGCAGCCGATGGTGACATCGCGACTACAAGATCCGAATGACGATCGCCCATAATGCGACGGAATCGTTCCAGCTGTTTGGTGAGCGGAACGTCACGGTACAGCGCAAGCGACGTCACGACCGCACCCGCCTGTTCCAGATCTCTCGCGAACGGCTCTGCGGTATCATCCTCGGCTACGTAGAGAAGAGATGCGCCCGGAATATCGGCACGCTCGGAGAGCTCGTCGATCAACGCCGTGGCCTGGAATTTCTCCTGCGTCACGTCCACCGTTATCCCCCGGTCGAGCAGCGATGCAGCTGTCGCCGGATCCACACACGCCACTTTTGCGTTTGCGAGAGCGCGGGTGTCGCGACCGGACAGTATGAGCTGCTCCCAGAAGACGGCTACTGCGTCCGGAGTCGAAAAAACGATCCACTCGTACTCCGACAGCCGCTCAATCTCCGCACGCAGAAGATCGAGGTCCAGCCGTGCGATCCCAGGTTTTGGCAATTCAATAACGAACGCGCCGATCTCGCGAAGGTTATCACCAACGGTGGACACGCCGTAACGCGACCGTGCAAGAATAATCTGCCTTCCGAATAACGGGCGAGTTTCGAACCACGTCAACTCATCCCGAAGCACAACCGTCCAGCCAATTATGACAGTCGCGGTTTTCATCATGCCGGCACGCATCATCGCATCGGCAATCGTGCCGAGGGTGGCGACGATGGTGCGCTGATTCGGCCGGCCCGCGTGTACAATCGCCGCGGCGGGAATGTCACCAGAAACGCCAGCGACAGCGTAGCCCGCTACGATCGCTTCAAGTACCGGCGATGCATTCCGAACTACAACAGTCGCGCCGACCCGCGCAATCGTGCTCCAATCCATCTCGCCGCCCCGCACAGGATCACGACCATTCGCGAAAATTGTCGCAGCTGCCATCGTCGCCGAAAGCAACGGTATGCCAGCGTACGTCGACACTGAATTCTGTATCGGTACACCCGGTACGATTTCGAACTCCACGTCGGAGTCGTGCAGTGCCGTGACGAGATCGGTCCCTCTACCAAACCCGAGGGGATCGCCGTGAGCGAGATAGACCACGCGCAACTCCTTTCGCGCCAGTTCCACAAGCAGGGACGCCACGTCTGCCGCCGGCGCGCGCCGCACTTTCCCGCGGGGGCCGACATAGTACGTCTCAGGACCACCAGAGAGTCCGCCAGGTATCAACTTGCGCTGACTGCGTCGTTCGTACACGACTGCGTCTGCGCGCGCGAGCAACTCCTTGCCCCGGACCGTGAGGAGACCAGCCAGACCTGGCCCGGCGCCGACTACAAAGACGATTCCTTTCTCCGCCATCTGCGCCTCCTCCACCACAGGCTAACGGCATACCCGCCATAAATAACCGCCGCCACCGCGTACGCGAGGTGATACCAGAACGCGTCCTCCGGGAACCTCATGAGCCGGCCTCTGTAGCAGCGTCACGATCGACGGCAAGGAGATACCTCTCTCGTAACAGCCACGCGAACAGCAGTGTCAGCGCCAGGAACGATGACACAAGGGTGATAAGCATCTCACGCGGCATGGACGGCGCACTCGGCTTGAGCAAGACCGGCATCGGATGCATCGTCCGGAAGAAGTACACGCTCAGGTGAATGAACGGAACGAGTAGTGCGCCCAAAATACCGATCACCGCCGAGAATCGCGCGCGCATCTCGAAATCGTCGATGGCGCCGCGCAGAATCAGATAGCCCGCGTAGATGAACCACAGGAAAAGCGTCAGCGTGAGGCGCGCATCCCAGGTCCAGTACGCACCCCATACCGGTTTGGCCCAGAGAGGGCCGGTGACGAGCACCACTGAAGTGAACACAAATCCAACTTCTGCGGAGCTGGAAGCGACGCGATCCAGTTTCGGATCCTTGAGCCACAGGTAGAGGATGCTCGTGATGAACACCAGGCCGAACGCGAGGTACAGCCCCACCCACGCGGACGGGGCGTGAACGTAGAGAATTTTCTGGGCCGGTCCCTGCAAAGCATCAAACGGCGTGAAGAATATCGCGCGGACGTAGGTTCCGACAACCGCCAGGATGGCGATAATACCAAGTTTGGAGAACTTCATTGGTCCAGTGTGTATGGATACAGCAGTGTACAGACTACAAGAAATACCACGTCGAACGCACCGAGTATGGAAACGTATCCCGAAACCTCCGCAACCGGGCGGCCATTCATGAGTCGCGCGGTAGCCTGAGCTGCCGGAAGTATCACCGGTACAAAGAACGGTAGAGCCAGCAATGGAAGTAGCAATTCAGCCAACCGGGTGCTGACGACCATCGAGGAGAAAAGTGTGCCGACGGCTACGAGTCCGACAGACGCAAGGAGGACAATTCCGATGAGTGGCAACACATAGCCACCGATCGGCACATTATATAGCAAGGCCACCGCGGGCAGCGATATCGCCTGAACAACTATTACGAAGCCGAGGTTCGCGAGCAACTTTCCAAGATAAATAGCTTCCCGGCCGACCGGAGCCGCAAGTAGCGCATCTATCGCGCGAGTAGGCTGCTCGACGCCGAATGAGCGGTGCAGGCCGAGCAAGCCCGAGAAAGTAAAGATGACCCATAAAACGCCGGGTGCGAGATCGACTGATGCAACTGCAGTTGGGTCCCACGCAAAGAAGAAAATCGTGATCGCGAGCACCGCAAACGCAACTGCCGAGAGTATGACGCTGCGCGAGCGGAATTCGATCAGCAGATCCTTGCGAGTGATCGCCAGCGCCGATGCAAGCACCCCCGGAGTTCGATGCACCATCGCTCTAGGAGGCATCGACCGACAGTTCTCGATACAGTGCGGTGTACTCATCACGGGCTGGAATTGGAGTGCTGTCCAGGCGGACAAACCGTCCATCACGCATGATCGCCGCCGCCGTGCAGAGTGACAGCGCCTCATCGAGATTATGCGTCACGATGATAATCGCCGCCCCTGAGTCACGAAGACCAGCCAGCATTCCAGTAAGCGCCGAAGCGCCGCCCGCGTCCAGACCGGTGAATGGCTCATCCGCCAGCAACACCGACGGCTCATGCACAATTGCGCGCGCGACGGAAACACGCTGCTGCATGCCGCGACTGAGTGACTGAACGCGGACGTCGGCGAACGAGTCGGCACCTAGACGTTGAAGAACTCGTTGTGTCGCTTGACGCACGTCTGCAACACCATACATGCGCGCAGCAAATTCGACGTTTTCTCGCGCCGTCAGCGCGTCGTACAGCATCGTCTGGTGCGACACCAGGCCGACACGTGCGCGCACCTCTGCCCCGCCTGGGAGCGCGACGCCCTCGATTGTCGCCTGCCCCGACGTAGGGCGCAGCAAGCCACCCAACATCCGGAGCAACGTGGTCTTGCCGGCTCCGTTGGGGCCGAACAATGCAAGACAATCACCGGGGGCGAGTGACAGGGACACACCGTTCACCGCGCGCCGGGAACCGAAAGATCGGACGAGATCGGTGGCCGTAACGGAGAAGCCTTCCGCCGGTGCAAGAGTCACAAGCGGTCCATTTGTAGTAACGCAAACCGTCGCACCATCCTGGACTTCGGGTGGCGCGCGACCGACGTTGTGCTTACTTGGTGGCCGCTGCGGCCGGCTTCTCGCTCGCGTAATGATGATTCGTGATTACCACGACGCCAAACAAGATCGCGAACACGAAGCAACCACCCACGACCAGACCAGTGAGAGCAGCGGGAAAATCGGTTTGCTGTTTGGTTTGCATTACTTCTCCGTAGCGGTGTCGGAATCCGTGACACGAACTTTCGTCATCACGTCGTTCTGGCGGATCTGACGCACAACATCGTCGCCCTTGATCACCTTGCCGAATACTGTGTGAACACCGTTAAGGTGACGCGTGTTTTTCTCGTCGAGGACAATAAAGAACTGGCTGCCGCCGGTATCCTTCCCCGCGTGAGCCATGGAGAGGGCGCCAAACTCGTGAGTATGTGGATTGCCCTTGGTCTCGCACTTTATAGTGTAGCCTGGACCACCCGTGCCGATGCGTGGATTGCCGGCTG
The DNA here is from genome assembly GCA_003155795.1 of Gemmatimonadota bacterium. Taxonomy (GTDB): domain Bacteria; phylum Gemmatimonadota; class Gemmatimonadetes; order Gemmatimonadales; family Gemmatimonadaceae; genus Fen-1247. The sequence goes on from PMEM01000019.1 coordinate 31,083, forward strand.
GAAGATCGCGAGATAACGGGTCGCCACCCTGCACCACGAATTCCGGAATCACGCGATGGAACTTCACGCCGTCATAGAACCCTTCGTTTGCAAGCTTCTCAAAATTTCCGGCTGCAAGCGGTGCCTCACCCGGGTAGAGTTCGGCCACCATGGTTCCCTTGTTTGTTTCGATAGTTGCTTGCTTCACACTTCACTCGATGGACATATGTCATTCAGTACGCACTCTGCGCACCTGGGGCGTCGGGCCACACAGACACGGCGCCCGTGAAATATCAGCAGATGGGACAGAAGAGTCCAATTATTTCGAGGAAAAAGCTTCGTCAGCACCTTTTCAACCTTCACCGGGTCGGAAAGACGGGTCAGCCCCAGCCTGCGGCTGACTCGACCCACATGGGTGTCGACAACGACACCCTCCGGAATGCCAAACGCCGTCCCAAGAATGACATTGGCCGTCTTCCGACCCACTCCAGGGAGGGTGATTAGTTGCGCCATGCTGTTGGGCACCGAGCCTCCAAAACGGTCCACGACGCCCCCAGCCATACCGAGGAGGCTCTTTGTCTTGTTTCGGAAAAAACCCGTTGGCCGGATCAGATCTTCGACTTCTCGCGGATCGGCCATGGCAAGAGCCTCAGCGTCCGGGTATCGCTTGAACAGGGCTGGCGTCACCATGTTGACCCGTTTATCAGTGCACTGGGCACTCAGGATTGTCGCGACGAGTAGCTGATACGGACTGTCGAAGTCAAGCTCGCAATGTGCCTCCGGATAGGCACCAGTCAGCCGCTTGAATATCAGTGGCACGCGGACAGCGGCAGGTTTGAGCGGCATATCTGGAAGTAAAGCTATCGACCATGCCAGAGCTGCGCGTGACGGCGCTGATCGAGGGGTGGGCCGTCGGACTATGGCGTGGTAAGGCACGCTGGGTCGAGTGAATGGATTCCCGCTTTCGCGGGAATGACGCGGTGTTGGATTCCCGCTTTCGCGGGAATGACATTGGCCGCTCTAGTGGTTCTCTTCGACTCCGGCCATCGCAGGCATCGTATCCACCAATTCGTGAAGCTGCTTGACGATGAGGTCGATCTCCTGACGCGCGCCGTCAGCGTCCAGCATGCCACCCTTCATCGACAGCGCGATCCGGTTCATGTACTTCACCTTATCGAGTAGCTGCTCGGTGGCCCGCCGGAGCTGGAGATATTTGCGCTTCTCGGCGCGCGCGCGGTAAAACCGGCGTAGCAGATCATCCGTAGTGAAACGCTCGGCAAGCTGAATCGCCTCTTCAATGGTCCTGCCCGGGATGCCCCCGTGGTCGGGCAACGGCTTGTCACCGACAGCTGGCCCGCTGAACCAGAGGCGCCCGATGTGCTCGAGTCCGTCATAGGAAAACCGGACGATGACGTCACAGAGCGCGCCGTCGGCGTCGATCGTGGCGAGGTGATGCTCGGCCCTAAAATCAGTCATTCATTGGAGATTTACGGCGTCTGTTGACGCGAGAAACGGATCGATCGCTGCCCATAGCTGCTGAGGCTGTTCGACGTACGGTACGTGGCCACAACGTTCGATCACGACCGGATTGATTTGCAGCGCGCGAGAGGCATCTATTGAAGACGCGGCGGGAATGGGATCGTCACGTCCGAAGACGATTTGCGACGGCTGACGGAGGCGCGCGATGCCCGGCCGCAGGTCAAACTCACCGAGGCTCGCCCATGTGGACTGCTGCACGCGCCCGACGACTCGAAACGGCGTAAGATCGTTTGCCTTGGACGGATCGGCAAAATATCCAGCAACCCCCAACTCAAATGTTCTCTGGCGATAGGCATCTGGATCCGTATCGCGCAAGTCCGAAGCCATAAGCTCAGCGCGTGCCTCGGTAATGACAGGCGCACTACCTCGATTTCGAAGATTCGCGTCAAACTCCGCACGGTAGGCACTTGTAACTGGTGCTGGACTGATAAGCAGCATCCGCGACGGTTCAGGAATGGATTTGTCGTCCAGCTGCGCGATGGCATAGAGGAGCGCCAGCATGCCGCCCCACGAGTAGCCAACCAGTGATGGCCTCGTAATACCTGCCTCTTCACAAACGGAGGCAAGGTCGGCTACGTGATCCTGCCAACCGATTGGCGCATTATTCATCACCCTGGAGCGGCCACCGCCTCGCTGATCATAGAGCAGCAGGTCGTACCGCTCGGCGAGATGCAGCATCTGCGGCAACAGGTAACGATGATCGGCGCCAGGTCCGCCGTGCAAGAGGATGAGAACCGGCCTGCCCACCACACCATACCGAACCCAGTAGAGAGGTGTCGGCGTGGTAGTGGTGAAACCGGAATCGCGGGGATCTGGAATTGTGAGGGGCACGACCCGAATCTAAACTACCGGACCGCCGGAGGCGGTCGGGTTGTGGTATACGTGCCACACCCTGTTGCGGGTAGCCACCTAAGTACAGCCGCGCCGAGCGCAGAATTTCGGTGTATTCAATCGCCGAAGATGCCTAAAGCATTGTGCCACAATAGCTTATAGGTTGCAACAAGATGTCAGTACTATGGCATGCGCTATGCCCTTCGCTGTCACCGGCAGCGACTTACAGACTTGAACTCGGTTCTGTGCGCGATTCCTCCCACGTGCGTACGCCAGTATTTCCACACATGGCTCGAGTTATCGTCCGAGCGCGGGGAAAAAGCCGAACATGGTAGCACCTCTAACCCGTTACGGTTCAGAGATCCTTTTGGAGGCTGCAAAATGAAATGTTGCGTGACATCCCTTGTCTCGGCCGTTGCCGTAATGCTTACTGGCGCAGCCACACTGAGTGCTCAGGCCCCCGCAGGGACGTGGGGTAGCCTGCCTGCCAACAGCTTTGGCGGGTCGGGAATCCCGACAAACGCTGTGGAAACTGGCGGTTCGAACGGCATCTTACTTGGCCTCTCCGCCACGCCGAGATACACCAGCCCGCCTCTGACGAATGACAACGCCGGGACATTCACAGCGTTGCCCGGAATCAGCACCGGAGGAACCACCAACGCTGGCTTTGCCGATTGGAATTTCGATTATTTCGCAGGTGGTTCATCCGACTATCACTTTTTCACATTGTTCGTCGACGGGAATCCGGGCACCAACACGCCGCTCACTTCGATGGTCGCATTTAACTTTGACACCTATCTGCACGATTCGACCAATCTCCACTATTGGTTCCCGTCCACGTTCGATCCCAACGCCACTGGTCAGTATACATTCGCGCTCTATCAGTACAGCGACGCGAGCCGCACCGAGGAACTCGCTCACGTCGCGATAAATGTCGATGTCGCTGCTGTCACAACACCTGAGCCATCATCGCTGGCGCTTCTCGGAACCGGCTTTGTTGGACTTGCAGGCGTCGTAAAGCGACGGGTTAAGTCGTTGTAGCCACCGCTCACTACTGCTCAAAGACACGCCGCTGCTCCCAAAGGGAGCAGCGGCGTGTCTTGCGTTGCCCGAACTGTCGCTACGTTAACGTTTACCGCGCCGTAAAATCGGTCTTGGATGTCACCGTACGGCAGGTCTCCGCTATCAGCTCCGCCACGTTGTGCACGTCGTTGAGCGATATCATTTCGTTCGGCGAATGCATGTAGCGATTCGGGATCGAGACAAGGCCCGTCGCCACACCGCTGTGTGCAACATGAATCGCGTCCGCATCGGTGCCGGTATCGCGTCCGGCTGCGTGCAGCGAGAACGGAATCTTTTTCTTCTCAGCGACGTCGCGCAGCAGGCCAAAAACCACTGGAGATATCACTGCACCGCGAGTCAGTACCGGGCCGCCATCCAGCTTCGCCTCGCCGTGTTCCTTCTTGTCGATATTCGGGTGATCGACTGCGAAGGTTACATCCACAACAATGGCCATCTGGGGTTGAATCGCAGACGCTCCCACGCGGGCGCCGCCACCGTGGTATGCTATTTCTTCCTGTGCGGTGGCGACAGCGACGACACGTGCCTTCCCTGGTTTTGCTGCGTAGCGGCGAAGCGCTTCGAGCACAGTGAATGCACCGATTCGATTATCGATCGAGCGCGAAACCAGTCGTGAATTGGGAAGATCGACAGTGCGCGCATCAATTACACCAGGATCGCCGACAGACAGCATCGTGAGACATTCCTTCTTGTCCCGGGCGCCGACGTCTACCCACAGATCACGCATCCGCGCACCCTTTTCGCGATCCTCCGGTCGAATTATGTGTATCGGGACTTTACCGACCACACCGACGACATCGCCATGGCGACCGGCGAAACGAATCCGCTGTCCAACCAGCACCTGCGGATCCCAGCCGCCGATCGGAGCGATGTAGGCATAGCCGTCGTCATCGATGTATGTGACAATGACACCGATCTCGTCGATGTGGCCTGCCAGCATGATCGTCGGTGAGCCATTCGGATTCACGACGGCCATCGAATTGCCGGCCACGTCCGCCGTCACCTCGGCGAACTTGGATGCCTCGGCGCGCCAGACTTTGGCGGGCGCCCCTTCGAAGCCGGATGGCCCGGGAGTGTCGAGCAGTTTCTTGAGAAAAACTATTGAATCTGAGGTAAACATGATCGGATAATCTACCGAGCCCCGACGGCACTTAAGCGGTCGGGGCGTGCGAGGGTGACAGCTGCTCGATGCTTCAAGGATCGGCAGCGAAGGCCAACTCTCAAAGAAGTTACGAGGACATATGTTTATCCGCCAGCTCCGACAGCCAGGTTACTACCGCAGAATGGACTTGGCGATCGTCTGGAGCTGCATGTTGGAGGTGCCCTCGTAAATCGTCCCGATCTTGGCGTCGCGGAAGAACTTCTCGACGGGGTAGTCTGTCGTGTATCCGTATCCGCCGAACAGGTCGACGCAAAGCGAAGTCACCCGACCACACACCTGGGACGAGTACAGCTTTGCCATGGCGCCTTCGCGCACGATATCGTGTCCTGCGTCCTTGAGTCTCGCCGCATTGTACACCATCAGTCGTGCCGCTTCGATGTCGGTTGCGGCTTGAGCGATCTGGAACTGAATTCCCTGCATGTCGGCGAGAGGCTTCCCGAACTGTTCGCGTTCCTTGACGTAGGCCACGGCCGCATTCAGCGCACCCTGCGCAACGCCAATCATTTGCGCGCCTATCCCGACACGCCCACCATTGAGCGTCTCGATCGCAATCTTGTAACCCTGACCCGCTGGTCCAAGCACATTCGCCGCAGGCACCTGACAGTCCTCGAGGATCAACTCAACGGTGGATGAAGCGCGAATGCCAAGCTTGTCCTCCTTCTTGCCGACGCTGAAGCCGGGGAAATCCCGCTCTATGATGAACGCCGTGATTCCCTTGTAGCCTGCGGCAGGATCGATGGTCGCGAAGACAACATACACGCCGGCTTCCGCACCATTGGTTATCCACAGTTTACGGCCGTTCAGGACATACGTATCGCCTCGCTTCTCCGCGCGCGTGGCGAGCGCGAACGCATCGGATCCCGAGCCTGCTTCGGACAGCGCATATGAACCAAGCGTCCCACTAGAGAGCTTTCGGAGGTACTTAGCCTTCTGCTCTTCCGTTCCGTATTGGCCGATCGGATAGTTGACGAGCGTATTCTGCACATCGCAGACGATGGCAGCCGACGCGTCGACTTTTGACAGCTCTTCGACAGCAAGAGCGACCATCATTAGCGTGCCGCCGGACCCACCAAATCGCTCCTCGACTTCGATGGCCATGAGGCCGAGGTCAAAGTATTGTGGTATTAGATCGTGATCGAATTTGCCAGCCTGCTCCATCGGCTTCACACGCGGCGCCACTTCGCTGGCTGCAAAGGCAGCGACAGCTTCGCGAAACATGACCTCGTCCTCAGCGAGAACTGTCAGGGGTGGACGGCCATCGGTCGAAGTCGTCATTTTCAAGTAGGTTAGGACTGATGATTCGTTGGCGGCCGCCGGTGAGGGCAACAGCGCGTAAAGTAGTATAGGCGAAAGGCCTCGCGACCGCGACGGTACGATATTCGATTCCCGGAACAGTGACCAAATGCGCCTGCTTCTCGTAGAAGACGATTCCGAGCTCGCCGCGGTGATCGCGGAGGGCCTTCACCACGAGCATATCGAGGTGAGTTCCGCCCGCAGCTTTGCTGAGGGGCGCGACCGCGCTATTCTGGGGAGCTTCGACGTCATCGTCCTGGACGTGATGCTCCCCGGGGGGACCGGCTTCGAGCTGTGTCGGCTTATTCGAGAGCGCGGGATCGAGACGCCGATCCTCATGCTAACGGCTCGCGATGCTGTCGAGGATCGCGTGCGAGGGCTGGAATCAGGCGCTGACGACTATTTGACGAAGCCCTTCGCCTTCGCGGAACTGATAGCGCGGGTACGAGCGCTTGGTCGACGGCATCCGACAATTGCGCCGGAGCGCTACGATGTCGCGAACCTGCACGTCGACATCCCCACGCGTACCGTGGAACGCGCAGGGGTGCGCATCACGTTGACCGCCAAGGAGTTCGCGCTGCTCGAATATCTTGTTCAAAACGCTGGCACCGTGGTATCGCGAACTGCAATTACGGCTCACGTCTGGGACGAAAATCACGACCCCTTCACCAACGTGCTGGAGGTTCTGGTCCGAAGACTCAGACGCAAGATTGACGATGGTTTCGAGCCCAAACTGATCCATACACTTCGCGGTGCTGGATACAGGCTGGGGTTTTGACAGATAGCCTCGTACGGCTCAGGCGCAGGCTGAATGCCTGGTACGCGGCAACGCTTGGAACCATCGTCATCCTGCTCGGAACTGGACTGTTCATCGCAATTCGTCAGCAGATATCAGCGCAGCTTGACGATTCACTTGCCGTCGCTTCCAAAGTGATTCAGCGGGCGACGACTATCCGCGAAAGAGAGAGAAGCACGGCGTCCGGAGCGGTCATGGATGCAGTGGGGGAGCTGCGGATCCCCGATCGGGATCTGTACCTGTTCGACGCCAGCGGATCACCAGTTGTGCCAGACAGAGCGCCCGCGCCCATAGTGACCGCCGCCCGAAACGCGCTACGGGATTCGCTGGCTATCACGACACTGCAGCCACCAGACGATCACGTCCTCCGCGTATATGCGAGGCGTTTTCGCTCCGATGGCGGGAATACGTACGTTGCCGTTGCCGTAGCAGATCAGCTTGAACTCGAGGACCAGTACGCCGAGCTCATCGTCTCGTTCGGTGCCGCGGCCCTTGGCGCGCTGGTACTGTTCGCCGTTGGCGGATCTTTTCTCACTCGCAAGTCAGTGGAGCCGGTAGAGCGTACGATGAGCTACATGCGCCGATTCATGGCCGACGCAGCGCACGAGCTTCGCACACCGCTAGCGGTGGTTCGGAGCCGAGCGGAGGTCGCGCTGGCGAGTGGCGACGACGAGGGCGGGCATCGCGAAGCGCTCGCGGCAATCGAACGCGAGGCGATCCGACTCGGAAAGATCGTCGAGGATCTGCTGCTGCTCGCGAGATCGGATTCGGGAGGGGCAAGGTTCCAGATGACTCGAGTTTTTCTGGACGATGTGACTTCGGACGCGGTGAGCGCGGCCAGCGCGCTGGCAACCAGTCATGGCATCACACTCACCGTGGAAAGCTTCGAGGAGGCGCCAGTGGACGGCGACGCGGCGCTGATTCGGCAGCTCCTCATGATTCTGCTGGACAACGCCGTAAAGTTCACGCCTCCCGGTGGGAGTGTTACAGTCTCGGTGATCAACGCCAGCACCGGCGCGCTCGTTACGATTGCGGATACCGGTCCCGGCATTCCAGCAGACCAGATCGAACACGTATTTGAACGATTCTACCGTGGTGACTCCTCCAGAAGTCGAGGCGAAGGAGCCGGGCTTGGCCTCTCAATTGCGCAATGGATTGCAGTTACGCATCATGCACGAATAACTCTTCGCGCGGCGGATCATCGAGGGACGGTTGCGGAGGTACGTTTCCCACCCGTGACTGGCCATTGATTCATGGATGGGTCACAGCAGCGAGATTGCCGTTCCGACCACACGGCTTCAATGATGATTGACTTTTTATACGAGGCTCCAGTGTTTGCACGCTCAATCTCGATAGCCATTGCGGCGATTGGATCAGTTCTGGGAGTACAATCGGTACGGGCACAGTCGATACCCAGCACGTACCACGTCACGCGACGGATTCCGGTTAGGGGCGACGGCGGTTGGGACTACGTAACGTTCGACACAGCGCGGAGTCGCATCTTCGTAGCACGCGCGACGCGGATACAGGTAGTTGACGCCAATTCCGGCCAGCTTGTTGGTGAGCTGCAGAACACACCGGGAGTTCACGGCGTGGCGCTCGCGTACGATTTGAACAAGGGATTTACGAGCAACGGTCGCGATACGACTGTCACAGCCTTCGATTTTGTGACGCTGGCGACTACAAAAATCATCCACGTTACGGGCGCTGATCCCGACGGTATTCTGTATGATTCGGCGACAAAGCGCATCTTCACTTTCAACGGCCGCGGTGAGAATACCACGGCGATCGATGCTGTTGGTGACACGGTTGCCGGAACCCTTGCGCTGGGCGGGAAACCGGAAGCAGGCGTCGCCGATGGCATGGGCCACATCTTCGTCAATATCGAAGACAAGGGCATGATTGTCGAGTTCGACGCTGCAAAACTCACGATACTCCACAGCTATCCTCTTGCACCGTGCGAGGAACCGAGCGGCCTCGCGATGGATCGTGTACATCGTGTTCTGTTTACAGGCTGCGGAAACAGAATGATGGGAATCGTCGACGCAAATACTGGTAGAATCATCGCGACGCCGGTCACGGACGGCGGAACGGATGGGAATGCGTTCGACCCGATAACCGGGATCGCCTTCAGCGCAAACGGCGCGGGAACCCTGACTCTGGTAACTCAGCCGACACCGGGCAAGTTCGTGAGCGAAAATATTCCAACTGCCCCCGGGGCACGTACGATAGCACTCGATCCCAAGACACATCGCGTGTATCTGATCACCGCAGACTTCACCCCACTACCAGCCCCAGTTGCTGGACAGCGTCAGCGGCGTACTATCGTTCCCGGTTCGTTCGTCGTCCTTGTGGTAGGCAGGTAGCCGGACGCTCTATAAGACTGGCTGCGTGCCCTGCCATTCCAGTACACCAGCAAACACCTCAAGCGCCAGCTCGGCCTTTCCGAACGGTGCAGACACCTGCACTCCCGCCACCATCGGTCGCACACGCTCGAGCATCTCCCTCGCAATCGCAATCCCCTCCTGTACGGCATGCTCCCTGGAGACTGCGTTCGCGCGTCGCATGCGAGCAATTACTTCGTCGGGGACCGCAACACCCGGCACCTCGTTCGCCAGGAATTCTGCGTTGCGCACAGATACGAGAGGCCAGATTCCGGCAACAACAGGGACGTGGAGCGACTCCACGCTCCGCAGAAACTGCTCCAGTTGTTGCGCGTCAAAGACTGGCTGTGTAATCGCATACTCGGCACCGGCTTCAACCTTCCACTCAAACCGACGACGTTCGTTCTCGTGATCCAGCGCCGCAGGGTTGACACCGACTCCAATTACAAACCGGGTAGGTTCGCCGATGGCATTTCCACCCGGGTCGAGGCCACGATTCAACTGACTCACGAGATTTGTAAGCCCGATCGAATCGATGTCGAACACTGCGGTAGCCGACGGATATGGACCCATCTTCGGTGGGTCCCCTGTGATCAGCAACAGGTTGCGCAATCCGACAGCCGACGCACCAAGCAGGTCACTCAACATGCCAAGCAGGTTGCGATCGCGACAGCAATAATGAGTCACCGTCTCGATATGTGCATTCTGCTCGATCAGCAAACTTGCGAGCACCGCTCCCATGCGACTCTGTGCGCGCGGACCGTCGGGGACGTTTATCGCATCGACGCCCGCTTCCCGAAGCAACGCGGCATCACTCAATAGCTTGGTGGCGTCAACACCGCGCGGCGGTACGAGTTCTACGGACGTGACGAATGCACCGGCGGTCAGGCGAGCGGCCCAACGCGATCGCTCTGCGAACGAAACCGGCGCGACACCCTCTGCACGTTTATCGGCGACAACGTGTGCGACGGTCGCGCGTGAAGTTCGACCCGATCGGGGTGCAAGCGGGCGCACGCCCTCGGAGATCTCACGGATATGCGCCGGTGTCGTGCCGCAACATCCACCAACCACCTTTGCGCCAGCCACAACCAGATGCCGCGCGTAGCTCGCCATGTATTCCGGACTCGCCATGTACATGGAGCGGCCGCCTACGTCTCGCGGCATTCCTGCATTCGGCTGCGCACTCAGCTTGCGGGTCGTGAGCGGTGCCATCTTTTCGATGGCCTCGAGTATCGTCTGCGGACCAACCGAACAATTAAGTCCGATTACATCAGCACCCGCGGCGTCGAGCGTACTGGCAATGTCTTCTGGTGTCGCGCCGTACGCAGTAACGCCATCGGCGTTGATCGCTACCTGCGCAATTACCGGCATCGACGCGTCAACCTGACGTGCGGCGACGATTGCCTGCGTCAGCTCGTCGAGATCCGAAAATGTCTCAAGGATGAACAAATCCGCGCCGCCTTCCTTAAGCGCGTGCATCTGCTCGGCGAAAATCGCTCGCGCTTCGTCGCGTGAAGTAGATCCGTACGGTTCCAGTCGCACGCCGAGCGGCCCGACGGCGCCTGCAACCAACACCGACTCGCCGGCAGCATCGCGAGCTAGCCGAGCTGCGGCAATATTGATCCGGGATACTTCTTCTACCAGTCCGTGCTGTTCCAACTTGACTCGGTTGGCGCCAAACGTATTCGTCTCGATCACCTCAGCGCCAGACTCGACGTATTCCTCGTGAATACCGCGAATCAGATCCGGGGCGCGGACACACAACTCATCGTAACACTGATTGATGAAGACACCACGCGCATAGATCATCGTTCCCATCGCACCGTCGAATACGATGAGCGCTTCCGGATCGAGCAGGCGCTTCAGCAGCGCGTCACGCAATTGCCGGCTCCCGTTCTGCAGCCGCGCCACGCACAGCGTAATATCGAGCTTCCGGATGATGCATGATAACCGCCGCTGTCGACTGCTCTGGCATCAACTGGAACGATTCGCTCAATACCATCCCGATCTCCTCGCTTGCTGGCAGCAACTTGAATACGACCGCGTGATCTTCGAGATCCGGACACGCACCGTAGCCCCATGAGTAGCGCTTTCCAGTTTCAATCCCCAACTCTGCCATTATATGACGATGCGACCACTCGGCCAGCGCCTCCGCTGTTTCCACGCCAAGGCCGTGCACGTAGTACGCCTCCGCGTACTCATTGGCGCCCTGCAGCTGCGCGAACTTCTCCGACGCAGCGTGACCGACGGTCACGATTTGGAGTGGAAGCACGTCGACTTGATTCGATTCTACGGATCGCACATAATCCGCGAGACAGAGTCGCTCGCGTCCAACCATGCGAGGGAAGCTGAATCGCGCGGTCTCTGTGCGTGTCCCATCGGCTGCATACGCTGCAGCGTCGTAGACGATGATCTCGTTTCCGGACGACTGCACCGGGAAATAGCCGTACGCCACCTCTGGTTTAAGCCAGCCCTCGCCTTTCGCCTCGGACGTCAACCGATTGAGAACAGGTTCGAACTCCTCACGCACCGTGCGTTCATACTGCTCACCCGAACCCCGGGCGCCCCACTGAAGGCGATACAATTCGTCCAGGTCCAGATGTGCGAATACCTCGTCCAGCGGAATATCGCGCACCACTCTCGGTCCCCAGAACGGCGGAACCGGGACCGGATTGTCGGCCGCGACATCGCTGCGCACAGTTGAATTGGTACCTGCAACGGTATCCTTCCCGACCTGCGTGTGCAGGAAAATATCCTTGCGCGCATCGTCCATAAGTTTTTCCATGTAGGCGCTCCGGCGGTCTCGGTCCTGAAGAATGTCCATGGTGTCGAGACCTTCGAAAGCATCCTTGCAATAGAACACGCCGGATTCGTACGCACGTTCGCCCTCAACGAACATCGCGCGACGTCCAAAGCGACGATTGATCGCAGCACCGCCGATCATCACGGGGATGTTGATTCCACGCTTGTCCAGCTCCTGCACGCAAAGAGGCATCTGCTTGGATGTCGATACGAGAAGCGCACTCAGGCCAATCGCATCAGCATTTACCTCAAGTGCCTTCTCGATGATCGTGTTGACCGGCACCTGCTTGCCGAGATCGTAAACGGTATAGCCATTGTTGGAAAGAATCGTGTTGACGAGCGATTTGCCGATGTCATGCACGTCACCGTACACCGTCGCCAGGACGACGCGGCCCTTCGTGTATCCCTCGCTCTTCTCCAGAAACTTCTCAAGGTGCTGTACAGCCTTCTTCATCACCTCCGCTGACTGGAGCACGAATGGGAGAATCAACTCGCCAGCTCCAAACTTGTCACCCACGTCCTTCATGGCTGGTAGCAGCACGCCGTTCAGCACGCGCACGGGATCCTGTCTTACGCCGGCATCGTCGAGCGCATCTTCGATGCCCTCCTTCTTCCGATGCAGCACCATCCAGTGGATCTTCTCGTCGGCGGTCATGCCGGCCGTCGGATCCTCTTTGGCGACCGCGGTCGAGCCTCCGGCATCCGGTGTCGCGGAGAAGTATTCGATGAACTTCTGCAACGCATCGGGCCGTCGATTGAAAACGAGATCGTCAGCTACCGCGCGCTCCTCGGTCGATATCTCCGCATACGGTCTGATATGCGCTGGATTGACGATGGCAGCGTCCAGACCTGCCTGAACGCAGTGATGCAGGAACACGGAGTTCAGTACCGATCGCGCTTCTGTGGTAAGCCCAAACGAAACATTGGAAACGCCGAGTATTGTGCCGACACCCGGCAGCTCCCGCTTGATGAGCCTGATTCCCTCGATCGTCTCGGCAGCAGAATCGATCCACTCCGCGTCACCGGTGGCGAGCGTAAACGTGAGAGCGTCGTACAACAAGTCTTCTGGCGCCAGACCGTATTCTCCAACCGCGATATCGTAGATCTTGCGCGCAACTTCGAGCTTACGCTCGCGCGTCTTGGCCATGCCGATCTCGTCGATGGTCAGTGCGACGACGGCAGCGCCATGCTTCTTAACGAGCGGCACTATGCTCTCGATCCGCTTGCGGCCATTCTCCATATTGATGGAGTTCACGATCGCGCGGCCAGGAACGTGCTCCAGCGCAGCCGCAACGACGTCAGCCTCCGTGGAGTCGATCATCAGTGGAGCTTCAACGCCCATCGATAATAGCTTCACGACCTGCGACATCTGCTCGGCCTCATCTGATCGCTCCGTCACAGCGACGCATACATCGAGTACGTGCGCTCCGGAATCGACCTGCTCGCGGCCCACTTCTACGATGGACTCGTAATCTTCCGCCAGCAGGAACCGTTTGACGCGACGCGATCCCTGAGCATTTACGCGTTCGCCTACAATCAATGGAGGCGGCGTTTGTCGCAAGGAAGTTGCGCGCATCGCCGATGACACCATCGGAAGACGCGGCTCACGCGGCTCGCCAGCCGCTGTCGACTCGACGGATCGAAGTTCCCCGATGCGAGCAACGATTGCCGCCAAGTGCTCAGGAGTCGTGCCGCAGCAGCCTCCGACAATGCGAACCCCGAAATCACGGACGAACTCGCCGAGCGCATCTGCCATCGGCGCCGGTTCCAGGGGATAGATCGCATCGCCAGTCCCGGTGTTCAGCGGCAGGCCCGCGTTCGGAATTACCGACAGTGGCAGCGTTGCGTGTTCCGAAAGAAATCGAATCGGCTCGCGCATGTGCTCCGGGCCGGTCGAGCAATTCAGACCGATGACATCTACGTGGAGCGACTCGAGCGTTGTCATCGCGCTGGCGATATCGGTGCCGAGAAGCATGCGGCCGCTGACGTCGAGCGTCACCTGTACCTGGAGTGCTACGCGGCGGCCCAGTTCCGCAAATGCGCGCTCGATTCCGACAACCGCGGCCTTGACTTCCAGGATGTCCTGGGATGTCTCGACCAGAAGCACATCCACTCCGCCCTCGACGAGCGACATCGCCTGCGCGCAGTAGTTCTGCGCAAGCTCTTCGAACGTCACGTTGGAGAGAACCGGGTCCGTACTCGACGGCAACATTCCCGTTGGACCCATCGATCCTGCGACGAACCTTGGTCGCTCGGGCGTAGCAAATTTGTCGCATGCCGCACGCGCAATTTGGGCGGCCTTCACGTTCAAATCATGCGCCTTATCGAGAAGTCCCCACTCTGCCAGCCGACGCGGTGTCGATTGGAAGGTGCACGTTTCGACCACATCACACCCGACGGCCAGGAAGGACTCATGGATTTCCTGGATCACGTCGGGACGTGTCAGTACGAGGTTATCGTTGCACCCTTCGAGCGCCTTCCCGCCAAAATCTTCTGGCGTAAGGTGATAGCGCTGAATGTTGGTGCCCATCGCGCCGTCGTACACGAGCACGCGATCGGCGAGAGCCGCCAGATATGCGGAGCGGAAAGAACTGGTTGAAGTCGTCATACCCATCTGGATTACGAAAAAGGCCCGGCAGAAAGCGCCGGGCCTGGTGTGCGCTTTAGCGTTTGTTTTACGTGGCCGCAATTTGCCTGAAATCGCCACGGAATCCGGTTGTCACGAACGATAGCGCCGCTTGAGCACTGCAACAAGGGGCAATCCATCCGAGTAGCCGGATGGACGGATAAAGATCACATTCCGACCATTCTCAGGATGGCCCACTCCAGGATGCCGAGGAGGAAGTAGGCGACGATCGGCGTAATGTCGAACATCGCAATGCGAGGAACGATCTCGCGCAGCGGCCTGAGAATCGGCTCTGTGATGGCGAACGCCCAGCGCACCCAGCGAGAGAATGGCGAGATAGGCAGCCATGAGACGATAACGACGATAATTACCGCCAACCGCAGGACATCGAACGTCAGTTGCAGCAGGAGCACGAACAGCCCAAGTGGCCCGGATGCGAGCGCCAAAACAAGAGCCACGTAGCCCTGGATGAGGAAGTCCAGTCCGCTGATGACCACGATACCGATGAAAACGGTGCCGACAAGCGCCCAGATCGACGCCGAAGTCGGACTTCCTCCAGCACGCAAAATTCGGCGCTCCACCGGAGCGATCAGCGGTTCGGCGAATCGTCGAATCGCACGAGCGGCCGGGTGAAACGGATTGATCCGACGAGTGCGAACCAGCCAGTCAAGCAGAAATACAATCGCGAGAACTACGACCGCAACCGCAACAACGGTGCGAACAATACTGACAACGAGTACAAGAAGTGGGAGCAAAGCCATTACTAGCGGGTTTAGGGGCGAGTCTGATATGGCTCGTTACGGCCATTCGTGACATCGTATACGAACGATTGTGTCGTACCGTCGGACAGCTTCAAGGTGTAAAACAGTTGGTCCTGATCCGCCAGCGCATTCATCGCGATTATTGTTGAGCCAACGGGAACAGGCATGTCGCTGCGCGGTTCGAGACGGATCGCCGGCCCGTTGCCCATGAAGCCTCGAGAGCCCATCGCTCGGACGGGACGCTTGTCATCGTTCTTGTCACGCACCTTTTTGAGCGAATCGATTCGATTGCGAATTTCCTTGCGCAATACTGCCGGGTCCTGTGGCCCGAAGACCTTCGCAACGTCCGCTCCCGAAGCCGTCTGATACACAGCGACGAGATATTCATTGCCAGCCGTCCTTGCGAAGAGTAGCGAGTCGTCTGTCTGCGGAATGAGCGCCGGCCATCGCGCCTCGCGAATGACGTCTGTATTAGCCAGGAGAATGCTGCCACGTGGCGACGCGCGACTTGTCTGCAGGAAGAAATACGCGCCGGCATTATCGACAAACTCGTACCTGGCATCAAACGCCTGCGTCAGCTTGACTACAGGCGCACCGAAATTCGGCTTGCCGGGGTCGGCGAGATCGATGAAGTAGATGCGTGTGTTTGAATCGGAAGGATACGAGATCGTGAAGACTGCATAGTTGCCATCGTCACTTACGCGCGCCGCGTAACGCCACTCCGGATGGTCGAACTGGCTGAGGATCAATGCGTCCTTTGCAGGCTCGCGACCGAGTCCGTGGTAATACACGCGTTGACGACCATCCGAAGCGTCTTCGCGAACGTAGAGGAATCCCTTGTTGTCGTGTGACCACGGCGCCGGCGATATGCGCGCGAGATGCAGCACATCGGGCAGATCCCTGCCGTTTTGAACGTCGCGAATCCGGACGTCGTACGGACCTGAATGAGTGGGGCCCACGGCATATGCGACGTATTTGCCATCCGGTGACGGTGCTACGGTCGAGAATGTGCCGGCCGGAAGGAGACCTCGCTCAATGCCCTTGTCGCCGTCTCTAACTCGAAGCTCACCCGACGCGTTGACATAGAAGAACCGTCCGCCGGCCCTGAACGGAGCAAGCGTGCTCGGCGAGGTAAGTTGAATGCTCGGCGTTTGCGAGCTGACGGAAAGCGTGGCGGGGGCCTGCGCTACCAGCGCACCGGCAGATAAAACTCCACCGATCAGTGCGGAAGCGCCAAGGCCGCGAACGATAGCTTGCATATGATGGATTTGGGTACGGCTGAATTTACGATAACTGGCGTGAACCAACCTGACCGGTCCGTGGCGATCACGCCGCCGCTTTACGCGTTCTCGACGTTGTATACACCGGCGGAGGGCATTCAGACATCCGCCGCAATAGATTTCGAGCCAACGTCACTGGTGCGAGGTACTGGTGACGAAATCGATTCACGAAGCACCCCTGAAGCCCTAATGCCTGAATCAAGGAATCGCCGCTACTGGTTACTCAAGAGCGAGCCAGATAGCTACTCGTTTGACGACCTGCTGGCTGCGCCAGATTCCACAACATATTGGAGCGGCGTCCGGAACTACCAGGCCCGCAACTTCATGCGCGACGACATGAAGGTAGGCGATGGCGTCCTCTTCTATTATTCGGGGGCCGACCCGGCGGGGATCGTGGGAACGGCCGAAATCGTGCGTGCCGGATATCCGGACTTCACGGCATGGGACACCTCAGATGGGCACTACGATCCAAAGACCAAGGAAAGCGACCCAACCTGGTATATGGTGGATATCCGGGCTGGAAAACGGCTCAAGGAGTTCCTCGATCTCCCTGGGCTCCGCCATGTCAGGGAGCTGGAAAAGATGGAGTTGCTCAGAAAGGGGAGCCGACTCTCGGTCCAGCCCGTCAGGCCGGATGAATGGCGTACAATCCTCAGACTCGGCGGGGTCTCCGCGCCGGGAAAACCGAAGCGGAAAACAGCTACGCGTTGACTCCGGGGATCGGCACCATATATTACTGACCGGTCAGTAATATACTAGAAAATCCCATGCCTGCTGAAGTTGCGGAGCCGCGCTGGCGGCGGCTTCCTGAAGAACGCCCACAACAGATTTTGCGAGCCGCACTCGAAATATTTGGCGAGCACGGCCTGGCTGGTGCCCGGCTTGAAGACATCGCTAGACGCGCCGGCGTTTCCAAGGGAACGATCTATCTGTACTTCCCGAACAAGGAAGCGCTTTTTCGCGAAATGGTTCGATCGACAATTGTCGAGGCGATCGTCGCTGGCGAGGGAATTCCAAGACTGAGTTCCGCTCGCGAGCAATTGTTGACCTTCATGCAGAACTACTGGGCTTTCGTGCGCACGCCGTCCTTCTCGGTCATCTATCGAGTCGTCGTCAGCGAGTTGCACCACTTCCCGGACCTCGTTGAATTCTACAGCGCAGAAGTGATTCTGCGCGGGCAAAAGCTTATCGCCGGAATAATCTCGCGGGGAATCGAGACCGGTGAGTTCCGGCCGATCGATCCGACAGTTGCTGGCCGAATGCTCATCTCGCTCTTTACCACGAGCGCGATGTGGTGCTGCAAGAGGAAGTTCTTTCCAAGCCTGCAGGCACGCAGCGATGAACAGGTGTACGACGAGCTGGTTGACTTCTACCTCTCCGCGCTCCGCGCGTGACATCAATAATGACTGGCACATTCATCACGCGTCGGGGGCTGTTGTTCGGCGCCGCGATCGCGAGTAGCATCATCATCAGCAACGTCCCGCTTTTCGCGCAGAGCAACGCGACCTCGTCCGGAGCATCCGGAAAGCTGTCGATCGGAGACGCAGCGAGAATCGCAGCCCGTAACAGCGCACCGGCGCAAAGCGCGCAGATCCGGATTGCTGAGGCCGAGGCGCGCGTGCGGCAGAGTCGCGCCAGCCTGCTTCCGTCGCTCGACGGCACAGCGTCGCAATTCACCCGCACCCTGAACACCGCTTCGTTCGGCTTTTCGCTGCCCGGGCTGAATCCGAATGGCCAGATCATCGGACCGTTTCGCGTGCTCGATGCGCGCGCGCAAGTGCGCGCGGCGCTGTTCGACTTCGGCGCATTCGCTCGCTACCGGGCTGCTGGAGCAGCAGTGACCGCGACCACTGCCGACGCGACTGTCGCCTCGGAGCAGGCAGCCGCGCAGGCGGCGACGGCATACGTACAGGCGTTGCGTGCAGAGGGCGATTTTCGGGCCCGCAGTGAGGACAGCGTTCTTGCAGTGGATCTGCTAAACGTGGCGCAGGCGCAGCTCGATGCTGGCACCGGGATAGCGCTCGATGTAACACGCGCGCAGGCGCAGCTGGCTTCCACGCGTGCCGTTCTGATCAGCTCGCGCGCCGCACGCGACCGCTCGCTGATAGCACTTGATCGTGCACTCAACCTGCCGGCCCACACACCGCTCACACTGAGCGACTCGCTCGGTCGAATCGACAGCACCGCAACACCGATGGACGAAACAGCGGCGACTGAGACCGCGCTTCGAAATCGTCCTGACCTCAAGGCCGCGGAGGCGAGGATAGCCGCGGCACAACAGTCAGTGAGCGCAATTCGCGCCGAACGACTTCCCACCGTCTCGCTCGTCGGTGATGACGGAATCAACGGCCTTTCAGTCCACCACATGCTGAACACCTACGAATACGGAGTGCAGGTGTCTGTTCCGATTCTGGACGGGTTCCGCCGCTCAGGCCGCGTTCAGGAGCAGCAGGGCATCGTAAAGGAAGCACAGATTCAGAGGCATGAAATCGAGCAGCAGGCGGCCGCGGATGTAAGCACGGCGATTCTCGATCAGAGATCCGCCGCCCAACAGGTTGACGCAACGCGTGAGCAGTTGCGGCTGGCCGAGCAGGAAGTCTCGCAGGCACGCGAGCGTTTCCGGGCAGGCGTTGCTGGAAACGCGGATGTCATCACCGCGCTGTTACAGCTGACAACCGCGCGCACCGCCGTAATCGATGCGCAGACGAATTTTCAAACTGCCCGAATCGCGCTGGCGCGCGCGCAGGGTATCGTTACAACCCTTCCCTGAGCACATACTCCCCGTAAAATGGCAAGCGAAACCAGCGGCAAGAAGAAGTTCATAATCCCGATCGTAATCGTCGTTGCAATCATCGCGGCGATCTGGGGGTTCAAGACGTGGAACTACTCGCGGTCCCACGAGAGCACGGACGACGCGCAGGTTGATGGTCACATCGTTCCGGTGCTCGCAAAGGTCGGCGGTTACGTGACAGGTGTATCGGCTGACGAGAACCAGCATGTAACCGAGGGCCAGATCCTCGTGACGCTCGACGACGCCGAATATCGCGTTCGAGTCGAATCGGCACAGGCTGACCTTGCTGCGGCAGAGGGCGTTGCTGGCACCAGGTCAACAGAAGGCCAGGCGGAAGGCCAGGTTCAGACGGCGTCTGGACAGCGATCACAGCTCGATGCGCAGGTGCTTGCCGCCCAGGCCGCAAACACCAATGCGCAGGCGAACCTGGCGAGGATGAAGGATCTGGCGGCCAAGCAGATTGTTTCCAAGCAGCAACTGGATGCAGCACAGGCCGCGGCTGCTGCGGCAGAAGCGCAGCTGCTAGCGGCG
Source organism: Gemmatimonadota bacterium (assembly GCA_003155795.1). GTDB lineage: Bacteria > Gemmatimonadota > Gemmatimonadetes > Gemmatimonadales > Gemmatimonadaceae > Fen-1247. Next base: position 50,938 of record PMEM01000019.1, read on the forward strand.
CAGCGTCAGGTGACCACAGCCGGCTCGCAGATCTCTACGGCGAAGGCGGGCGTCAGGATCGCCGAAGCCCGATCTGCTGCCGCGCAGGCCGCACTCGACAACGCGAAGCTTCAGCTCAGCTACACAAAGATCGCCGCACCGGCGAGCGGCCTCGTCGCGCGCAAGCAGGTAGAGGTCGGCCAGCTCGTTACTGCCGGTCAGCCTGTAATGAACGTTGTTGCGGATACCGGTGTCTGGGTGACCGCGAACTTCAAGGAAACGCAGCTCGACGACATCAAGGTCGGACAGGGTGTGGAGTTCGATGTTGACGCTTACGATGGCTGTACGGCGCAGGGCAAGGTCGAGAGCCTGAGCGGTGCGACCGGAGCCAAGTTTGCCCTGCTACCGCCGGACAATGCTACGGGAAACTTCACCAAAGTGGTTCAACGCGTACCGATCCGCATCGCTGTGACAAAAGGGTGTCCGAACCACCCTCTGCGACCAGGTTTATCTGTGAACGTTCACGTCTCCACGAGATAAGCGCCACCGGGGCGGGACCGTGCGTCGGGAGGTGACCCTGGCTGACGCTGCTTAGATTACACCCCGGTGCCCCCAGCTTCCGTTCCCTCCCCTCAACGCGTGACCGATCAGTCGCGTAATGCTCCTGATGAGCGGACTCTGACCGCCGCCGCCCAGAAGGGTGATCAAGCGGCGTTCGGTATGCTCGTCCGGCTTCACTCCAAGCGCGCGTATGCAGTCGCAAGAGCGATCGTTACCGTACACGAAGATGCTGAAGACGCTGTGCAGGAAGCTTTTGTGCGGGCCTACGAGGCGCTCGACCGATTCAACCTGGACCAGGCATTTGGACCCTGGCTGAACAGGATCGTCGCCAACGCGGCACTGGACCTCGCGCGGCGCCGGAAGGTACGAACAACGGACGAGTTGCATGAGTCACTGGCAGGCACGTTTCGTGATCCTGGCGAAGCGGATGAGTTGAGAAGGCGTCTGGCCGATGCTTTAACGAAGTTGCCCGAAAGAATGCGATCAGTGCTGGTGTTGCACGACATAGAAGGGTTTGCACATTCCGAGATCGGCACGGCACTCGGAATCCCGGAAGGAACTGCGCGATCTGACCTGCATCACGCGAGACAGCGGTTGCGGGGAATGTTGCGAGACTTGAGGAACGACTGATGACGAACAACGAGATCAGGCTCGAGGAGCCACTCCCGGAAGATGTGATCGCCGCAGGGCGAGACATTTATGCGCCGCCTGGTGGCGGGGCCTACTGGAGCATTCTGGAGTCCCGCATCATGGCGCGAATCAGCGACTCGAGCGCGGGACGTTGGTGGATGGTCGTCGGTGGCTGGGCGCGCAGCGGTCTCGTTGCCGCGGCTGCAATAATCGTTGCAACGATCGTTGGCGCGCTGCTGCTTCAGGCTCATAATCAGGACGCTCGGACCGCATATGATTCGTTGTCGCAACCCACGGTTACAGAATCGTTGACTGTCCCCGAGGGTGCTCTTAGCGAGCGCGACGGACCGAACACGCGCGACGCTACGTTCCGCGACGTCATTTCCCACTAGCCCTCGGAATGCAGCAGACCAAACTCGTCGCAGCACTGGTCATTCTCGGTGCGTTTGTAGCTGGCGGCGCACTTGGCGTGGCCGGAGATCGCGCGCTACGAACGAATTCTCGTGGCGGGACCGGGGCCGGGGGTGGGGGCGATCCGCACACATTCTGGGATCGGACAGCGACTGAGTGGGGGCTCAATGCGGATCAGCGTCACCTTATCGATTCGCTGATGGACGCCCAGCACGCGAAAATTTCTGCCCTGTACAAGCCACTCCGTCCAGCGATCGATTCGGTGGACGGGCTTGCCCGCGTTATCAGCGATAGCACGCAGGCCAGCCTCCGGCGCGCGCTGACTCCGGAGCAGCAAAAAAAGTTCGACGCGATGCGCGCCGAGATGAAGAAGCGTGATTCCGAACGCCGTGCCCGCCGGAGTCCGAACTAGCAGCTAACAGCTAGCGCCGAAAGCCACAGCCATAAGGCGGTGCGCGTATGCAGCCCGCCCAGGACAATTCGCGAAAACCGTCGAAAAAGACCGCCGTGCGGGTGATATTACCTCATGCCCCCGAGCGCCATGCCACCCGTACGAGCACCCGGCAGCGAGGATCGCGCCACCCACCCGCAGCCGGACATTCACACCTTCGCCCACCACTGGCAGGATGAGGCCGACGCGGCGTACCTGTACAACATCCTGTCGCGACTCGAAAAAGATCCGACCAAGAGCGATGTATTCAAGCGTCTCTCCGCCGTTGAAACTCGGCATCTGGAGATCTGGGCCCGGCTAATTCAGGAAAACGGCGGTTCAGTAGGACCTTTCCGTCCCACCGCTCGCACGCGGCTCCTGGCGACGCTCGGAAAGTTGCTCGGTCCTGGCTTTCTCCTCCCTATGTTGCTCGCCGAAGAGGGGCGCGAAGTAAAGGGATACATGGACATGCACCGCGCCACACCGCGGGGCTCGCCCGGAGGTCCGGAAGCACTGCTTCTAGCCCGCGAATCGGCAGAGCACGCCACCGAGCTTTCTGCGATCACGGGTACGAGCGAGGAACCGTGGCACAGGAAGGGATCGGGCGGATTTCTTAGAAACACAGTTTACGGATTCAACGACGGACTCACGGCAAACTTCGGCCTGGTAGCTGGCGTACTCGGCGCCGCAGCGGCGTCGCCGCAGCACATGGTCATAGTAGCCGGTGTCGCCGGTTTGATCGCCGACGCACTCTCAATGGGATCGAGCGGATATCTCGCTGCTAAAAGCGAGCAGGAAGTCTATCAGCACGAAATTGAGATGGAGCGCGACGAGGTTGCGCTGATGCCAGAAGTCGAACGCGACGAACTCGCCTTGATGTACGAGGCGAAGGGCATGCGTCGCGAAGTCGCTGAAGAGCTGGCTTCGGAAATCATGCACGATCCAGAGCGCATGCTTCGCGAACAGGTACAGGAAGAACTGGAGATTGGCGAGCCGAACATGTCACCCATGCGAGAAGCGTGGCTCACCGGCGGTGCAACTGCTATTGGCGCGTTGATTCCTGTCTTGCCATTCTTTTTCCTGAGCGGGCTGGACGCCGTCGTCACATCGTTTGTGATCGCGATGTTGAGCCATTTTGTCGTTGGTGCGTTACGATCCATTTTCACTGGCCGCGGTTTGTTCCGGTCGGGATTCGACATGTTCGTAGTTGGACTCGGCGTTGCAGCCGTCGGTTACTACGCGGGTGAATGGGTGGCTCACTTACTATGATAAAAAGACTCATGCGCAGTGCAACAGCGTGCGTCGTGATCAGCGTGATCGGAACGACCGGCTGCGTCTTTGTCGCTGGAAACACCGGCAGCTGGTCCGCGAACCCAACCGATGCGGAACAGATTCAGGCACGGTCAGATATTTCGGCGGAAATGACAGCCTCGGCGCGCGCTTGGACAAGCGGCGACCTGAATGGGTTCATGGATTCGTACGAAAACAGCAACACGATTACTTACGTCACACCTAAGGGTGTCGTGCACGGACGCGATGCGATACGCGACCGTTATGCACCGCGCTTCGTTCCAGGCGCGATGCACGACGCGCTTTCATTCGAGAACGTCGAAATCGACCTCATGGCACCCGATGTCGCAAACGTCATCGCCTTCTACCGCCTTACCCGGGGAGATTCGACTACTGCTTACGGTCCTACGACCGTTGTGATGCGCCGACGCGATGGGCACTGGCGCATCATCCATGATCATTCATCGTGAAGAACAGAACCGTGTTGCGGTGCGCCGGCATGGTATTCTCGTGAATCAGAAATCCGACAGAGCGACGTCGCACTTGCAGCAGGACTGACCGCCGACATGGCCGCATTGCGGCACTAAAGCCTGTAGGGAAGTTCCTTACATCGTCAGGTGGGGCTTACCCGACAGCCCCAAACACATTCCAGTGGTATGATTCCGGATCACCGCTCACGCGAGAGTGTTTTTTGCGGTCACCACAATGCCAGCCCTGAACCCGTCGGACGAGACCGGACTTGGTGGGCTAAGACGACATCGCCCTGCCGGGTATGACATCATGCCAGATGATGCCCGATCCGTCGCGCGACTCGCGTGGCGCAGGGTACGACGGTTGGTCTGGCATAGTGATCCTACAACAGAAACCGCACACAATTTCCGAGAGTCTGAATGCAACCCAAACATGTGACCGAGAAAGCAGTTGGGCGAATGACCGCTGGGGTGACAGGATTGAATCTTCGCGGTCGCGCAGTGCTGCTGGCAAGCGATGGCTCACCCGCAGCACAGGCCGCGGCCCGTATCACTTCGGAGCTCGAACGAGTGCGCGGTGCACTACCGGAAATCCTGCAGGTGTTCGACCTTAGATCCTATCCTGTCGTGCCATTCCTGGTAGAAGCGCTCGGCGCCGCCGATCAGTTGCTCGGCGAGACAGCTCACGACGATCAACGACTGGAGGTCATCGCACAACTGGCCGGCGCGGCACCGACTGCATCGCACTGGCCTGTTCACATCGGCGCTGGCACTCCAGCGGTTCAGATCGTAACGCTTGCGGAGAAGCTGAACGCGGCGCTCACACTCGTCGGGCTACGACAACATGGCCGACTCGACCGTATTACCGGCGATGAGACAACGCTACACGTACAACGACGGTCTTCTTGTGCTGTGCTTGCTGTGCGCGCAGGCAGCACGGGGCCGGCTCGGCGTATCGTGGCAGGGATCGATTTTAGCCGCGCAAGTGTCGCAGCCGCTCGCGCCGCGCTGGATGTCGCAACATCCGACGCCGAAGTAACTCTCGTCCATGCGCACGCGCCGACCGGCGGTCATGTGGCCGACGATGAGTACGCCGTGGTGGAAGAGCTCGGCATCGCTCGTGCGTTGGAAGAAGTTCGCGCGTTTCTAATGAACGAACTCCCGACTGCAAGCACGGTGACGATTGACACGCTCGCCGAGTCTGCCCGCCCATCCGAGCTTCTCCTGAGCACGGCGGCGCGCCTGGATGCCGATCTCATCGCTATCGCAAGTCACCGGCATGGAGCCGTAGCGCGTCTCATGCTCGGGTCCGTCGCGGACGAGCTGACGCACGCATGCCTCACCTCGCTGCTTCTCGTACCGCCGGCTTCATGAGTGCTTCGAATGCCACGCATGACGCGAACGTCGCGTGGCATTCACTTGACGCTGATGAAGTGCTGCAGCGGATGGCAGCGACACGGCAGGGACTTTCGGAGGCCGAAGCAGAGCGCAGGCTGATCACCTACGGGCGCAACGTCATCGCAGTGGAACGGCCGGAGCGTGCGTGGCGAATTCTTCTCCGGCAGTTCGTCAGTGTCATGGTCGTTCTGCTGGTCGTCGCAGCGCTGGTTGCGCTGCTCTCCGGCGACATTGCGGATGCAATCGCGATCGCGACCGTACTCATACTGAATATCGGCATCGGGTTCACTACCGAGATCAGGGCGCGGCGTGCGATGGACGCGCTTCGCAGCATGGAGGCGCACAAGGCGACGGTCGTTCGAGACGCCGTTATCAGACGGATAGATGCGGCCAGAATCGTCCCCGGCGATGTAATTGTGCTGGAACCCGGGAGCGCCATACCTGCAGACGCGCGGATCCTGACTGCGACCGAGCTGACGACGGTCGAAGCGCCGCTAACAGGTGAATCGCTGCCCGTATCAAAGCGCGCGGATCCCCCGGCACCGACTGATGCATCCCTCGGTGACCGAACTTCAATGCTGTACATGGGCACCACTGTTGTGACGGGAAGCGTCACAGCCGTCGTCGTTGCCACGCGGAACCGTACCGAAGTCGGACGCATCGGTTTGCTTGCGTCAGGCGTCGCCGACGAACCCACACCGTTGGAGAAGCGCCTCGGCGAGCTTGGACGGCAAGTCGTGTTGGCAGCCGTCGCGGTTGGAGTCGGAGTGGGCGCCCTCGATCTCGCACATGGCAGCTCGCTCGAGTCGGTTTTTCTCATAGCCGTTGCGATTGCCGTAGCGGCCGTCCCGGAGGGCCTGCCGGCAGTAGTGACGATTACCATGGCAGTCGGCGTGCGCCGCATGGCAAAACGGAAGGCACTCGTGCGCCGAATGTCGATGGTAGAAAGTCTCGGCTCTGTGACAGTAGTGTGCACTGACAAGACGGGAACGCTGACGCTTGGTGACATGACCGCCGTGGCCTTCTGGACGCCTGACGGCTCCACATGGCCGAACGCCGGAACGGAGATAGCGGTCAGTGGCGCTGGTTACGGGGCGGCGGGGGAATTTCTTGTGGACGGAGTACCGACGCCCGTCGGTGACCTTCCGGCACTACGGCGATCGCTACTGGCCGGTTGCATAGCCAATCGTGCGAATCTGACGCCGACAAGCGGAGTCGACTGGCGTGCGCACGGCGACCCCACCGAAGCGGCCCTTCTCGTGGCCGCACGCAAAGCGGGAATCGAACGTGACGATCTGTTGCGTACAAGACCGGAAATCGCGGAGTTACCGTTCTCAAGCCAACGAATGGCCATGGCGACGTTTCACCGCTTGGCAACGGGGGAGATCCGCGCGTACGTAAAAGGAGCGCCCGATCGGGTGCTGGCGCGTAGTACCACCGTCGCGACGCAGACCGGTGATTTACCTCTCAGCTCCGCCACACGTAGCCTGGTGCTGCGTAGCAACGAAGTGTTGGCGGCCCGCGGACTGCGCGTGCTCGCACTCGCCGAGGGGCGGAGCCCGGGTACGGACGAAGCGAGCCTGCAGGAATTGTGCTTTCTGGGCATGGNNACCCGCCGGCGCCGGGGGTGAGGGAAACCATCGACGCGTTACGCTCGGCAGGCATCCGCACAATCATGCTCACCGGCGACCAGCGCCTCACCGCGGATGTCATTGCGCGCGCTCTGGGCGTTACCGCGGAGGGAAGCGAGACACTCGACGGGACCGAGATCGACACACTATCCGATGAGGCTCTCGCTCGGCGATTGGAAACCGTAAGCACCTTCAGCCGCGTCAGTCCCGAAGCGAAGCTGCGAATAGTCACGGCATTGCAGTTGCGCGGGGAGATCGTGGCAATGCTTGGCGACGGTGTGAACGACGCACCCGCCCTTTCCCGCGCAGACATTGGTGTCGCGATGGGTGGTCGCGGCACCGACGTCGCCAAGGAAGCGGCTGGCGTAGTCCTCGCAGACGACCGGTTTTCCACCATTTCTGTAGCAGTTGAAGAAGGCCGCGCGATATATGCCAATATCCGGCGGTTCGTGTTCTACCTGCTGAGCTGCAATCTCGCCGAGATACTGGTTCTGTTTGCGGCTGCGATCGCCGGTCTTGCGTCTCCCCTTCAACCCCTCCAGATACTCTGGCTCAACCTGCTGACAGATACATTTCCGGCACTCGCGCTTGCCATGGAGCCGTCCGGTCCCAGCGTGATGATAGAGCCTCCGCGGAATCCTCGAGCTCCATTGCTATCGCGCCGGTTGGTCGTGATTGCGGGCGTATATTCGCTCCTCATTGCGGCCGCCACGTTGTCGGCTTTGCTGTGGGGACTATCGAGGACTGGCGGCGATCCGATCCAGACTGTTCGGCATGCCGGCACACTCGCCTTCATGACACTCGCACTTGCCCAGCTCGCACATCTCGTCAACGCTCGACATCTGCCTGGTGAAACTGGCCCGCACCGGATCAACTGGTACGTTATCGCGGCGGCAGGACTCGCGGTGACGCTGCAGCTGGCAACCGTTTACGTATCTCCGCTCGCGCGCGTGCTGGACGTCGTTCCGATCGATGTCACGGACGTCGCGATTATAACAGCGCTTGCACTGGTGCCGCTCTTCGGCGGCTATGTCATTCGCTTCGCAATGGCAAAGTGGCGCCGTTCAGATCGCTATGCTGAGTAACCGCCCGGGAACAAGTACGACCTTCTTTGGGGATGACGCAACGAACTTCGCGATCGACTGCTCCTTCATCGCGAGTGCGAACGCCGCATCCTGTGTGATCTCACGCGGTACATGGATCCTGCCACGCACCTTTCCATTCACCTGCACCACCAGCTCCACTTCGTCGTCTACGAGCAATGACGGATCGAACGATGGCCAGCGTGAGTCGAAAATGCTTGTGTCGTGGCCAAGCTGCTGCCACAATTCTTCAGCCAGATGCGGTGCGAACGGTGCGACGAGTTGCACCAACGGCTCCACTTCCGTCCGGCTCGGCATGCGATCGGATTTGCGGAGCGCGTTCATATACTCCATCATCGCCGCAATGGCGGTGTTGTAGCTCAAGCGCGAAATGTCGTCGCCGACCTTCTTGATCGTCGCGTGCAGTTTACGCTCGACTTCCCGGTCCGCTGGTCCATCAGCGACGCGGTCACGCACCGAAGCCCAGAGGCGATCAAGGAATCTCTTGACTCCTGAAATACCCTTGTCGCGAAAATCACCGCCTTCTTCGAAGGGTCCGAGGAACATGAGGTATGTGCGGAACGCATCGGCGCCCCACGTATCGATGTATTCGTCGGGATTTACAACATTCCCCTTGCTCTTGGACATCTTCGCGCCTTCGCGGATGATCAGCCCGTGTGCGCGGAATTTGGTGAATGGCTCCTCGAACTCGATCAGTCCCATGTCGCTGAGGNNTCGTTGCCGCCGATGTACGAATCGACAGGGAGCCATTTCCTTGTGATCGCGGGATCGAACGGAACGTCGTCGAGGCCGACGCTCGGATAGCGCAGGAAGTACCAGGCACTATCGAGGAACGTATCGGAAACGTCAGTCTCCCGACGCGCCATTTTTCCGCACGTGGGGCACGGAACGCGGTACCATTCATCGTGCCGAGCGAGCGGCGAGATGCCTGAGTCGTCCGGCTTGAAGTCTTCGATGAACGGTAGCAGCACGGGCAGATCGTTTTCCGGCACCGGCACGACTCCGCAGTCATCGCAATACACGATGGGAATCGGCGGGCCCCAGTAACGTTGCCTCGATATGCACCAGTCGTGCAGACGGAAATTCGTTACCGGCGCTGCCTTGTTCCGCGCAGCGAGCGATGCAACTATTGCTCGCTTCGCGTCGTGAATCGACATCCCCGTAAATTCGCCTGAATCGATCAGTGTTTCGTCTTCGTGCACGACTTTCCGGACAGGCAGCTCGAAACCGTGCGCAAACTCAAGATCGCGCTCGTCGTGCGCCGGCACGGCCATAATTGCGCCGGTACCGTACTCCATGAGGACGTAATCTGAAATCCAGACGGGAATCTTCTCCCCCGTGGCCGGGTTCGTGACCGTACTTCCTGTGTCAACGCCCGTCTTGTCCTTGGTGGTCTTGCGCGACACAAGATCCCGGCGGGCCGCGCGTGCGCGGTACTCGTTCACTGCGGCGCGTTGTTCTTCGGTGGTATGCGCATCTACAAGCGGGTGTTCCGGAGCGAGCACTACGTACGTTGCGCCGTAAATCGTATCTGCACGTGTGGTGAAGACCTTTATGCCGTCAAACCAGATCTCGGCGCCTTCCGACTTTCCGATCCAGTTGCGTTGCGCGGTCTTTGTTGTCTCCGACCAGTCCAGCGTGTCGAGATTGTTCAGCAGTCGCTCTGCGTAACTGGAGATGGCAAAGAACCATTGCTCCAGAAACCGCTGTTCGACCTTTGAGCCGCAGCGTTCGCATTCACCGCTGATGACCTGCTCGTTCGCGAGTACTGTCTTGTCCGTCGGACACCAGTTGACTGCGGCCGCCTTCTTGTGCACAAGCCCCTTTTTGTACAACTGAAGAAAGACCCACTGAGTCCAGCGATAGTATTCGGGATCAGTGGTGGAAAGTGATCTTGACCAATCGACCATGAGGCCGCCGCGTTCGAGCTGGCGGCGAAAGTTGGCGATGTTGCGCGGAATCATCTCCGCCGGATGCACGCCAACCTTGAGCGCGTAGTTCTCCGAGTGGATGCCGAATGCGTCGTAGCCGAGTGGCTCGAAGACGTCGAGTCCCTGCATTCGCTGGAATCGCGCGAATATGTCGTTGCCCGTGAACGCGAACATGTTGCCAACGTGGAGTCCTTCCGCAGAAGGATACGGGAACATCATCAACGCGTAGTACGGACGCTTCGCGTCGGAGATATTGGCGGTGTTCGTACCGCGCTCAGCCCAGCGCGCGCGCCATTTTGCCTCAACCTGCCCCGGCTCGTACGGAGCGACGATTTCTGAAGGTCGTTCGACTGGTTCCATAGATTGCAAGATAAGTGCGCCGTACAGTCCCCGCGCCACGAAACGGTGGCGGCGCGTGTAACCGGGCTATCCGCTGATAAGACCCGGGATAAGTCCCCAAAATCAACGCCATCCGCATAGCTTTTCATCCATGCAGCCAACATCAACAACACCCGGGTCATCCGGCGGCGCAGTACGGACCGAGCACGACCTGCTCGGCGAACGGTCAGTGCCCGCGACGGCGCTATATGGAGTCCAGACGCTCAGAGCGCTGGAAAACTTCCCAATTTCCGGCACTTATATCGGCCAGTTCCCGACCCTGATCGCCGCGCTCGCCTCGGTCAAGGAGGCGGCAGCGCTCGCCAACGAGGAGCTCGGCCTCCTTGACGCAAAGATCGCCCACGCCATTGTCGGGGCGGCCGAGACGCTCCGAAACGGTGAGCACGGCGACCAGTTCCCGGTGGACATGATCCAGGGCGGTGCCGGCACATCGACAAACATGAACGCCAATGAGGTGATCGCGAATCTCGCTCTGGAGTCCATGGGGCTGGAGCGCGGAAACTACCCCGTGGTTCATCCGAACAACCACGTGAACCTGAGCCAGTCGACCAACGACGTCTATCCGACGGCGGTCAAGCTCGCGCTTCACGCAAGCATCAGCGAGTTGCAGGAAGCGATGGCAGCGCTATCGCGCGCGTTTCTGCAGAAAGGCGAGGAATTCAGCGCCTTCATCAAAATGGGGCGCACTCAGCTTCAGGATGCCGTCCCCATGACGCTGGGACAGGAATTCAGCGCCTTCGCACACACCATACAGGAAGACGTGGACCGGTTAAGCGAGGCGCAGAAGCTGATCCTGGAGATCAACATGGGTGCGACGGCGATAGGTACCGGAATCAATGCCCCTGTAGGGTATGCTGAAGCCGTGCGTCGGCATTTGTCGCGGATCACGGGGCTGACCCTGATCACCGCGCCCGACCTGGTGGAGGCGACAGCGGATACAGGAGTTTTCGTACAACTGTCCGGTGTGTTAAAGCGTTGCGCTGTAAAGCTTTCCAAGATCTGCAATGACCTCCGGCTGCTATCATCGGGGCCGCGCGCGGGGTTTGGCGAGATCAATCTGCCGCCAATGCAGCCAGGTTCGTCGATCATGCCAGGCAAGGTCAATCCAGTGATACCGGAGGTAGTGAATCAGGTGTGCTTCGACATCATTGGCGGCGACGTGACGGTTACGATGGCGGCCGAGGCGGGTCAGCTTCAGTTGAACGTCTTCGAGCCGGTAATCGCGTACAGGCTGCTGCGCGGGTTGTCGATGATGCGGAACGCCTGCGACGTACTCCGAACGCGATGTGTGACGGGAATCACAGCGAATCCGGAGAGAATGCGCCACTTTGTGGAACATTCGATCGGGATCGTGACTGCACTGGTGCCGACAATAGGCTATGAGGCGGCATCGGATATCGCGCGCACTGCGCTGCAGTCCGGGCGTGGCGTCTATGAACTCGTGCTGGAGCGTGGTTTGTTGACTCGCGCCGAGCTTGACCAGATACTGAATCCGGAAACGATGACGAAACCTCAGACCCGCTAGAGTGAAACGCGCGTAATTTCGCGGCGTCGTGCGGGTAGCCTGACCCGGCAATACGCCATATCTTATTCACTGCATTACAGATCCACCTTCAACCTACTTCCATGATAGGCTATAACCGCCTGCGCCGGTTCGCCCCGCTCGGAGTGGCAGCGGTGCTCGCGTTGGCGCTCGCAGCCTGCGCTCAAAGCTACCCCAACTCCACGTTTACTCCGCACTCGGATCTCGGTCGCTCGATCGATTTCCTGTGGAATCGCCTCATGTTCTTCGGGACGATCGTCTTCGTTCTCGTCGAGGGAGCGCTGATCTACGTGGTGATCCGGTATCGTCGGAAGAGCGAAGATGTGACGCCGCCGCAGACTCACGGACACGTGATTCTCGAAATAACCTGGACCTTGATACCGGCGGCGATCCTTGCGTTCATCGCGGTGCCAACGGTCCGCACGATTTTCGAGACACAGGCACCGGCCCCCGCAAACTCGCTCGTCATCAATGTGTACGGCCATCAGTGGTGGTGGGAGTTTGAGTATCCCGAGTACAAGTTCACGACTGCGAATGAGATCTACATCCCCAAGGGCCGCACAGTCGATCTGGTGTTGCATGCGAAGGATGTGATTCACTCGTTCTGGGTGCCGCAACTTGCAGGCAAGCGTGACGCGATCCCGAACCACACGAACCACATCTGGTTCACGCCGGACAGCAACATGGCGACGACCGTGTGGAATGGCTTCTGTACAGAGTACTGCGGCGATTCGCATGGCGAGATGCACTTCCGTGTTGTCACCGTTACCCCGGAGCAGTTCGCGAGTTGGGTGACACGTCAGCAGGCGCCCGGATTCTTTGGACCACCGGCGGCACCGCCGCCCACGGCGATTGCATCTGCATCTGCGGCTGGTGCGGCGACCACAAAATCCGACAGCGCAGCTCCTGCTGCTGCATCCACTGCTGCACCAGCTGCTGCACCAGTCGCGCCGGTGTACGGGCCAACAGCGTCTCCGGCTTTACTCGCCAGTTATGTTCTGCCGCATTCGGAAGTGCCGGAGTACGCGATCCCGCACACACCGTTGCCCGATGCAATCAAGTTTGACGACAAGTTGACGGGCGATCCCGCCGCCGGTGAGAAGTTGTTCGTCGGCGCCGGTACCTGCAATGCGTGTCACTCTGTCAGCGGCAATCCTCTCGCGGTCGGAACCATCGGCCCCAATCTGACACACGTCGGGTCGCGGATCACGATCGCTGCAGGCATGTATTTGAACGACAAGGCGCATCTTTCGCGCTGGATCAAGGATGCACGCATCATGAAATCCGGCGTGCTCATGCCGACTCTCGGCAAGGGTCAGTACGATCCACAAACCAAAGCCACGATGCCAGCAGGCTTATCGGATCAGCAGATCGCCGATCTGGTTGCGTACCTCCAAGCTCTCAAGTAGGCGCGAAGACACATGGCGACCAGTGTAATCGAAACCATTCCAGCACATCTCAAACCGTTTGTTCCATCGCCGATACCGACGACCGTGCAGACGTACGGGACCAGCATCTGGGGTTGGATAACGACTACCGATCACAAGAAGATCGGAGCCCTCTATCTCTTCACCGCCCTCTTTTTCTTTCTCGTCGGCGGCATTGAAGCTGAGATCATTCGCGCACAGCTCGGCGGGCCAAATCGGCATCTGGTGAGCGCGGAAACGTACAATCAGATATTCACGATGCACGGCACGACCATGATCTTCCTCGCGATCATGCCGTTGAGCGCCGCGTTCTTCAACTTCATCATCCCCTTGCAGATCGGTGCGCGGGACGTCGCCTTCCCGCGACTCAACGCGTTCAGTTACTGGATCTATCTGCTTGGCGGACTCTTCATCAGCATTCCGATCCTGTTCGGACATGGGCCAAACGCGGGGTGGTTTGGTTATGCGCCGCTCACGACCAAGGCTTACTCGCCGGGAATCAACATTGATTTCTGGGTGGTGGGGCTCCAGATACTCGGAATTTCATCGCTTGCAGCCGGTTTCAATTTCATAACCACGATTATCAATCTGCGGGCACCGGGGATGTCGCTCATGCGCATGCCGGTGTTCACGTGGATGGCGTTCATCGTGCAGTTCATGATCGTACTCGCCTTCCCGGTGGTGACGATCGCACTGTTCTTCCTGCTGCTGGATCGTTTCTTCGGTACTCAGTTCTATGAAGTCGCATCGGGCGGCGATCCGCTGTTGTGGCAGCACCTGTTCTGGATCTTCGGTCACCCGGAAGTCTACATTCTGGTTCTGCCGGCATTCGGCCTGGTGAGCGAAGTGCTGCCTACGTTCTCCAAGAAGCCACTTTTCGGATATCCTGTGATGATTTACTCCGGGATACTCATCGGCTTTCTCGGATTCGGCGTGTGGGCGCACCACATGTTCGCGGTAGGCATGGGTCCGATCGCCGACTCTGTGTTCGGAGTAACGACGATGCTGATCGCGATACCCACGGGGGTGAAGATCTTCAACTGGATCGGCACGATAGCGCAGGGCCAGTTCAAGGCGACGTCCGCATCGTTGTTTGCAATTGGACTGGTTAGCCTCTTTACGATCGGCGGAATCTCAGGGGTGATGCACTCATCGCCTCCTGCCGACCTGCAGCAGACGGATTCGTATTTCGTCGTAGCGCATTTCCATTACGTGCTGTTCGGCGGCTCGATCATGGGAATCTTTGCCGGCATCTATTTTTACTTCCCGAAAATGTTCGGGCGCATGATGGATGAGAAGCTCGGCAAGACGCACTTCTGGCTCACGTTCATCGCGATGAACCTGACGTTCTTCCCGATGCACTTCTCCGGCATGCTGGGAATGCCGCGACGCATCTACACGTACGATGCAGGACAGGGCTGGGAAGCTTTCAACCAGACATCCACATGGGGTGCGTATCTCCTGTTCGTGGCGTCGCTCTTCTTCATGTACAATTTCTTCAAGAGCCTCAGATCCGGACGGCCAGCCGGCCCGAATCCATGGGGCGCTGGAACGCTGGAGTGGACGATACCATCACCACCGCCACCGTACAATTTCGCGGTGCTGCCGAACGTCACGTCGCGCTACCCTCTGTGGGAGGGAAAGCAGGCCGATATCGAAAGCGCACGCATCAATCAGCAGAGCGGCAGATCCGCTGAGGAGCTCGGTATAGTTCTGCCGTACAACACGATCAAGCCGTTCCTCGCGGCATTCTTCCTCGTACTCATGTTCAGCGGCCTGATCGTCGGCCACTGGCTGATCTTTGCGAGCGCCGCTGCGATGGTGCTCGCATTCTATGGGTGGCTCACGAGCCCGCTCGAACCGGAACATCACTAACCATGTCGACAGCGACTGTCTCACATCACTATTCGAGCACCGGACTTGCTAACCGGAAGATCGCAATCTGGGCTTTTATCGGCTCAGAGTGCATGCTCTTCGTTTCGCTCATATCGACGTACCTGATCTACAAGGATCGCAGCGTCGTCGGGCCGTATCCGCACACACCGTGGACGGATCCGTCGACAGGTCACGTCTATCACGCGATTCTGAACATCCCGGTAACTTCGGCATCGACATTCATCCTGCTGATGTCTTCACTGGCGATGGTGCTTGCACTTTCAGCGGTCGAGAACAAGGGCAAGCCACAACGCAACCTGGGTGAAAGGATTCTGGGGAACTCCAAGCTCTGGCTCTTCATGACGGCGCTCCTCGGCCTCGGCTTCCTTGGCTGCCAGGCTTATGAGTTCACTTCGTTCGTGAACGAGGGGCTTACGATCAAAACCAACCTGTTCGGATCCACCTTCTTCACGCTTACCGGATTTCACGGTGCGCACGTAACCGCCGGCGTCATCTGGATCCTGTCGATGCTGTTTATCGACATGAAGCGCGGGCTTGGACCGTCGGACGCCCTCAATGTTGACATCATGGCACTGTACTGGCATTTCGTCGACGTTGTCTGGGTAGCGATCTTCACACTCGTCTACCTCATCAGGTAAACCAAATGGATCATCCAAACGAAGCTGCAGTGGTGGCGGCAGGCGAACACGGAGCCGAAACCGAGCACACGGGACCCGGCTGGTCCGTTTACTGGAAGGTCGCAGTTATTCTGACGATCCTCACGATCGGCGAAGTCTGGGTTTACTACATCCCCGCATTTGTCGCGTCGCGACTGTTCCTGCCGACGCTCCTGTCAATGAGCGCCCTCAAGTTCGTGATCGTCGTGATGTTCTACATGCATCTCAAATACGATCATAAGTTGTTCCGAACTCTGTTCACGGGGCCGCTGATCGTGGCCACGTCGATTCTGTTCGCACTCCTATTCCTGTTTGGACACCTTCGGCTAGGACACGGTGGATAACCTGCTGTTGTTGGCGGCCCTCCACCCGGTTGTGCAAGTCGGGTGGACGGGCTGGTCGATTCACTGGAGCACCGTAATCGGTATAGCGGCGTTGGCCGCGTTGTATCTGTGGCGAGCATCGAAGGCACCCGAGTCCGGCACACCGAGCGGCGCACAAAAACTGAGCTACTTCTCCGGGTTGTTCGTGATGTTCATTTCACTGAACGGCCCGCTGCACGACCTGAGCGATTCATTCCTGTTCTGCGCTCACATGGTGCAGCATCTGATCCTGACGCTTCTGATCCCGCCCCTCCTGATCGGCGGGACACCCGGATGGATGTTGCGCCCCCTGATCAAACCCAGGTCAGTGCGCGCCGTCGCGAAGTTTGTCACGCGACCTGCCATGTGCTACCTGATCTTCAATGTGGTCATCATCGGGTGGCATCTGCCTGTGTTCTACAACGCAGCGATGGCGAATCACAACATTCACATCGGTGAACATCTCATGTTCATGGCATCAGCTGTACTTCTCTGGTGGCCATTCATGAGTCCGATGCCGGAGCTGCCGAGGCTGGCTTATCCAGCGCAGATTCTGTATTGCTTTCTTACGACGCTCCCAATGTCAGTGGTCGCGATCTATATCACGATGGCGGATCACGTTCTCTATCCCGCTTACGCCGCGGCGCCACGGATCTGGCACCTCACACCCATGATGGACCAGCGCATTGGCGGTCTGATCATGTGGGTGCCGGGCAGCATCATCTTCTACGCGCTGATGAGCGTCGTCTTCTTCAAGTGGGTTGCGCGCGGCGAAGATAGTCTCGCCGCAGCGCAAGTTGATTGGATCCCCACACACAACTGACCGATCAGGAGTCAGCGAGAATCAGACGTCGGTTCCATCCAGCGCTTGGGTGAACTGCTCCTTCAAATCCGGGTGGCGTATCCACATGAAGGAAAACATTACCAGAGAGGCAAGCAGGTTCGCGACGCCAATCTGGTACCACGCCAGTCCGCCGAGGACGTCTGTCGCGCTCACCATGGCGGTGAGTCCGTAGAATCCGAATTCCACTACCACGAACAGGATCAGGAAGCCAGCCAGGATCGCCGGGGTACGACGTGCCTGGTGCACAATCCACGCTACGATAACGCCGATTATCGCGAAAGCGACAAAGTGGAACACCGTGTAAAAAGCAACGTGCATCGCGACTGTATCGCTCAGTCGCGGGGCCCCGACGAATCGCATCAGGCTGCTACCGAGGGCGTTCGGCGTGAAAAACGCGTGCCGCTCAATGGTGTCCACTATCAAGATCCACACAGCGATCGTGGTGGCGCTTAGAAGGCCGGCATAGATTCCTTCACGAATTGTGTTGTGGTTCCTGGCAGCCATTCTGAGCACTCCGATTTCAAGGTCAATTGTCCCGGATAGACAATACTGCGAAAAATTTACATGAACTACAATCTTCCGCGATCCGTATATTTGTATCATGGAGCGTGCCGCGCCTGCTCGCCTGCTGTCCCTCGACGTTTTTCGAGGTCTGACGATCGCGGGAATGCTGTTGGTGAACGACCCCGGCAGTTGGGGTGCCATATATCCGCCGCTGGAGCACTCAGCGTGGAATGGCTGGACGCCTACCGACGTCATTTTCCCGTTTTTCCTGTTTATCGTGGGCGTTACAACCCACCTCTCGCTCTCGTCGCGCAGGGCGCACGGCGCGACTGACCGTGAAATAGTTCTACAGATCCTCAGGCGCGGCGGGATCATCATCCTGCTCGGATGGCTGATGGCCGGCTTCCCTTACTATCCACTCACCCGAATCACCGAAATCCGCTTCGGCGGCGTTTTGCCGAGGATTGGCGTCTGCTACATCCTGGGTGCGCTTCTGACCATGAAAACCACGCTGAAGCAGCAGGTGGTGATTCTTGCGGTCCTGCTATACGGCTACTGGTTCCTGCAAACGCTTGTTCCGGTGCCGGGCTACAACGAAATTGGCGCCCTTCTTCTGAACCGCCCGGAGGCGACACTTTCGGCGTGGCTTGATCGAACCGTCCTGGGCTTGCCGCATCTGTGGGTGGGTAGCGTTACCTGGGATCCTGAAGGAATTCTCTCGACCGTTCCAGCTATCGGGACAGTGATCCTGGGCGTTTTCACGGGCCGCTGGCTCACCAGAAAGGAGATTCCGATCGAGGAGCGGCTCAACGCACTCTTCGTCGTCGGTGCCATTGCGATGGTTGTTGGAATGATGTGGAACTGGTCGTTTCCGATCAACAAGAGTCTCTGGACCAGCTCCTACGTGATGTTCACGGGTGGCATGGCTGCAATTGCACTCGCTGTGTGCGTGTGGGTAATCGATGTCAAGGGAATTCGCCGGGGGACGAAACCATTCGTCATCTACGGCATGAATCCCATAATTGCATACGTGGGATCAGGCGTCATGGCGCGGATCATATATTCGCTGATCATGGTATCATACGGTGGCAAGACCGTATCGCTTGAGACTGCAATCTACGAAGCGGCCTTCCATAGCTGGCTCAGTCCACGCAATGCATCACTAGCATTTGCAGTGTGCGTCGTACTATTCTGGCTAGGGATCCTGACGGTACTCTACCGACGGAAGATCTTTCTCAAAGTATAGCTCTCCTTCGTGGTGCATAGAACTCGACAATATCTGCTCGTCCTGATCGCGTTGGCAATTGCACTCCCTGCAAACGCGCAAAACACTCAGAAAACCAGAAAGAGAGCGGCGGTCGTTCAGAACAAGCGGCGCAAACCGTCGAAGTCTCGATCGCCGAAGGCGGCATCGCCGATCACGGCAGTTGCTCACTACACTTCACCGCGA
The DNA here is from genome assembly GCA_003155795.1 of Gemmatimonadota bacterium. Taxonomy (GTDB): domain Bacteria; phylum Gemmatimonadota; class Gemmatimonadetes; order Gemmatimonadales; family Gemmatimonadaceae; genus Fen-1247. The sequence continues at coordinate 69,853 of PMEM01000019.1, forward strand.
AGTGCGGCGGCTCTCGCGAGCGACCTGGGTATTTTTCTGGAGCGGACGCACAGTGGTGATTGGGGCGTGATGGTGACATCGGCATCCCGCGGGGATACCCTTTTCGCCCGGAACGCCGGTGAGGAATTGCGTCCGGCTTCCACGATGAAACTTTTCACCAGTGGACTCGCGTTCGACAGATTTGGCCCCGACTACCAGCTGAGCACCGATGCACTTCGTGACGGCTCGGTATCGAGCGATGGCACGCTGCACGGCAACATCATCCTGCGTGGCGACGGCGACCCGTCGCTATCGGGCCGCTTCATGGACGGCGGTCCAAACGCACCGATGGCGGCGCTGGCGCAGAAAGTTGTCGCCGCAGGAATCAAGAATATCACGGGGGACGTAATTGGAGACGCGACGGCGTTTGACGATTCGCTCGTCCCAAGCGGATGGCTTACGCGATATCTTGGCGCCGCATACGCTGCGAGAGTAAGCGGGCTTTCCCTCAATGAGAATGTGGTCTGGGTAGCGGTATCGCCCGGAGCTGGGAGCCACGCTGAAGTCGCGCTCGAGCCGATGACGACGTCTCTCAGGGTCGTAAACAACGCGCGTACGGTTGCGGGGAGGGGAGTAAGTATTCGCACGAGCAAGAAATCAGACGGCACGATAACCGTGACGGGATCCATTGGTCGAAATGCCGGAACTCACCGATATTCGTACGTTGTCGATGATCCAGCGATGTTCGCAACCGGTGCGTTTCGCGCTGCTCTCGCCGCCGCAGGCGTGAAGATCGGAGGTGCCACTCGACTTGCACCGACTCCAACTACTGCCGTGACAGTTGCGAGCCTCCAGTCTCCGACGCTCGCGCGGATGATCAGCGCGATGAACAGAGAAAGTATCAATCATTACGCCGAGTTGCTGTTCCGCGACGGCGCTCGGGGTCCTAAGCGTTCAGTTCAAGGGACTGTCGCGCACGGGAACGCGGCGATGCACCAATTTTTGGGCCTCGTGGGAGCGGACCCCGCATCGGTATACAACGCGGATGGCAGCGGTCTCTCCGTCGACGATCGCGTTACAGCGCGATCAATGGTACAGCTCCTCGATTACGCCCATAATGCGTCGTGGGGACCTGAATTCCACGCATCTCTCCCGGTCGCTGGAGAAAGCGGAACGCAATCCAAGCGGATGAAGGGCAGCCCCGCGCAGGGTAACCTGCACGCGAAAACAGGAACGACCAACGACGTGATCGCACTCGCCGGTTACGTGACCGCGACCGACGGCGAGGTGCTCGCCTTCTCGTTCCTTTACAATGGGCACGACAGGTGGGTCGCAAAGTCAACTATCGACGTCATGGGCGAGACACTGGCGAGCTTCGCGCGGTGACTCGCAGGGGCAGGCCTTACGGCCTGCTCCTGCTTGCTTCATCCCGCTAGATCGCGCGGATGTTGATACCGCGTTTGGCCAACTCGGCGATGTACTTCGCCGCCGGAATGCATTCATCCGGAGTATGCACGCCGAACGGCGTGATGTCGCCACTGGCCTGCATCTGACCGGTTATGCTGAGTGAATATCCGGTTGTGCGCATCATCGCGCTGATGCCGTGCACGGCATCGTATTTGTCCACCAACTCCCATCCAAGCTTCTTCGCGACACCACCCTTGCGACCGCTGACTTCAACTCGCAGAGCAACGAGGTCAGGCGAGTGCTGCTTGGTGAGATGCGGCTTCATCGCGGCGACTGCCACGTCACGAGGAGCGACTTTCGTCCCCTTCACGTCGATCTTCCCGAGGTCGAGAAGGCCGAGGTCGCGAATAGCTTCCATGATCTTTGCGTGACCGGGGTAGCGCAACGTCTTGTATTCCATCGTCTTGATCTTGCCCTCGTACCGGAATGGCATGGTTGAAAGCCCACCAGCGGTATGAAACGCCTCGAGTTCGCCGACCGGCGCTGCGAATGTTACTGGTTCAATCTCGCTCAGTGCGGTGACCTGCTTTCGCTTGCTGTCCCGCACGACCCACGAGAGCGTGGTGTAGTAGTCGAGCACGCCCTCGAGTGAGTAAACGATCTGGTACTTGAGTGGTCCTTCCGGATGCTGCGGCAGCCCGCCAACGAATATCCTGACCGAATCAACCTCGTCGAGCTGGGAGATTCCGTACTGTGCCAGAATGGTGTCCATTCCAGGTGCCAGGCCGCAATCGGGGATGACGGTGCATTTCTGCTCGCGCGCACGCACATCGAGCTTCTTCTGTTCAAACACGATATCCGTGTTGCCGCCGAGATCGCAGAAATTCACGCCGACTTCGACCGCGAGTTTCGCCAGATCGGCGTTGAAGTAGTACGGAATGGCGCTCATCACAGCATCACAACCGTGCATCAGCGCACGCACTGCATCGGCATCGCGGACGTCGAGCGGCGTAGGAACCAGCCGCTTGCCCGAATAGGGCTTGAGAAAATCGGCGAGGTGATCGATGTGAAGATCAGCCAGACGGACTTCAGTCACGTCGGGATTCTGCAAAAGGTCGTACGCGCAAGCCGAGCCTTGCAGCCCCGCACCCAGGACGAGCATCCGCATTGTCATTTCCTCAAACAAAAGTGATCGTGCAACAAAAAAGCCTCCCAAAAAGCGTGGGAGGCGGCATATCCAATGGCCTTTGAACCGGTTCGACTTCTACGAAATCGAAATGATCACCCCACGCACGAAGTCATGGCGCGGGCGTCCGGAGCCGCATAAAGGCTCGGGCGTTCCATGGCTGGAGTGACGATGGCGGAGAAACTCATAAGTCTTCAATCGTACGCCTGCGGAGCCCGGGAGTCAAGCCAACGAGGCCGGGTAGCAGTGGAGGTTAGTCCTGACCGCGCCGTTCACTATTCTTGATGAATGGAATGGGAATCCCATCTTTTGACGACTCCGGAGCAGATACGCGATTTGCTGGAGAGCTCCCGGCGCGTTGCCGTTCTGGGCATCAAACCGGACCCTGCGAAGCCTGCCTACTACGTTGCCGAGTACGTCCAGAAAGCAGGTTACGAGATCGTGCCGGTGCCCGTTTACTATCCTGATCTTCGAGAAGTACTCGGGGAGCCCGTGTATCGTACGCTGGCCGCAATACCCGGCGACATCGACATCGTGGACGTGTTCCGGCGACCGCAGGACATCCCGCAACACCTGGATGACATTGTGGCAAAGCGCCTCAAGGCGGTGTGGTTTCAGCTCGGCATTCGCAATGATGAAGCCGCCGAAACGATCGCGCGAGCCGGCATCGACGTGGTACAGGACCGCTGCATGCTCGTGGAGTTGAAGAACATCGGGCGCTGATTCGGTCCTGCACCGCGTCATTCCCGCGAAAGCGGGAATCCATTTTTCAATTGCACTCGAAGCAACATGGATCCTCGCTTTCGCGAGGATGACAGAGCGAACATGGATCCTCGCTAGTCAGGCCAGCTAGGCGCACACCTGATTGCGGCCCCGTTCCTTGGCTCTGTACAACGCGGCGTCGGCCTGCGCAAACAGGTCCTCGGCGCTATCCACCTGCGCCGATGGGAAACACGAGACTCCGATCGAAACTGTTACGCGGACGTTGGCACTGCGCGCCGCTTCGAAATTATGTTGTTCGACGCGCTGACGAATACGTTCAGCGAAGGCGATCGCGCCGGTCTCGCCGGTTTCCGGCAGCACGATTACGAACTCCTCGCCGCCGTAACGAGCGACCATGTCTACGCTACGGACCGAGCGCTGCAGGATCATGCCGATACCGCGGAGCACTTCGTCACCTACGAGGTGACCGTACGTATCGTTTACGCGCTTGAAGAGATCAAGGTCGATCATCAGCATCGTGAGCGGCGAATTATAGCGGCGTACGCGCTCCAGTTCTGCGACAAGTCGGATGGTGAGTGCCCGACGGTTGAGCAGATGTGTAAGCGCGTCTGTGTGAGCGAGCGCCTCGAGTCGCGCGTTGTCAGCCTTGGTCTGCTCGATCGTGTGCGCCTGTTCTATCGCGTTGACAGCGCTCTTGATGACCGTGTCCGCGAATTCGACGTCGCTCGCCGCGAGCGGATCCTGATCTATGGTGCGTCGGAGAAGAAATACCCCGGTGCGAATCTTCTCGAAGGCGAATGGAATCGCGATGACCGATCGCACGTTCATGCGGGTGCCATCGCGGGACCACTGCTCGCGAAGCCGCGCGTACCATGGACTTGTCTGGAGATCCTGAATCAGGACAGCCCGCTTCTGATCGAGTGCGGCAGAAACCTCGGGATAGCGATCCAGGTCGATTTCGAGATTCGCGAGGTTGGGTTGCTCGAAAGCGGTAGCGACGAGGCCACGTGCGTCACCCGGCTTGGCCAGAATTACGGATGAGTGAGAAAGCTGGAGTGCACGTGCGAGGCGTCTTGCGACCATGTGGAAAATCTCCTCGGTCGAGAGATTCCCCATGACCTCGTGCATGATATCGACGAGGTGGCGTTTGCTGTCAGCCTCCTGCCGGGTGCGCTGTAGCTCACCTTCGGCCTTACGAAGGGCAGCGCGCAGAGCTTCCAGTTGATCGTTCGCGGTATCATCGCGAGCGGCCGCCTCGACTGAGGCTGGAGGCGCCGGTGCTTGCTCGGAAACCGGCGCGCCCAGCGAGGCAGATTCGGGACCGGAGCCGGGGTTGCTCTTGAGCTCCCCCTTTTCCGGAGATGAATCCGCGCTCCTGGAGCGCGAAGGTTCAATCAGGTCCTTGTCACTCTTCGTCAGCAAGCGTTTCGACCGTCTCCTCATCCACGGTACCGTCGTCACCCTCGCCGTTTTCTTCGGGAATGACACGTGCAACCGCAGTCACAAGATCGCCTTCGTCAAGATTAACGAGCTTCACACCCTGCGCGATTCTTCCAGTCACGCGCACCTGCGAAACAGACGAGCGAATAATTACGCCGTGTTTCGTGATGAGCATGATCTCGTCTTCCGGCAAGACTTCCATCAGGGTCACAACGTCACCGGTTTTGTCGGTGCGATTGACGGTGATGATTCCCTTGCCTCCGCGCTTCTGAACTCTGTAATCATCTATGTGCGAGCACTTGCCAAGTCCCTTCTCGGTCACTACAAGGAGACTTGCCTCGCGCTTGATAACGACCATGCCTACCACGGCATCATCGGGGCGAAGTTCAATCCCCTTTACGCCAGTAGTATCGCGGCCCATCTCGCGCACATCCTTCTCGTGGAATCGCACCGACAGACCGTGCTTGGTAGCGAGGACCACGTCGTTCGTCCCGCTTGTCACCTGCACGTCGATCAACTCGTCGCTGGAATCAATCTTGATAGCCTTGATGCCGTTGGCGCGCGGATTTGCGTACGCTGACAGCGCCGTCTTCTTGACCGTGCCGCGGCGCGTGCAGAATAGCAACGACTGTGTATCCCCGAACTCGCGCACGGGGACTACAGCCCGAATCTGAGTATCGGGCTGGACATTGATGAGGTTAACGATCGGCTTTCCCTTGCTGGCTCGGCCCGCCTGGGGTATCTCGTGGACCTTGAGCCAGAAGCAGCGACCGTCATCGGTGAAGCAGAGGATGTAGTCGTGGGTCGAACCGATGAACAGGTGCTCGATAAAGTCTTCTTCCTTGAGCCCCTGGCCGTTCAAGCCGCGACCACCGCGCCGCTGTTTGCGGTACGTCGAAGTGGACGTCCGCTTGATATAGCCCGCGTGCGAGATCGTGATCACCATGTCTTCTTCGGCAATCAGGTCCTCGACCGAGAACTCGCCCTCATCATTTGTGATCTCGGAACGCCGTTCATCGCCAAAGGTTTCGTTGATCCTTTCGAGCTCTTCGCGGATGATCTTCATGCGCCGCGGACGGGAAGCAAGGATGTCGCGCATTTCATTGATGAACGCCCGCAGATCCTTGAGTTCTGCTTCCAGCTTCTCGATCTCGAGGCCGGTGAGCTTCGCGAGACGCATGTTGAGAATCGCTTCGGCTTGCCGTTCGCTCAACTTGAATCGAGCCTGCAACTGCGAACTTGCCGTCGGCGTGTCCTTTGCGGCACGAATAAGCTTGATGACCGCGTCGATATTATCGACGGCGATCTTCAGTCCTTCGAGTATGTGCTCGCGTTCAAGTGCCTTGTCCAGCTCGAATTGCGTACGGCGCGTCACGACTTCGTGACGGTGCGCAAGGAAGTGCATCAGCACATCCTTGAGTGGAAGCACCTTGGGAACCAGCTGACCGGTAACCGAGTCAGGCACCAGCGCGAGCATGATCACACCGAAGGTGGACTGCATGGCGGTGTGCTTGTACAACTGATTCAGAACCACGCGTGGAATCGAATCGCGCTTGAGTTCGATGACCATGCGCATGCCGTCGCGATCGCTCTCGTCCCGGAGGTCGCTGATTCCTTCGAGCTTGCTCTCGCGCACCAGATCGCGGATATCCACAAGCAACTTGGCCTTGTTCACCTGGTATGGCAGCTCGGTGACGACGATCTGAGCCCGATTGGAGTTCTCGCGCTCCTCGATCACCGCACGGGCGCGCATGACGATGCGTCCGCGGCCAGTTTCCTGATAATCGGTAATTCCAGCGGTACCGTAGATGTATCCGGCAGTCGGGAAATCCGGACCCTTGATGTGCTTGCGGAGCGCGCTGACCGGAAGATCGGGATCTTCGATGAGCGCGACGAGCGCGCTCGTGACTTCGCGCAGGTTATGTGGCGGGATGTTGGTCGCCATGCCAACGGCGATTCCTGACGAGCCGTTGACGAGCAGATTCGGCATCGCGGAGGGAAGTACGCGAGGCTCCTGCAGACGATCGTCAAAGTTTGGCTGGAAGTCGACGGTGTTCTTGTCGATGTCAGCCAGCATCTCCGTGGCGATTCTCGTCAGACGCGCTTCGGTGTAGCGGTAAGCTGCAGCGTTGTCGCCATCTACAGAACCGAAGTTTCCCTGACCGTCCACCAACGGATAGCGCAGAGAGAAGTCCTGCACCATACGCACGAGCGCATCGTAAACAGAACTGTCACCGTGCGGGTGATACTTGCCGAGCACATCTCCCACGACTGTCGCGGACTTCTTGTAGGGGCGGCCCGGGACGAGGCCAAGCTCGTTCATCGCGTAGAGAACGCGACGATGAACGGGTTTGAGTCCGTCACGCACGTCAGGCAGGGCGCGGGAAACAATGACGCTCATCGAGTAGTTGATGAACGATTCCTGCACCTCTTCGTGGATCAGCCGCGGTAGTATCCGTTCGCGGTTATTTGGAGCTGTCATGACGGGTCAATACCGCACTTGCGGTGGATGCCTGGACGGGCACCACCTGATGAGTTTGATCGATCGTTTGGGGAACCCTGAAATATAGCCTCGGAAAGGGCATTTGGCAAGCCAGTCGCAATACTCTAAGTGCTTGTGGCACAATGATTTACGAGATGGTCTGGAATACTGCCGTGCGGCTCTGCGCTACGGTGTTTGTTCGGGGGGTGCGAATCCCCGAAATTACCGACTATTCCTCGGTCTGATCTGCGGCATCCTCGGCGGCGTTGTCGCGGTCAATCGCCTCGCGTTCGGCCTTGTACCGCTCATACCAGCTTCGCGTGATTTCGCCAGCCAACTCGCGATTGCCGAGGCCGAATGCGAGCGAAGCAGATAGCGCGATTGCGCCAAAGAGTATAGCGAAAGCCGTCGTTACGATATCCGTCGCGACGCCGAGTTCCTGGAGCGCCATGAAAATGGCAATCAGGATGACGCCACCCTTGCCGAAGCGCGACAGTGTCGGGCCCCCATGAATCGCGCCGGCGGAGGCCATGATGAGCCCGCCAACGAACTCGCCGAGTACGATGCCTACGATAATGATGACGATCGCGGCAATGAGACTCGGGATATAGCTGACGAGTTCACCGAACATGTTGCCGAGCGATGAGAGGCCGAGCGCATTGGCCGCTATCATCAGCACGGAGAACATGACGAACCAGAAGACGACGCTTGCTGTGACTCGCGTCGGATTCATGTGCGAACCGGAGCGCTCTACCGCCTGGAGGACGCCGCCACGCTCGAGAATGTGGTTGAAATGGACTCGACGAAGCAGCTTGTCGGTGCCCTTCTCAAGTAGTCGTGCGAGAAGGTATCCGGCGAAGAGAATTACAAGAGCGCCGAACAGCGCAGGCACGTAATGGTAGAGCTGGTCAAAGCTGTCCTGCAGGCGATCGCCGAACGTGGTCGAATCCATGGCGGGAAATCTATGCGGAGCCGGTCATGCGCGCGCGGGAGTGATGGATCCCGCCCTTCGGGGGGGGGCAGAATGACACTGGCAGTCATTCCCGCGAAAGCGGGAATCCATGTTGGACGCAGTGGGGCCCGCCCGTTGGCGGATTGACGACCGGGCTAGTTCCTCGTGCCGCGCTTCACGTCGAAGATCGCGCTTCGGTGGCAGCCGCCGCAGATGAGCCATTCGCGCTTGCGTGAGTAGCCGAGACCGAATGAGCCACCCCCGATCGGGCGGGAGGTCATGCGGCCGCCGCACGCAGGGCAGACGACATCGCGCTTGGCGATGAACGCGTCCTTTATCTCGGCGAGCTGGATTGGGGTGAACTGGGCGGATTCGGCCATGAGGTGAGCTGTTCTGCGGTGAAGCGACTACTTCCTGATAAAGAAGTCCGCGGGGTTTTTCGAAGCTATGCCGGTGTTATATACGAATATTAGCCGTACTGGCTTCGATTGATGACGGTCGCTGGGCGGAGAAGGAAAATGTTGCACTTCAATGAAGCGCAGTCACGCGACGCGCACGACAACCTTCCCGAACTGTGCTCCACTCTCGAGGCGCTCAAACGCCTCCCTCCCTTGCGTGATATCGAATACAGAGTCGATGGGCGGGAGCAATCGCCGTTCGCGAAGTTCATTCACGACGGTCGCGAATTCGGCGTTGTTGCCCATCGTGGAGCCAAGAATTGTCCACTGGTTCCAGAACAGCTTGCGGGCGTCGGTCGTGACCGTTGGACCGGATGTCGCGCCGCATGTCACGAGTCTGCCGAACTTACCGAGCGCGCCGAGCGAGGACTGCCAGCTTGCCTGTCCGACGGAATCGACGACTACGTCCACGCCGCGTTTTCCGGTCCGCGCGCGAATCTCGCTCGCGACATCTGTCGTGTTGTAGTTGAGTGTTTCGTCTGCGCCGAGTTCGCGCGCGCGGGCGAGTTTGGCATCGCTGGACGAGGTAACCCAGACATGCGCGCCGATGTGTCTGGCGATTTGCAGCGCCGCGATTGCAACGCCCCCTCCGATTCCCTGAATCAGAACGTGCTCATCGGGGCGGAGTTGAGCGCGGGTCACCAGCATTCGCCAGGCGGTCAGCGTAGAGAGCGAAAATGCCGCGGCCTCCGGGATCGGCGTGTCGCGCGGAATGCGGGCGACGTTCGCTTCGGGAACTACTATACACTCCGCTATTGTGCCGGGAAGGTGCTCTCCCAGCAGCTTGAAGCGGACGCAGAGGGACTGCTCCCCGCGGAGGCAGTATTCGCATGTTCCGTCGCTGATCCCGGGGTTGACGACGACGAGTTCATCTGTTCCATCCACAATTCCGACGGCGTCTGCGCCCATGACCCATGGGGGCATAATATTGACGCCGGGGAGGCCTCGCAGGACGAACAGATCCAGATGATTCAGGGCTGTCGCAAGTACTCGGACTCGAATCTGACCGGGAGCGGGCTCGGGAATTGGTAAATCGTCGCGGAGTTCCAGTTGATCGAGGCCACCGTGGCCAGAGATGGTTAGAGCGCGCAGAATCTCTCCGTAATGCTCTCCGTGAAGGGGTATATTTAGAAAACAAACATCAAGATACTAGAAATGATTTCGTTGAAAGTTCCCCCCCTTGGAGAGTCCATCGTCGAGGCGACGGTATCACGCTGGGTCAAGAATCAGGGCGACTCGGTGAATGCTGGCGATACGGTTCTCGAACTCGATACCGACAAGATCACGGTTGAGGTGCCGTCGCTACGCGCTGGTGTCCTGACCAAACAATCGGTAAAAGAGGGAGATATCGTTCACGTTGACGACGTACTCGGCGAGATCGACGAGATGGCAACAGCGGGCGCGCCGGCCTCAACTCCGGCCTCAACTCCGGCCGCTGCACCCGCCGCTGCACCAAAGCCAGCGGCGAGCCCAGCGCCCGCAGCGGTTTCGGCTCCATCACCTGCAGCAGCTCCGGTCGCGACCACACCCGCAACCAGCGCGGTTCAGAAATCGGCGCCGACAGCTCGTAGAATGGCAGATGAGCGCGGAGTGGATATCGGATCGGTCCAGGGGACGGGGCGAGGCGGTGTTGTCAGCAAGCCTGACGTCATGGCAGCCGCAGCACCGCAGCCGACGAAGGCCGCCCAAGAGGTTGCCGCTCCGCCAGCTCCGGTCAAGACCGCACCGCCGCCGTTGCACTCTGCGCCGACTCCGCGATCAGGAGAGAGAGAAACCCGGGAAAAGCTTTCAACACGTCGCAAACGGATTGCGGAGAACCTGCTTCAGTCGCATCTCAGTACGGCGCACCTCACGACGTTCAACGAGATCGACATGAGCGCTGTGATGGCACTTCGGTCGCGCGTGAAGGAACGCGTGGAGAAGGAGTATGGCGTGCGTCTTTCGTACACGCCTTTCTTCGTGCGCGCTGCATGTCAGGCGCTGCGCGACTATCCGGTTGTCAACGCACAGTTGGACGGTGACGAGATCGTGTACAAGAACTACGTCAACATGGGTATAGCCGTCGCCTCGGAGCAGGGTCTGGTAGTACCGAACATCAAGGATGCTGACCGCAAGGGCATGCTCGACATTTCGCGCGACATCGCGGCTGTCGCGCAGAAGGCGCGTGATGTCAAGCTGACGATGGACGATCTCACCGGTGGCTCCTTCACGATCACCAACGGCGGAGTGTTTGGATCGCTGGTATCGACTCCGATCATCAATTACCCGCAGGTCGCGATTCTCGGGCTTCACAAGATTCAGGACAGACCGGTGGCGATCGATGGAAAGGTTGAGATTCGCCCCATGATGTACGTGGCACTCTCATACGATCATCGGATCATTGACGGACAGGCGGCCGTGTTGTTCCTCGTGCGCGTAAAGGAATTGATGGAAGATCCCGCAGTGATGCTGATCGAGTGACTTCGTGGACGTTGTTTCCATGTGGGTTGACGCTGAACGAGAAACACGAAGCAGTGCATTCGGCATCTCGCATCAATTCGAAGTGAGCGGCAATGTGAGCAGCAGATGCGCGTAGCGGTTTACTGTGGCGCGAACGCCGGAGCGTCGCCGCGTTTTGCGGAGGTTGCGCGGGAACTTGGGGCTGGGCTGGCTCGCAAGGGGATCGGTATCGTGTATGGCGGAGCGTCCCGCGGGCTGATGGGCGTACTGGCTGACGCCGCAATTGCGGCTGGCGGCGACGTGATTGGCGTACTTCCCCGCTCGCTTGGTCATCGTGAAATCGCGCATCCGCACTTAACCGAGTTGCACATCGTTGACACGATGCACGAACGCAAGGCGCGCATGCTTGACCTTGCTGACGGCATCGCCGTTCTTCCCGGCGGGATTGGCACGCTCGACGAGTTTTCCGAGGCATTTACATGGGCGCAGATCGGAATACACACAAAGCCGATCGCGCTGATCGACGTGGATGGTTTCTACCAACCGCTCATCGCGCATCTACGCAATTGCGTCGATGCTGGATTCCTGTCCAACGAACGGCTGGAGTCGTTGGCTGTTTGCGCGAGCGCGGAGGCATTTTTTACTACTCTAACAACGGACGCGCCTGCTCGGGAAGTTTTGCCGAGGTACGCTGCGCTGACTGCTAAATCATGAACAACTGCGACGTTCTAATCATTGGCGGTGGACCGGGCGGCTACGTGGCCGCAATTCGTGCCGCCCAGCTCGGACTCAACACCGTCTGTGTCGAAATGGACAAGACGCTTGGCGGGACCTGCGTCAATGTCGGGTGCATCCCATCCAAGGCGTTGCTAACATCGACCGAACATCTGGAGTTCGCACAGCATCACGCTGCGGAACACGGTGTCAACATCGAAGGTGTCACAGCCGACCTCGGCGTGATGATGAAGCGCAAGTTGGATGTCGTTGCGCAAAACACCAAGGGCATCGAGTTCCTCTTTCGCAAGAATAAAATCACGTGGGCGAAGGGAAAGGGTACGTTACGGGCAAATAATGTAGTGGACGTGACCGCGACGGATGGAACCGTGACTCAGTATCAGGGGCGCGATGTGATCATCGCGACCGGCTCGATCCCGATCGAGTTGCCTTTCTTCAAGTTTGATGAAGAGCGCGTGCTGTCGAATGTTGGAGCTTTGTCGATTCCAGAGGTGCCGAAACATCTCATTGTCATCGGCGGCGGTGTGATCGGATTGGAACTGGGTTCGGTCTGGCGCCGGCTCGGAGCGAAGGTCACTGTCGTGGAGCTTGCAGCCACAATCCTGCCTGGGATGGATGAAGAAGTAATCAAGGAAGCTGACAAGATCTTCCGGAAGCAGGGCCTCGAGCTACGGCCGGCGACGCGCGTAACTGGTGGTCGGCGCGACGGGTCGAAAGTGTTTGTAGATATCGACAAAGGCGGTACGAAGGAAACGCTTGAAGGTGACTACGTGCTGGTTGCGGTAGGTCGCAGACCGGTGTTTTCAGGAATTGATACGCCAGCACTGGGTCTCGCACTCGGCAAGCGCGGTGAGATCGCAGTTGACTCCGAAATGCGCACCAACCTTCCGCATATCTTCGCGATTGGTGACGCGGTTGGTGGAAAGCTGCTTGCCCACAAGGCTGAGGAAGAGGGCGTGGTCGCGGCGGAGGTTATCGCTGGTCACAAGGTTCACATGGATTACAAGTCGATGCCGGCGGTCGTGTACACGCATCCGGAAATCGCGACATGCGGACTCGCCGAGCACGAGGTCAAGGCGAGTGGACGCGCGTACAAGACTGGCAAGTTCCCATTCTCTGCCAATGGTCGCGCGCGGACAATGGCCGAGACGCAAGGGTTTGTGAAGTTCGTCGCGGACGCGGAGACCGAAGAGATACTCGGATGCCACATCATCGGCGTAGACGCTGCCGATCTGCTGCAGGAAGTTGTACTTGCGATGGAGTTCAGAGGGTCGAGCGACGACATCGGGATCACCGTGCATCCGCATCCGACGCTGGCGGAGGCGGTGAAGGAAGCCGCACTCGGTGTCTCCGCTCGGGCAATCCACATCTAGGTAATCTGCGACCCATCGGCCTCGGAATCAGTGCGTTTTTAGAGGTTCCGGAGCCTCTCAGAATAGTGATTTAGCGATCGATTGTACGAAAACGCGCAGTTAACGGCGATTGCTCCGGCTCGTCAGACAGATGTGAACAATCCTGGATCATTTTCGGCGCCCCGGTGGTTGCGAGGCCTTGCGGCAGCGCTGCTGCTCGGCGCAGTTGCCAGCTGTGTAGCGCCGCCTCGCAGTCAGAGTGCGGTCCCGTCGAGTGCGGAACTGGCACTCCGCGAGCAGACAGCCGATCAGCAAGTCCTCCAGGTACTGAATCGACTCGCCTTTGGCCCTCGTCCGGGCGATGTACAGAAGGTGCGCACGATCGGCGTGGATGCGTGGATTGATCAGCAACTGAACCCGGAGCGTCTGAACGACGACGCAATGAATCAGATGCTGGCACGATATCCGTTGCTGCAGCAGGATCAGACCGGTCTCGCCAGCCAGTTTGCAGAAGCACAGCGGCAATCGCGGCTTGTCAAGCGCGATACCGCAGCGGGTCAAGCTGGAGTTGCTGACATTTCGGCGTTGAAGGACGCTCGCAAGTCCAGAGCGCAACTGGTCAGTGAGATTGAATCAGCGCGCGTAGCGAGAGCCGTGGGAAGCAACCGGCAGTTGCAGGAAGTGATGACCGACTTCTGGGAGAATCACTTCAACGTGTTTGTGGGAAAGAGCCCGGTCGAAGCATTCTATCTCGCCGACTACGACCGCACTATACGCGATCATGCACTCGGCAGATTTCGTGATCTGCTCGGGGCTGTAGCGCACTCGCCGGCGATGCTCGAGTATCTCGATAACGCACAGAGTCGCGCGAACCCCGGAGAGCCAACGCTTGGTGCGGTCGGTCGGCGCGGCATGGTAGTCGCGCGCGGAGCCGGCCGTGCGCCGGGTGTCGAGGCGATCATCATCCGCAGAAATCTGAACCCGCAGCAGGCACAGCAACTGAAACAGCGAGCCGCGGCGGCAAAAAAAACCGGCCTGAACGAGAATTACGGCCGAGAGCTCATGGAGTTGCACACGCTCGGCGTGGACGGTGGCTACACGCAGCAGGATGTAATCGAAGCTGCGCGGGCTCTGACCGGCTGGACTGTTCGCCCTCCCGCGCAGGGTGGTGGATACATCTTCCGGCCGGAATGGCATGACGCAGGCGAAAAGACATTCCTCGGGCACAGACTTGCCGCAGGCCGCGGCGAAGAGGACGGCGAAGACGTGCTCGACATCATTGCACGGAGCCCATCTACGGCGCATTTCATATCGCAGGAGCTGGCCAGACGGTTCGTGAGTGACTCACCGTCGACCGCGCTGGTTGATCGCGCTGCGCAGACATATATGAAGACCGATGGCGACATCCGTGCGGTGGTGAAAACGATTGTCACATCCCCGGAATTCTTCTCAACGCGCGCGTATCACTCAAAGGTAAAGTCACCGTTCGAGGTTGTTGTCAGTACGGCGCGCGCTCTTGGCGCGGAGCCGGACTCGACTCCACGCACCGCGCTTGCCATTGCGTTTCTCGGCGAGCCCATATTCGGGCATCGCGATCCAAACGGCTGGCCTGAGACCGGTGACGCGTGGATGAACACCGGCGCAATACTCAATCGTATCAACTTTGGACTGTCGGTTGCGGCGAATCGGCTGCCAGGCGCGAACATGCGCCACTTGCCCGGCATCGACACGCTGCAACACGCACCGCGCTCCGTGCAGGTCGACGCAGTCGTCGCCACGATACTGCAGGGTGCAGCGTCGCCACAGACTCGCAAGATCCTTATGAGTGGCGAACATCCGCTCGCCGCAAGCGCATCCCAGCAAGTTGCGCAGGCGCCGCCTTCGGCAGACGGCGACGACGCGATGGGTAATCCGGCAATGGCAGCACGGCAGCGAATCAAAGGGTCTGCAAAGCAGCAAGGCGTACCGGGACTGGGACGCGAGCTTGCACGAAACCAAGTGATCGGGCCCGCACCACAGTTACAGGGTTTGGCACAGATGGTCGGGTTTGCACTTGGCTCTCCTGAATTTCAACGCAGGTAACGCGGCTGGAGGTACAGGTATCATGGATCGAAGAGTATTTGTGAAATCGGGCGCGCTCGCGCTGGTGACGATGGGATTGAGTCCAAGTTTCCTGCGCCGTATGGCATATGGAATGGACTTGAAGAATGTGTCGAAGGGAAAGACTCTGGTATGTCTCTTTCAACGTGGCGCAGCTGACGGCCTGAACGTTGTCGTTCCGCACGGCGAGCAAGCGTATTACAACATGCGGCCGACTATCGCCGTGGCGCGACCGGGCCAGCCATCCGGCGCGATTGATCTCGATGGATTCTTCGGGCTGCATCCATCGCTCGCACCGCTAAAACCACTGTGGGATCAAAAGCTGCTCGCGCCGATACACGCTGTTGGAAGTCCGAGCACGTCGCGATCGCATTTTGACGCACAGGATTTCATGGAAACCGGCACACCCGACAATAAGGGTACTTCCGATGGATGGCTAAACCGTATGCTTGCCGTTCAGGGAACGTGCCAGGAGTGTCAGGCTGTTCCATTCCGTGCGGTCGCGATGACCGCCCAGACACCGCGGATACTCGAAGGGCCATCCGAGACAGTTGCAATGAGCTCGCTCGGCGAATTCTCAGTTCGAGCGACGGGAAGCGAGGTCGAACAACTTGAAGCCCTGTATCGGACCGGAAGTGCCGATCTCGTACACGGTACTGGTCAGGAAATGTTTGATGCGGTGAAATTGCTGCGCAGTGCGAATCCTCAACAATACGCGCCGCGGAACAACGCAGTGTATCCAAAGAGCCAGTTTGGGCAGAGGTTGATGCAGATTGCGCAGCTCATCAAGTCCAATGTAGGTTTGGAAGTCGCATTTGCTGACGTGGGCGGCTGGGATACGCACGTCAATCAGGGGAACGGCACAGGCCAGTTGGCAAACCGACTGGATGATTTTGCGACAACGCTGGCCGCTTTTACTCAGGACCTGGGCGATCAGATGAACGATGTACTCGTGCTGACGATGTCCGAATTCGGCCGCACAGCACGCGAAAACGGGAATCGTGGTACGGATCATGGCCACGCAACGGCGTTCTTTGTTTTGGGCGGTGGTGTGAAGGGTGGCAAGGTGTACGGTAAGTGGCCCGGGCTCGCGCCGGAGCAGTTGAATGAGGGGCGCGATCTCAGGCTCACGACGGATTTTCGCACTGTGTTCAGCGAGGTTGCAGTCAAGCATCTTGGAGCTACACGTGTCGAGAAGATTTTTCCGGGATACACGGGCGGGTCACAAGAGTGGCTCGGGCTCGTGTGAGCGGAGAGATGAGACGAGACTAGCAAAACGCCCGGTTGGGAAGACCAGCCGGGCGTTACTCGTCATTCCCGCGAAAGCGGGGCTTCCTATGGATGCTTGAAGATTCGTTTGAAGAGGCCGCCGATTCCCTTCCCAATTTTTTCAACGGCGCCGGTAACCTTCTCAACCGGAAGAAATGCACTGTCAAGTTGGATGTCTGGCGGACCGCTGTGAACCGGGCAGGGTGTTGTCGGTTCGGTTCCAGGTTTGAAATATTCGCGCTGAGTTATGGGGCACCACTCGGTCGCAAGATATCCAGTGCGTGCATCGATGACGACCGGAGTCATTCCTGCGGGGGGATCCCATGCACCTGGTGGATTGGGTTCGTCCCATCCATTCGAATAGAAGTCCGCCCACGCCGGAGCTGCCAGTCTGCCGCCGGAAGCATTGTATCCTATCGACCGCGGCGTATCGTAGCCAAACCAGAATCCCGCAACGATCGTCGGCGTGTAGCCCATGAACCAGACGTCTGTGCCGTCGTTGGTGGTCCCGGTCTTGCCTGCAACTGGTCCGTCAACGCCGAGGTCGCGAATAACATTTCCGGTCCCGTAATCGACGACGGCGCGCAGCATTGAAGTGAGCTGATATGCGTCCTGCGGTTGCATCACGCGCACGCGCTGGTTGTCACTGCTCCACAGTATCTGCCCATCCGCAGTCTGAATGCGACGAACGAGCCGAGGCGTAACGCGCCAGCCTCCATTTGCGAACGGGGCATACGCGGTAACCAATTCCATGGGGGTTACTTCGAGTGCGCCGAGTGCAGCGGAAGGAACGTCGGGCAATTCGCTCTGTATGCCGTTGCGGTGTGCAGTGGCGAGCACGGCGGGAATTCCAACGAGCTGACTCACGCGCACCGTCGCCGCATTTTCAGATCGCATCAATGCGCGCCTGAATGTGACGTGACCGCCATACTCACCACCGTAGTTCCTTGGCGACCAGACCGTCTTTCCAATTTTCACCGAAATCGGAACGTCGTCCACTTCGCTCGCCGGCGTGTAACCTGCCGCGAGAGCGGTTGCATAAACGAAGGGTTTGAACGCAGATCCTGGTTGGCGGTGCGCGAGTAGCGCGCGATCAAATCCGCCGCGTTCGAATGTTCGACCGCCGACGAGTGCGCGAATATCGCCCGTACGAGGGTCGAGTGCGACCATGGCGCCTTCGACGTGTGGCCCGTGGCCGCTCGGAGACTCCTGTTGAATTACAGCTGCCTGACGTCGCACAGCGCGATCAGCTGCAGTCTGCGCTTTCGCATCGAGCGTGGTGTACACGGTCAGATCATTGACGTCACGTGACCCGCTCTTGAGCACGGAATCGACAACGTCGCGCACCGCGTCTATCGCATAGGAATCGCCCGACATGTCTGGCCGCCACTCGTCTTTGGCGACGACAAGCCTGGTCTTGGCATACTCATCGGCGGCCGTTTGAGTGATGTACCCCTCTCGCGCCATCAGCCCGAGAACGAGGTTACGGCGAGCGGTGGCACGGCGTGGCGAGCGACGGGGTGTGTACGTGGAAGGCCCTTTAGGCAGTGCAGCGAGAACGGCGCCTTCGGGAACAGTGAGTTGGCCGACATCCTTTCCAAAGAGATCGCGGCTCGCGGCCTCGACGCCATAGACGCCGTTTCCGAGATAAATGACGTTGAGATAGAGTTCGAGGATCTGATTTTTCGTCAGATTGCGTTCGAGCAGTCGCGAGAGACGCATTTCGAGCAGCTTCTGCCGAAATGATCGGCCGCGATAGCGCCTGACGGCGAAAGTATTGCGAACGACCTGCATTGTTATGGTGGAGAAGCCCTCACGAACGCCACCGGCGCGAATATTCCGAACAACCGCACGGGCCAATCCGTACCAGTCGATGCCGTTGTGTTTGTAGAACCGCCGATCCTCGGTTGCAACGAACGCCTGCCGAACCGGTACTGGAACCGCGCTCAGCGGCACATTGACGCGCCGCACAACGGCAAGTCGGCTGATGAAATTGCCGGACCGGTCCAGGACTCGTCCACCTTCGTCGGGATGAAAAGATCGGATATCTGCCGCCGTGGGACAGCCTTCTCCGCCGCACGTGGCAAGCCACGCATCGCCGGTGTACACGGCGATGATCAGAATCCCGATTGCGGCGAGTATATATTCCCTTTTCTCGGGTTTGCGGAACCTTAGGTGCATATCAGAATGTATCGTCCATTAGCTGTTGTCCTGAGCGCGACTGCCATCGTGAGCGCGTTCTCAGTCGTGTCGTGCAAGTCAGGTGATGATCGCGCGGCGACCAAACCGGGATCCAGGGCTCCGGAATCGGTTACACCAGACATCGGCATTCCGGTCGCCGAAGCTGCCACGCCTAGCCAGGCTTCGCAGCTTGCGCCCAACAAACTGGGACGCATTCCGGTCCTCGAATACCACCTTATAGGGGATCATGACGCGCTGTACAGCAGGACACGCGAGCATTTTCGCGCGGACCTGGAGTACGTGTACAAACGCGGGTACAGGCCTGTAAACATATCGCAGGTGCTCGACAAGGATTTCAACGATGTGCCCGTGGGAATGTCGCCCGTCGTTGTAGTATTCGACGACGCATCACCTGGACAGTTCAGTTATATCGAGCGAAACGGGAAGCTTGAAATCGATCCGACGAGCGGCGTCGGAATATGGCTGGACTTCGCGAAGACGCATCCGGGATGGAAGAATCGAGCCGTGTTTTGCCTGCTGAACGGCGGCGCCGCCGGCCACAACTTCTTTGGTGACAACGTCAAGTTCCAGGGTCAGAAAAAGGAATGGCGGTTTCAGAAGGTGAAGTGGCTTGCTGACAATGGCTTCGAGCTATGCGATCACACTGTATGGCATGCGATGCTGAACAAGTATTCGGACAACGTCGTGCAGGAGCAAATCGCGCGGAACGCGATGGGGATAGACTCCGCGGTTCCGGGTTACAAGATTCGGTCCATGGCACTCCCATACGGCATCTGGCCCAAGAACAAGCAGTTAGCCTGGGAAGGCTCGTGGCGTGATCCGAAGACCGGTAAGGTCCACAGTTATCATTTTGACGCCGTGATGGAAGTTGCCGGAGGTCCGACGCGAAGCCCGTACGACCCAGCCTTCAATCCGCACAGCGTCACCAGAATTCAGGCCGTTGGTAACGATATCGAGAAGGCGATCGATAAACTGGACCAGACCAAAACTCGCTTCGTGCGCTGATTTTTCAGGACTGCTATAGCCAACCAAATGGCAGTCTCAGCCAGTTAGAATCTCCACTTCCTGAGTGCGACGAGCGATTTCTCGATCGCTTCACGAGGCTCGGTTGCGCTTGTGCGGGCCAGAAGCACCATGTATGTGTCGATCGCCAGATCGAGTGCCACATAATCATGCTCCGCCCCAGCCAGGGACGCCGCATTGTCGCCGAGGCTAGCGAGGGCTACGTCGTCCTCGGGGAACTGCACCGTGACCTGGCGCCAGCGCTCCGTGCGGGCTCGGGGGTCCATTTCGGATAGCGCCCACAAGTGCCACGCGCCGCGGTTTTTGGGGTCCAGCTTCCGGGCGCGTTCGGCGATTTCGCCGACCACGTCGGACCCTCTCCCTTCCAGCCAGTATGAGTTGGCGAGCCGCACCAGAGGCATCGCTTCTCCCGGGTGGTCGGCCACCGCCTGCTCCAGATCCGCAAGCCCCGGATCTGCCAGATCCTGTATACGATCTTCCATGTGGTGAAATCTATCCCTCTGGACAACGGTCGCGGAGGGTGCTAGCGTACAGGCAGTAGTGCGAATGAGGCGCGCGTGATCGCGCGCAGATTGAAGGTATGGTTCCCGGGAGCGCCGCGTGAGTTGGCCCCGCGCTTCCCGAGACGCTTCCGAATCAACAAGACAATCGAGTGACCGCAACGCAGGCGCATCGCGCCCGTTGCGTAATGCGCTTGCGGCGAGTGTCGCCGGCGCCTCTGTACCCGAAAATCCATTTACATGACTGAACGCCGACGTCCAAGTCGTCGCGGTCGGGGGCAAAACCCCGATGACGCTGGATCCCCCGATTCCCATTCGGATGCGAACCCCTATCTCGAGCCGAGCTCTCCGGATGCGCCCATCGTAACAGAAACGCCGGGACCGCGTCCTCNNGTGACTCTCGGAGTGACTCTCGCGGCGACTCTGGCAGTGACTCTGGCGGAGGCGCAACCGGCCCTGATGAAGGCGGTAACGAGCGCGGAGGACAGGGTCGCGGACGGTTTCGGCGATATCGCCATCGCAACAGAAATGGGCAGCCCAACGGCAATCAGGAACAGCAGCCCCAGCAGCAACGACAACAGCAGCAACGACCCAACCAGCATTCCGGCGCGCAACATTCGTCAGGCGGCGGCCGCAGAAACAATCGACGGAACCGGCAACTGGTTGACAATGCGCCTCGCGGGCCGGTCGGTCCAATAATCGTCGAAGGAGAAACCTCAGGACTCTTCGACCCGCAGCGTGATGCAGGTTATCTGCGCAACGCTGCGCACAGCTATCTCGCCGAGGCGAGCGATCCGTTCGTTCCCACACAACTCGTTCGACAGGCCGGTCTCCGACGCGGCGATCTTGTAACCTGCACTGTTGGTAAAGACCAGCGTGGTCGCCTTACCGCAGCGGAATTGCTTTCGGTGAATGGCGCTGAACCCGACGCGGCACTCAGGCGTCCCGAATTCGCCTCGCTCATCGCTTCGTACCCCGACCGCAAGCTGGCTCTGGAAACGGGTCGACCCGCCAAGGCTGGACCGGAACTCACTCGACGTGC
Organism: Gemmatimonadota bacterium; assembly: GCA_003155795.1. GTDB lineage: Bacteria > Gemmatimonadota > Gemmatimonadetes > Gemmatimonadales > Gemmatimonadaceae > Fen-1247. The sequence goes on from PMEM01000019.1 coordinate 91,142, forward strand.
AATCGATCTCATAGCGCCCATCGGCTATGGACAGCGAGCACTGATCGTTGCTCCGGCACGTGCTGGCAAGACCATGTTGCTGCAGGCCGTGATCGAAGGTATCGCGATCAACCAGCCCGATGTGCAGCTGTTCGTACTGCTCGTGGACGAGCGCCCGGAAGAAGTGAGTGACATGATCTCAATCGGCCACGGCGAGGTTGTGGCATCGAGCTTTGACATGCCGGCTCAGCGCCACGCCGACGTTGCGGAAATGACACTTGAGCGAGCACGCCGATTGGTTGAACTCGGCAAGGATGTCGTGATCGTACTGGACTCGATCACTCGTCTGGCAAGAGCGTACAACACCATCGAGCGCGGCACTGGCCGCACAATGAGCGGTGGTCTGGACTCATCCGCCATGGCCAAGCCAAAGGCATTCTTCGGGTCTGCTCGTTCTGTATCTACGGAAAACGGAGGTGGTTCGCTCACGATCATCGCGACTGCCCTCGTAGAAACCGGCTCTCGCATGGACGATGTGATCTTCGAAGAGTTCAAGGGCACCGGAAATTGCGAGATCAAGCTGGACCGGAGCCTGGCGGAGAAGCGCATCTTCCCAGCGATCGACATCGGGATCAGCGGCACCAGGCGGGAGGACAAGTTGTTCCGGGCGGATCAGCTGGATCACGTTTACACGCTCCGCCGTGGCCTGCAGCAGATGCCGTCCAGCTCGGCGATGGAATGGCTGATCAAGCGAATCGCTGCGACTCAGAACAACGACGCGCTGCTTTCGGGGCTCTGACGGCCTGACGAAATAGCGCCACGGCGACATCGCTGGATGTGTAACCAGCCTGGGCAGCGCTCCGGGGCGAAGGAAGCAAGGCCGGAGCTTCGGCCCGAGCCTTGCTTCCTTCGCCGTATGGCCATTCCGATGCTTCAGCGGCTGGCACACGCTCCGGCGGTCGCTTTGGCCGCTGGGATCGTGTTGGCTGCGCCGGCTATCGCTCAGTCATCCCAGGCGACACCCCGCAATCCGGAGATCAGCAGCCTGACGCTCAAGGGAGTTCACGCCCTCGATGAGGATGAACTCCGAATGAACATTGCGACTGACGAGTCGCACTGCAATTCAGTACTGTTGCGGCCAGTCTGCGTGTTCAGCAAGTCTCCGCTCTTCTACACACATGTGTCGCTGAACCGTGCAGAACTGTCACGCGACATGTTGCGTGTGATGGTGTTCTACTTCAGGCGCGGGTATCGCGACGCGCAGGTCGATACCCTTGTGACACCTGACGGGCACCACTCGGTACACGTCACGATCAGTGTGAACGAAGGCAAACCAACGTTGGTGTCGCAGTTGAGCATTGTTCAGGATTCGGCTGTCCTGAACCGGCGAGATCTTCGCGGCGCTCACCGGCCGCGAAAGGACCGCCCATTCAATCTGATCCAGCTCGATTCGACACTCGCGCTGCTGGACTCCCGCCTTTGGGATCGAGGCTACTCGGACGCCGTCATCGATACGGCAGTGGCGATCGATACGACTGCAAAAACCGCGGACGTCACCATAAAAATCGATCCGCGGTGGCGTTCTCGCGTTGCCAGCATCAAGATTCAGGGCAACAAGGACGTATCCAACCGCACGATCATGAAGTCCCTCTCGTTCAAGCCGGGCGGTTTCTACCGCCGCGCCGACGTTCTGGCGAGCCAACGTGCTCTTTACGAATCGAATCTGTTTCGACGCGCGGCGATTGAAATCCCGCAAACCGACGACTCGCTGAAACACGTCGTCATCGATCTGCAGGAAGCGCCGCCGCACGACGCGCGTTACAGCGCTGGCTTCAACACTGTCGATTTCATTCAGGTTTCGGGGCACTATGCCGATTACAACTGGCTCAGTGGCGCCAAGCGCCTCACATTGGATGCGGCAGTCGGCAACCTGTTTGCGCATACGCTCAACGGGAACGGAATATTTTACGATGTAGGCAAGACCGTCGTGGGTGGCTCGGAATCGCAGTATCTTGCGCCGACTTACACTGCCAGTGCCGATGTGAGGTACCCGTGGTTCGGCTCGCCTAATAACGAAGCCGCGTTTGGCGTCTTCGCACATCGGAGGAGCGCTCCCGGTATCTACGTGGACCGCGGATACGGTTTGAGTGCGACGTTCACTCGCACGATTACACCACGTGGACCACTGAGCCTCAACTATCGGTTCGAGGAAACGAACACGCAGGCCGGCGACGTTTATTTCTGCGTCAACTATGGCGTATGCGACGCGCCGACACTTGATGCACTACGAGCGCGTCAACACCTGTCGCCGCTGGCTTTGACCTTCTCCGTTGACAGGACGGACAATACATTCGAGCCGCGCAACGGCATTCGCACACAGTTTGACCTGGAACACGCATCGTCCTACACCCTGTCTGACTTCAGGTACAACCGCGGAACTGGCGATTTCGCGGGCTTCATACCGATAGGACGCCACTCGGTAATTGGTGGCCACGTCAGATTGGGCCTCGTCAGCGCTCTTGCCAGCACGTCCGAGGCAGTCGGCGTACAGAGCAGCGCACTGGATGCAGACGGGATCCTGAATCCACGCACACGGTTTTACGCCGGCGGCTCCCAGTCTGTTCGCGGGTATGGGGAGGGACAGCTTGGTCCGCGCGTGCTTACGATTTCCGCCGCAAAGCTACTGGCGGGCGACGCCGCCAATCCGGAATGCACGGCGGCTACGATCGTCAAGTGCAGCCCGAACGGGAACTTCAAGGATCGCGATTTCGATCCGCGCCCACTCGGCGGCAACCGACTGATCGAGGGCAGCGTCGAATTTCGCTTTCCGCTATTCGGGCCATTGATCGGCGCGACGTTCGTCGATGCAGCATACCTGGGACAGAATACGAGTCCGAGTCTTCCAAAGAGCAAAACTGCTGTAACGCCGGGAATTGGCGTCAGATACATGTCGCCAGTCGGTCCCGTCCGCATCGACGTCGGGCTCAACCCGAGTGGGAGTGAGAAGCTCCCGGTCGTCACCGAGGATGTTGCGAACGGCGGAAACGGGCTCGTTACACTCGATACGCCACGCGCGTACTCACCGACTCTGCAAAGCGGCGGGCTCAACTCCATTCTCGCGCGTATGACGTTGCACCTGTCCATCGGAGAAGCTTTCTAGATGCGTAAGCGCACCGTCGCCTCGGTATCGGCGGGCGTTATTGTCGCTCTGGCTTTGATCGCTGCAGGCGTTCTGTTCACGCTTACGCAGACATCGTGGGGCCGTGCGAAGGTCGGCCGGTACGTCATAGGAGTGCTTCGCGGCGCAACACACGGCTACGTGTCAGTCGATCGGATCGACGGCAATTTGCTCACCGGTGCGACGATTGTGGGTCTCGTAATTACAGATAGCGCCAAGGCGCCATTCGTCAAAGCGGACACGATTCAGGCGCGATACACACTCAGCGAGCTGATCGGGAAGAAGATTTACCTCGACAGTGTTCGGATAGTGCGTCCCGTAGTAGTTCTGAACAGGATGCCCGGAGGCAAATGGAACTATGACAGGATCTATCCGCGCGACACCACTCAGCCACCCTCGCCACCTGGCTTTCTGTCGTGGATAACGTTGCGGAACGTTACCGTTGTGGACGGTCGCGTGACATCGCACAGCCCATGGAGCCCGAGCGCTTCGCTCAGTGCAAAGCAGCGTGACAGCGTAATCAAGGTAGCGACAAGTTCGATCGGACGACTGAACCTGAATCGTGTCGAAGGCGGTTTTCAGAAGACGTCGGATTTCCGCGATGTTTACGGCACATTCCCGCTCATGCGACTGGAAGATCCCGGCGATAAGCGTCAGATAATCGATGTATCAAGCCTTCGAATGACCGCGGAACCGCTCAAGCCGCCATCGGTCAGAGTGACAGACGCAAAAGGCCGATTCATCATTCTGGCTGACTCGCTTTACTTTGCCAACGTGACGGGAGTGCTACCAGGTTCACGACTGTCGTCAATTACGGGTCGGTATAATTTCGACAGCAACGATCTGAGGCTCCGCCTTCGGGGTGATACGGTAGCGACCAACGATCTGCTCTGGATTGATCCCTCCATCCCCCAGGACGGTCACGGCAAGCTCGACTTTACGCTGGACTGGGTTGGCCCGACGAGCGATTACCGTGGGATCAACGCGTCTCTCTCTGTCGCTGGTGCCACGATGGCGGGTGATATCGGCGTGTTTGTAACGGACACCATATCGTTTCACGACACCGATGTTCGACTCCAGCATCTTGATACTCGTACCATCCAACAGGTCTTTCCAACAGTAGTATCGCCGCGCCAGGGATACCTGAGCGGACGAGTAGCCGCGACAGGTGGTTTTGGCGCAATCAAACTCGACGCGGATGTCGCATTCGAAGATCCGATATCCGGAACAAGCAAGCTGACCGCGGTCGGAACTGTAGGTGCGACTGGAAAAGTCGTGACCGCGCGCAATCTGCATCTCACGTTTTTGCCGCTTCAGGTGGCGCTTGCGCGCGCGATTGATCCCACATTACCTGTCGGTGGAACCCTCACCGGCAAGCTCCTGCTGGATGGTACTACCGCTACCGGCCTGACCGCGAACGGCGACCTGGTTCATGATGACACGACTGGCGAGTCGCACATAGTCGGTTCCGGAGTCTTCGCTGACAGCCGCAAGGTTCCCTTGGTCAACGCGAGCGTGAAGCTTCTTCCTCTGGCGCTTGCGACGGTTGGCCAGTTTGCGCCAAAGGCTGGATTGCGCGGGAGTGTCAGTGGACCGGTAACGATTACAGGTCCGATGTCGAATCTGGTCATTGCCGCGGACCTGGGCACGCCGGACGGTGGTTCGGTGACTGTGCACGGCACGATGGATCTGAGTGTCAAGCCGCAGTCCTATGATCTTGCAATGTCGGCGTTGCTTTTCGATGCGAGTCAGATCAGCAGCAACGCACCGAGTACTTCATTGAACGCAAGCATTTCGGCGCGGGGCGCGGGCTTCGATCCGGCGACGCTTACGACAGTTGCCACGGCGACGGTCAAGACGTCGGTGTACGATAGCGTGGCCGTCGATTCTGCAATTATCAAGCTCGCGGCGGCGAATGGGATGCTCGCGCTCGACACACTTGTTGCGCGAGTTCCCAACGGATTTGCCGCCGCGGCCGGTAGTTTCGGCCTCGTCGCTGGGCAATCCGGTACTCTGCGATACAACGTCAAGGTTGATTCATTGCATGCGCTGGCGCGCATACTCCCTCCGCCTGACACTGGTGTCGTGCGACCGCGGCCGGCGATCCTTGCACAGCGCGTAACACGTGCGGATTCCGCGCGAGCACAGGCAGCGCGCGCAACTCAGGTAGAGCGCGCTGTGACAGGCAAGGTGATGCCGTCGTTCCCGGTGGATACACCACGTGCCATTCCACGAAGCCAGTTGAGCGGTTCGATTGCCACGCACGGAACAGCGACCGGCAACATTCATACATTTGACATGACCGGATCCGCGATCGGTGCAAATCTGGTTGCGTTTGGAAGTTCTGCAGGAGCCGTAACTGCCAATTATACATGGACCACTGCGCTGACGCCTCAGTCGCGAGTGGCCGCTCAAGCCAGTGCCGTAAATGTTCTGGCGATGGGCTTCGCTCTCGATACTGTGTCGTTCACCGCCAACTATTCGCACCCAAACGGCGATGTAACTCTCAATATCCTCCAGGATTCCAAGCGGGCATACAATGCAACCGCACAGTTTACACTGGACAAGGACCGTGATGATCTCCGTCTGGATCAATTGCGTATGCGGTTCGACACAACTGTGTATGCCAGCACGGGGCCGTCAACAATTCACTTCAGTTCGACAGGCACATCGATCGACCATTTCGAGATCAAGAGCCAGTCTGGCAGCCGAGTGTTTGTGAATGGAGACATCCCGGAGACGGGAGATGCCGACCTGGATGTCAGCATTACTCAGTTCGAGGCCCGAAACATCACGGCTCTGCTGCAGAGCGACATCCCCGCAAATGGATTGTTCTCGGTAGAGGCACGCATGCATGGGACGCGTGCCAATCCGACGTTTGCCGGCGCTTTTGGAATCGAGCGATTCTTCTATAATGGCCATCCTACGCCCGAAGTTCACGGGCGCCTGAGCTACACCAATGAGACACTCGAAGGCAACATAAATGCCGCAGCGGAGGGGATGGAGCCAGCGGTGACCGCGAAAGGAACGGTTCCGATCAATCTGGCGCTGGTATCTGTCAGTGGCGCCAGAGTGCCACCGGACCGCGCAATTTCGGCCACGGTGGATGCTGACTCGCTGCCGCTCAACCTGATACCACAAGTCACGGATGCTATCGCAGATCTGAATGGGCGCGCCCTGGCGAAGTTCACCATCAAGGGCACTGTCAACAATCCCGATGTGGAGGGCAAGATCACCCTCTGGAACGGTAGTGGGCGGGTGGTTCCACTGGGTCTCGTCGTGAGTGACGCTGCTGGCAACGTACGACTCGTGAGGGATACTGTAATCGTCGACTCACTCGTGGTTCGAAGCAATGGATTGCTCCGAATAAGCGGCGGAGTGGGGATCAAGAACCTCGCGAAGCCCGCATTCAATCTTCGATTGAATGCGGTGAACGCACGCGTCATCGACAATGAGACAGGCAATCTCTTCGTCAACACGACGATCGGCGTGAACGGCCCATACGACGATGTGGACGTCACCGGCTTTGTGCACGTGCTTCGGGGCGTCATCTACATTCCCGCGGCCAGCGATAAGAGCCTCGTTGGCGCTGGCGACCCGTCACTTTACGCAGTACTGGACACAACGGAGGTCGCAATGCGCGATCTCTTTCCAACCGAGTCGCCACTGCTCAAGAATCTGCGCATGAACGTCGGCGTGATGGTCGATCATGATGTATTCGTACGATCGCAGGAAGCTAACGTTGAAGTCTTTACGGATGACCCGTTGCAGATCGGTGTCAACCGAGCGAAGCAGTCGTTCCTCGTCGACGGCGTCCTGCTCAGTGACAGGGGCGAATACCGTTTTCAAGGACGCACGTTCCAGATCAGGCAGGGAGTCGCGACGTTCATCAATTCGCCGAAGCTCAATCCGACGCTTCAGGTAACGGGTGAATATGATGTGCAGTTACCAACGCGGGAAGCATTCGCGATTCAGATTGTCATCTCGGGAACTCTGGATTCGCCGAAAATAACGCTGACCAGCGATGCTCAGCCACCAATATCGCAGACGGACCTGCTGAGCTATCTGGCATTCGGACGATCCTCAACCTCGCTCCTGCAGCAGGGCGGAACCGGACTGACGAACGGCGGCAACGTCGTCGGGGCCGGGGCCGCGTTCGCAGCAAAACAGATTGCGGCCGCTGCACTGGGCGCACTCACCGACGAGGCGGCCGGTCAGGCGGCGCGGTCACTCGGCGCAGACGTGCTGAACATAACGCCGGCAGATGTGTCGCTGGACGCTGGGGGATTCCTGCGCGCCACGCAGATCGAGTTCGGTAAATATCTGAATTCGAATACCTTCCTCCAGCTGCAGGTACGGCCAGATCCAGCTTCACTGCAGCGACCCGGATTCCAGGTTACGCATCGCTTCAACACGAAATCGGGTTACCAGATAGACGCGAGCTTCCAGCCTCGATACCTGCTCAGGCAGCCGACCCTATCGACCGATCAGGTTCCACAGACTACCAGCGCGTTTGGGCTTTTCCTTGTTCGCCAGTGGCGTTACTAGCGCGCTGACGGGTTACGTGTTCGATGCGTGGCTTCCGTGGCTGACGTCGCGACTGGTCGGGGACGCCGGACCGCTCAAGGAATTACGAGCATCGAGATGCGCACCATCGTCAACTCCGACTCCCATTCTGTTGAGCAATTCACCGCCCAGCCAACCGGCCAGGCCAAGCAGTGCGGCACCACTGAAGGAAAAAAGTAGTGCGATGGGCGGGGGAACCAACGATGGTGCGGCCCGCAGCTGCCAGCTTACCGCAAAGAGAATTATGACCGTCAGACTGGTCAACCCATGAAACCTTGCAACTCGCTTTGCGCGGGTGCCGGAAGGTATGGCGATGTAGTCTATCAAGCCGAAGATCGCTGCGATCACTCCACCCACCACCCCGGCGCCAATCATGAAGAACGCGACCCCGGACCACATTGCGTCGCCGCGTGCAACGTACACCGCGTCGAATAACGCGGCAGTGGCAAGCAATCCCATTGGGAACGCAACGACGATCTGGTGAGCGGGGTGACCCAGGAGTTTTACCTTACTTTCCACCGTGGTTCTCCGATCCGAGGTCGTGCACTATTGCACGACCACAACGCCACTCATGCTCAGACCGTGGATTGTGCAGTGATAGTCGTACGTCCCGGCTGTCGGGAACACAACGACCTTGGTGCCGCTCGAAAAGTCGGGGACGTTCGTTGGTGCCCCCGCCGTAGTAAATGTTACGTTGTGCGTCGTGCCGGAGATGTTGTTGAACGTGATGCTGGTGCCGGCAGCGACGGAAATCTGGGAAGGATTGAACTGATTACCGGAGACCAGGCAAACCGTTCCCGAGCCTGGTACGCACGTCGGAGGCGGCGTTCCGTTACCCCCTCCGTTCGAGCCGTTACCGCCGCCATACGGTCCTGTTGCACTGGAACCGCAACCGCCAATTAGAATAACGCTTGCGAGACTAACAACCTTGAAAATATGCATGGGCGGAACATCACGTCCAGCTATTGTTTCCAACAGCCCCTTGCGGCGAAGCGTTTCCAGTCTGCGGTAAATGCCGGGGTTAGACGGTCAACGACTTGAGGAATTCCCCAACGGCAGCGCGGTAGCTCCGACCTGAGGGCAACCGTGTACCGTCCAGTAACGTGATCCGGTAGTTCCCCTGCGCATTCGGAAATACTTCTCGGATCCTGCTGGTATTTACAATTGCGGATCGATGAATCCGCATGAAAGGCGCAGGAAGCCGACTGTGGAAAGACCCGAGAGTTCCGCGCACGAGATGCGAGGTCTTGCCCGTATGAATGCGCACATAGTCATCCAGCGCCTCGATCCAGTCTATGGAATCTACTGATAGCAGCACATGCTTCCCGTCAATGCGAATCGCAAGCCGATCGATTCTCTGCGTCGCAGCAACATCATCCACGAACTGCCGGAATTGCGCGATGTGCGAAGCCCTCTCTGTTGAGGCCGCGCGCTCCTTCGCGTGAGCAACGGATTGCAACAACCGATCTCGATCAACGGGTTTCAACACGTAGTCAATTGCGTGAACATCGAACGCCTTGATTGCATACGAATCATACGCAGTTACGAAGATTACCATCGGCATATGCGCCGGATCTATCTGTGCGACAACGCCGAAACCATCTACCTCAGGCATCTGTACGTCGAGCAATACCAGATCCGGAGAGAGTTCGGCAATCATCTGAATCGCGTCGCGACCGTTGGCGGCCTCACCAATTACTTCAATCGCATTATCTGCTTCGAGAATTGCGCGTAAATGCCGGCGCGCAAGCGGCTCGTCGTCCGCAATCAGCACCTGGAGCGCGACTGAGGTGTGCCTCGAGTTCCAAGTCATCATGATTGCACCGTTTCCATCGTGGAGATGTGATAGGGGATCCGCATCGATACCCGGAAGCCGCCGGCCTCCGGGCTCTCGACTTCGAAAGCGTGATTGGGCCCGTATAGATACATCAACCGGGCGCGCGCATTTCCGATTCCGATTCGCTCGTCCGTCGCACGCATCGGCTTGCCATTCAACCCGGGCCCATCATCCAGTATCTCGAGGGCAAGCCAGTCCGCGTCACGCCAGGCTCGTACCTGTATCAACGTACGTTCAACGCTCCTGCCAAGACCGTGCTCAATCGAATTCTCTACTAAAGGTTGAAGAATCAATGCCGGTACAAGTGAGTCGCCAACCGATGCATCGACATCTGTCCGGAACATCAGCCGATCCTCGAACCTGATGCGTTGAATCGCCGTATAGCAATCCAGTATTCTGAGCTCATCATGCAGCGCAAGCTCTTCCGCCCCACCTGTGTCAAGTGAAACCCGTATCAGTTCGCCGAGCCCGGCGATCATGCGCTGTGCGGCTCGCGGATCAGATTCAACCAGCGCAGTGATTGCATTCAGAGCGTTGAAAAGAAAGTGAGGACGTAGCTGCTGTTGCAGACTGTCCAGACGCGACGAAACCAGGCGCGTCTGGAGGATCGTCTGTTCCTCGGCCTGTGCCGCGTACCGGCGCGCTAGCTGTTCGTGCCACCACGTGGCGTAAGTCGCAATTCCGCCAGCCGCTGCCAGAAGCGTGAGCTTGGCCCCCTCGTCCAGCAGCGAAATGCTGTCGCTCCCGCTCGCTAGTACCGGATCTCCGATTACGGCCCCGAGAATTACGATGAAGAAGTAATCGAGGGAGGCGTATGCGGCTACGATGGAGAGCGATATGATCGCCGCGCGACGCGCGGATGAAAGCATCGGCCTTGCAGCCAGGATAGCAAAATAGGCTAGCACCATGGGTGATTTCAGCGCCAGCGTCGGTGTTGCCTGGAGACCGTAACCAGCCATCGTTGCCGTGACCGCCACGACATCCACAATCGGATTTACAATGGAAAGCCACGAGGGAAGAACTGGCCTTCGGTAGTACACAGCCGCCTGCCCGACCGTCCATGCGAGCAGTGGTACGAGGAGCCCCGCGTTGACGGCATTCAGCCTGCTGGGGAGCACTGGCGCGTAAGCCGCTGCAGCGACAGCAAGCACGACGAGCACCAGCCCACGAACAAGATTTACCTTTCGCTCCGCACGATCTCGCTCCTCGTCGACAACGCGAGAGCGCATGGAGGGAGTCGACCGCATCCGCAGCAATATACCGCGTCTGATGGGACGCGCGAGCTGCCTGGCGCGCCGTTTCAAGCGTGGAACCAGGCTTCTACTCAGCCCCGAACATGTCCATGGCCACGTTCTCCCCCTGATTGCAACGGAAGTCATCCCCGCTCTTGTGCGGGATACAGGGCAAGCGGCAACGCAACTGGGGCCAATTATCGGCCATTCACCCGACCTGACCGACCGTTGGCGGCGGCCACTCGCCTCATCGGCGCTCGTGTAGTATTCTCAAAGGCATGACCGCCGAGGAGTCCACCTCAGGTGCTACATACGTCCGATCCACCGTGCTCACCGCGCTGGTAGTGGATGACGAAGCAATCGCACGTGAAGGGCTCGGCCAGATCCTCGCCGCGCTTCAAGGAATCGAGGTCCTGCCAGGCGCCAGAAACGGACGGGATGCGATCCGGGCGATCCGGACGCGCCACCCGGACGTGGTATTCCTGGATGTCGAGATGCCGGATCTCAGCGGGATCGACGTCGTTCACAAATTGCAGAGCGAGCTGTCGGCAAGCGAGTTACCAATTTTCGTTTTTGTGACCGCCTACTCGACGTACGCCATTGAAGCGTTCAACCTCGAAGCGTCGGATTACCTCGTAAAGCCGTTCACGGATGCCAGAATCGCGCGTTGCATCGACCGGGTGCGGCGGCTGCGCGAGCACGTCCAAGCCGAAGAGTTGAGCAATGCGGTGTTGTCGCTGGCGAGGAGCGACTTCCCCGCTCTGCGCGCACCGGCGCTACCGTCAAAGGCATACTTGCAGCGCATTCTGGTTCCACATGGAGCACGTACCATCGTAGTGGCGGTTCATGCGATCGACTGGATTGGCGCAGATAGCGACTACATCGTCATTCACAGCCAGGGAAAGGCCCATCTGCTTCGCGGGACGCTAGGCGCACTTGAGCAGGAGCTTGATCCGAATTGCTTCGTCCGCGCTCACCGATCGATCGTGGTAAACGCTGATCAAATTGTGGAATTGCGACGAGATCGGAACGGCTCGGCGGCGATGATACTACGCGACGGGACGCGCCTCCCTGTTGGGCGTCGACGCTACGATGAGATGCGGATCCATCTCGCGAGTCACACCGTACCTGGTGTGGGCTTCGGCCGCTAGCCTCGATTCGTCATCCGGAGGAGCTACTACTCCGGCGGTCCGCCACGGCGCGGAGACGCGAACCACCACACCACCGCGCGGATCGTTCCCTATGCTAAGGCGCCCCGCCTCACCATATAGTCTTCGCAGGCGCTCTTCCGTATTTCGCAGTCCGACGCCGCGTCTGGCGATGCCGTCGCCGGGCAGCGCTGGGCCGTCGTTCCAAACTGTGACGCATACGGCTTCGCCGGAACGAGACGAAGAGATCACCAGCGTCCCGCCGTTGACACTCCGCGCAATCCCGTGTCGAAGTGCATTCTCGACCAACGGTTGCAGCAGAAGCGTAGGTACAATCGCGTCGTGCGTTTCCTCTTCAATCTCCCAGACTACGTTTAGCCGATCGGCAAACCGGACAAGTTCGATCCCAAGATACTGTTCGATGAGAGATATCTCGTCGCGCAATGGGCGCTCGTCGGTTGTGCCGCTGTCCAGCACACTCCGCAACACATTACCCAGTAGAACAGTGACACGAATAGCCTCGTTGGAATCGCGGCGCGCAAGCAGTGCAATCGTGTGAAGCGCATTGAACAGAACGTGTGGATGCAGTTGGGCACGGAGTGTATGCAACTCAGCGCGTGCGAGTTGCGCTTCCAGCTCAAGGGTGCGCCGTTCCCGCTCTCGGTCGCGCGACGCGTAGTCCAGAGCGATACTCGTGACAAGCGTTGCAGCGTAGAGGACCAGCGTCATCACGATCGAGCCGATCAACACCGACTCGACCAATGCAGGAGTCAACTCGAGCGGCGTTTGCCTGAACTCGACGTTGGACCAGACATATACCGTCGTGTAGGTCACCAACGCGAAGACAAGCAAGACCATGTGGGCGGCGATTGCCCGAACGTCCGGATGTCGCGCGAACGGGAATCTTTTCGAGAGCGCGAAGATAAGTGGCGTGAGCGGGACCCACACGTACCATCCCGGGCCCTCCATCGCCAGCGCGCGCCAGAATTCAACAGGTCGACCCTGAGTGCTGGCAGAGATGTATGACGAGTACGACGCCACCAACGCAGGCAGTGACCAGATCGCGAAAACGGCCCACCAGCGCACGCCGGTAGCGCGGAGTGTCTGCGTCGCTTCCGGCCCGGAGGTCTCGGTCGCGTCCGGAGCTGAGAAACCAGTTGGCATATCCGAAAAATAGCCCTCTCGGATCAAACTGCGACGCCCACCCCTGGATCGCCCCGTACCGCTGGCTTCAGCGCGCGGCCGCCGGTGCGACGATCAAGCTCGAGAAATCCGGCATGCACGGATCATCGACGCGACTTCAGCTGTCGGCGCCCAACGAAGAAGTGCATCACGCTTACCGTATGGATGCATCCTTCTGCCGTGCTGCGACAGCACCTGGCCGAACACGTCTGCTTGTGGCCCCTCAGTGCCGTATTTTCTTGTATGCCAATCCGCCGATCCGTCCACGCCGTCGCGCTTTTCGTTCCGCTGATGTGCCTGAGCGCCTCCGCTGCGCTCTCCCAGTGCCGACCGCCGCGCGACAGCCACGAAGCGAGACTTCTTGCGTTCTATTCGGTCCCGATTGTCTTCAGTGCCGACCCCCAGGTTTTCTCGCTGCCGGCCGGCTCAGTTCGCGTCGCCGGCGAAGGCGCTTACGTTCCGACAGCGTCCGCGACGCTTCAGCAAACTGAGATCTGTTACACGGGCCGCGCCGAGAATACCGGCCTTACCAGTTTCTTTGGACGCCCAAGGATCGCAGTTTCGCTTCCGCACGGATTCGGTTTCGAAGCGAGCTATCTGCCGCCGATCACCGTGGCGAATGCGACCCCCAACCTCGGCAGTGCGGCACTCTGGTTCACCAGAGCAGTTAACACGTCGATTCTCGTTACCGCGCGTCTCCATACAACCGTCGGCGTAGTAAAAGGGCCGATTACATGTCCGCAGAGTGCGCTGCAGCAGGCAAATTCGGAGGCGCCTTGCTATGGAACCAAGCCGTCAACGGATGAGTTCCGGCCTGACATGACTGGTCTCGAGTTAATCGCTTCAACCAATCCTGCTACAGGTAACAGAGTCCAGTTTTCTGCAGGCATCGGTATGAATCAACTTTATCCGCGCTTCAGAGTCGGCTTCTCCGATCTGAATGGAGGAACTGATCACACACAGATCACAGTCAATCTGACCCGATTCACCGGGCTTGTCGGCGCAGCTGTCAGACTGTCGCAGCGCTGCGACGCCTCCACGCAGATATACTCGTCGTTCACAGACGCGACGACGGTGCGGGCAACGCTTGGGTGTTTGCTGCGGCGGTAGACGTGCGAAGTTGAATCCTCTCAGCTCCCCGCGTATTCATCCCAGAGAGCGGCCATCGCCCTCGCGCCAAGACGGAAATTCTCGACGCTCATCCACTCGTCTGGCGCGTGCGCGTTTTCGCCCGGCAGGCCGAAACCAACGAGCAGCACGGGCGCCTTGAGTATTCGCTCGAAATCACCGACAACGGGGATAGAGCCGCCCTCACCGACTATTACCGGCTCACGGCCGAAGGCGGCGCTCACTGCACGCTTCGCCGCATCGAAGATCGGACCAGCCAGATCTGCACGCCACGGACGTCCACCGTGGATGTATGTGGTCTTCACCGTGACTCCCGCCGGCGTGTGCTTCGCAACATGCGCTTCGAACAGTTCTGCGATACGCGCCGGATCCTGATTCGGCACGAGTCGACAGCTGACCTTTGCCATTGCCTTCGCGGGTAGAACGGTCTTTGCTCCGTCTCCAGTGTAGCCGGACAGCATTCCGTTCACTTCGCAAGTCGGGCGCGTCCACAGCTTTTCGAGCGTTGTAAAACCGTTCTCGCCGCCGAGGCTCTTCACGCCTATCTCGCGCCTGAACGCGTCATCTGTATGCGGAAGTTTACGCATCCCGGCGAGTACTTCATCGGAGAACGGGCTTACATCGTCGTAGAAACCTTCGATTGCAACCCGCCCGTTCGCATCGTGCATGGACGCGATGATGCCGGCGAGCGCCGCAGCTGGATTGACCACAGCGCCACCATAAATGCCTGAGTGCAGATCGCCCGACGGTCCCTGCACGTCGAGCTGGAAGTATGACAGCCCACGCAGCGACGACAGGATCGACGGCATCCCTTCGGCGAACATTGACGAGTCAGAAATGACAACCGCATCTGCTGCTAGAAGCTTGGTGTTGTGCTCTATGAAGGATTCGAGATTCGTGCTGCCAACCTCTTCCTCACCTTCGGCGATGACAACGACGTTGCACGGCAATTTGCCGCGCGTTCGAAGATGAGCCTCGAGCGCCTTGATGTGAAGAAAAAGTTGCCCCTTATCGTCTACAGAGCCGCGCGCGTAGATGCGCCCGTTCCGGACTTCGGGCTCAAATGGCGGAGACGTCCAGAGATCCAGCGGTTCCGCCGGCTGAACGTCGTAATGACCGTACACGAGCGCCGTTGGAGCGTGGGGGCCGGCGCCACGCCATTCCCCGACAACAACCGGATGCCCGGCAGTGGCGTGCACAGCCGCCGCCAGGCCCGCCTGCTCGAGTGATCGCTTTACCCACTCTGCGGCAGCCAGTGTGTCTGCGTCGTGCACCGGTTGAGCGCTGACGCTCGGAATTCTCAGAAAATCGAACAGCTCTCCCTCGATCCGCGACTGGTGTTGCGTGAGGAAAGCATCAAGATCATTGGCAATCTTAGGCATGAATTCAATCTAACGGCCAATATCCCGGTTCGGCGCCGCCATTGGGGGCTATCTTACGGGATGCCGAACCGTCTGGCTGGGGAGACCTCCCCGTACCTGCTGCAGCATGCCGACAATCCAGTTGACTGGCGCCCATGGGGCGAAGAGGCTCTGTCTGTCGCTCGCGCTCAGAACCGGCCAATCCTTCTGTCGATCGGCTACGCGGCGTGCCACTGGTGCCACGTCATGGCACACGAATCGTTCGAGGATCCGGTCACGGCCGCATTCATGAATGAGCATTTTGTCTGCATCAAGGTCGATCGCGAGGAGCGACCCGACCTCGACGCGGTGTACATGCAGGCGGTCCAGTC
Source organism: Gemmatimonadota bacterium (assembly GCA_003155795.1). Taxonomy (GTDB): domain Bacteria; phylum Gemmatimonadota; class Gemmatimonadetes; order Gemmatimonadales; family Gemmatimonadaceae; genus Fen-1247. The sequence goes on from PMEM01000019.1 coordinate 107,124, forward strand.
AATGACCGGCCACGGTGGCTGGCCGATGACTGTCTTTCTGACGCCGTCCGGCGAGCCTTTTTACGGTGGAACCTACTTTCCTCCGGCAGACCGGCACGGGATGCCCTCGTTCATGCGCGTGCTCAAGTCCGTATCGGACGCGTACACGCAACGTCCGGATACCATCGCGGCCAGCGTCGCCTCAATGCGCCAACTCTACAAGGCCAGCGTTGCCGATGCGGGCCGAGATGGCGAAATCACCGCCGAGCTTCTGGACACCGCCGTCAGTGCCATCGCAGCAAACTATGACGCGCAACTTGGGGGCTTTGGAGGAGCACCGAAATTCCCGCCAACGATGGTCCTCGACTTCCTGCTTCGACATTGGGCCAGGACCGGAGACACCAGCGCTTTCGACATGGCCAGAGATACGTTCATCAAAATGGCGCGCGGCGGAATCTATGATCAGATTGGCGGCGGCTTCGCTCGCTACTCGGTCGACGCGCACTGGCTGGTGCCACACTTCGAGAAAATGCTTTATGACAATGCACTGCTGATCCGCTTCGGTGCGCATCTGTTCGAGGCAACACGGGACGAAGAGGTACGACGCGTCGTCAACGAATCAGTAGCGTGGCTTGCCAACGAGATGACAGCACCAATGGGCGGGTTCTACTCATCACTCAACGCCGACTCCGAGGGAGTGGAAGGAAAGTTCTACGTTTGGGCAGCCGAGGAAATTGACTCCGTCCTTGGCGACGATGCGCGGATCGTGAAGAATTTCTACGGAGTTACAGCGACGGGCAATTTCGAGGGGCACAACATCCTGCATATTCCCAGCAGCCCCGGAGACGTTGCGGGTCGCAACAATGTCGACGTTGGTGCGCTGCTTGCGATAGTAGCGAGAGCGCGGAAGAAACTGTACGCGTACCGCTCGCGACGCATAAGGCCTTCATGCGACGACAAGATAATCGCAGCATGGAATGGCCTTGCGCTCCGCGGCGTCGTGGAAGCGGCGCGCGCATTCGACAGCGACGAGATCCGCACCCTCGCCATGCGAAATGCAGAGTTCCTGCAACAGCACATGGTGGTAGAGGGGCGCTGCATGCGAACCTATGGTGCAGGCACTAACAGGCTCCCGGGATTCCTTGAAGACCAGGCGGCGGTCGCACTTGGCTTTCTTGCTGTCTTTGAACAGTCCCTCGATGTCAAATGGCTGGGCTCCGCACGACTCATGGCTGGAGTGATGCTCGATCAATTCTGGGACGCCGAACAAACGACATTTTACGATACGGCCCACGACGCGGAACAACTCGTGTCACGGCCGCGTGACCCCACGGACAACGCAACACCATCGGGGACATCACTCGCCGTGGACCTCTTGCTGCGCCTTGCGAATTACGACGGCAACGAGGATTTTCGCGATGTGGCTGAACGCGTGATGAACTCTCTTGCGGATGCCAGCTCCAGATATCCTTCTGCATTCGGCCACGTGCTCGGAGATGCGGAATACGCAGAGACGTTTGCGTGCCACGGCGACTACTGCGATATGCCATCTCCCCGCGCGCTGGACATTGCGCTCCAAACCTCTACTTCCATATAAGCTACCTGCTATGCCCACGGACGGATCTTCGTTCACCCGAGGGATTTTTGCTGGCGAAGTTTTCGATGAGTTGCTGTTTCCGTATCCGGCGCCGCTGAGCGTGGCTGATCCGGCAGAAGCAGCTACAGTCGACCGTCTGGTGCGCGCAATCCAAGGTCGTCTTGACGGACTGGTTGATTCCGTAAGGTTCGATGTCGAAGAAACAATACCAGACGATGTGATCGCCGCACTCGCCACCCACGGATTCCTCGGCATGACCATTCCGCGACGGTTTGGCGGCCTCGAACTGTCGCCGCGCGCGTATGCGAGGGTATGTGAAGCCGTTGGAGGCGTCGATGCGTCGATCGGCGTCTTTATCGGAGTGCATTGCGGGCTGGGATGCAAGGCGATTGTCCTTTACGGCACTGAAGCGCAGAAGCAACGGTGGCTTCCCGGTCTCGCGCGCGGTGAAATCCTGGTTTCATACGCGCTGACTGAGCCCCTGGTTGGTTCCGACGCACAGCATGTGAAGACGACAGCCACGCGCAGTGCCGATGGGGCTTACTGGTCGTTGAACGGCCACAAGCTATGGATAGGCAACGCTCATCGGGCCGCTGTAATAGCAACTTTTGCGCAGACAGAAGTCGAACGTGACGGCAAGAAGGTCCAACGTCCTACAGCGTTCCTCATCGAGCCCACGATGCCCGGTTTCCGCGTGGTCGATATTGCAGAAAAAATGGGCATTCGCGGTTCGACACAGGCCGAGCTGGAATACACAAATCTGCGTGTACCGGCGGAGAACGTACTGGGACAGGTTGGAAAGGGGTTTGCCGTCGCAGTCAACGTACTGAATGGCGGTCGACTCACTCTCGCCGCCGGCTGTACCGGCGGAACGAAGTACATTTTCGCAGAGATGACGAAGTATGCCGAGCAACGTATTCAGTTCGGCAAGCCACTCGCTGATTTTGAGATCACTCAGCGCAAACTTTCGTCAATCGCGTCGGAGATTTACGCATCGGACTCGATGCTGGGGGTTCTTGCGAATCTCGCAACTGAAGATGATTCGGACTGGTCACTCGAGGCGGCGATCGCCAAGGTGTTCGCGAGTGAGCTCGTTTGGCGCGCCGCAGATGAAATGGTCCAGATCGCCGGCGGTCGCGGCTTTGTGAAGCCGTATCCGTACGAGCGCTTTCTGCGCGACAGTCGCATCAACCGGATATTCGAAGGTGCCAACGAAATACTTCGGCTCTTCATCGCGCTGAACGGGATTCAGACACTATCAGGCCATCTCAAGGAAGTCAGCGCCGCACTCCGGGAACCGATCAAGCATCTAGGCCTGCTCAGTGAGGTGACCGCAGCGCGGGTGCGGAGCGCCTTCGGTGCGACGGCCACACTCGACGTCGCTCTCGATCCCCGGCTCGCCAGTCACAAGGAATATTTCGAGAGGCACGTCGCCGAGCTCCGCTCCGCGGCGGAACATGCGGTTATTACGTACCGTGGCGAGATTGTGGATCGACAGCTGGTCGTCGAGCGCCTTTCCAACATGGCCATCGAGCTGTTCGCGACAGCCTGCGTGCTGTCTCGTACGCAGTCGCTCCTGATCGGCGGCGACGACGCGCGTGCCGAAGAGGCGCTGATGTTATGCGACATATTCTGCGTCGATTCAGGGCTTCGCTTCCGGAGCGCGCGGGTTGCACTTGCGGGCGGCAGTGGCGGTGCCGTGGATGAAAAACGCAAGGGTGTGGCGACCATCATCCGTCGTGATGCGGGTTACGGAATACCGGACTCGATACTCAACGTCACGATGCCGCAGACACACAACTCGACCGACCAGACGTGACTGGAAACGCCGATATCCCGACACGCATTCGCGGGCTGCGTGGAGCAACGCGCCCAACCGGCGACGATCCGGAATGCATTCGGGCCGCGACGCGAGAGCTGTTGAGCGCCCTGCTGGCTCGCAACGGGATCACGTCGGAGTCAGTGGTGAGCGCATTTTTCACCACGACACCGGACCTGGTGAGCGAGTTTCCGGCGAGAGCCGCCCGTGACCTGGGCTGGCATGACGTAGCGATGCTCTGCTCGACTGAGATCCCCGTGCCAAACGCGATAGGCAGGGTTGTAAGAGTTCTGCTCCACGTGGAGCTACCGATGAACTGTTCGCCGAAGCACGTGTACCTGAACGGAGCCGAGGAGCTTCGCCCGGATTTGTGACCGGGAGCCCGGTGGACGAGTCGAAGAATCACCATCCCTTTCGAGATATCTCATGCGCGCCCTCGCTCTCGCTGGATCGCTTTCGCTCCTCTGCATTGCCGTCCCGGTGCCAGCCCGTGCACAGACATCACCGGACGGCGCCGATCTTGTCCGGCTCATGCACGATCGCTATGTGGGCAAGTGGTACAAGACGCTCACCTTCACTCAGGCAACTGTGCGCCGCACTGCTGCCGACACGATGGTGCACGAAACGTGGTACGAGTCCGCGAAACTTCCTGGTCGATTACGCATTGATGTCGGCGCACCCGATGGCGATCCGATCATTCTCTTTGCGCGCGACAGCACGTTCGTTCGCCGTGGATCCAGCAAGGTTGTCGGTCGCGCCGGCCGGAACCCCCTCCTCATACTCGGCTTTGACATCTACACGCAACCGATCGAACGCACCGTCAGCGTCCTGCGCGAAGAGGGTTTCGACTTGAGCAAGATGAATGAGGGTATGTGGGAGGGACGAAAGGTGTTCATCGTTGGCGCCGCTCCAGGCGATACAACATCTCCGCAGTTCTGGGTAGATGCAGATCGATTGCTCTTCGTTCGCATGCTTTCACCGGTCGCTGCTGGACGACCCGGCACCGAGGATGTTCGCTTTGAGAAATACCAGCCCGCTGGCGGCGGCTGGCTGGCCACATATGTTACAGCTTCGCGCGATGGCAAGCTCATTCAGAGCGAGACGTACACCGACATCCGCGTAGATACCCCGATTCCAGACAGCCGCGTAGATCCGACGCAGCTGGACAAGCCGTGAGAATCGCACCGCCGCAGCAGCATAGCTCCTCGAATTTCGCCTGGATCAGTCCATGTTATACACTGCCCTTCTCTTCGTATCCCACGTCACTGCTGCCACACTTTCACAATTACCTCGCGATACCGTTACAAATGTCCGAGATCTACCGATTGTAGAGCTGAGAGCCGCGAAATCGTCCGGCAATACAGTCGCCATCATTCTCTCAGGCGATGGTGGGTGGGCAGATATCGACGAGAAGGTGGGTGAGAGCTTGCAGGCGCACGGGGTCGATGTCATCGGTTTTGATATGCGCTCCTATCTCCACAGTGGGCATCGTACTCCCGAGATACTGGGACGCGATGTATCACGGATCGCGCGCCGATACATGGCACTCTGGCGTAAGCAGGACGTCGCACTAGTTGGCTACTCGAGAGGTTCTGATCTGGTGCCGTTTGCAGCAAACAACCTCGCCCCCGACATCCGACCCCATCTTACGTTGATCGCAATGCTGGCACTGCTCGAGCGAGCAAGCTTTACGTACCATTTCTCGGATCTGTGGCGGACTACCTCCGACAAAGGCGATATCCCGATCCTGCCACAGCTTGAGATGCTCAAGACGGTCCCGATGCTCTGTGTTTACGGGACAAAGGAGAAGGAGTCTCTCTGCCGCACCGCACCGGCCGGACTTCTCACCGTTGTCGCCCGCAAGGGCGAACATCACTTTGACGGAAACTACGGCGCACTTGGTGACATGGTTTACGAAGCCGTCGTACGTTCCTCGGAAGGCCACGCCCTCGGCGATCTGAGCACGGTACACTAAGGCCCCCACCCGGCAATCGCTTCAGTACCTCAGCTCACCATCGACGATTCTAGCGACAGACGTGTACGGATGCTCCGTCGCTTCACCCGGCCCCATGATGTGCAGTACTTCCCACCCATGTGCCTTGAAGTAGTCCGCAATCATCGAACGGTGACATCGCCACCATACCGCCTCGGAACACATCGCAGCAACTCGATCGAGCCGTGCGATTACCGCGAGTGAGTCGGCTGCCCCAGCGAACTCCACCGTATCCATGTAATCGGCGTAACCACGAAATGATTCATTTCGCCACGTGATATGTGATGAATCTCGCAGAACTTTTCGTCTACCGCCAAGCGATGCCAGCGCAGTGTACGCGATCCCTGCTTCTCCCAGCGACAGTTCAAGCGGTGATGGATTGAACTGCGGAAATTTGCGCGATCCAGCGAACCGCCTCACATCCACGATGCGCGTGATTCCATGCGCCGTCAACATATCAACGAATTCATCGATCGGGTGAGTTGAATGCCCGATCGTCCATAGTGTCCCAGGCGGCTGGAGAGCTACAGGTCCGCGCATGACTTCAGAATTGTTCCGCAATTGAGACAGACCAGTTTGCACTTGCGCCATTCGATCCGCTCACTTCCGCATACATCGCAACTATCCACCGCGGGCACCGCTTCCGGCACCGCTTCCGGCACCGCTTCCGGCACCGCCTCCGGCAACGGTCCCGGCACATCTGCCGGCGGGATCCCGGGCTGACGGGCGGCGCTGCACGCGGCCACGTCAGGTCTCGAAGTCCAGCGCAAGGTCAAGTGCCGGCGCCGAATGAGTGAGTGCACCGACCGAAATCCAGTTGAGGCCGGTTTCCGCTATTCCGCGGACAGTCTGCAGATTCACCCCACCCGACGCCTCTATTACGGCGCGTCCGGCAACGGTTTTCACTGCGTCGCGCATATCCTGAAGCCCCATGTTGTCGAGCATTATGATGTCGGCACCGGCAGCGATCGCTTCTTCGACCTGATCCACATCGTCGCACTCCACCTCGACACGAGTGCCCGCAACCGCGATTGCGCGCGCGCGCTGGACCGCGAGTCCGATGTCGTGATCCACAGCGGTGATGTGATTGTCCTTGATCAGCACTGCCTGTTCCAGATCGCTGCGGTGACTCATGCCGCCGCCGCAGCGCACAGCGTATCGTTCCAGCTTGCGCCATCCAGGCGTGGTCTTTCTCGTATCGAGAATTCGCGCATCCGTACCACGTATCTCGTGCACGTACTGCGCAGTAAGTGTAGCGATACCGGATAGTCGCTGCATGAAGTTGAGTGCGACACGTTCAGCGCCGAGTATGCCGCGCGCATTACCGGTAAGAAACAGGACTGTATCACCACGATCCACTGTGCGTGCGTCGTGTGAGTCCTCTCGAATGGTTATCGACGGATCCCGTTGCTTGAACGCCTCGATCGCCAGGAGAGTCCCGCAGAGAACGCCCGCTCGCCTCGCAACAAGCGAGGCGCGGGCCCCGCGTGCTGGATCCACAGTCGCGTTTGTCGTGACATCGGCGTCTGCCGCGTCTTCCTCGAGCGCAGCGTGAACAATTCGCGCGCGATGCGCTGCGTCGAGCGGAAACCGAAGTCGTTCCTCGGGAGAAAAGGCAAACTCGGCTAGTCGCGCGAGCGATGGGTCGATCAGTTTGGTTGAATCAGTCACTCGCCGGGATCCTCGGCCGTGGCCGGGTCAAGAGATAGAGGTGTTGGCTTGCCGCCGATCGAAACCATGCGCTCGATTGCCTGGCGAGCCCGCTTTGCGATGGCCGGTGGCACGGTGATCCTGTGCTGCATGAGCTCGAGCGACTCCAGTACCTTGGGGAGAGTCGTGACCTTCATGAACGCGCACACCGCGCGCTCGTTCGCCGCGAAGAAGCGCTTGGTGGGATTCTCGCGACGCAACCGATGTAGAATCCCGACCTCCGTCGCGACGATGAACTCTTCCGCGTCCGAGATCGCGGGCCGGCGAATCATTCCCTCGGTCGAGAGGATCTGCGCACCTTCCGCGCTCACGGCACCAGCCGATACCGCCTCGACCACGCTCGTTGCACAACCACATTCCGGATGGATCAGGAATTCAGCGTCCGGGTGAGCAGCGCGCTGCGCATTGATATTGTCAGGATCGATACCGGCATGGACGTGACACTCGCCCATCCATACGTGAATGTTGTCACGTCCGGTCACGCGCCGGACATGTGCGCCGAGAAACATGTCAGGAAGAAACAGTACTTCCTTGTCAGCTGGAATCGAATTGACGATCTCTACCGCATTGCCAGACGTGCAGCAGTAGTCACTCTCAGCCTTCACTTCGGCCGAAGTGTTCACGTAGCTGACGACGATAGCTCCGGGGTGCTCGTTCTTCCACGCCCGAAGTTGCTCCGCATCGATCGTCGATGCGAGCGAGCAACCCGCCGCCATGTCCGGAAGAAGCACGGTTTTTGTTGGCGAAAGTATGGCCGCCGTTTCTGCCATGAAGTGAACGCCGCAGAACACGATCACCTGTGCATCGGTCTTCGCGGCTTCACGACTCAGGCCGAGTGAGTCGCCAACATAGTCCGCAACGTCCTGCACCTCCGGTCGCTGGTAGTTGTGCGCGAGTATTACGGCATCGCGCTTACGTGCGAGCTGTTTGATGCGCGTCGCAAGATCTTCGTCGGAGACGTTGCCGTGTATGAATTCAGTCATGCCGGATAACCTTCCATAGCGTGTTTACCATTCAATGTGCCTGTCTCGCCACTTTCGCTTGGGCCTGGGAAAGTCGCGCCTGAAGTGGCCACCGCGCGATTCCTGACGTAATAGCGCCGCTTCAGCAATCAGCCGTGCGGTCTCAACCATGTTCGCCTCTTCTGTCGCACCGGTCGGCAGGCGCGCAGCTATTCCATCCAGCAATTTCACGCAGTCGCGCAATCCATCCGCCGTCCTGTCGATACCGGCGTTGTCCCACATCACTCGCCGCACATCATCTGCCGCGACCTGGGCTGCCCCGCGGTCCAGAAGCATCGGCGCGCTCCACCTGACCAATGGCGGGTCTGCCACAAGCGGCTCGGCGGTCATCATGTCCCTCGCCACG
>PMEM01000019.1:115627-183557 GCA_003155795.1 Gemmatimonadota bacterium
CCGCCCATCATGTAGTGCGCCGCCGGCGTTACGGGAATGAGGTCGGTGTTGGGGTTTATGCCACGCGCGATGCAAAGTGCGAAAATACCAGGAAAATGCTCTTCGAACGGGCGTTCGAATCGAGTCGCATCGAGGAATACCCGGCGGCCAGCGCGCTGTTCACGAAAAATCGCTCGGGCCACTACGTCACGAGGTGCCAGCTCCGCGAGCTTGTGCTGATGCAGCATGAATCGTTCGCCGCGATTATTGACAAGAATCGCCCCCTCGCCGCGCACCGCCTCCGAAACCAGAGCCAGCGGCGTTTCGGCTGTATCCAGGGCCGTGGGATGGAACTGGACGAATTCCATGTCGGCGAGCTTGGCGCCCGCGCGATGCGCGATCGCATAGCCGTCACCAGTCGCGACCGCGGGATTCGTAGTATACCTGTAAACCTGACCACAGCCGCCGGTCGCGAGGACGGTTGCATCGGCGATGAACTCGGTCGCCTTCCCGGCTACAGTGGCACGCGCACCGACGCAGACGCCGTCATCCAGGATCAGTTCGAGCACTCGAGTCTTTTCGGAGACACGAATGCGTGGGGTGGCGCGGACTCGCTCTATGAGAGAGCGAGCGACTTCTGCCCCCGTTTGGTCGCCGTGTGAATGAACAATGCGTCGCCGCGAATGCGCTGCCTCACGGCCAAGCTGAAGATTGCCTGCAATATCACGATCGAATTGTGCACCTGCGTCCATGAGTTCGCGCACGCGCTCGGGGCCTTCTTCGACCAGAACCTCGACCGCCGCGGCGTCACAAAGCGCCGCGCCGGCAGCGAGCGTGTCCTGCCGATGAAGTTCCGGTGAGTCCCCCGCGCCAAGCGCGGCCGCGATTCCACCCTGAGCGTAGGCCGTGGCACTGTCGAAGAGCGACCGCTTGGTCAGAACGACGACGTCGCCCGAACCTGCGGCACGCCACGCTGTGTGCAGTCCTGCAACGCCGCTCCCAATGACCAGGAAGCGGGTGCGAATGCGCTCTGACATGTGCGAAAGATAGCCGACAGGCCCTTCGTGCGCCCCGCACAGGCTGAAACCGGCCCTCGCCGCAGGTCTCCGATGACAGCCGAGTACGCACGCTTTGCTCGGCGTCACCCAGTTCACTCTATCGTGGCGGCTCAATCCCACGGAGAGAGCCATGCAGTCGAGCCGCGCAGCAGTCCGCCTCGCAATTACAACTACCGTTGCCGTCGCGTTTATCGCACAGCCAGGATGCCACGACGCGCCAACCGCACCACTTGGAGTCCCGCCGGCTCAGACCACTGCGGCAGTCAATGCACCGGGCGACTCCAGTGCACCAGAAATCGTGTTCCTTGCGCCGCTGGGACCCAAACATCATCCTCGTGGTCAGCTCGACACGACACTCGCGCCTTCCGTCACAATTTGTCGCCTGGACGGTGGCAGCTGTGGCGCCGACACTCTGGCACGCTTCAGTTCCGATTCCACTGCAGATTCGACACGACGCGTGTTGTTGAATGAGCGCGTATTCCACGTTCGATGGCGGACGAGCGACCTGCCAGCGGATACCGCGACGGCTTACCGCGTCATCGTTACCCTTGGGGATACAACAGTCGGCTTCACAGATGTGAAGATGGTCGCTGCAGACTACACCCCGCTTCCGGAAGACACGCTCCAGTTCGCATTTGTCGCGCAAGGAAAATGGCTGAATGTGCGTTTTCAGATTTTCGTCCCTCCAGTTACGCTCACAGTGATCGTCGAGCCTGGTGTACACGGAGATATGTCCAGCCAGACATATACTTTCCGTCGAGGCGAGCGCGTGTCATACAGTTTTGTCGCCGACTCAGGTTACAGCAACGCGCTTGTCACTCTGGACCAGAACCAGATCCCCAAGCGAGGGCGACTGACGATGGACGACTCGCACGTGCTGGTCATTTCGGCGGATCGTGTGGCCGATGTTGCTCCTGGCGACGAATGGATACTCCATGATGCACGCGCCATCCTCCGGTCGCGCGACAAGGTGACATCGGCCCAACAACTTCTGGACAAGCTCGACGCAATGCCCGACACAGTGAACATTGCGGAACGACTCCGACGAGTCGAGATGACCGTTCTCAAACGCGACGACGATGCGGCAGCGATGGAATCGCTGGACACTGCGCTGGATGGTCACAGTTTCGACGCTGGCTATGGCACCGGTACTCGGAACGACTTCCCCGGCAACGGAGGCGGAGGTGGCGGCGGAATAGCCACGTCACTATTCGTACCACTCAGAACGAGCGCACCGCTTCGCGCCGCGGCGAGCATCATGACGCAAGGCACGGCCGGCGGCGAGCCGGTGACGATCGCGTACGTGAATGGAATTCTGACGACCCCACTGGGCGCGCTATTCGCGGCGCACCACGTCGCGACGCTCGCGCGAAGCGCTCAGTGGTATGCAAACGTGCCGTTTGACGTGAAGCTGATATACAATCGCAGTGCGATGGCCGATAATACAAGCGCGGAAGATAAATGCGTGCTCGATCTTGGGATCAAGGGGGATTGGCTCGGACTGAACTCGCTACCTCACGAGCTTGCCAAGTGCCTGAACAGCACAGAACCAAAGACTCTTGCAATGCTCGCGGACTACGCTGAAGCGGGCAGCGAACTATTGAGCGTGATGAATCGATCGACGGTCTCGCGGCCGCGCGATGTCGATACAGTGGCCGCGTTCGCGACACGAATGCGCGATGAGGGTCGGCATCTGATCTTCGTAATGCATTCCCAGGGAAACCTGGTTGTCCAGCAGGCGCTCACGTTATTGAAGACGCGAGGGCAATACGTGCAGGCGCGCGACACTACGTGCATAGGCGCAGTCGCTCTTGCATCACCGACGAGTCAGGCGTGGCCAGTTTCCAGTCGCCATCTACACGGTCTCGTCGTTGATGGAGACGCAATACTGATGTTGGGTAAGAACGATTTTCCGCGCGTTCACACACCCATGTCAGACTCAGCCGCGCATGCAACGTCGGGCTCTGTCCGCGCTCGAATCATGGGGCTTGCGACGGCTGCGGGCATTCGCTGGGGATTGCGCCTCCACAGTGTCGTCCAGAGTTATCTCACACCCGAATCGATGCGCGGACGGATTCAGGACGCAATCGTCTCATCCTATCGCGGATGCGCCCTCAGCGAGGTGCGCGTCATTCCACAGAGGTTGGAACTGCATACTGGCGAGACTGGGAAATTTGAGGTCGCAATGCTGGATCTCAATGGAGAAGCTCTGGATGGCCAGCGCGGCCTGACGTGGGAGTTCGACTCCGCAACGGACTGGCAGCGCGCCGTTTCGTTCCCGACGGACGGCACCGCTACTGCACACTACGTTGGCGGAACGAGCGTCAGCGCGCATACGCGAAGCGTTGCCGGGAACGCCGGTGTAGTCGTCGATCCCGCTCCACTCACAGTGGACGTGAAGGAGACGCTATCCGCCATCTGGGCGATCGTCCAGATGGGAGAATCTTCAACCGACCCGTCAGCGACCTTTGTGATCCCGAGTGTCGGGTGGGACGGAGGCCCATGCTCCGAAAACGCTACGTTCGAGAGCAATGGCAGGACAGGCACTTTCAGCAAGCAGTGCACGGCGGATTATCGTGTGACCACCGATTCGTTTCCACATGCAACGAAATACAACGCATCATTCTTCGAGAAGGGCGGATCAGCATCGGTGTTCAGCGTCTCGGCGACGAGGCCGTCGCTCCGCGGTACGTTTACAGGCCCTCAAGCGACGCTCGATCTCCTTCCCGGGCCACTTCTGCTTGATCGCATAACCGTCACGAGTCTTGATGGAGCTGGACACTTGCTCGCGACCGGAGTTGCCTGCGTGCATGGTTGCCTCGGCTGGTAGCCAGCGGCAGCAGCGGCAGCAGCGGTGACGAGGTGAGATATTGTGGCATTCCCGCCTCGTCATCGTCGTGCGTACAACTCTATATTTACTCCCCGTGCGCAAGCTCATCATCGCCATCGTGGTACTCCTCGCCGCCCACATAGCCCTAATGATTGCAGGCAGGGGCCGCGGCGATGCGACCCTTGATCACTCTGGTACCACGATCGGGATCGTATTCGACGTGGGTGGTCGTGGCGACAAGTCCTTCAATGACGGCGCGTACGCCGGCGCCGACAGCGCACGCCGGATGCTGGGTGTAACAGTTCGCTACATCGAGCCCGGTGATGGCTCAGACCGCGAATCCGGCTTGCGCCTGCTGGCGGCAGAGAAAATGAATCTGGTCATGGGTGTCGGTTTCATATTCACCGATGACCTGACCAGTCTGGCGCGGGAATACCCGAATATCAACTTCGCGGGAATTGATCTTTCACTAGCGTACGATTCGACCGGCAAGTTGATTCCGCTACCGCCGAATCTGGCAGCTCTCAAGTTCCGCGAGGAAGAGGGCTCTTTCCTTGTCGGATCGCTCGCGGCCCTGGTCGGCCACTCCAGGAAGGTCGGCTTCATTGGTGGAATGGATATTCCACTGATCCACAAGTTCGAGGCCGGTTACACTGCGGGCGTGAAATATGTATGTCCGGATTGCACAGTAATCTCGCAGTACGCGGGCGTAACCCCAGACGCATTCAAGAACCCCAGCCGCGGCAAGGAACTGGCGCTCAGTCAGTACCAGTCGGGCGTGAACATTATCTTCCACGCCAGCGGTGCGACTGGCCAGGGCGTATTCGAAGCAGCGCGCCAGATGCACAAACTCGCGATCGGCGTCGATGCGGACCAGTACCAGGAGGCTCCTGGCTACATCCTCACGTCAATGGTCAAGGGTGTGAACGCGGCCACGTTCGACGTGATCCGTCGAGTGAAAGATGGAAGCTTTCACGGCGGCGTGTATTCGTTCGGGCTCAAGGAAGGCGGGGTTGGGTATGTGTACAACGAACACAACAAGGCGTTGATCCCCGACTCCGTACACGCGCGTATCGAAGCGATCAAGGCGCTCATCATCGCCGGCAAGATCACGGTACCAACCACACGATGACCACTCCGCGCACTTCTCCGCTCGCCGTGCGCATGCACGACATATCGAAGTCATTCGGGCCAGTGCGCGCAAACCGGAACGCCTCGCTGGAAGTTGCTGTCGGTGAGATCCACGCGCTCGTCGGCGAAAACGGTGCCGGCAAATCAACGCTGATGCGCATCCTCGGTGGATTGCTCAACGCCGATTCTGGTATCATGGATGTGAACGGACGCGATGTGACTGGCTGGAGCACCCCAGACGCTATCGCGGCTGGCGTCGGTGTGGTGCATCAGCACTTCATGCTCGTCCCCACGCTGACGGTCGCCGAAAATCTGGTGCTGGGCAAGGAACCGACACGCGGTGGCCAGTTCGATAACCGTCGCGCCATCGCCGATGTGAAGCGTCTGGGCGAGGAAACCGGGTTGGTCATCGACGGTACGCGGCTCATTTCAGATCTCTCGGTCGGTGAAGCACAGCGAGTCGAGATACTCAAAACGCTGTACCGTGGAGCGAAGATTCTCGTCCTGGACGAACCGACGGCGGTGCTATCACCGCCCGAGGTCAAGGATCTCGCGCAGGTGCTCCGTCGTGTTCGCGATGGCGGCGGCACCGTGATCATCATCACTCATCGTCTGGACGAGGTGATGGATCTGTCCGAGAACATAACCGTGATGCGCGCCGGCGAAACGGTTGCTCGCTTCCGGACGCGCGACACCAATCCAGCTGAGATCGCACAGGCAATGGTGGGTCGTCACGTCCGCCTTACGACGCGTGAATTCGCGATTGTCACCGAGACGACTCCATCGCTGCAACGCAGTGCCGAGTCGCATACCGCGGCCGCGGACGCGCTCATCGTCCGTGACCTCGTTGTCGCAAGCTCCAGGAAACCACATGAGGTTGACACCGTCTCATTCACCATCCATCCTGGCGAGATATTTGGTATCGCCGGAGTCGAGGGAAATGGGCAGACCGAGCTTATCGAGGCAATTGCCGGGCTGCGACACGCGACGACCGGTTATGTGGGAATCGGCAATCGCGATGTCACCGCGGCATCGCCGCGGGAGCGAGCTGACCTCGGACTCTCACACATCCCGGAGGATCGCCAGCGTCGCGGATTGATTCTGGATTACTCGATCGCCGACAACCTCATACTCGGCATGCAACATCGATTCACTCGGCGCGGCGCGCTCGATGCTCACGCAATAACCGAGTACGCGCGAGCGCAGATCGCCGCGTTCGATATTCGACCGCCCGATCCGTTGCTCCCCGCTCGCGCGCTTTCCGGGGGCAATCAACAGAAGGTTGTGGTCGCGCGAGAGATGGGTGGTGGAAGGGACTACTCGGTGCTTCTCGCATCGCAACCAACGCGCGGTGTGGATGTCGGCGCAATCGAGTTCATACACTCGCAACTCATCGCGGCAAGGGAGGCTGGCAAGGCCATCCTGCTGGTCTCCGCCGAACTGAACGAAGTTCTGTCCTTATCCGACCGTGTAGCCGTGATGACCGGTGGACGTTTTGTCGTCGTCATGCCTGCTGCCGACGCGACTGAAGAACTGCTGGGTGAGTATATGACCGGCGCGAGGGCAGCAGCATGAAGCCCGAACGTCGGGAGAAGATCGAAGAGGCGCTCTTTGCGCCACTCGTCGCGATACTGATCGCGTTTGTCGCCGGCGATATTTTGATGTTGAGCTTCAATCAGTCGCCGTTCGTGGTCTGGAGATTGTTGCTTGAGGGATCGTGGGGCAACGCCTACGGATTTGGTCAGGTGCTGTACAAGGCCACAACGCTTTCCTTTACCGGGATGGCCGTCGCCTTCGCGTATCGTGCAGGACTGTTCAATATCGGGGGCGAAGGGCAACTCGCTGCTGGTGGCCTCGCAGCAGCACTGGTCGGATTCGCATTACCAGTCGGCTTTCCCGCAATTCTCGCCATCCTGCTTGGGTGTCTCGGCGCGGCTGCAGCTGGTGGTGTAGTCGGTGCGGTCCCAGGCTACCTCCGCGTTCGCTTCGGCGCTCACGAGGTGATCACCACGATCATGCTGAACTTCGTCGTGCTTGCCCTGCTGAACTGGTTCATCGCGACCAAACTGCGCGTGCCCGAGACGCTTCACACGCCCGAGATCCACGCGGGTGCCATCCCGCGCCTGAGCGCAATACTGCCAGCGTTCCACGGCTCCGCGGCGAATCTTTCAGTAATTGCAGTAATTATCACTGCCGTGGCAATGTGGTACTACATGTTTCGCACGCGCGGCGGGTATGAGTTGCGCGCTGTTGGACTGCAGCCCGATGCGGCAGAGTACGGCGGGATCTCCGTGAGGCGCGTTCTTTTCAGCGCCATGACTATCTCGGGCGTCATTGCGGGCCTGGGTGGAATCAACTTCGTACTCGGCTACAAGTATTATTACGAGGACGGTTTTGCAGGCGGCACAGGTTTCCTTGGAATCGCCGTCGCGCTGGTCGGCCGGAATAACCCATTTGGGATTCTGATCGCGGCGCTGTTCTTCGCGACGCTGTCGCAGGGTGGACTCGCGCTCAACGCCTTCGTTCCGAAGCAGATGGTCGACGTTCTGCAGGGCGTCGTGATCATCGCGATCGCCGCTTCCGTTCCCGAAGTTCAGCGCATCCTGCTCGGCGCGCGCAAGCGACTGGTTGACAAGCCGCTATCCGAATCCGCGGCCGCGCCAACCCAACCGCCGGCCGCAGCGGTCTGAAGCGATGAATTCCTTCGAGATTATTACACAGATCCTGCGCATCGCTGCGCCGTACCTGTTCGCCGCAGCCGGCGGCGTAATCGCCGAGCGTTCCGGGATCATTTCCCTCACACTCGAGGGCTACATGCTCGGTGGCGCGTTCGCGGCAGTCGTTGGCACATTTTATACGGGCAGTCCGACGATCGGCGTCCTCTGCGGAATCGGTGGCGGGATGGTGCTCGCGTTGATTCATGCGATTTCGTGCATACGCTACCGCGCAGATCAGGTGATCGTCGGTATCGCGATCAACCTTTTCGCGATTGGAATCACGCGCTTCTTCCTGAAGCTCCTGTTTGGCAGCTCATCCAACTCGCCCCGCGTGGCCGGGTTCGCTTCTGGCTACGCAAATCCACTCCTGTGGCTCGGCTTGCTCGCGACTCCGGTTGTCGCGTTTCTATTGTTTCGAACGACGTTTGGTCTGCGCGTGCGAGCAACGGGTGAGAAGCCTGAGGCCGCGGCTAGCGTTGGCGTATCGGTGCACCGCGTTCAGTACACGGCTGTGGTACTTTCCGGCGCGCTCGCGGCGCTGGGAGGAGTTTATCTTGCTCTGGACCAGCATCAGTTCACGGATCAGATGACCGCTGGCCGCGGCTTCATCGCGGTTGCGGCAGTGATCTTTGGCCGCTGGAGTCCATTGCGCGCCGGCGCCGCGTGTCTGCTCTTCGCTGCGGCAGAGACGGCGCAGATCCACCTTCAGGGCAATCATGTGGTGGCGTCCCAGTTCATCGAGATGATCCCGTACGTGCTTACGATCGTCGCGCTGGCTGGAGTGGTGGGGCGAGCGATCGCGCCATCCGCGCTGGGCCGGGCGGAGACTTAGAACCAGGCGCGAAGGTCGAATCGCCACTCGGCTTCGTCGCGATTGCGCCAGTATCTGCTCCGACTACATTTGTATTACTGCTTTTGCCGTAGATAATCCAGAAGAGTCGACCGGACGACGTTCTGTACGAATACAACTGCCCCGGCACGTCGTCCAAGTACCGACGGTTCACACGCTAAATTCCCACCAGAATGCGATGCTACTCGAATCCCGTGCTGCTTCCCGACGATGCGACCTCCGGTACCGATGCCGGTAGTAGCATGATTTTCGGAGCACTCGTGCAATCGACAGCATTCGCGCCAAGCCCAGCGCATCGCACAGAGCCATCCCTCCCGGCGTGACCGAGACCCGACCGCCAGCTTCGGCTCGCACGCAGCAGTGAAAAAAAACGCGGCACTTGGCCGGCTGTCGGCGCTCATAATTACGGCGTTCGTGGACATGGTGGGATTGTTGATGATCATTCCGCTCATGCCGTACTACGCGCGCAATTTCGGCGCGAGCGCGCTTATGGTCGCGATGCTCATGTCGGCCTTCACCGCTGCACAATTGCTGGCTGCGCCTTTCTGGGGACGTGTTTCCGACCGATACGGCCGCAGACCCGCTCTCCTCGTCGGACTCGGAGCAGCGTGCATAGCGTATGTGGTTTTCGCTTTCGCCAACACGATCTGGCTGCTGCTTCTTTCACGCGTCGTGCAGGGCGCAGGCGGTGGAACCACTGGCGTTGTACAGGCGTACGTCGCGGACGCGGTTGAACCAGAAGAGCGTGCGAAAGCACTCGGCTGGATTTCCGCAGCAACCAATGTCGGTGTTGCTCTCGGTCCGCCCGTTGGCTCCTTCGCACTGAAACTGTTGCATGTTCACGGACCAGGTCTCATCGCGGCCGCGCTCTGTCTCTTCAATATCGCATTCGCGTGGCGCTATCTCTCCGAATCACGCGACATGGTAGAAGCAAAGAAAGTTGCGCCTCGCCGCGGCGCATCTTTCGCAGCTGTGAAACAGGTCTTCATGCACGGCAAGGAAGCCGCTCCGCGATTGATCTGGGTCTACGCGATCGGCATTGGTGCGTTTCAGGGAATTACGGCAATCCTCGCCCTTTTCCTCGACGACAAATTCGGCATTACTGCAGACCACATCTGGGTGATCTTCACATTCATGGGAACTATCAGCGTCATTACGCGCGCTGGAATACTCGGCGCGGCAGTGGACAAATGGGGTGAGGTGAAGCTGTCGCACATCGGATTGCTTATGCTCGCGGTGGGACTAGCGGCGTTTCCGCTGATGCCAACATACCTGTCGCTGTATCTCGCTGTCACCCTCATCCCGCTTGGTACCGCGTTTACCTTCCCGTGCGTCACGTCGTTGCTGTCGCGCGTGATAAGTCGCAATGAGCGCGGGCTTTACATGGGCGTTCAACAGACTTTCGGCGGATTGGCTCGGGTCATAGTGCCGCTGTTCGCGGGCTACACCTACGATCGCTTCGGCCACTCGATACCGTTCTATGTATCGTCGGTACTGGTATTGATCGGGTTCTTCGTCGGGATGGGTCTCCACGATCCGCGAAAACCTCGCGGTCCGATTCCCGACGCGGTGACGATCTGAATAACGAACGCGCGCAAGTTCAGCGCGTCAGCTCAAACCTCAGTTTCTCTCCGGGCGCAAGCTGCGCGAATCGAGACATTTCCGATTTGCATATCACGGCAATCTTGGGATAACCCCCAACCGTCGGCCCATCGTTCATGATCACGATGGGCGATCCACCGTTGGGTACCTGAATCGCGCCGATACAGGTCGGCTCTGACGGGAATGCGGTGTCTCCAGTATGCGAAAGCGTCAATCCATCCAGACGATAGCCCACTCTGTCGGACGCAATTGACACAATGAACTCGGCGCCGAGGAATTCCGACCATCCGAGATCATCGAACAGGTCCGCCTGTGGACCACTGGTCACATGAACCGGTCCAGAATTACGAGCCGCAGTCGCTAACGGTACATCTCCGCCAACACGGCTCACAGCGATGCCTGTCGCAATCGAATCTCCGGTCCGCAGCCGTCGGCCTTCCGCGCCACCGATTCGCGCGCTGAGCAACGTGGATCTGCTCCCAAGTATGATTGGAACGTCAATGCCGCCCGCTATGGCGATAAGGAGGAATCGTCCACGCACGATCCGTTCAATCTGCAATTCACTACCCCACGGGACGTGGTATACCACGCGTGCCTGCAATGGGGCTCTGTTGAGAGCACAGATGGCATCCGCGCCACCGAAGGCAACACTGGCATCGCGCTCGAACCGCAATACGCCGCCCGCAACGGCCCATTCGATCATCGCGGCATTCGGGTCGTTGCCGAGCAGCGCGTTGAGAGCGAGTCCTGAATCGCGATCGGCAAGTCCCGACACTGGAACTCCTGAATCGCGAAATCCAAATCGACCAAGATCCTGAATCGTTGCGAACGGAGGTGCACTTACGACAGTGATCACGCGTCCGTCGGGATAAAGCGAACTGTGTCACCGGCACGGATCAACGCCGGTGGATTGCGAGCGACGTCGAACATCCGCAACGTGGTCGATCCAATCAAATGCCAGCCACCGGGAGTTTCGAATGGATAAACCGCCGTCTGTGCTGCGGCTATCGCAACAGATCCGGCAGGAACGCGCAATCGCGGTACAGATCGGCGGGCCACAATCAGTAGCGGATCGAGGTCGCCCAGGTAAGCGAAACCAGGAACAAACCCCGACATGTACGCGCGATACGTTCGCGACGAATGACGTGCGATCACATCTCGGACTGTCAGGCCAGTGCGTTCTGCGACATCATCAAGATCAGGCCCGTCGTATCGCACGGGGATCTCGACAATTGCCGACGAGTCGGCAACCACTGACGCGTTCGTGTTGACGACTGATGCGATCGTGTCGACGATACTGTCAAGCGTGATACGCGCGCTATCGAAGTAGACGGCAATTGTCGTGTACGCGGGCACGACATCCGTCACCGATTCGATTTCCATCGCGCGTATTCCGGCGGCAGCCGCACGAACACGGGTGCCGACTTCCCATGATATCGTATTTGCGAACCGAATCAGGAGGGCGTCATCACCCAATCTTGCAATGCTCGGGGTGTGCTGCATTGTGAGAGGCGCCAATTATCAAGTGTTGGTGAACGGTGCGATCCGGACACCGGATTGCTCCAGCCGCTCGCGCACTGTGCGCACGATGGCGAGCGCGTTCGCGCCATCGCCGTGTGTGCAGAGGGACTCGGCCCGAACGGCAATGTCGCGCCCGTCGATGCTTCGCACTGTTCCAGTCTGGACCATGCGAAGGGCACGTTCTGCAATCTCCCTTGAATCTGTCAGAACTGCGCCGCGTGCGCTGCGCGGAACCAGCGCTCCATCGTCCCGATACGCGCGATCCACAAACGCCTCGCTCACACCTCGCACGTCGGCTCGGGTCGCCGCAGCGAGCATCTCGCTACCCGCGAGCGCCAGCAATGCAAGTGACGCATCCACAGAGCGTATTGCGCGTGCAATCGCGTCGGCCGCGGCAACGTCGTGCACCGCGCGATTGTACAATGCGCCGTGTGGCTTCACGTATCGCAACCTGGTCCCAGCTGCTGCGCACACGGCGTGCAGGGCGCCCACCTGGTACACGACCATCGCCTCGATCTCTTCAGGGCTCGCAGCCAATTCTCGCCGGCCGAAGCCAACAAGATCCGGGTACCCCGGATGCGCGCCGACCGCCACGCCGCGTCTTGCAGCCTGCATAACAGTCTGGCGCATGACGACCGGGTCGCCAGCGTGGAATCCGCATGCGATATTCGCCGAAGTGACGACGTCCAGCAGGGCTGCGTCTTCGAGGCGGTAGCGACCGAACCCCTCGCCCATATCTGCGTTGAGATCGACTGTCAGGCCAGCCCACTCGTAGACTTCGGGGACAGCATTCATCTTCGGAAAGTTGCGGGTCAATCCCTCGTACCGCAACTTGTGGCATGACTTCTTTCGCGACATCCCGCGTGACGGCTCCCCAGACCGGCTCNNTCGCGCTCGATGCGAACGGTCCTGATCGCCTCCTGCGCCGGCTCGATGATCGAGTGGTACGATTTTTTCATTTTCGGATCGCTCGCCACCATTCTGGCTCAGCAGTTCTACCCACCCAATAACCCAACCGCGAGTTTTCTGGAGACGCTTGCTACGTTCGCGGTTGGTTTTGCGGTTCGACCGATTGGCGCGCTGTTCTTCGGACGCATCGGGGATCGGCTGGGACGGAAGAAGGCGTTCCTCACCACACTCGTGGTAATGGGAGTGTCCACGAGTGCAATTGGCTTGCTGCCAGGTTTCGCCTCGATTGGATTCCTTGCTCCGATTACTCTCGTCGCGCTCCGCCTCATCCAGGGACTCGCGCTCGGCGGCGAATATGGCGGGGCAGCGGTGTATGTCGCCGAACACGCACCGCCTGGCCGGCGCGGATACTACACCAGCTTCATTTACACGACTGCAACGGTTGGGTTACTCGTATCTCTCCTGGTCATTCTCGCCACCCGGCGCCTTACAGGAGAGACCGCGTTCGCCGCGTGGGGGTGGCGCATTCCTTTTCTGGTCTCGTCGATACTCGTCGCCATCTCATATGCAGTACGCCGAAAGCTGGAAGAGTCGCCCATGTTCACCGAGCTCAAATCGCGAGGCCGCACCTCCGAATCACCTGTGCGCGATGCGTTCGGATCGTCCCGGTGGAAGCTGATGCTGGTGTTGCTATTTGGGGTCATTGCAGGCCACGCCGTTACCTGGTACGCCGGCCAGTTCTACGCACTGTTCTTCCTGCAGACGGTTCTGAAGGTGCCGTTCGGAACCGCTTATCTCGCCGTGACCATCGCGCTCGTATTCGGAACTCCGTTCTTCGTGCTCTTCGGTGCGCTATCAGATCGACTCGGCAGGAAACCGATCATCATGCTTGCGTTCCTGCTCACGACGACGACGCTCTATCCCACCTATCACCTCATGGCGCGCGCCGCGACGGGAACGCCGAACATTCCGATGCTCGCCGGCCTCATCTTCTATCAGATCGTCCTGGCGGCAATGTGCACGGGCCCACTTGGCGCACTTCTTGTCGAAGCATTCCCGACGAGTGTCCGATACACCGGTGTCTCGTTCGTGCACCACGCCGGCACGGGCTGGTTCGGTGGTTTCCTTCCTCTGATCGCGACAGCCCTCGTCGCGCGGACGGGCAATCCGTACGCAGGTTTGTGGTATCCTATCGGCATTACCGCACTGACACTCATCATTGGTGTCACCTTCGTACGCGAACCAAAGGAACACGAAATGACGTGAGAGCACCCCGTCGCGCCCTACTTTTTGGGATTTTGCAGCTTCCCCTTGGTCCACATCGCGATCAGCGCACAACCACTGTTTGACCCCGAGCTCAATTCCATGGGGACATCAACGGGATTATAGAACTCGATAGCGACGATGTCCTGCACACCAATTACCTGATCGATCGATTGACCGGCATCGAGCGACACGCTGTTGTTGTCGATCATCAACTTGACGCAGCCGCTGGAACGCGTGGTCGTGACCGTCGCGCTCGCACCGCTCCCAAGCACCATGATTCCCGGAATGTGGCGCAGGATATCTGATGGATAGGAAGGCTGCACTGCGACGATCTGGTCCAGGTCCATGAATCTGCCGAAGCCCATCTTCTTTCTGCGCTCGAAACCAGTCGCCTCGAGTGGGTCCGCTTTCGCCTTGACGTCGACGGTCGAGAGTATTGCTGTGTAGGTACCGAGTCGCACCGTCAGTTCGTTGGGTGCACCAGTAGTTACGTTCAGCGGTGTTTCTACCGGAGAATAGCCAACGCGACGCACCAGGACACTCTGTGTGCCCGGCAGGACACCGGTCAGCGTGAACCTTCCGTCCGCCCCGGTCGAGGTTGACGCAGGGCTTCCCTGCACCGAAACGCGCGCACCGTTGACTGCGACACCACCAGCGTTGGTAACCTTGCCAGTGATCACAGCACGTATAATTTTCCGCGACGCGTCAGTCGCTCCACTGTCGCCCACTGCGACTGCCGGCGGAAGATAGAGCACTCGCATCGACAGAGTCTGATCTGTGACTTCCATCGGGACCTCAGCAGTCTGCGCTTCACCGCGTATCGCCTGCAGCGTACCCGTGAATCTCGAAGGGACGCCGCAAATGCGGTATGTGCCGTCGTCTGCAACGATAGCCTTGCGCACCCTCGGGCCGCTCTGCACGCCAACGGTTGCATTGACAATGGTTTCGTTCCACGCAACGGATACTTCCGCTCCCGTAGCAGGCCCCTGATTCCCTGCGTCGAAAACGCGACCCAGGATCACGCCGGGCCCAAAGCGCAGCTTCGCCGGACTACACACCGACGCTGTAACAGTCCTTGCGCTGGGAATCGCCATCTCGACAGTCTCCAGATGGCCCGCAACGACGGCGATCGTGTCCGACACAACCCGGATCCCGAGTGTGTCCAGAATTGGATGCGTCAGCTGCAACACGTACTTGCCCGGCGGAATGGAATCGATGCGGAATACACCACCGGCGGTGGTGGTCGCGTGACGCGCAGGAAGTCCGAGCACAGATACCAATGCGTCGGACAGCATGCTCTCATTCAGCGAATCCACGACCGCGCCCATTACGCTCCCTGTCCCGGGAGCCAGCATCGCTGCAGACTTTGCGAGTTCGGCAGAGTCCGCCGCGCTTTTAGCCGGATTCTTCGGCTCGGATCCCCGCTTCAGAATTGAGCTGCGCGGAATCACGCGCTGCGCCGTAGCCGACGAAGGAATGGAAACGCAAAACAGCGCGATCGCTGCTGCGAGAATTGCAGTACGGCTCATAGGATTTCTGACCATGTTGTCCCGTATATTACTCCATATGGGGACTCAAAATTCCAATCGCGAAGTCGTCTTTCTATCCGGTGTTCGGACTCCGTTCGGCACCTTCGGCGGCTCCCTCCGAGACGTGTCGGCGATAGACCTCGGTGTCATCGCCTCAAAAGCAGCCTTGGAACGCGCCAGCATAGCGCCATCATCGATACAGCAGATCATCTTTGGAAACGTTCTTTATACATCCAATGACTCGCTCTATTTTGCGCGCCATGTCGCACTGCGGTCCGGTTGCCCGATCGAAGCGCCCGCACTTACTGTAAACCGCCTATGTGGCTCAGGGTTCCAAGCTGTTGTGAGCGGCGCGCAGGAAATCATCACGGGCGAATCCGAGATCTGCCTTGTAGGCGGATCTGAATGCATGTCCCAGGCGCCACATGCCGTACGCGGCATCCGCTGGGGCGTGCCACTCGGCAAATCGCCGCCGCTGGAAGATACCCTGACGGAGGGCCTCAAGGACTCCTTCGTCGGAATCGGCATGGCGGACACCGCCGAGAATCTTGCGGAGAAGTATCAAATAAGCCGAGCCGCCTCGGACGAGTATGCACTGAGGTCGCAGATGCTGACGCGGGACGCTTGGGCATCTGGCGTGTATGACAACGAAGTGATCCCCGTACCCGTGAAGAATCCCAAGACCCGCGAAGTCGAGAATTTCGCGCGCGATGAGCACATGCGGCCCCAGTCTACGGCCGAAGGGCTGGCCAAGTTACGCACCGTATTCAAGCAGGACGGTGTAGTCACCGCAGGCAATGCTTCTGGATTGGGCGACGGCGCCGGCGCAATGGTAATCGCGAGCCGTGAGTATGCGGAGCGCAACAGCCTCAAGCCGATCGCTCGGCTCGTATCGTGGGGACTGGCCGGTGTTGATCCGCGCATTATGGGAATCGGCCCGGTTCCCGCGATCAAAGCCGCACTTCTCAAGGCGAACATGACGCTCGATCAGATGGATATGATCGAGGTCAACGAGGCGTTCGCGCCCCAGACATGCGCTGTCGAACTCGAGTTGAAGATCCCGCGCGAGAAGCTGAACATACATGGCGGAGCAATCGCACTGAGTCATCCGCTCGCCGCCTCGGGCGCACGCATCACAGTGCACCTGCTCCACGCTCTGCGTCAGAGCGGGAAGCGATTTGGAGTTGGCAGCGCCTGTATTGGCGGCGGCCAGGGAATCGCGGTAATCGTGGAGTCGATTCCCGCTTGACGGTCATGCAAACCGGACGAATGATAAAAGCTCGCAGCTTCGCAGCCGCCTTGATCGGCGCGGCTGCAATTGCAACCTCGCTTGCCTGTTCAGCCGCAACTGGTTCAAAACCCACTGCGGTGCAGCCAATCATCATGGGCCGAGCACCGGATAACATCTGGCCGGTGAAGACTCGCGAGCATGTCGACCTCTGGCTTCATGGCTTCGCGCTGCTGTCTGACGACAGTTCGCAGGTTCCGCTGTTTCGTCGCGGATATCGCGACGATCTAACGGTGCTGAAGAATCAGGCGAACGTGCTGACGCAACTCGACGTCAATCGTGACAAGCTCGCGAGGCAGCTCAAGTCGAGCCGCCTGTTGATCAATGCGCAGTTCATACCATTCTACTTCTCGTCTCTTGAGGAGATGCACAGCGTAATCGACCGCTTCGTACAGGCCGACGGAAATCCATCCGGCACTCGCTCGCAGACTGAGGCCGCTCAATTCTCTGCTCTAGGAGCCTATTTCCAGACCGGGGCAGATCGCATCTGGCTTGCACTATTCGCATCGTCGCTTTGGGATGAGGATGCGAAATTCTACCATTCGTACTGGTCGCAGAAACAGCGCGAGCGCGCCAATGTGATCGATTCCGTGACGGCGATGTGGAAGAATCTCATGCGGCCACGGCTTTCGCGTTATCTGGCGAATACTCAGCAGAAGGACGGTGACATATTGCTGTCGCTACCTCTGGGAGCCGAAGGTCGCACGCTGAGCGGAGCCAATGGACTGCGGTCGGCGGTTGCGGTCAATTTTCCGACGCGTCCAGCTGACGCACCTGAAGCGATGTACGTACTGGCACATGAACTTGTCGGAACCGTGACCAATGCGGCAATTGTTGACAACACCTCGCCCGCCGAGCAGCGCAGCGGCGTGGCCGATAAATATTCCAGTGCGGCATCGGTGCGAGGTGGACTGATGCTGCTCGAGAAGTTCGTTCCGGAGCTGGCTGACGGATATGCACGTTACTATGTAGCAGCAACCGGAGCAGTTCCCGGCGCAAATCCGCGCGCGCAGATCGTTTCCATGTTCCCACTACCCGATGCGATCCGTGACGCGATCGCACGGCAGATCAACTCGGTGGACAGTGGCATCTAACCTGCCGGATCAGGTGAATCCCGCCGCGCCCCCGTCCAAGCCGCCGACGCAATCCTCAGCTTTGACTCAGCCGACAAGCTCTGCGTCGTCGAGTCTGACCGTACCGCAGAAGGGGCTGGACCGTCGTGCCGTCGAGCGCGTGCTCGCGCGCGCCGCCGAATTGCAGGGCATTGGCGGCGGTGAGCCTGACAGCGACGCAATATCAGAAGAACGCCTTCTCGACATTGCCAAGGAAGCCGGCCTGACACTCACGAGTGTGCGGCAGGCGATGGCGGAGGAACGGACTCGAATCAGTACCGACTCGGACGAAGACAGTCGCTGGCTTGTTCGCGTTGCGGGGCCAACGATGGTAACCGCGTCGCGCACAATTCCCGGCGAGCCTGAAGCGATTATCGCGTACCTTGACGCGTACATGCAGCGCGATGAGTTCATGCAGGTGCAGCGACGATTTGCGGATCGCGTGACCTGGGAAGCGCGCAACGACTGGGTCGCAGCCATCAAGCGCGGCTTGCGTGCCGGTGGCCGATCGTACCAGCTCTCACGCACCCGTCAGGTCGCGGCTACGGTGGTTCCGATCGACGATGCGCGCTGTCTTGTGAGACTCGACGCCGATCTCGCACAGTCGCGCACGGGCGTTGTGCGAGCCGGTGGTGCAGTTGCGGCTACGGGCGTTGTGGCCGGTGGGACTTTCGTTGCGGGTGCCACTCTTGCGCACGTCGCCATGGGGATCGCGCTTGGAGTAGCCGCGCTTCCGATCGCCGTCGCAGGTGCAGGCGCGTACATCATTCTCCGACGCCATCACGGCTTTGCAGAACGGATTACGCTTGCGCTGGAACAGGTGCTCGACCGACTGGAATACGGCGAGACTCGCAGGCCAGCTACTTTCCTGGACGCAATTGGTTTCCAGCGTCCGCAACTCCGCTGACAATCCAACCGATCGACTAACATGAGCGACATCAAGCGTGTTGGAGTACTCGGCGGTGGTCTCATGGGCTCCGGCATCGCGCAGGTGAGCGCCGCGAGCGGATACACCACAACGGTTCGCGAAGTCTCCGACGAACTCTGCGCGCGATCCCGGGCCGCGATTGCGAAATCATTTGACAAGGCAATCGAAAAGGGGAAGGCGACAGCAACTGATAAAGATGCTGCTCTTTCGCGACTCGCATTCACGACGTCACTCGCCGATCTTGCTTCCGCGGACATTGTCATCGAGGCAGTTGTCGAAGATCTTGGCGTCAAATCAGAGATGTTCCGCGAGCTCGACGAGCTGTGCGGAGCCGAGACTATTTTTGCCTCCAACACTTCGAGCCTGACGATTGCGGAGATCGCAGCTGCGACCGGTCGCGCGGATCGCTTCGTTGGAATGCATTTCTTCAATCCCGTTCCGGTAATGAAGCTCGTCGAGGTTGTTCGTGCGATTAAGACGAGCGAAACAACCGTGGAGCGTGCGCTTGCGTTCGTAGCGTCGCTCGGCAAGGAGCCGATTCGCGCGCGCGACAATTCGGGTTTCGTCGTCAACCTGTTGCTCGTTCCCTATATGATCGACGCGATCCGCGCGCTCGAGTCGGGCGTTGCTTCCATCCAGGACATCGACAAGGGCATGATGCTCGGAGCTGGTTATCCGATGGGGCCATTTACACTGCTTGATTTCGTGGGTCTCGATACGACGTACAAGATCGCCGAAATCATGTATGATGAATACCGCGAGCAGCGCTACGCACCACCGCCGCTGCTAAAGCGAATGGTGATCGCGGGAATGTATGGCAAGAAGTCAGGCCTGGGTTTCTACGATTATTCAAAGAACCCACCCGTTCCAAACGATATCGGCGTTTGACAGACACGTCGTTCGAGTGACGATATGACGATAACCAGGCCATCGGGGTTTCGAGGCATTTTTCGCGTTGATGACGTCGCGCGCGCGGTTTATTCCGAAGGCGCGGGTATCGCGCGCATAATACCGCGTGCGATTGCCGTCCCCGTTGATGCGACAGACGCGATGACGCTGGTGAGTTGGGCGCGCGACACTGTAACTCCACTTATCGCACGGGGCTCTGGCAGCGGCATGGCTGGCGCCGCGATCGGCGACGGTGTGATTGTAGATTTGAGCCGCATGCGCGACATCTCCCAGGTCGATTTAAAGTCGCGTACCATCCCGGTCGGTCCTGGAGTGACGTGGCAGGAAGTCGAGTCAGCCGCGCGCGCTTGTGACCTGCGTTTTCCGCCCGATCCATCGAGCGGAGCGTTCTGTAGCATTGGCGGAATGGTCTCGACCAACGCATCGGGATCGCATTCACTCAAGTATGGCGTCACTCGAAGCTGGGTTCAGGCGCTCGATTGCATTTTTGAAGACGGCACTCGCGCAACCGTTCGACGTGGCGCACCAGCGCCGACGAACATTGCAGCGCTTGGGCGCTTTCAAGAAATCGCCGACGAGTTGATAGCTGCGGAGACCGATTCTCCGTCTGTGCATCCTGGTGTACGAAAGGACTCCTCCGGCTATGGACTGCATGCGTTCGCGGATAGCCGAGACGTCATCGATATCCTGATTGGCAGTGAAGGGACACTGGCAATTGTAGTTGGAATCGAGCTGCGTCTTGCCGATGCTCCGCGTGCCACCAGCTCACTGCTTGGCTGCTTCCCCACCCTTGAATCAGCGGTTAAGGCGGCCGTCAGGGCGCGCGACGCGGGGGCCGCCGCATGCGAGCTGCTGGATCGTACATTTCTGGACGTCGCGGGCTCTGCGTCACCGCTCCCGAACGTACCGAAGGATTCGGACGCGGTGCTACTCGCGGAAGTGGAAGCAAACACCGCTGGTGCAGCACGGGAAGCCGCGAGAACGCTCGCAGATGACTTCCGCGCCTCTGGCGCCACGTACGTGGAACTCGCGTTGACCCCTGTTGAAGAAAAAAAGATGTGGGAGCTGAGGCATGCAGCCAGCCCCATCCTCAATAGACTCGGCCCGTCTCTGACATCGATGCAGTTCGTCGAAGACTGTGCCGTACCACCAGATCGGTTACCCGAATACGTACGCGGTGTACGGGCGATCCTCCAGAAGCATAACGTAACCGGCGTAATATTCGGTCACGCTGGCGATTCGCACATCCATGTCAATCCGCTGATCGATGTGAATCGCTCTGGTTGGCGCGAAGTTGTCGAAACGATGCTCGGCGAAGTCGTGGCGCTAACGGCCAGTTTGGGTGGAACGCTTGATGGAGAACACGGCGATGGACGCCTTCGCACGCCGCTTCTGCATCAGATTTGGGGTGCAGACATCATCAATCGTTATGCGATAATAAAGCACGCTTTCGATCCGGCTGGAATCCTGAATCCAGGCGTCAAAGTGCCGATAGCTGGCGAGACTGCGATTTGTGATATCAAATACGACCCGTCCCTCCCAGCACTGCCACAAGCCGCTGCAGACGCTCTGAAAGTCGTCACCGACCAGCGCGCGTATTCGCGTTTTCGGCTCGACATGTTGAACGCTTCTACGTAACTTTGGCCAGCGCCACAACCCGTCATTCCCGCGAACGTCCGATCATCGCGCGAAAGCGGGAATCCATGCCCGTCATTCCCGCGAAAACGGGAATCCATGTTCAGTAACGACCTCACCCTTACCGTTTCGCCCGTGTACTTCACCGAGCCCAGGATCACCGTCATTTCTCGTCCGGAGTTCATCGAGCCGGCGGGACTTCCCGTAAACTGGATCGGGGACAGCACCGATGGCGAGCGCCTGTCCGAATTCGCAGGCCGACTCTGCTACATGAGTCAACGCAACCCCGCGTCGCGCAACACTCGTGAGTATCTCGAGAATATCAAGAAGCAGGGTCACGGAAGTGTGCTCGAACATGCAAATTATTCGCTGCTTGTCGAAGGAGTGAGCCGGTCGCTGACGCACGAACTCGTGCGACACCGCGCAGGCATGGCATTTTCACAACTTTCCCAACGCTATGTGGACGAGTCCACCGCCAATTTTGTCGTACCGCCGGCAATCATCGGCGACGACGCATTGCGCGACGCATGGCAGACTCAGATCGATAGCGCACAGGCGGCGTACGTCGCGCTCGTCGAGCAATTGATGGAGCGATACTCCTGGGTCGCCGACCGAGTCCACCGCAGAAAGATGGCGCGCGAGGCCGCGCGAGGCGTGCTACCCAACTCTACGGAAACGAAAATCGTCGTCACCGCGAACGCGCGCGCGTGGCGCACATTGCTCGAACTCCGCTCAAGTGAAGGCGCCGAGCTCGAGATTCGCCGCTGGGCGGTTGCAGTGCTCCGGATCCTGCAGGCCGAAGCTCCCGGATTCTTCAGCGACTTCGAGATTTACAAGGCGGAAGACCGGCAGGACGCAGCGCGCGTCACGTACCACAAGGTGTGACGCGAAGGGTCGTCGCGTTAGTGTGATATCAGATCGATCCCTCGGACGGACATAGGCTGAGCATAAAACTCGCTCGCCGCATACGGCAGCATCTTCAACTGGTATCGGTTGAGAATGCCCGGGAGCGCGCGTTTGATCGAGATGTGACCGAGATCCCATAGAGCTGCTATCAGGTCGTCCTGCCTGCGAACAACGTCTCTCGTCGCGTACTTATCCCCGATGCCCGTGAGGTACGAAACCAATGCCGTGATAATCGTGTCGCGGCGCGCCGCGTACTCATCACCGGCCTTGGTGAGAGCGTCCTCCTGTTGCCGTGACAGCATCAGCGAGTCGGATTGCTGGAGTATTGCCTGAAACGGATCCGGATCTGTTACCCGGTACAAATGGCGGATGTCGTCAGCACTGATGCGAGGTCCGGGCGCCCCGTTTCGACCTGGCTGGAGAAGTAGATCGGCCACCTGCATATCCACCGGTGCTGCCAGATTGATTGAGAAGTCCAATGTCAGCCCGAACGGTGCGCGCGCAACACCGGACCCGGGACGCGTATCTCCAAATTTTGGATTCACGGAATAGTCATAAGACCGGCTGACCGGGTCGAAGCCTCTCACGTTGTACAGAACCGTATTCGGATAGGCGCTGGTCCCCCAGCCGCGGAGATGATCCACTCCGTGCAACAGTTGATCCAGTCCCCCCAGAGGATTCATAGCCGCCAGCGTAATGCTCGCATGCTGCCCCGTGCGCGGAAGTTTGAATGCATAGTTGACTTGCGCGTTCATCGATGCCGACCATGGGCCTTCACAACTATTGACTGCTGCCGGGCGGCCGAGTTGCCGCATCAGGCACTGACGAACATCGCGTTGCGACGACTGCATCAACGTTCGCATCGCACTCGCCACCACGGGATCTGTCGATACTTTCGGATCGAAAATGAATGCGCGATCGTTGACGAGCCCGTCGCCGTTCACGTCTGAGCCGATGATTGGCGTGTATGGAACACCCGACTGAAGCCGCCCAAACATCGTGAACGTAAGAGCGGCTCTGGTAATCCCGCTCTGTACCACCACCCGGTGCCGGATGTCAAATCCGCTTCTCGCCCACGATCTACTCACCGGAGAGCCGAACGTGGTGTTGTCAAACCCGCTCGTAAGTGCTCGGCTGTTCGCAATAATATACGACAGCGACCCGAACCATCGGTGAGTGTCATCCAGATCTGGCGACAATGTGAACGTCAGTTGTTCGCTCGTGGATCGAAGGCTCGATACATGATCGATCACCGATCCGAATAATGAATCACGCCTGGCAGACGTCGAAACAAGTGCTCCGCTGCCAGGTACGATCGACGATGGATTGACATAAACCAGCCTCCCCTCATCCGACGTTGTGAAGCGGGACTGGTTCGCGAAATTCAGATCCTGTAAACCGGGTTGGTTCAGATTGAGGAAGTACGCACCCTCAACAGAATAAACCACGCCCTGGTACTCCGATCCATAAGAAAGATTTGCGCGCCAGCTCCGCGGCGCGGTGTACGAACGGTCAAGCAGCTCCGCACCTGGTGCAACGTCAACGAATGAACGTGCCGCTTGACCGCCTACGCAATCCGTCGGGACGAGAGAGGGATCAGAGGAATACAGCCCCCACACCGGCGTCGGAGTCGCGGCGCCGACACACGAGATTCTCTGTGCACCGGACGCCAGGCCGCTTCTCCCGAGAATGCCGCCGAGTAGCGATGGGCCCATCAGTGATCTGAATTCGCCGATTCCGCCCCGCACAAATCCGGTCGGTCCGCCAGATTCGGTGCCGATTGCGTTGGGGACTGAACTGCCTTCGTCGCGTATTGTGTACGTAAAGCCGAGTCTCGGACTCACATTTATCCTGCTTGGCGCGAAGTCTGTGCGCTCTCCGAATGCAGTCTCGATTGCCGGATTGTACGCAGGTGCGGAAAGGAAATGATTTCCCTCCAGGCGAACGCCATACAGCATTTGGAACGCGTCCGATTTGTGCCACCAATCGCCGACCGAGAGGAACCCATTCCACGTTGCTGCGGATTGAGTTGGCACATTCAGAGTTCTGGTGAATCCCGTCGGTGCATTAGTCTCTACTTCGTCGATTGAATTGAAGGTAAAGCCACCAAGCGAGCGTGTGCCGGCTTGCCGCCAGCTGTCCAGTCGTGAATCCGCTGCCATCTTGACACGATGTGTCGAATTGCCTGGCGGATATAGTTTTATGTTCGCCGAGGTTTCCCACGTCGCTTGCGTGAGGTCTCCCGCAAGCGCGCTGTTCCCACCAAAATCTACGTTGCTGAACCCCGTGCTCCCATCGCTCAACTGTGATTCCAGTGCGACGCTTCCGCCCGGCAGCCAAAGATTTGGCGTTGTGCGGGTGCGCGTCGTCGAAATGGCTGAGCTTGCATCCACCAAGTATTCATCGTGAATGTACGCCGAAAGGTGAGCCTGCAGCCACGCGACATCCGTGTCGCTCGCGCCGGAGTAGGAGCTGGTTGCATTCGGACTTGACGCGATGTTGTCACTCCGTGTGACCTTCGCGTATGCCGTAATGGTCCATACAGTTGGAGCGATCTTGAAAGACGGGAACGTATACTCGCGCGAACCGATGGAACCCAGAAACACCGCGGTGTTCGTCACGCGTTGAATCGGCCCACCGGGACTCAGGCCAAGTGATTCCAGCGTCTGAAGAAGGCGCGCTGCCGAATCGGACTCGATGCTTGAGCGCTCAAGCACGTCGGGCGCGGCGGACCCCAGTGAAACACCATCCGAACTTCTCCTTCCCGCTTCAACTCCGAAATTGTATTCCAGCATTTGATGATTCGGTACGTTCCCGCCGCCGCCGAGACTCGCGTTGAAGTTCGTGAACTCCTGCCCGATCTCCCTGGAATAGCGATCGGTATACTGCAACGGTGGAGCATCAAGCGTCAGGTGTGCATGCCTCGATGTCAACGGAAAACCACCTCCCATGCTGACAGCCTGTTCCACCCCACCGAACCAACCGTCTGCCGGATCGTATACTGATGTCCTGACGGTGACCGACGTTATTGCGTCCCGGGGCAAATCCGCGCCGGGAAAGGACATTCCATTCAGCGTAGTGGAGTTCTGACCGGCATCGACTCCGCCGGCAGACACACCGTTCTGTGTCACAAGCACCGTCGGGACGGTAGCCGCCATGGCTGAGATGCTACCGGATTCATTTGGCGCGACGGCCCCTCGGACCCCGTCCACAGTGTGCTCCATCGCGCCGGTGCCCGGCCCCGCATAATCTCCGCTCCGGCTTGGTTTTGGTTTTCGCGCCTGCACGTGGACTGCGGCAAGCTGCTCCGCTCCTTCATGCTGCAACATTACAGCAACTACGAAGACTGAATCGTTTCCCTGCCGCGTCACGCGCTTGCGCACCGTAGTCATGCCAGGTTCCGAAACGTGTACCAGATAATCACCGGTACCCTGCTCGAAGACAATTACGTAGTGCCCATTCGAATCGGTTACGGTCCTCAGAAACGCGCGATCCGGTGCCCTGCTGATGATCACGTCGACCCCCGCCAAGGCACGGGAGCTATCGTTCGTCACCCGACCAGTGATGACGTCTCGGTGCATGACCGTCGCGGTCTGAGCATGTGCATCAGCAGCAAAGAGCAGCATTACAATCATCGCGACGGAGATCGAACGGCCCAGCACGCCTCGCGTCAAACAGAGCTCCTGGTGGAATCGATGCTGCTAAAGTACGGATTCCAGGTTATACGGCGGTTAGTCCAGGATTAGGTGTTGATTACGCGGCGCAAGACCAACCCTGTGATTGTTGACGGCTACCCCTTCGAGCCGTACCTTCGAATTCCAAGCCTGCTCTTGTAGCTCCACTTGGAGTAGTCACTATGGAACGGCCGCTGATAGCGACGTTCACGGACGCAACACCGGTGCGCAAACCAGTGGGATACGCGGCAGCCTGGGTGCAGACAGTGAGTTGATAAGACACATCCTCACATACAACGTCGCTCTCGGTTTCGCGCATTATGTGAGTCGGCCACAAACGCTGCTGCCGGCTAATAACAACGTCTTTGCACGCGCTGGCATCGCACCTGATTCCGTTTCGCGGCTGACCGCCATCGCTGGCCCACTCGGACTCTCGCTCGCAGGAACGCGAGTTCCGACCTCGGTCCAGTCCAACGCCTTCACCTGGCTGGGCAGACTGGACGACGAACTGGACACGCTCAATACTTGCTCTCTCACTGGCGACAAGGCCAAACCAGAGAAAGCACCTGTGCCGCAGAAGCCGTAGCTTGTCGCCGACAGAACGCGGAGCGTCGCCGCAGTGAGCCAACCGTTTTGGCCCGTGTGGCATCTAATACGTGTCCTACGACCTGGGGTTTCGATCATTGTACCAAAGCAGATGACGCTGCGTATTTTCGCGTGCCGGTTACCGGCCCGACTCATATCCGTTCTTGCAGCTCTGGCCCTGTGCGTTGCATTACCAGCTCACTCAGCTTTCGCGCAAGTCCAACCCGATATTGTTCGCGGCCGCGTTACGGACGACTCTTCCCATGCGATCGCCGGTGCAGCCGTCACCATCACCCGCGGCCCCGACCGCCTCGTCGAGCACGATACGACGGATGCTTCCGGCAACTTCAGCCTCAAATTCGATCCGGGCACCGGCGACTACCTGGTCTTCATCAGCGCTACCGGTTTCTCATCTGTACGGCGCCGAGTGCAGCGCACGTCGAACGAACACGAACTGGTCGCGAATTTCATCCTGACGCCAGATCTCACCAAGCTCGCCGCGATAAACGTCAAGGCAACCAAGCCCGTGCGCGCAACTAACGACGTGAGTGGATACAATCCCGAAACGGGCGCCGCAGAAAAATGGCAGGATGGCGTGGAAGCGGCGATTCCGCCGAGTGTAGCTGGAGATCTGAACGCGATCGCCGGAACGATGTCGAACGTCACGATGATCGGCGGCAGTCCCTCGATACTCGGCTCCAGCTCCGAATCTAACCTTACAACATTGAACGGAATGGGAATGGCCGCGGCCTCGATTCCGCGTGCGGCCAACACCGAGACCCGAGTCACCGGTGCGACATTCGATCCCACTCGCGGAGGCTTCTCGGGCGCCAACATCGACGTTCACCTGAGCCCCGGCAGTCGCTTCTACCAGCAGCGCAGGGCGTTCCTGACGCTCGCTCCCTCCGCGCTGCAATTTACTGACCCGATCGGCCGCGCCGCGGGGGCTCAGACCAGCAACATCCGCGGAAGTGTCGGTGCGGACGGCGAACTCGTTCGGAACGCACTCACCTACAACGTTGCGCTGGATCTGGATCACAGTATCAGCCAGCCGACGTCGCTGCTCGACGCCGACAACAGCCTGTTCCTTCGCGCCGGTGTCGCACCGGATTCCGTGTCGCGACTGATCGGCATTGCCTCGCCACTAGGTCTCACCCTGCGAGGCAACGGCATTCCTGCGGCGCGGGAGAACAACGCGGTCACGTGGCTTGGCAGGTTGGACGATACGAGAGACACACTGGCCACCCGCGCGCTGACGAGCTACGCAACTTTCGCGCACGACAACGGAATCGGCCTGGCTCCGCTCAGCGCGCCATCAACTGGCGGTCAGCAGCGCCAGCAGACATTCGGCGCACAACTCACACTCGGGAACTACGTTGGAGAGGGGCGGCGCATTCTCACCGAGACGCGGCTTTCGGCGAGCGAGGTGCGGATGCATGCGACGCCTTACGAACAGCTGCCGAGCGCGAGCGTCCTCGTTCTGTCACCAGCTGTCGGCGCCGCTGCCGGCGGCACGAACGCGAGCGACGTCATGCTCGGCGGTGGCCTCTTTGCCACCGATGATTCGCGCTGGACACTCGACGGCTCCAACCAGACGACGTGGAATACGAACGGCAAGCGTAATCACTTCAAGGGACTGATCTGGGCCCGCGTCGATGGGCTCAGGCAGAGTGGCATCTCGAATCCGTTCGGGAGCTATTCGTTCAACTCACTGAGCGACTTCGCGGCAGGAAATGCCGACAGTTATTCGCGGACGCTGAGTCAGCCCGACAGAGCCGGCACGGTGTGGAATGCGGCAACAGCGATCGCGCACCAGTGGTCTCCCTCCCGCACCTTCAGCGTACTGTACGGCGCTCGGCTTGAGGCCGACGGGTTTGTCGGCGCCCCATCACGCAATGCCGCCCTCGATGCAGCACTTGGCGTCCGCACAGACGTCGCGCCGATGCGCTTTCATCTGAGTCCACGTGCCGGATTCTCGTACACATACAGCCGAGCGAAGGACAACGGAAACGGATCGAGCAATTCGCAGATCGGAAGCTTCTATCGGGCGATGACCGGCGTCGTTCGCGGCGGGATTGGCGAGTTTCGCGATCTTCTGCGTCCTGACATGCTGGCGAACGCATCGGCTGCTACGGGCCTGCCGAATGGCACCTCGCAACTGTCGTGCGTTGGTGCCGCAGTTCCGTCGCCAGCCTGGTCGATGTTCGCGAGCGATCCCGGCAGCATCCCCACACGCTGCCTCGACGGCTCGGGACTGCTTACCGACTATTCGCCGGCCGTGTCGCTCATCAGTCCTGACTACGACGTGCCGCGCAGCTGGCGCGCATCGCTCGACTGGACCTCGAACATCGGCTCGTGGCTGCTCCACGTC
This sequence comes from Gemmatimonadota bacterium, assembly GCA_003155795.1. Taxonomy (GTDB): domain Bacteria; phylum Gemmatimonadota; class Gemmatimonadetes; order Gemmatimonadales; family Gemmatimonadaceae; genus Fen-1247. Next base: position 144,428 of record PMEM01000019.1, read on the forward strand.
TCAACGCTTGGCTCGTACGACCTGTCGCAACCCGGCACTGTCGACGTGAACTTCGCTGGTACTCCGCAATTCACACTCGCCAGCGAGGGAAACCGGCCTGTCTTCGTCTCGACAGCCGGCATCGACGCGGCTAGCGGAACTGTATCACCGACGCAGGCGCGCAGATCGCAGGAGTTTGGGCGCGTCGCAATGCGCACGAGCGACCTCTCCGGCTATGGCGGGCAGCTCACGACGACGATATCGCCGGACGTGTTCAAACTGCACTTTCGCGCGGATTGGTCGGCTTACACATCGCTGTCATACACATTGCAGGATTCCAGGCGCCAGTATCGCGGCTTCGACGGCGCTGCCTTCGGCGATCCGCGGCTCCGCGAGTGGGCGCCGTCGAACAACGATGCGCGGCACATCATCGTGTACAGCGCTGGATTGTACACGCCGCAAACCGGCGCGATCACGCTCTTCGCCAGGACACAGTCCGGACTTCCATTCACCCCGATCGTTCAGGGCGACGTGAATGGCGATGGGCTGAGCGGAGATCGCGCGTTCATTCCCAATCCGGCTCTGGCGGTCGATACCGCGCTCGCAGGTCAATTGCGCTCGCTTATCGCGAATGGATCCGGATCGGCCAGAGGGTGTCTGCTGGCGAATCTCGGACGGGTGGCACCACACAACGGCTGCAGAGGACCGTGGACGACGATGCTGAATCTCCAGTGGAGTCCTCCGATCCCCCGCCGCTGGCTGGGTCGCGTCACACCGAAAGTCTACTTCGAGAACGTGCTGGGCGGCGTGGATCAGTTTCTCCACGGCAACAACCTCCAAGGCTGGGGATCACAGCCGGTGATCGATCCGGTGCTGCTCGTACCGCACGGCTTCGACGCCGCAGCGAAACAATTTCAGTACACCGTCAATCCAAGATTCGCCGATACGCGCATCTCCAACACGCTGGCGCGCAACCCGTTCCGGATCACGATCGACTTTTCCTTTGATCTCTCCGTTGACTACGACGTGCAGAGCTTGCGTCGTGCGGTCGAGCCGATAAAGGGACCGCACGGTTACGCCCGCCGCTCCGCCGATTCTCTCACCGCCTTTTACCTGCAGCGGACCTCCGACATCCACAAAGCGCTCATCGAGAACAGCGACTCCCTGTTCCTCACGAAATCGCAGATCGCGCAACTGCAGCACGATGACTCCGTCTACTCGGAGCGTGTGCGGGCCATATATGTCCCAGTCGGAAGATTCCTCGCCGAACATGAGGGGCGCGATCCGGGCAAGGCCGAGTTGGACAGCGTCAAGAATACCGAAAAGGCGTACTGGAAGATCTTCTGGGAACAACCAGAGATAGCCGACTCGGTTGTGACGCCGACGCAGCGCGAACTGTTTCCCTTGCTAAAGGGGATGCTGGGGGTCTCGACAAGAGATCGCGAAAAGAGCCACTGGTTCTTCGGAAGCAGCGTGACTTTCGCAGATAAGCCGAAAAAGTAAGACGTGTGACTTCACCCAATCCGCTCAGATCCAATTTCTACCGATGCCTGGCACCTACTGAAAAACCCGTTGACAACCTCTGCGCCATCCCGTATGCTACGGGAAAGACAGTAGCACAACCTCGCCATAGTTGATCTGATTCACCGCTCCAATTGATATACATCATGCTCCTCGGCTTCATAGCACAGCTCCGTAATTGCACGATTCGCAAATTTTCATTCTTCGTCGCATGCTTCGTCGCGGCCACTCTTGTTTCAGCTCGGCTGACGGCTGCTCAGGAGTTGCCGGATATAGTGCGCGGACAAGTTACCGACGACTCGTCCCGCGCCATCGCGGGTGCGGCCGTCATCATTACCCGCGGCCCCGATCGCCTGGTCGAGCACGATACGACCGACGCCAACGGCGCGTTCAGCCTCAAATTCGATCCCGGCACCGGTGATTATCTCGTCTTCATCAGTGCGACTGGATACTCGTCCGTTCGCCGCCGCGTGCAGCGCGCCGGTACGGAGCACGAGCTCGTCGCGAATTTCATTCTCAAGCCGGATCTCACAAAGCTCGCAGCCGTGAATGTCAAGGCCAGCAAGCCGGAGCGCGCACGTCTTGACGTCGGTCCGTACAACCCCGAAACCGGTTCGTCGGAGAAATGGCAGGATGGCGTCAGTGGCCAGATCCCGCCCAGCACGGTCGGCGATCTCAATGCCGTCGCCGGCACGATGTCGAATGTCACGATGGTTGGTGGAACTCCATCCATCCTCGGCTCGGGTGCAGAGTCAAATCTCACAACTCTCAACGGAATGGGAATGGCGGCTGGTTCCATTCCTCGCGCCGCGAATACACAGACGCGAGTAACGGGCGCCACCTTCGATCCAACTCGCGGCGGCTTTTCAGGCGCGAACATCGACGTGCAACTTGGGCCAGGCGATCGATTCTATCAGAACCGCCGAGGATATCTGACGCTCGCACCGGCCGGCCTGCAGTTCACGGATGCCGTCGGCCGCTCGAACGGCGCTCAAACCGGAAATTTCCGCGGCAGCCTGGGAGCAGACGGCGAACTGATCCGTAACGCGCTGACATACAACGTAGCAGTCGATCTTTCACACAGTGTGAATCAACGACCGACACTGCTCGATGCTGGCAACGATGTACTGCTCCGGGCCGGTGTCGCGCCGGACTCCGTTTCACGACTGCTGGCAATCGCGCCCGCGCTCGGCCTTGGACTCTCCCGGCACGGAATTCCCTCCGCGCAGGAACACAACGCGTTCAGCTGGCTCACACGATTCGACGACACGCGCGATACGCTGGCAACCCGCGCGCTCACTACCTACGCAACATTCGCGAAAGACGGCGGAGCGGGAGTTGGCCCTCTCACTGCGCCATCGGCGAGCGGCGAGCAGACACAGCGAACGCTCGGCGCGCAACTGACCATCGGCAACTATGTCGGTGCTGGCCGACGCGTCCTGACAGAAACCAGGCTGTCCGCGAGCGCGTCACGCAACCAGCTCACACCGTACGAAAACCTTCCCGGCGCGAGCGTGCTCGTGCTTTCGCCAACGCTCAATAGAAGCGCTGACGCCGGCAATCTTACACTCGGTGGCGGCCAGTTTGCAAACGACGATTCTCGCTGGACGCTCGAGGGTTCCAATCTCACAATGTGGAACACGAACGGAAAGCACAACCAGTTCAGAGCAACACTCTGGGCAAGAGCCGATGGGATGCGCCAGAGCGCGATCTCGAATGAATTCGGCAACTACTCGTTCAACTCGCTCAACGATCTCGCCAGCGGAAACGCCGATAGTTATTCCCGCACACTGTCCCAGCCCGCGCGCACAGGCACGGTCTGGAATGCAGCGACTGCGATAGCACACCAATGGGCCCCGTCGCGGATGTTCAGCGTACTGTACGGCCTTCGCCTGGAAGCAGACGGCTTCGGCACCGCACCCTCGGCCGATCCAGCTCTCCAGACCGCACTCGGAGTACGCAGTGACATTGCTCCGATGCGTTTCCACTTGAGTCCACGTGCAGGATTCTCATACACGTACAGCAAGGACCGCGATAACGGCAACGGTATGAACGTGTCACCCGCCGGCACATTTTATCGCAGTACGGTCGGAGTGATTCGCGGTGGAATCGGTGATTTCCGAGATCTGCTGCGCCCTGATATCCTCGCCAGCGCATCCGCCGCGACTGGGCTACCAACAGGTACCTCCCTGCTCTCGTGCGTCGGATCTGCGGTTCCATCTCCCGACTGGACGATGTTTGCAAACGATCCGTCCACAATCCCGACGCGCTGCCTGGACGGTTCCGGTGTACTTGCCGAGCAGGTCCCGGCCGTGTCCCTGATCAGCCCGTCGTACGACGTTCCACACAGCTGGCGCGCCTCACTCGACTGGACGTCCAACATCAATACGTGGCTTCTCAAGCTGGCGGCGCTGGGCTCTTACGACCTCTCGCAGCCCGGCACAGTGGACGTGAACTTCTCAGGAACGCCGCAATTTACACTTCCGGGTGAAGACAACCGCCCGGTCTACGTTTCCACGGCCGGAATCGATCCCTCCAGCGGAACCGTTTCACCCGCGGAAGCGCGCAAGTCGCCGCTCTTCGGACGAGTGGGAATGCGCACGAGCGATCTCCGCGGTTACGGCGGCCAGATCACCGGCACAATCTCGCCGGACGTATTCAAGTTCCGCACGAGCTTTTCACTCTTCACTTCGCTGTCGTACACACTGCAGGATTCGCGTCGCCAGTATAGAGGTTTCGACGGTGCGGCGTTCGGTGACCCGCGAGTCAGCGAATGGGCGCCATCCAACAATGATGCGCGTCAGGTTGCGGTGCTGAGCCTTGGATTCAGCACGGGCAAGACCGGAACTATCACACTGTTCGGACGAGCCCAGTCCGGCCTCCCGTTCACGCCGATTATTCAGGGCGACGTGAACGGCGACGGGCTCGCCGGCGACCGCGCATTCATTCCCAATCCGGCCACCGAGTCCGACGCGACACTTGCAACTCAGATGCGCTCGCTCCTCGCCACCGGCTCGAGCACCGCGCAAGATTGCCTGCGCGACAACTTGGGGCAGGTCGCCGCAAGAAATGGCTGCCGAGGCCCGTGGACCGCGCTGCTGAACATGCAGTGGCGACCGCCCTTCCCGCGTAAATGGCTCGGACGCGTCACGCCAAATATCTACTTCGAGAACGTACTCGGCGGGATCGATCAGCTTGTACACGGCAGCAATGGACTGCGCGGTTGGGGTTCGCAGCCAGTACTGGATCCGGTGCTCCTGGTCCCGCACGGCTTCGATGCGGCGTCCAGGCAGTTCCAGTACACCGTCAATCCGAGATTCGCAGATACACGCGCCAACAGCACGCTCATGCGCAATCCGTTCAAGATATCGATCGACTTCTCGTTCAATCTCTCCACGAACTTTCCGCTCCAGCAACTGCGTCGCGCCCTGGAGCCGGTTCGCAGTCCGACCGGATGGACGCGCCGGTCCGCAGACTCCCTGACCGCATTCTATCTCACTCGCACATCCGACGTCTACAAGTTGCTGCTCGCCAACAGCGACTCGCTCTTCCTGAGCAAGGAGCAGATCGCAAGACTTCAGCAGCACGACTCCGTATACTCGGCACAGGTGCGCGCCGTATACACCCCACTCGGCAACTTCCTGGCGGCCGGATCTGGCAAGGACCCGGGCAAGGCGGAGCTCGACAGCGTCAGCAAGACAACGAAAGCGTACTGGAAAGTATTCTGGGCCCAACCCGAAATTGCCGATTCCGTGATCACGCCATCGCAGCGCACGTTGATCCCGATGTTCCAGAACATGCTCGCGGTACCCATCAAGGATCGAGAACACAGCCAGTGGTTCTTCGGGTATAGTGTGACGTTCACGGATAAACCGCAAAAGAGCCAACCGGGTGACGGCAGCGTGAACATCAACAAATCCGGACTCTAGAAGGGGGACGGAGGCGGGACGGACTCCGGACTCGACTCCGGACTCCACTCACCCTCCTTCCGCCGTGCATCGCAGTCATCCCGCCGAAGGTCGGGATCCATTGCCGTCATCCCGCCGAAGGTNNCCGCGCTCATCACGCGGCCCCGCTTGATTACTGCCTCACTGCTCTGACGATTCAGTTTTCGTAATCGCCATCTCCGTTGTACACCAGACCCTCGGCCTCCCGAACGCGATCCAGTAGCGCGCCTGTGCCTTCAGCGACCACTCTCGGCGGCGCCGCTGACTCCGCGGCACTGCTGCGTTCGAACCACGCCAGATTCAGCGTGTTATCCGGGGCCGGTGCGCTACGCCCGTCGGAGACGGGCAACGCTCCGAAATCCATCTTCCCCCCTGGGAAATTCGTTTGCGCACCATCGTGCGCACCGTCGGTACACCGGCGCATGATAACAAGTTTCGCGCCAGCCTGCTGGAAACTTTAGCGGCAAGTCCGTCTTCATAGGGAAAACCGTCAGAATCAGGACCGGACCGCTACAGATCAGTCACAGTCTCAACCGTAACAGTTGTAACACTTTGTTACAACCGGGTGACCGCGTACGGACAGCTGCTCGTCAACGGCCGTGTGCATCCGACACAAAAAGTGTGTCAGATCGGGAGCTCCAGGCGCCGGTTCCTAGACTACGGTCGCCGGGTCGACTCCGCGCGTCGCAAATACCCGCGCCACGGTCTCCGCTATCTTGTTGTTCGGCGTACTGGCGCCCGCCGTGATGCCGACAATGACTTCGCCGACCGCAGGCAACCACTCCGGCGTAGTCACGTCATCACGACCCTGCCTCACTCGGTGATGAATGACATCGGATTCCACATCGATGCACGTCGCATCTTCAATGTGATACGTCGGCACCTTGTCGGCACAGAGCGCGGCCAGGGAGATCGTGTTGCTCGAGTTGTAGCCGCCAATCACGAGCATGATGTCCGGTGGATCCAGCAACATTTCCGCAACCGCATCCTGACGGTCCTGGGTTGCGGAGCAGATCGTATCGAAGGTCCGGAAGTTCGCCACGGCGTATTCCTCGCCCTTGCCGCGAGCCATCGCGGCCCGGGTCTCGGCGGCAATCGCAAGGCTCTCGCTTGCCAGCATCGTGGTCTGATTCGCAACTCCGATCCGCTTGAGATCGCGGTCTGGATCGAACTCGGGAGACGCCGCGTGCGGCGCGAATTTGGTCATGATGTCCGAAGCCGGCCGCTTGCCCTCAAGGTAATCGCAGAGGACTCGGACCTCGTCCATGTCGCGGACGATCAGATACTGACCACCGGGATACTTCATCACCTGCGATGCAGTCGCGCGCGTTTCTTCATGGTAGTACTTGCCGTGTATAAGAGCTGTGTACCCATCGCGCGCGTAGCTCTCGACTCGCTTCCAGACGTTCAGCACAGAGCCACAAGTGGTATCCACCATGACACAGCCACGATCTCGTAGAGTCGTGAAATCGGCCACTGTGACTCCAAACGCCGGCAGCAGAACAACATCATCCGGATTCACGATACTGAAATCGAATGAGACTTCGTTCGTATTTGCGTTGTGCTTGAGGAAGATCACGCCGGCATCGCTCAACCGCTTGTTGATATGCGGATTGTGGATGATCTCGCCCGCCAGATAAATCTTCTTGTCCGGAAACTTCCTGCGCGTCTGATACGCGTACTCCACGGCGCGCTCAACTCCATAGCAGAAACCAAATTCGCGCGCGAGTCGAACGGTGACCCCACCCGCAGTCAACGAGTAGTCCCGCTCCTTGAGCAGATCCACCAACCGCCCGTCGTAGGCGGCTGCGAGCTCCCCCTCGACCTCACTTTTAAGGCCGAATCCTTTTCGGAAATACGTGGGTGGAGTTGCGGGCGTCGTCATACTTGGAATTTAGCAAGATGACACGATTCGGACGATTGTTCGGACAGTCGTCGATGCTATCCCCTATCGGTTACCGAGTACCTGCGCGTCGATCTCCACACACCATGCGTGCAGCAACAAAAGATGAACTTCCTGGATGTGCGCCGTAATGCTGCTTGGCACCGCGAGGATGTGATCCACAGTCCCTTTGGCAACTCCCTTCTCTCCAGTCATCGCGATCGTTACCGCACCCCTCAGCCGCGCCATCGCAAGTCCGCGCACGACGTTCTCCGATGTGCCGCTGGTGGAAAGTCCGATCGCAACGTCGCCGTGCGTCGCGAGTCCCTCGATCTGCCGCTCGAACAGCGCGCCATAGCCAAAGTCGTTCGCAATGCACGTCACCGCGCCCGTGTCGCCGCCGAGGGCGATCGCGGCGTAGGGCCGCCGAGTCTCCTTGAATCGACCGATCAGCTCCCCTGCCATGTGGCTGGCCTGAGTCGCAGATCCGCCGTTGCCGAAGCAGAGAATCTTCTTGCCAGTGAGGACCGCTCGGACGAGTGCATTACCGGCCGCGTCGGCCGCGTCCGCGAGGGCCGTTGCGCTTGCCTCCACCGTGCGGATGTTTTCCGTGAAATGGGCGGCGATTATGTTGTGGCTTTGTGTCGTCACGTTTCCTCTCGGTTGCGATCTCGTCCGTTGACCACGGTCGGTCGAGAAGTTCCTGAAGCTCGTCCAATGTATCGGCCTTCACGGCACCGCGCTGCCCGCGCACTACCGCGAACCGCATCGGTCGGTCAAGCACTGGAAGCTCGGCTTCGGTCAGCGACCTGGCAATCTTCTCCGGCAGGCGCAATCGCGCCACCCCGAAGCGCGATCCATCAGGTCGCTCCTCGACGTCATAGTCGATCCACGCTTCGCGATCGCGCACGAGCACCAGCTCTGGCAACAACGCCAGTCTTGCACGGTCTTCCGGCGATACAAAATCATCCGGGTTGACGGTCAGACGAGCGTTCCGGAACTCCTCGACAGAATTGACGTCAGTCAACTGAGACTCGTAAAGCGCTGTCAGCTCGTCGAATCCGAGTCGCGGAGTAGCGCCGCCAGACCGCCGATACGCTTCACGCACTTCGTTGATTGGTGCGTGGTTGCGCTTGATGGATACCTGTCTCGCCTCCTCGCGCGCCGCAGCTTCGGCCAGGATGTGCCGGGCTTCGGCAGCAATTTCGGGTGAGAATTCCCGTACCGCCTCGACTTCGCGGTCCAGCTCGAATCCGAAGTACTCCACCCTGCTCATCAGCACCAGCTGATCGTGCTTGCGCTGTGGATCGTACATGAGCTGCGGCTTGCTACGCGTCGCGTACTTGCGAATGAGGCTGTCGGGAATCTGCGTTCCTTCGATTCCAGCGCGTGGCTCGCCGCTCCTGCCGGCAAAATATCGCAGCGTGCCGGCTATGGCGCCCCAGCTTCCGCAGACGCTGGTCTTTGACACGCGCGCGTTCCCGCCATCACGAGTCTGCTCATCGACGACAAGATCAAATGGCATCGTGCGCGCGAGCAACTCGGCGAACAGCTTGTATGTATGATCCCGCGCGAATGCGAGCTTCGCAGGAAGCGGCATGCCAAGACTGCGATACACACTGGCCATCCCCAGTGCAGCATCCTCGATCGATTTCACGAGTACGCCACGACGCTCGGCCCACTCCGCTATCGACTCGTCGAACTGGTGTCGCGGAAGTCCGTACACTTCGCCAACGAAGCCGCACTTTTTGAGCGCTTCTGCGTAAACGTTGTACGCGGTAAGGTGATCGCTACCCGCAACGACGAGGCCATCGAGATCACGTTCTTCGCGCGTCATGCGATGCAGCGACTCGATGCCACTTATCACAGCGACGAATGGAACCAGTTCATCGTCAGCATTCACAAGCAGCTCCGCCCATACACGATCGACCGGCAGTGCCTCAACAGATTTGCCGTACGTCGTGAGTTTGCCATTCTCGACGATGCCGCGATCGTCCAGCAGCGCGAGCGCCTTGCGATACGAAATGCGATCGAGTGGCACGGGGAGATCCAGCGCATCTGCGCGCACGCCGAGCGCTGCACAGGTGAGCGCGACGCGCTCGGAATCGCCGGCGAGTTGAAATTCGGGCGCGGTTGGTTGCAGCGATTTGAAATCGATGGCGCGATCGCTCAGAATGAACACACGACCGCCATCCACTCGGCCGTGTACCCGTCCCGCCATCTGCAGGATCTCATTGCTGCCCAGGTGCAGTTTGCTGAGTACGTTCTTGCCGCGCTCGATGATGTTGGTGAAGCGCGTGTCGTCGATCACCACGGTATCGAGGCCACTCACGTTGAGCGCGCTCTGACCAGCGGCTGTCATAGACAGTACGTAAGGTTTCTTCTCCGTTCCCTCGAGAAATGGACGGATGACGCGAATTGGTTCACCGCCGTGATAGAACGCCGTATTGATTTGCGGGAAGAGCGAGTGCACGGTTTCTGCGACCTGCTCAACACCTGCGCGCGTCGGAAGAAAGACACCGACGCCGCGCTTCTCCTTGAAGACGGCGCGAAGGAACTTGTCGTCCAGGAATTCGACTGGATCTCTATTGATAACCTTTACAGTCGCCGCCTTTGCCGGATCGAATGCGCTGCTCTCGATTACCGACGCCGATCCGAGATACTCCGCGTAGAACGACGGATCTACCGTCGCCGAGAGCCAGATATAGCGGCATCCAACGCGCTTGCCGAGTGCGAGGCACAGCTCGAGCTCGGCGGACGTCTGGTGAATTTCGTCAACGACCAGTGTGTCGGTGGCACGGATGTCGTTGTCCTGAAACCATCGGCGCGCGATGCCCGTGGTGACGATGATGACATTCCACGTCGGAGTGTCCGGCGTAGCCTCGCGCTCTCGATTGACGACCCCGACACGAAGCGATTTCGTCTTGAGAATCGTCTCGGCGATGGGCCTGATCCCGAGCGTCTTTCCAGTTCCAGTGCCCGCAACGATTCCGAATCCTGCACCGCTTTCTGCGAGCCGCTGGATCTGGTCCCCATGCTCACGCTGGAGCACCGTATCGAGATGCAAGCCGAGCGCGAGTTCGATCGTCTCGCACGCCGCACGGGTTGGCGCGATAACGATGACTCTTCCTTGCGGAAGATCAGCGGCGAAGCTGTCGCGATCTGGCGGGAGGTAGCGGTCCTGGACCGCGCGTGGAGTCGTCACTGATTGGAAGATATCGAATCGCACCGTACTCCCAGTCTCGAATCAAATGCGGAGGGAAGTTCAGCGCAATAAAAAAGGACCCTCGCAGGGCCCTTGATATCATCAGCCGGAAAGATTATCAGTGGCGCGGGCTGAAAGATGCGAGTGCGAGTTGCATCGCCTGACGGCCAGACACGTCATTCTCGACGTAGAATTCCGTCTCCCACGGTTGATCGGGGAGATACTCATGACGAATCGGCGACGATGGCGTGGCCTTGCTGGGCTTGAGCTTCTTGTTGTTGGACGGCGTCGGGCGCTCTGACTTGGGCTTCTCGATCTTTGTAAGCGTGTCAGAACGAGTGATAGGATGGACCGGTACGGGGCCTGGCTCACTCGCGTATGCTGCGACTGGAAGCGCGATCGCAATGATCGCTGCCGCAAGGGTCAGCCGAGTGAGGTTTTTCTGAGCCATGTTTTGAATATACCGCGGGTTTTCCCGCTTGGCTACATCCCGGGATTTGGGGGGATCGCCGCCCGGGCTGGCTGGCCCTCCGGGCAGGCCGCGGCGCGCCAGACGGCGCGCCGCGGTATCAGTCGCCGAACGAGACCCCGGTGGCCCGAGCGGTCAACACTGCGTCGTGAGTGGGATCCACGCGCTTCTGCTCGCGGAGAGCTTCCTCAATAGGTATGGTCACGATATGCGGGGATTGGAGGGCGACCATATGCCCCCATTTCCCTTCCGCGACGGCCCGAACGGCGGCACCGCCAAATCTGGTCGCGAGGAACCGGTCATACCCGGTCGGCTGGCCACCGCGCTGAAGGTGGCCGAGTACCATCGAGCGGGACTCCTTGCCTGTCCGCTCCTGAATCAGCTCTGCCACGTGTGCAGCCACTCCACCCACGCGAATAGCCTGACCCGGCATGGACGCACCAAGCACGCCGGCCGATTCGCCGATGGCATGCGCGCCCTCCGCAATCACAACGATCGAGAAATGGCGCCCCGCGAGGCTGCGCGAGACGATCTTCTCGCACACACGCTCCACGTCGTACGGAATCTCGGGGATCAGAATCACGTCGGCCGAGCCCGCAAGGCCGGCATGCAGAGCGATGAAGCCGCTGTCGCGACCCATCACTTCCAGAACGAAAACGCGATCGTGTGACTCGGCGGTCGTATGAAGCTTGTCTATAGCCTCGAGCGCAGTATTCACTGCCGTGTCGAAGCCAAATGTAGTGATCGTCCCACTGACGTCGTTATCGATCGTCTTGGGGACCCCCACGATCCGCATTCCCTTGTTCGAAAGCTGCTGCGCGATGCTCAACGAGCCGTCGCCGCCGATCGAGATCAGTGCCTCGATGCCGAGTTCGGATGCACGTGCGATGAGTTCGTCTGAACGATCAACGATGGCATACGTACCGTCTTGCTGAAGAACCGGATAGGAAAATGGATTCCCGCGATTTGTTGTGCGGAGGATCGTCCCGCCCATATGGCCGATGCCACGTACGGCGTCACGCGTCAGAGGAATAATGCCCTCCTCGCCGAGCAATCCCGCGTAACCCTTCGTTACACCGAGCACATCCCAGTCCCGATCGAGCGCGCTCAGGACCGCAGCGCGGATTACCGCGTTGAGCCCTGGTGCGTCACCACCGCCGGTTGAAAGAGCAATTCTCACTTAAGATTTTCTCGCAAGCTCACTGTCGATCGTCAGGAGCAACTGGTAGTTCCCTCGCGCTGATAGCATTCGCTATTTCACGTATTCATGATAGAGCGACTGAGCAGCCGCGCCATTCATACCCTTCAAGACGGTTATTGCTGGTGTGCGTAACACGTTACGCCACGACTGCTGCGCCATCACCTCACGGGCGAGTGGCACTGCAGCGTCTCCGGCAACCTTGAGGTACGAAGCTAATGCAACCCCACGCACAATAGGCGACGCGTCGCTCCGGGCGATCGTCGTGAGTATCGAATCTGTTTCGGCCCCAGGGAAACCCGCGAGCGCGCCAGCTGCGGCCTGCCGTATCCGCGGATCGGAATCCCGACTGGCACCGTAAACTGCGGAGCGCGCCGTCGAGTCCGCCGCGAATGCCGTTAGTGCCTGGAGCGACTGACCGCGAACTGCCCAGAACCGATCGATCTCGGCGTCTCTCGCGATAGCGTGAGCAGCCGCCTCGTCGCCACGACGCATTTGCAGAAGCCTGATCGCTTCCGATCTACTCGCGACGTCGTCGCCATGTGTCAGCTGATAGTCCAGCATGGCCGTCGAGCGTGGGAAGTCAGTGATGGCAAGCATCCAACTTCCCTTGTTCCACTCGATCGCTCGCGGCGCCGATGGCAGCGCAAGCGTTAGATCGCCCTTCCCGTCACGGACCTGCATGGTACCGCGAACGGGAGCACCGTCGGTCAGGGCCTCGACGTCCACGTCGGCATCGAAGTATCCGGTCAGCGAATCGCGTGGCTGGATCTCGTCTGCGTGAAGAGCAAGGCGACCGGTGGCCGCATCGTACCTGGACGAGACTCTGAAAACAGGAAAGCCAGCTCCGTACACCCACTGATCGAAGAACCGCTTGAAGTTGCGCCCCGTCGTCTGCTCGAAGGCATCCTCCAGGTCCGCTGTGACGACATTGGCGTACATGTGCGAAATCGTATAGCGATGAATGGCGCTCCAGAAGACAGAATCGCCAAGCTGATGCCGCAGCATCTGCAGTACAGTCGCGCCCTTGGGATAGATGTGACCGCTGAAGAAGACTTCGATCGGATCGTTGACATACTTGTTGTAGACAATGGGGCGCCGATTCCGGCGATCGGCCGATATTGTCTGCTGCTCCGCGCCGAGTCTGTCCCATGTGGCCTCGTCAACGCCGCGTGATTCCTCGCGATAGATCTGCTCCATGAACGTCGCCATGCCCTCGTTCAGCCATGCGTGCGACCAGTCGCGCGTCGTCAACAGATCGCCGAACCACTGATGACTCAATTCATGCGATACCAGGCCGTCGGCGTTGTACTGAGGATCAGCCCACGCAGGATGCAGTATGCCGTTGTCGGATTGTGTCGTTGCAGTCACGCTTTCCATGCCACCAAAAACGAAATCCGGCGCCACGCTCTGGGCGTACTTTGCCCACGGATACGGAACCCCAATCTTGCGCGAGAACACATCGATTGCGTCAGGGGTTTTTGCAAAGCCGAGCTTCGCGGCCGCAACCGAATCCGGATACGTCCAGTATTCCACCGGTACATTGTGCCAGTGCTCGGTGAGCACGGTGTATTTCCCGGTGGTCACAACCATGAGATACGTGGAAGCTGGTTTATCGAGCGACCAGTTCCACTCCATGCCACCGTTCACAAGATGATTGCCGACGAGCCTTCCATTGGAAAGGGCTTTCTCATTCGAGTCAGTCACGACCGATATCTGCCAGGTAGTCTTGTCGTCCGGATGGTCGTAGGTGGGGAGCCAGTAGCGAGTCTCGATCGCCGCACCCGGTGTCCACAGATAGTGATTGCGGTCGATGAAATACACACCACGCTTGGGCCGAACGGTTTCATAATCGATCACGAATGATGTACTGGCGCGTGCCGCGAGCGGGCGCCGCAGATGAACCGTGAGCTTCTCGCCGTCGTAGTCGAATTTGAGAGGCACCGAACCGGTTGTGGCGACACGCTTGATCGTCATCCCGACTGCGTCCAGCGGCACAACCGAGATAGCGTGATCCAACGCCGCAATCTTCAGAGTCGTCGAACCAACCACTGCGTGGCGCGTCCAGTCGAATCGCACATGCACGGCCTGATTCTGAAGATCATACTCATGCGGCGGAAATACGTGCACGGTGCCTGCCGGCTCCGGCCCCCAGCTGATGAGCGCGGAATCCGCAAATGGCGGAATCGCATTGGTGTCATCCACGAGCCTTACATTCGGAATGATTCGGGGGGGCGTCGGCGCCGAAACTTCCGCATGCTGCTCCGCGGCAGGCACCGGGGTTGGAGTCGGCGTTGTACGCCCAGCACAGCCTGCTATCACGAGTGTGCCTGCGCCAAATACTACGGCCAACGGATGAATCACGCGCATTGTTTCTCCAGGCACGTTTCGATACGAGAGAACGATAATCGATTCAGTTGCAACGGCGTCATCGCACTAATAATGCTCGCATGCACCGACCGCGCCCTCTACCAGAGCGGCATCGCTCACGAGTGGGTTTCACACTGCTCGAGACGTTGCTCGTAGTGACGATAATAGCCCTGATAACGGGGGTCGCAATCCCGCGGACTCGATACCTCCTTGACGCGATCGCCGTCCGCGCTGCCTCCGAGGAGGTTGCGACTATCCTGCAATTCGCGCGTCACTCGGCTATGACGCGCGGAGAAAGGATAAGCGTCGATATCGATTCCGCACCTGCACGAGTGACCATGCGAGCGGGTGGAGACACCATCCGGAGCCGGAATGAGAACGCCATTCACGGAGTCAAATTCAGAGTGACGCGGTCGGCGGTGGTCTACACGCAGCTAGGCATGGCGTTTGGCGTATCCAACCTGAGCGTCTTCGTCACACGAGGCGCGGCGGCGGAGACTGTGGTGGTGTCGCGACTCGGCCGGGTGAGACGGTGAACGAGATCGAGTAGAATCCAGCCGTCATCCCCGCGAAAGCGGGGATCCATTTTCAACCCGGCGTAACCAGGAACGAGGGCCGGCGACCGTCGCCGAATGTTGTGCAACACAGATCTCCGTCAACTATGTCGTCCCCGCGAAAGCGGGGAGACGGTCAGGCCGCTGTCGTTCCGAAGTCGTAGCCGGGCACTGAGACTCTCGGGATCTCCTGACCGATCACGCGCTCGATAGTGCGCACCATCGCGATTTCGTCGGGCGACATCAGCGTGTAGGCGTCGCCACTCGACTCCGCGCGACCAGTCCGACCGATGCGGTGCACATAGTCTTCAGGTTCCTGCGGTACATCGAAGTTGATCACGTGCGTGATGCCCGTGACGTCCAGACCGCGCTGCGCAACGTCTGTCGCGACCAGAACGCGTATCTTGCCTTCCTTGAAGTCTTCCAGAGCGCGCGTGCGCTCTTTCTGCGTCTTGTCGCCGTGCATCGCTGTTGCCTGAATGCCCGCCTGTTGCAGATCCCGCACAACGCGATCGGCGCCATGCTTGGTGCGAGTGAAAATCAGCACCGAATCCATCGCCTTGTCCTTCAAGAGCTCGGTGAGCAACTGAGTCTTGCGTATCCGCGGCACAGGATAGACCGCGTGGGTCACGCCAATCGCGGCCATCGAGCGCCGGCCTACCTGAATTACATGTGGCTTGCGCAGATATTTCCGCGATAGAGCCTCGACTTCCGGAGGCATCGTCGCGCTGAACAACATGGTTTGCCGGTACTTTGGAATCGCCCCGACTATCCGGTTGATCTGCGGCGCGAAGCCCATGTCGAGCATGCGATCGGCTTCGTCCAACACGAGAACCTCAAGGTCGTCGAAGACGACATTCTGACGCTCAAGATGGTCAAGCAGCCGCCCGGGCGTGGCGATCACGATATCGATCCCCTTCCGTAACGCCTTGGTCTGCGGCTCCAACGCCACTCCACCATAGACGGCGAGTGTCTTGAGTCCCGAATGCTCGGCGTACTTATGGAAATTTTCCTCCACCTGAACGCACAGCTCCCGAGTCGGCGTCAGAATCAACGCTCGAGATCGACGTGGGCCACCCATCAACTGATTGAGGATGGGCAGCGCAAACGCTGCGGTCTTTCCGGTTCCTGTCTGCGCGAGGCCAATCAAATCTCGGCCTTCGAGCGCCAGCGGGATCGCCAGGGCCTGAATTGGCGTCGGATGGGTGTATCCAGCGTCCTTTACCGATTGCAGTATATCGGGGTGTAGCCCGAGGTCTGCGAATGTGAGGTCGGCAACCTCTACCTTCGTCTCTAAACTCATTTTGATACTATAAACCTAACGGATCATGGCCCGGATTGCCCCGATTACCGCCTCGGGTGCCTCCTCAGGGATCACATGGCCGCAGTTCTCGATGACCTTCAGGGTCGCGTTTGGGAGCACCTCGGCGTAGCGCCGCACCCACCTCCGTACCACCATATTGTCTCGTCCGCCGTCCAGGACCACGGTCGGCACCGAGATCTCGCCAAAGCCCCAGTCGGAGCCGGCGCTCCACTCGAAACAGTGCAGCAAAGTCCACATCGCACGGGCAAACGCGGGAAACTGGGTCGGAGCCCAGTACTCGTCGACGTCTCGACTGGTCGGTCGATACAGCGAGCCGTATACCGCGGCAAAAACCAGCTCTATCATCCAGCGCCGGACGAGATGCGGCAGCAGCGACGACAGGAAGTTCGGTGTGAGCGATCTGAGAACGCGAAGATCCAGCTCCGTCCCAAATCCAGCTGGCGCCAGAAGCGCGAGCGCGCTCACCCGTTCCGGCGCGAGCACCGCTACGCGAGCGCAAATCGCGGCACCCATCGAATGACCCACGAGCACACAACGCGAGATGCCGAGCTCGTCCATCGACTTGACAACACATTCTGCCAGCGGGTCGAGCGTATAAGGTACGCGCGCTGTTGGCTTGCTGGACAATCCGTGACCGGGGAGATCCATCGCGACGGCTCGCATGCCAAGTTCTGCCAGCAATGGCATGAGCCTTCGGAACGAATACGCGGAACACGCCCAGCCGTGTACGCAAAAGACGACACGCTCCGCTGCAGGATCACCACAATCAATGACGCGAATGTTCAGCGCCACACCGGATACGCGTATCGAAAGGAAACTTTGCCTGAAGCGCGAATCACCCGCCGGAAACATTTCTTCCGGCGGGATGCGTCCAGGAATCAGACCAGCTTGATTTGCCAACCCAGCAGCCGAGCGATCAGTCCGATTCTGAACGTCACGTCACTCCAGCGTGCATCGCCCTCGAGATCCGATTCGAGTGGAAACTTGGGCCAAGCATACGGATTGGTCGTTCCTGGGAGCATCGTCCCCTTGTTGTGAGGACGCCACACGCGATCACGCCCGCAATCATCCACGAAGCGCTCAAACAATTTGAGCCACGTCTCGTTCCGTTTGAGGAAGCCAAGCCGAGCCATGATTTCGAGCCACGTCAGCGCAAATGGGATGTCGGATTCTACCACGTTCTTGTTGTGGAGCTGATCGCCCATCACAAGGTGCGGCTGTGCGATGATCTCCTTGCCATACATCTGCACCGCTTCCTGCGTCGGCTTTGGCAGCGACAGATACTCGTAGAGTCGCTCCATCTCCGGATAGTGCTCGCTCCGGAAAATCGGCATCTGTGAAACCGTCATGAGCACAAAGACCGACGGTGGCGACGCATTTTCGGCGAGTACGTGTCGATTGCCGATGCGCACCCACGGCTTCTCAGCGAGCGGAGAATCCAGAAATGCGTCGATGCGTTCTACGGCGCGCCGTGCCGCGCCGCGAAGACGTGGATCTGATTCGTAACCGGCGTGCGCGAGTGCGGCAGACGACGCCTCGCGCAATATCTGGCGACCGCGCAGCGCGATGTCAGGTCGCTTGGCCCCCGCGCGCAGTTCGTACAGATAGTGCGGGTCGGTATCTTCGGAGAGAAGTCGGAAGAGCGGCCTGCGAGCCTGCGCGAGAGGCGGAGAGTCGCGATCCCATCCGTACTCAAGCAGCCGCTCCACGGCCGGAATCGTTCCAAGGCCGGTTACGCCTCCCTTGCCCGCCTTCGGGAGAGAAAGCATTCGACCGCCCCACGTGCCATCCAGCGACTGCGATACTGCAATCTGCAGCGCGTACGGTGACGCAAGCGCAAGCGTCTCCAGGTTCTGACTGGTTGGAAGCTGTGCAACGTCTATGAATGACCGATATTGAATCGGCGGGGCTGCATGGTCAAGCAACCAGTTAAGCGGAAACTCAAGAGTCGGTTCGCTGGATTCTGGCGAAGTAGCTTCGGCTTCCTGGGCGGCGGACGTCGGCTCGGCCATACGCGTTCACGATTTTAGGTTTGCGGCCGTGGTTCGACCGGTCATTTCTGCACGAAAAGTCCGAAGAATTCACGCCGTTGTGTTGGCGGCCGGCTGGTGCCGTATCATGGGCATCAAATCTCCAGACACATCCCGCGCGGCAATTATAGCGCTTATTTTCGCAAATACTAGGGGGTGGTGGTCTATCTCGTTGCCCGACAAAGACTTACACCATTGTAAAGATACTACCGGGCCTCCAACGCCTGGATTGTATAGCTACTACCCGGGTTCCACAAAATCCAGCTGTAAAATCCGTTGTCATAACCGGCTTTTATCTGAGCACGGACCTGTTCAGCGCCATAGGCCGGCGGTCCGAGCGTGAAGTCCTGATACCACGGAACCACTTTCGCAGCACCACTGATACCAGCACTTCGCCTCTTCACATCCTTGAGCGCGCGATCGATCGTTGCGTATGGATGAGCGTTGGGATTGCCGAGTCCATACGTGCCTGGCGCGAAGTGGGACGGATAAACCATGGGCAGCACTTCGTCAGCGCGATCGATGAACATCTCCCATCGTTGACCGATTCCCATATCCGTAGTGTCCGTCGCAGTCAATCCGAACACATCGATCGTCATCGGCATGCCAGTGGATCTGAGCGAATCACGAACGACGCCGAGCTGATCTCGAATAACCTGCGCGCGCGTGCGACCGTGTTCCAGCGGAAATGTTGCTTCGCGAATCAGGCGCGAGTCGTCGGGGAAGCGCACGTAGTCGAACTGCACGGCACTGAATCCGACTGCGTGCGCTTCACGTGCGAGATCGATTGCATACTGCCAAACAGCGGGTTGAGTTGGATCGAGCCACGGATGTCCACTCCTGTCCAGCCACGGCTTGCCATCCTGACGACGTTTGATCGCCCATTCCAGTTTCTTGCCAGCGAGCAGCGGATCCTTCGCGACGACTATGCGCGCAATCGGATAGATGTGCAGCGCGCGCATGGAATCGAGCAACGCCGTGAGTCGTCGCGTTGACATCGGCCGGTTCGTATCCGCGCCGATCGCCGCTGCGAGCGGTACTCGTGACCTGTACAGAACGAGACCGCGATCGTCCTTCACATCGATTACCAGAGCATTTATCTCGGTACGTCCAGCGACGTCGATCAATTTCCAGATCTTGTTGCCGATTGCGGCCCAGCGATTCACATACAGGCCGCGCAACGTATCCGGCCGCGCAACGTAAGTCACTGGCAACGCAGAATCGACGGGTGCTTCGACGATCACCGGCGCAAATCGATGCGACGGCGATGCAGTCGCAACCGCTGGCCTGGCACTGTCGCCGCACGCCGCAAGCACCAGCACTGCGGCGAGTGCACACGCGCGTGTTGTTCTGCGCATGATTACAGTTCCGAATTTTCGCTTTACCTGCGCAGTCAGCGAGTCAACGGCGCAGCAGCGCCGCTCAGTTATCACGCCGTAGAACTCTCGCCATTTCATCCTGCGCGTACAACACGGCGTCAACTTCCTTGCCGATGGCGACAGCCTGCTCCGCGACCTGCGTGACGCTGTCGTACGACCTTGTTCCCGTCGACAGGCGTCCGACGTCCATGCGCAATTGACGCATCGCCGAGATCGCACGATTCAACTTTTCATCTGCGGCGGCACGACGCGTACGCATTTCGCGCAACGATACACGTTGACGGCGAAGCTGCACCAATCGCCGCACTCGTCCCTCGCTGGCATCTTCCTCAAGAGGGTTTGCTTCCGCTTCGAGTTCGTTGATCTCGCGCTCTATTGCTTCACCCATTCCGGGCACATTGGCGCGGTCCATGTTGTCGATCGCCGTAGCAAGCTGTTCGATCCGGACGTACAGTGAATCGGCCGACGAAGCAACGTCCGGAACGAGCCGGCGCTCCTCGTCGGGTAGCGTGTTCATCATCCGCTGTATGTCGGCCCGCGCTGATGCAGCTTCCTGCACGGCTGGGAATCGCGCCGCAACTTCCGGGGAGATCGGGTGATCGAATCCGGTGAGACCTTGCGTCGCCCCGCCCTGCATCGTGCCGGGCATCGGAGAAAAGCTCGTGAGGCCACTGCCGTCGCGCATGCGCGCGCGAAGTCGCTCGCGCGCAATCTCCCGCTTCTGGGGATCGAACAGTGCGCGCGCATCATCGATGCGCTCGTTTACTACATCTGCAAATAGTGCATCGCGTGGTTGACGGAACACGTCGCGCCAGTCGTACCCGCGATTCCACAACTTGGAATAGCCCACGGCAATAGTGGCACCCCAAATTGCATCAATGAAGAAGAAAGAGTGATCCCCAAATATTCCGAGCGGTATGAAGGCGGCGCTCACTGCCAGCCAGGTGATAACCTTCTTGCGATACGTTCGCACCGCCGGAGCTTCCCATCGCGCCATCTCGACGCCGCGCGACGGATTGTACATCGGCCGCACCGGTGTCGGATTACGCGCCATTGTTGAACGCTGCGAACCTTCCGGCTGCCGCGGCTGATAGGGAGAGCTGGTCGGAATACCAATCGTCGACTGCGGCCGGCCGTTCAGCGCGTCAACCATCGCGGATGCGGTCGGGAATCTCTCGCTCGGCTCCTTCGCCATGCAGCGCATGATTATCGCAGCCAGATCTTCCGGAACACCCGCTACACGCTCGCTGATCGGGCGTGGCTGTTCGGTGAGGTGTTTCACGAACATGCCCGGGGTATTCGAAGCGACAAACGGCAAATCGCCGGATAACATCTGATAGCCGACGATGCCAAGTGAATAGATGTCGCTTCTGCCGTCGACACTACGATCACCAGCACACTGCTCCGGCGACATGTACGCCGGAGTTCCAATGGCGAGTCCGGTCGTAGTAAGCCGCGTGTCGTTGCCCTCACTCACTGCGCGCGCAATACCGAAATCGGTAACCATCGCGCGTCCGGTATCAGTATCTAGCAGAATGTTGTCGGGCTTGATGTCGCGATGCACCACGTTGCGCGCATTTGCATAGGCCAACGCATCCGCCACTTCACAAAGGATCCGGCGCACTTCGTCGACGCCCATCGGTCCGTTCTGGCGGAGACGCTGCGCGATCGTGTCACCGTTCACGTAGCCCATGATGAAGAAGACGAGATTGTCGGCTTCCTCTACGGTGTATATGGGGACGATGGACGGGTGACTCAGTTGCGCGGATGTTTCCGCCTCGCGCAAAAAGCGCGAACGAATGTCCGGGCGATATGCCAGATCAGGCGGAAGTAGCTTGACTGCTACGAGTCGCTTAAGGCGGCGGTCGCGCGCACGGTAAACAATGCCCATGCCGCCGCGGCCAATTTCCTTGTCCAACTCATAGTTAGCCTCCAGCACGCGGCCTAGCTGTGCGCGGAGCGCATCATCAGGCCGGTTTGGCAGACCTTCGGGCTCGGTCATCCGTCAGACCGGCATGCTACCATAAAGAAACCTGCCGTGCTGGCGTGGAACTTGGAGCGCGGAATATGCAATTTAGCGTCATTGGAGCGGTTGCGTTTTAGACACGCGGCGCGGCCCACGGTTTGCGCGACTATGCGATTCGCTGGATTCACCGATGTTCGTAATAGTGGCGCCCCACCAAGATTCCGACAATACCATCATGGCACAACGTCAGACAATTCCCGTTCTTCCTCTGAGGGGGACGGTCATGTTCCCCGGCCTTACCTCGCCCATCTCGGCGGGGCGCCCCGGAACCTTACGGGCGATCGAGTCCGCCCTCAAGGCGGATCGGCTCGTTTTCGCCGTTGCTCAGCGCGACAATAGCGATGAGCCGACGGCGGACATTCTCTATTCAATGGGCGTCATTGCCCGCATCGGCCAGATCCAGCGCGGCCTTGGGGGTGTCCAGTTACTCCTGCAGGGTGAGCAGCGCGCCACGGCCTTGCAATACACCACCACCGAAGGCTTTCTCAGTGCGGTCGTAGTACCCGCAGAGGAAATGAACCCAGTTGAGAGCGACGCCGCCTTTGAGGCACTCGAAAAGGAAACCCGCGAACGCGCCGGCGAGCTCGGCGAGAAGCGCGGTCTCCCCGAGGAGGTCGTCCACCAGGTCCTCGAGTCTGTCACCGAGCCGGGCCGTTTCGCCGACCTCGTGGCTGGCTATATCGACCTGCCAGTAGCAGAAAAACAGGGTTTGCTCGAGACGCTGAGCGTCGAGGAGCGGCTCCGTCGCGTCCTGGTACAGGTCCAGCGGCAGATCGAGATGCTCGAGGCCCAGGAGGACATCAAGTCGCAGGTCCAGGAAGAGCTGGGCGAAAGGCAGCGCGAGATGTATCTCCGCGAGCAGATGAAGGCGATCCAGAAGGAACTCGGCGACGAAGATTCGTCTCAGGAAGTCACCGAACTTCGGGACAAGCTCACCAAGCTGAGTCTTCCGAAAGAGGGTCGCGCCGAAGTCGAGCGCGAGCTCGGGCGCCTCGAACGAGCCGGCCGAGAGTCCATGGAAGCGCAGGTAATCCGGACCTATCTGGAATGGATCGCGGAGCTCCCGTGGAACAATCGTTCGAACGATAACCTCGACTTGAAGCATGCGTCCGAGGTGCTCGATGAAGACCACTACGGGCTCACTGATGTGAAGGATCGCGTTCTTGAGTTCCTGGCAGTTCGACAGCTCCGCGCCAAACAGCTTGCCGATGAGGTCAAGGAAAACGGCGCAGTCCCGGCGGAGAAACTCCGTGTCGATAAGGACGAAGCAACGCCGTCGCTGAACGAAGACGACGAGAGCAAGCCGATTACGGACGAAAAGGAGGTCAAGTCGCGCGCGATGGCGAAGGGACCAATTCTTCTGTTCGTCGGGCCTCCCGGGACTGGAAAGACGTCGATCGCGAAGTCGATTGCGTCCTCGCTTGGTCGAGAGTACGTACGCATTGCGTTGGGCGGTGCGCGTGATGAGGCCGACATTCGCGGCCACCGTCGCACGTACGTCGGCGCGATGCCGGGCCGAATCATTCAGGGGATGAAACAGGCCGGCACCAAGAATCCTGTCTTCCTGCTGGATGAGGTGGACAAGCTTGGCGTCTCGTATCAGGGCGATCCATCATCTGCTCTGCTCGAAGTGCTGGATCCAGCGCAAAACGATACGTTCACCGATCACTATCTCAACATCCCGTTCGATCTGAGCGAGGTGCTGTTTGTCGCGACCGCGAATTTCATTCAGAACATCCCGGGCCCGTTGCTCGATCGTATGGAAGTCGTGGACTTCGCCGGATACACTGAGCGTGAGAAGGCTGAGATCGCGAAGAAGTATCTGCTTCCGAAGCAGCTCGAGGAGAGCGGACTCAACGACAAGGGAATCGAGTTCACGGACGACGCGGTGATGTCGGTCGTGTCGAACTACACTCGCGAGGCCGGTGTTCGCCAGCTCGAGCGGCAGATCGGAGCGGTCGCGCGCAAGCTTGCACGCAAGATCGCAAGCGGCGATGAAGTACCTGCCAAGGTCGACGAAGACGAAGTGCGCACACTACTCGGCAGACCTAAAGTTCATCCTGAGCACATCCAGGCGCAGAATGAAGTTGGAGTCGCGACTGGCATGTACTACACGCCCATGGGCGGCGACATCATGTTCGTCGAGGCGTCGGTTCGCCGGTTCTTCGGAAGTCGGAGCAGTGATTCCACCGAGACACCGGGACCGGGTGGTGCCGTGTCGCTCATCCTCACCGGCCAGCTCGGCGATGTGATGAAGGAATCAGCGCGTGCAGCATTCACGTACGCGACCAACAACGCGGCGCGCCTCGGAATTCCGAAAGACAGACTCGGAGCGATCGAAGCGCACATCCACGTTCCGGCTGGAGCCATTCCAAAGGACGGTCCGAGTGCCGGACTAGCGATAGCTACCGCACTCGTCTCGGAGATGAGCGACCGACCCGTTCGTCGCGACGTTGCGATGACCGGTGAGATCACGCTCCGCGGTCGTGCACTACCGATTGGCGGCTTGAAGGAGAAGGTGCTCGGAGCGCACAGAGCAGGCATCAAACACATCATTCTGCCGAAGGCAAATGAGCCTGATATCGAGGACATTCCAGAAGAGGTGCGGTCGCAGCTGACGTTCCATCCCGTCGAGACATTGACGGAAGTACTGCAGTATGCGCTGGAGCCTGTGGAGGAAGAGCCGAAGTTGGCGGCGGCGTCGTAGCGGCGGCGTTGTAGCAGCGGCGTCGTCCCCGCGAAAGCGGGGATCCATTTTCTCTTGGGGCGCAACGTAGCAGAAGGGGGACGCAAATATTGCGTCCCCCTTCTGCGTATTCAGCGAGCGATCGAGCCGTTCCGAACGACCGTTCGGTTGCGTGTTGCGAGTGGTCAGTCGTGACTATCGCACGTATTCGTACAGCCCCACAAGGCCTACGGCGACGCCGCCGAGCGCGACGGCTGTTCCAGCGCTGTCACCGATGAGTAGGCCAGCGACCAGGGCGGCTCCGCCAACTGCCATGAGGGCGACACCTTCTCCCTGGTGAAGTCCTTCGGCCGCCGCGCTGTTGACCACGAGCGGGGCATTCGCGTCGGACTTTACCTGGATACCGGCCACATCGGATCGGACCATGGACGGCGCGGCCGTTGGTGCGGTGGATACGGCGGGAACAGGCGAAGCAGGCGCCAGAGCACTCGTGCTCTGAGCGAAGACTGCGGCTGGTGCGAGTATGGCGGCAAGTGCGAGCGAAGCGAACCGGTTTATCATGGATTTCCTCGTTTTCGGTGGGTGTGCGGTACTATGCTTCAACATCCAACGCAATCGCCGCGCCGCCACGGTCAAAATAGATTACCGCTTGTGAGAATTTCCAAACGTTTAACGATCCTGGCGGTGGCCGGCCTTGCTGTCCTCGGCACCGCTTTCGTCGGTTCCACGCCGATCCTGAACGCGGAATCGGGCGTTTCTGTGACCGATGCGTCGCTGATACATTCGGCGGCGTACACGATGCTTGCTCCGTTCTGTACGATACTCGACGCACTGACGCTGCTATCACTTCACCAGCACATGGCGGTGCTTGCCACTGTCTTTTTACTGGTGATCGCGTGGCGCGTTATTCGGGCAAGTTCCCGGGGCACGTCGTTGCTTCGTGAGATTGGAGCGTTCGTAGCGACACTGGCGGCCATTGTGATCGTGTATGGAGGCGGCGCTGTTCTGCCGCGACCGATGGCGGGTATCATGATGCACGACGCCAACAAGGTCGTAATCGATTTTCACAGCCATACGAACGCGTCGTGGGACGGCGCCAACTGGTTCACGCCGGAGCGCAACCGCGCATGGCATGACGCAGCCGGTTTCGACGTTGCATACATCAGTGATCACAAGAGCCTTGTCGGAGCGAAGGCTGGTATCGCTGGAAACCCTGCGCGTGCTGGAGATGCAACGGTGCTCCTGCCCGCGCTCGAGGCGCGGGATCAGTACGAACACATCGTCGCCATCGGCATCGACTCGACGTTTGCATTCGATCCAAAGGGAGACTGGCACGATCCGAAACGCGACACCGCAGTGGCGGTATCTGCTTCGGTCCCCATGCTGATCCTCACGATTCCGGGCAATCTCACCAAGTTGCCGGACAACGAGTTGCAAGGATTCGCGCGTCTCTACGCAGTTGAACTCAGCGACGGTGCGCCCAAGGGAATCGGGATGATTCAGAGGACGCGCGCGAATATAATCGCGTTCGCCGACACGCTGAACCTCGCCGTGGTTGCCGGATCCGACAATCACGGCTGGGGCCGTACGGCTGTTGGATGGAGCATCATGCAGTTGCCGGGCTGGCGTGACATGAATCCCGCACAACTGGATTCCGCGATTCAGCGCGATATAAGAATCAGGCGCCGTCACGCCGTGCAGGTTTACATCCGCGACACGCCGGACGCCGGTTCGTCGCTGTTCGCGACAGTCTTTACGGCGCCGCTCGTAATCTGGCGCGTACTCGTAGATCTGGACTGGGCAGAGCGGATCTCCTGGTTGGGCTGGATCGTACTCATCGCCTCGATCGCGACGATGCTCAGTTCACGGGCGGCTCGCGAAACTATTCCGCCAGCCGCGCGAAGGAAACCAGTGAAGGTCTGAATCGTGTCACGAGACTCGGATTGATCGAGCTCGCCGAGCGATGTCAGGATCTGCCGGCGCATCGTCATCGCGATGGGCGAGACCACCAGCAGTGCATTGAATCGCGCATCATACCGAACACCAAGTCCTTCGATAAGCGCCGCGGTTCGCGCGAAATACACCATGTCCGGCGGCAGTATCACGGGGAAATCGTACAGCGTTTCCAGGACCTGATCGGCGAGCAACTCGTGCTCGACGAATTCAATTCGCTCCTGCGTCGTAGTGCGCTCAAATGCAACGCTCAGGAGCGTCTCGACGAGCCGTAGCATCACGTGACGTTCCACTCCCGGCTGCACTACGCCAAGCGCATAGAACCCGTCCAGTACCGCATTGGTGTCTTTTTTGATGGCGGCGAAAACTGTACGCACCAGCGCAAGCCGCGTCGCACGCGGGACGTCCACGACCAGCCCAAAGTCGAGGAGCACCACTCGCCCGTCGTCGCCCCATAGCAGGTTGCCGGGGTGGGGATCCGCGTGAAAGAATCCATCCACCAGCATCATCTGTACGTACAGTTCCATCACTGTACGCACGAGGTAACCGGTATCGACCGCTCCGCTGGCGATGAGCGGGGCGAGCGCATCGATCCGGGTTCCTGGCATGTACTCCAGCACGAGTGCCCGGCGCCGCGTCATCTCAGCGAACACGATCGGTACCGCCACCTTGGGATTGAATGCGAAGTTGGTACGAATCCGTTCTGCGTATTCGCCTTCCTTGCGGAAATCCATTTCGTCACCGATCCTGCGCGCGAACTCGCCGAGTATCGCACGCAGTCCAAGCACGTGCGGATTCGGAAAGAAACGTTCGGCCCATCTCAGAATGAGGGCGGAAGCCTTCACGTCAGCTGCGACAGTATGCTCGATGTTTGGTCGCAACACTTTCACGACCACGTCCACGTCCAGATATCGCGCGCGATGCACCTGGCCAAGCGACGCAGAGGCGAGCGGCACGCGGGACCACTCTGTGAACAGCTCATTCACCGGCTGTCCATATTCCTCCTCGATGACACGCTCGATCTGGTCAACGGAAACTGGTGGGACGCGATCCGTAAGTGTACTGATCGCACTTACGTACGGCTCGGGGAGGAGGTCTGCGCGGCCCGCGAACACCTGCGCGATCTTGATGAAGCTCGGACCGAGTTTCGCGATGGTCGCGACGAGACGTTCGGCTCGACGGGCATGGAACGCAGCCGATCGTTTCGCTGGGCGGCCGATCACGATCCAGCGACGCACATCGCGCCGGAACGAGAGTATGAATGGGAGCACGCGCGAAAGCACGTACAGCGTGCGCATAATGGGTTACGTCTCGGGGATCATCGATGCACTGCCTGGCAGTCCATGCAACTTAGCGACTTGCGTGGGGCACCACTTTGTAATTCAGCATCAATAGCGTACAGCTAGAAAACCAGCGCACCGGCGCTGAAGGCCACACGGGGGTCCAGCTTGAGCGAATCGGGTTCGGTGCCTTCCACGAAGTATTCCGTGTATCGCCTGTCGGGCGGCGTCAGCGCAGTCGCCATCTGTCCTGTGGAACGATCGAATTCTGCACTGATCACGCCGATCGGCGGCGCCCAGGAAACGTCACGCGTGCCCCGCGCGTTGAGATATTGCTGAACCATGCGTCCCCACACAGGCGCCGAATACGACCCGCCAGCCGCACCGCTGCCCATTGGAGTGGGTTGATCAAAGCCCATCCACACGCCTGCAACGAGCCCGGGCGTAACACCGATGAACCACGCGTCGGTGTTGCTGTTCGTCGTACCGGTCTTCCCCGCAACAGGAACGCTGGCGGGAATATATTTGCGCACAGACGTCGCGGTGCCACGATCAACGACGTCGCGCATCATGTCTCGTGTAACGAATGTTACGCGAGGATCCAGCGCTGGCGCGAGTGCATGTACGGCCTGAGTGAACACGATCTTGCCAGTCGGGTCCTGTATGCGATAGATGAACCGTGGCGTCACCGGCGTACCCAGATTTGCAAATGTTGTGTACGCGCTCACGAGATTGAGCGGTTGCACTGTTGAGGCACCGATCGCGCTCGCCGGCACTGGCGCAATCGGAGACGTGATGCCCATCCGCCGCGCGGTCGCAATCACACTGTCCATCCCGAGTTGCTGGCCCAGCTCTACGGCCACAATATTCCGCGATTTTGCGAGTGCCTCGCGCAACGTGATCATGCCGAGGTAGCGGTGATCGTCGTCGTCCGGGCGGTAGTACGTACCATTCGGTAGAAGAATCTTGATCGCGGTATCAGCGACCATCGTCGTCGGCGCCATGCTATCGGCAACGGCGGTCGCGTAGACTATTGGCTTGAACGAAGAACCAGGCTGACGCATGCCGTCGATCGCACGATCGTATGAGCTGCGCGAATAGTCTCGGCCGCCGACCAGAGCGCGGACATCGCCCGTATTCGGGTCCATGGCGACGACTGCGCCCTGCAGGTAACCGCTGCCCGAGGCAATCGTCGGGTGACGATATCCCTTTGCGGATTCGATGGCATCCGCCTGTGCACGAAGTGCATCGGTCGCGGCGGTTTGAAGAAGCGGGTCGAGACCCGTGTATATCTTGTAACCGCCAGACATGACGGGCACGCCTGCACGCGTCGCCTGAATGCGAACGACATCCACGTAATAGCGCGCAGGCGCTGGCATCCCCCAGTCTGGCGCGGTGACAAGTGGCGAGGCCTGTGCAGCGCTGGCCTCCGACTGTGTTATGTAGTGCTGCTGCGCCATGAGGGCGAGCACTGTGTTGCGTCTTTCGCGAGTGCGCGCAGCATGCAGTACCGGATCATAAATCGCTGGCCCCTTCGGCATCGCGGCAAGCGTCGCTGCTTCGGCAAGTGTGAGGTTAGCAGCGGACTTCCCGAAGTAGTGTCTCGCCGCGCTCTCGATGCCGTAGTATCCATGCCCGAACGAGATGTCGTTCAGATACCCTTCGAGAATCTGTTCCTTGTTGTAGTGCTTTTCCATTTCGCGCGCGGCCTGCTGCTCGCGAAGTTTGCGACTTATGCTTTGATCATTCCGGTTGACGACGTCGGGATGCATGTTGCCGACCAGCTGCTGAGTGATTGTGCTTGCGCCGCGCCGATCGCCCATGATGTCGTCCTTTATCGCGCCAGCTATTCCAATCAGATCAACACCGTTGTGCTGATAGAAGCGCTGGTCCTCGACCGCCACGAAGGCCTGCCCAACGTATTTGGGCAGGGTCCGGATCGAAATACTCGTCCTCAGCTCCCGGCCGATCTCGCCGATCAGCGAGCCATCATTGGCAAAGACGAGCGAAGATTGCGGGAGCGTGTTGATCCGCCAGGGTTCGCCGGTCGATGCCTGCGCGCCGATAGTCCACACGGGCGTCAGAACCGCCAACGCGGCACTGATTCGGACGATTCGCCTGCCGGCTTTGGTCATGGTTTAAGGATAACCCCGGGTGTTGCAGAAGTTTCTGCTATGTGCTTGCGGCATTGCGTGTTAGCTTGGTACCCATGGGTACCAATACAAATCCACCAGAGGTCGTCGGCAGCGCGCTCGTGGCGATTCGACGACTCGTTCGAACACTTCGAAAGACTGCGGTATCTACCGAGCGCGAGACTGGCCTGAGCACCGCACAAACGTTTGTTTTACAACTCCTGCTGGTCGCTCCAGCCGAGTCGATGAACGAGCTCGCCGAGCGAACTTCTACGGACCAGAGCTCCGTTTCCGTGGTGGTCAGCCGACTCGAAGCCAAGGGGTTGGTCGCACGTCAGCCGTCGGCTACTGACGCACGCCGAACTCAGGTCGTCATTACCAGTAACGGTATTGCGCTGATGCACAGCAAACCGTCCACAGTCCAGGAACGACTCACGCACGCGTTGGCCTGTCTGCCGCCGAACTCGCTGCAACTCCTGGCAACTGAACTGAACAGCCTTGTCGCCCTCCTCGGCGCCGGGGAAGAACCCGCCACACTGATCTTTGAAGATGACGCGCCAGGCACCAACTGAAACTGTTGAAACACCTCCGTTCTACGATGTAGAACAACGTCGCACGCTCGTCATATCAGGGTTGGCAATTGCCGTTGGCGTCGGCGCCATCGGAATCGCACAACTGCTCATATCGGCGATCAGACTCGTGACGAACATCATGTTCTACGGGAATTTCAGCATCGTCAACAACTCGCCAGCCGACAACCACCTGGGAGGCTGGGTTATCGTGATGCCGGTGATCGGTGGCATGATCGTCGGCCTCATGGCGCGATACGGCTCCGGTGCAATCCGCGGACATGGCATTCCGGAAGCGATGGAACAGATCCTCACCAACGAAAGCAAGATCTCACCGAAGATAACGGTGCTCAAGCCGTTGTCTGCAGCGATCGCCATCGGTAGCGGCGGCCCATTCGGCGCCGAGGGCCCGATCATCGCGACCGGCGGAGCACTCGGCTCGCTTGTGGGTCAGGTTCTGCATACAACGCCGGACGAACGGAAGACACTTCTTGCAGCGGGTGCCGCGGCAGGAATGGCAGCGATCTTCGGAACGCCAGTGGCAGCGGTCCTACTCGCAATCGAGCTGTTGCTGTTCGAATACCGTCCTCGCTCACTCGTTCCGGTTGCGCTCGCATCTGCGACCGCGACGGGTATTCGTATGGTGTTCGAAGGTTCGGCGGGCGTGTTCCAGATGCCGTCGTTGACGCAGCCGAGTGGTGAAGCACTGCTGACGTACATGCTACTCGGTGCGATTGTGGGAGTCGTGGCAGTCTTCGTCACAAAGTCACTCTACTATATCGAAGTCGGGTTCGAGAAGTTGCCGGTGCACTGGATGTGGTTTCCGGCGATCGGCGCGGTTGTTGTTGGTGTGATCGGATACTTCGAGCCGCGGACACTCGGCGTTGGGTACGACAATATCTCGAACATCCTGGCCGGCAACTTTACGAACACAGTGTTGCTGGCGTTGGTTATTCTCAAATTCGTGTCATGGTCGATTGCGCTGGGGAGCGGGACGTCGGGTGGTACACTCGCGCCATTGTTCACGATCGGTGGTGGATTTGGCGCACTGCTGGGAATTCTCTGTGTTCACTGGTTCCCGGGGCTGGGGATCGATCCGAGGATCGCTGCGCTGGTTGGAATGGCTGCGATATTCGCAGGCGCATCGCGCGCCCTGCTGACTTCGGTTGTGTTCGCGTTTGAGACGACGCGACAGCCGATCGGACTGCTGCCGTTGCTGGGCGGCTGTACGGCTGCATTCATGATCTCGTCGCTGATGATGCGCTACACGATCATGACCGAGAAGCTCGCGCGGCGCGGCACGCATGTACCCACGGAGTATATCGCCGCGGACCCCGACGAGATCGCGCGAATCGATGCAGCGGCAGTGCGGGAGCGTCACTACAATCTTCCTCCTGAGTTCGGCGGGAAGCGTCATGATGCGGAGGAGGCACGCGCGACGGAGATTCTGTAGGGCCGGCCGCGCCGGGATGATGAGTCAGGTCGATATCAATTAGATTCCGGGCCTGACTCGGAGAACAGGATCAAATGGACGAGAAAACGCGGTACGTCAAACAGGCGCCGATGACCATTGCCCCGGTGACTTTGGAAGGGCGCAAGGTCCGCCTCATCCCCATGACACGCGAAGACGTCGACGCACTATTCGCGGCCGCGAATTTCTCCGAGATATGGGAACTCACCGGGACGCTGCCGATGAAGACTGTCGAAGACATGCGAAACTATGTCGACGTCGCACTTGCCGAACGCGATGCCGGCGGTGCAATTCCGTTCGTAACGACCGACGCCGTTACTGGAGAGATCATCGGATCGACGCGGTTCGCTGGCATCGATCTGAACGATCACCGAGTGGAGATTGGCTGGACGTGGATGAGACCTGACCGTCAGCGCACGGGGATCAACGGCGAGGCGAAGTCGCTGATGCTGCAGCACGCCTTTGATGTCTGGGGTGCGCTTCGCGTCGAGATCAAGACCGACGTCCGGAACGCCAGGTCGCGCGCTGCCATTGAGCGACTGGGCGCGAAATGCGAGGGTATTTTTCGGCAGCACAGAATCGTGCGAGACGGCCGCGTGCGCGACACCGTGTACTACAGCATCATCGATACGGAATGGCGCGATCCGAAGCATCGCGCGTATCAGAATGCGGTATCGTTCGGGATAACGCCGAAGCCGACGTCGATATTATGACCGACGCGTATTCCTTTCGCACGCTCGACGTTTTCACCGATGCACTATTCGGTGGCAATCCGCTCGCGGTACTGACAGATGCGCGCGGTTTGAGTACGGAGCAGATGGAGCGCATTACACGAGAGTTCAATCTCTCTGAAACCGTGTTCATTCTTCCTCCGGAGAATCCGGCGCTCACTCGACGCGTGCGGATCTTCACGCCAGGCCGTGAGTTGCCGTTTGCAGGTCACCCGACTGTCGGGACGGCATTTCTGCTGGCGGCGACCGGCATGATCCCGCTCACCGAGGGCGAGACGCACATCGTACTGGAAGAGGGCGTCGGGCCCGTTGCGGTAACGATTCAAGTCGAGAACGGGGCTCCGCTTTCGGCGGAACTTACCGCGGTGCAGGCACCGGAGTTCAGGAGCGACGTGCCGAGTGCGAAAGATGTGGCGGCGGTGTTGTCCTTGAATGCGTCCGATGTATCGATGGGAGAATTCGCGCCGGAAGCTGTTTCGTGTGGCGTGCCGTTTCTGATCGCTCCGCTTATTAACCGCGACGCGGTGAGCCGTGCGCGGCTTGATCGCGCTGCTTTCGAACGCGTGCTTTCGGGAACCTGGGCTCCCGAGATATTTCTATTTGACGTCAGCGCCGCCACGACGGGTGGCACTATCGGCGCGCGAATGTTCGCGCCGGACCTGGGAATTGGTGAAGATCCGGCGACCGGCTCTGCGGCGGTGTGTCTGGCGGGCTACCTCGCGAAGAGATCCCCTGGCGACGGGACGCTACGCTGGACAGTTGCGCAGGGTGTCGAGATGGGACGGCCGAGCACGTTGATGATCTCGGCGGAGCGGAAGAACCAGATCGTGGACAGCGTACGTGTTGCCGGCAAGTCGGTGCTGGTCAGCGAGGGAATTCTGCGAGTAGAGTGAGACCACCTACCGGCACCCTGCCCTGCGTGTGAAGTTTCGTGCATGGCAGATTCGGTCAATCTCACGGTAGTCCAGTTCCAGCCCAGAAAGAACGATTACACCGGGAATCTGAAGCGATTCGAACAATTGTTCGATACGCTTGTGAATGTCGAAGCACGGCCCGATGTCATCGCCTTCTCCGAAACCGTGTTGACGGGCTATTTCGTGGAGGGAGGAGTTCGCGATGTAGCCCTTCCGGCGACAACCTTTGCGAGCGATCTGAATCGCGCGTATCGCGCGCGTTGCAAGGGACAGGTGGACGTGGTCGCGGGCTTCTACGAGGTGCACGAGAACACGTATTTCAACAGTGCGATGTACGTGACGCTTGGTGGCGATGAGCCGATCGTCGCGCACGTTCATCGGAAGCTCTTTCTCCCAACGTACGGTTTGTTCGATGAGGAGCGGTTCGTCGAGCACGGCCTGAATATTCGCGCCTTCGACACGCGATGGGGCCGTGCGGCGCTCATGATCTGTGAGGACGCATGGCACGCAGTGACGGCGACCGCAGCCGCACTGGATGGTGCGCAGATCATCTTCGTTCCATCGGCGTCGCCCGCGCGCGGCGCGTGGCCGCAGCCTGACGAGGAGATGCGGGGGCCGGCGAGCACGCATCGATGGGAACGTCTCGCTCGAGATCGGGCGGAAGAGCACGGAGTGTTCTTCGCTGTGATTCAGCTCACCGGCAATGAGGGCGGCAAGGCGTTTCCTGGCGGTTCAGTCATCGCCGGACCGGATGGCGACGTGCGCGCCCGCGCACCGTTGTGGGACGAGGCGTCAATCGCAGTCACGCTGGACCTGCAGGACATAACGCGCGCGCGTGCGTCGTCACCGTTGCTCGCCGATCTGCGCACCATGCTTCCGCACATGCTGCGCTCGCTCCAGCGCGCCGGCGAGCGCGAGTAGCTGCGATGAAAGTCGTTGCACCACTCGTGACAACAACAACGCCACCGCCTCTGGCACTCGATTGCGCGCTCGCAACTGAATGGCTCGTTGCGTTCCTGCGTGCGGAATTCAAGCGACGTGGATTCGAGAAAGCGGTTGTTGGGATGTCCGGAGGTGTGGATTCCGCGGTTACTGGTTTTCTGTGTGCGCGCGCCCTGGGGGCGGAGAACACGATTGCGATCCGGATGCCATATCGCACGAGCAGCCCCGAGTCACTCGAACATGCGAAGCTGGTCATCGATACGCTCGGGCTTATTGAGCGCACTGTGGACATATCCGGGGCGGTCGATGGCTACTTTGCCAACGAGCCTGACGCCGATGGATCGCGGCGCGGCAATGTCATGGCACGAATGCGAATGATCGTGCTGTTCGATCTCTCCGCGAAATATCATGCACTGCCGGTCGGAACAGGCAACAAGACGGAACGCCTTTTCGGCTACTTCACGTGGCACGCCGATGATTCGCCACCGATCAACCCGCTCGGAGATCTGTTCAAGACACAGGTGTGGGAACTGGCGCGTTTTCTTGGAGTACCGGACGTCATCGTCAACAAACCGGCTTCAGCGGATCTCATTCAGGGTCAGACTGACGAGGGCGACTTCGGCATTTCATACGCGAAGGCGGATGACATTCTCAACTGGTTGCTGACTGGTTACAAGCCGGAAGCCATCATCGCACACGGGTTTGCTGAAGCCGATGTGAACATCGTACGCAAGAGACTCGGCTCGACACACTGGAAGCGCAAATTGCCGACGGTCGCGATGCTGAGTCCGACGGCTATTGGGGAGTCGTATCTGAGACCGGTCGATTACTGAGCCTACATAAGGCATCCGCGCACGTAGCCCTCGCGAACTTTAGTCGCAGCAGCTACGTCAGCGTTCGAAAACCCCGCCCAGCAGGTATCCGAGGATGCCCCCGATCACCACCCCGCCGACCGCGCCAGGCCGTCCACTGCATCCGTTTTCGCCCTTGCAAAGCCCCCCGTACCACTTGTAGCCGAGGAAGCCACCCAGAGTGGCTCCGATGGTAGCGCCCACCCAGTGCGGGGTGCCGGATTGAGTCGCTTGGGTGGTGTCACGTCCGACGACAACCGTCGACTCTACACGGAGTGCCTGCCGCATGGAGGTCGGCGCTTCGGCCCGAGTGACGCCAACGACTTGCGCGCGTTGCGCCTGGCTAACCGCGGGCATCGCGAGTAGCACCAGCGAGGCACCCGCGATAGCCGTGAGTCCAGGTAAGTGCATCAGTCCTCCAGCGTTGGGGCCGCCCAGGAGCGGCCGTTGGGGCGGTCACGATGCAGTCTTACACCGCCGCATTGCCCAGCGCCGCTGACGCCACTCGGGCGCACTCCGCCAACACTGCGGCCCCGATAAACAGAGCGCCTTCGTCGGCATAATAGCCCGGCGAATGCGCACCGATCACCTTCCCGCCGGCTTCCCGCGCGCCTATGCGCAGAAAACAGCCGGGAATGCTTTGCATGTATTCCGCGAAATCCTCGCCGCCCATGTTGGTGGTGCCGAGCGGTGTCAGCGCGTCTGCGCCAAGTACGCTGGTGACGGCTTCACGCGCCCAGCCGATTGCGTTGGCTGGATTCACGATCGGCGGTGTCCCGCCTGATAGCGTGACTTTCGCCGTCAATCCGTACGTCGCTGCTATAGCTTCGGCCATGCGCCGGACTTCCCCTGTGAGCAGCGTGCGCGATTCAACGGTGGTCGCGCGGATGGTTCCGCTCAACTGAACTGAGTCGGGAATGATGTTGGCGGCCGTTCCGCCGTCGATCGTACCAACTGTCACAACGCCCGGCATCGCCGGGTCGAGCCGACGAGAGACTATCGTTTGCAGCGCGCCTACCAGCGCAGCTGCACCGACAATTGGATCGCGGGATTCCTGCGGGCGCGCGCCGTGCGAGCCGGCGCCGGTGATCGTGATGCGGAACGTGTCCGTGGACGCGGCGAGGGCTCCCTCCTGTGCGACAACCTGTCCGACCTCAAACCGTCTGTCAACGTGGCCACCAAAAATCGCGCGCACGGAATCCAGCGCTCCGCTCTCCAGAATCGCGCGCGCGCCTTCGCCGACTTCCTCAGCGGGCTGGAATATGACGAGCACATCGCCACGCGCCGGCGATTTGAGCAAAAGCTGAGTTGCGGCAACGGCCCAGGTCGCGTGTACATCGTGCCCACACGCGTGCATGACACCCGGGTTCACGGATGAGAACGGGAGCCCGGTGTCTTCCTGAATCGGGAGCGCGTCGATATCGCCACGCAACGCGACCACCGGCGCCGAGTGATCGAGGCCCGGTACGCGAACGACCAACCCGGTGTTGGCGACGCGCCGGATATCGGCGACACCAAGGCTGGCAACAGTCGCGCTGAGCAACTCGACAGTTCGGTTTTCCTTCCAGGAAAGTTCAGGATTGCGATGCAGGTCCCGACGCAGCGACAACAACTGAACCACTGTATCGTCTGGATAAAGACTGCGTACGGCTGCAGGTACGTTAGACGACAATTCAGTCGCGCCAGCGTTCGGTGACGTTGATGCTGATTTCATGATTTGGCGATGGGTCTTTCAGTGAGCGCTGAGAGTCTGCTTGCGGACTGTGATGTTGTCGATTCGATCCTCGTCAACCGCAACGCCGATTCCCGCGTGATCCAGTGGAACCTGGATGATTCCGTCCGCACTCATCGTCCACTCTGGTTTGACAACGTCCCGCTCCCAGTAGCGCGAACTCGGGCTCAGGTCACCCGGTATTGAGAAATTCGGGAGCGAGGCCAGGGCAACGTTATATGCTCGCCCCACACCGCTCTCGAGCATGCCACCGCACCAGACGGGGATTCCGTGCTTCGCGCACAGATCATGTATTGCGCGCGCCTGCTGAAAACCGCCCACACGACCCGGTTTGATGTTGATGATGCGGCCGCTTTTCAGCGTGATCATGTCCTCGGCGCGGTCCACACTCGTGATGGATTCATCGAGACAGATCGGCGTCGTCAGCATGTGCTGCAACTCGGCGTGACGTACGATGTCGTCATAGGCGAGCGGCTGCTCTATCATCACGAGATGCAATACGTCGAGGTGCTTGAGATGCGCGGCGTCCTTGAGAGTGTACGCGTTATTCGCGTCCGCCATCAACGGTGCATCGGGGTACGCCGCGCGAACCGCGTGCAGGAATTCCAGATCGTGGCCGGGCTCGATCTTGCACTTGATCTTGCGGTAGCCGTCTGCAAGAGCGCGCCCGACGCGCTCGACCAGGGCTTCGGGCGACTTCTGAATGCCGATCGATATGCCGGTCGGGATCTCTGTGCGTGTGCCGCCGAGGAGTCGGGCAAGCGGGATACCATCGCGCTGAGCGACGAGCGCCCATGATGCCATCTCGACCGCCGCCTTGGCCATGTTGTGACCGCGAAAGTTGTGATCGAGGGCGGGATGCACGTCGGCCGCCTGCTCGAACTCGGCACCAAAGACGCGCGGCGCAACATACTCCGAGACAACCATCCACGCCGTGTCGATCGTTTCCGAAGCGTAATTGGGCTCCTCGGCCGCAACGCACTCGCTCCACACGGTTACACCGTCGGCGTCGCGTACCTTGAGGAGCATGATTCGTCGTTCCGTGCAGAGACCGGACGAGATTCGGAATGGCTCCTTTAGTGGGAGCCGGATTTCGTGCAGTTCAATCTCGCGAATACGAATCATGGACCTGTTCGGTGAGAGCGGTTTATCGCGCCAGGAGATAAGTCGCCGGCGCCGCGCCACCAGCGCGCGTGAAGCCGGCTACGGTGTAGCCCCGTTCAAGGTAGGCGGTGAGGGCATGTCTGGTGGATTCCCGCCAGACATGCGCCTGTTCCGGCTCGGTCTCAAGGACGGCGAAGATGTCATCCGGAATCGCGACACAAACTCGCTGTGAGTCCGGCAGGGTCGCGGGCAACGACTTGTTGATCAACGGCGCGTCCGCCCAATCGGTGGCCTGAACGCGAACGCGGGGAGTGGCATCAAGGCTCCATGCGACGATGAACCTGTCAGTGCCGAGTGCCGCGTGCATGATGCTACCGGTATCCTCGCCATAAAAATTGACTTGGTACTCCGTAGCGCGAGCACCGAGTTGATTGAGATTCAGATAGGCGTTGCGAGCGACTAGAGGATCGTAGGTCCAGTACATGGTCCTGACGCCCAATTCTCGCAGGAGGTCGCGCTGGAAGTTTTTAAGTCGTTTGCCGAGGCCCATATCACGCGCGCTGATACGTACGGCGAGCATGTCGGACCAGTGGGCCAGCTCACCGTTTCGCAGGCCAGTGATCCCGAAAACGAATCCGAGCATCTTGCCGCTCGGATCGAATGCCGCAGCGGTGACCCCGCCTACCTCCTGGGCGATACGGAGGACCGTAGTGGGTACCGCCTCGGTGAACTGACTCCCCCAGGTTTCCCGTTCGATGGTGACGCATTCTTCGTACTCCGCCATCGTCTCGACTCGTCGAATGACGACGGAGTCGCTGGAGAGCGACGGTCGGGGGGTGGACGGGAAGGCGGGCATTATAGAGTTGGAATCTATAATCGAC
>PMEM01000019.1:183604-183995 GCA_003155795.1 Gemmatimonadota bacterium
AAGGTCGGGATCCATTGACGAGCCTCAGTGCGCAGTCACATCATCCTTCAACGATCCGGCACCAAAGGTCTTCCCATCCTGGATTGAGTTTCTCGATGACGTCGAATTTCCGCTTGCGCGGCCATCTCTTTATCGTCTTCTCACGTGTGATCGCGTTGATCATATCGCGGTGCTGCTCGTACCAGACTAATTGTTTGACACCGTATTGCTTGGTGAAACCATCGGCGCAGCCCTCGCGATGTTGCCAGATCCGTCTTACCAGTTGAGACGTGACTCCGGTGTAAAGGGTACCCCGGGGCTTGTTTGCGAGGATATATACGGTGGGAGTTCCGGGCATTGGTTGTCCTCTGGGGTTGGTCGCGCATGTATAGCCTCGTCAATGGATCCCGAC
>PMEM01000019.1:184012-226276 GCA_003155795.1 Gemmatimonadota bacterium
CCTGCGGCGGGATGACTACTGGATCCCGACCTTCGGCGGGATGACGCGCCCCTCACTCAGGAATCCCGATCTTCACCGGCATCAACCTCGCGCCGGCTCCGCGTTTCGCGCGCTTTTTCCCGGTCATGTAGGAGTCGAACGTCTGCTGCTGATCCGACGTCAGGATATTTCGGACTTCCGCGAGCTCCGTGTCGTTGATTTTCGCTGCGCTGTCCTTTGCCTGCTGTTGCGCCGCCTTTACGGATCCTGCGTATTTGGCGTGGATCGTCTTCACGCGGGACTGCTGTGATTCGGAAAGACCGAGCGCGGGCCACATGGCTGCCTTGGCGCGGGGGCGGTCGGTGGTGGATTGGGCATGGAGAGACGTGGTCGCGATGCCGAGGGTGGCGATTGTCAGGAGTGTGCGTTGGATATTCATCGTATTCCCCATTGAGTGTGATGGCGGACGGACCGCTCTGGGAAATATCAGATCCGAGCGCAGCTCGAGGGTGCGCAAAAAACAACGCGGGCAATCCAATGTTGACTGCCCGCGTTGATGATTGAAGGAGCTTCGCCGGAAATAACTACCTGGCCGCTCCGCCCGACTGTTGCGGCATGGATGGCTTTGTAGTCGGGGGCTGCTTCCCTCTGACGCCGCGCGAGCCGCGCGAGCCCATTCTGGCCTTCATCCTGGCCTGTTGAGCATCGAACTTCTTCTGCTGATCAGGCGTCAACACTGCACGCGTTTCCGCCATCTCCTGTTGGCGCAGCTTCATGCTCGGCGCCATATCAGCGCGCATCTTGTCACGCAACGAACGCATTGCAGCGGTGTCAGCACGAGTGCGTGCAGCCTTCATCGCGTCCATGTCTGGCTTGGACGCCGCGCGCGCCGTCTTCATCTGCGCTGCGTACCTGGTCCGTATTGCCTTGACCTTCGACTGCTGGTCAGCTGTAAGGTTCAGGTCCTTCATCATGTTCGGACGATGCCCGCGCGGACCCATTTGCGATCGGGCACCACTGCGCGTCGGTGGACTTGCGGCCGTTGTATCCTGCGCATGCAGCATGGGCGCGACCATCAGGGTCACTGCCGCTACTGCTAGGAATTGCAGCTTCATGTGGATCCATTCTCCTTTGTTGTCGCACGCAGCGATACCTGTGCGCGTGGCTAACAGATGAGACGATGCGGGCGCGCGTTTGTTAAGTAAAATCCAACATCGTTCGCGGGCTGTTACGCCGTCAAATAAGGGGAACTTTGTCGCCCTCACCGGGTAACCCTGCCCGCAGAACTTGCGGACGATCGTCCGATTCAGAGACTTCGTCAGTGCAGTAGCGCGACGAGCAATGCAACTGCTGCGAGCGCGAGCGCTACGCCCGCCACCATCAGCGTGGTTCGCATTGCGGCCGCCCAACGCGACTGCGCTGACTCGAATGCCGCCATTACGCGTTTCTCAGCGGTATCCTCTGGTGTAGACTCGCCATCGAACAACGATTGCCGCATGACACTCTTCGCAAGCAGCACCTCATGCATCGCTTCCTCGAAATGCGCCTGGTGAATTGCACGAGGCACTTCCGTTGACGGCTCGGATGCCGCCATGGCAGCCGCTTTCAGTACGGCATTCTTGATCTCCCCGCCGCTTGCGTCAAACAGATCTGCAAGCGCGTGGAAATTGACGTCTGCAGCGAGTGGCGTCTTGTCCGGATGAATCTGCACTCGCCAGATCTGCTCACGTTCGACAGCGCTCGGTCGCTCAAATAATACATGAGTCCGTATGCGACGTTCGAAAGCAGGATCGAAGTTCGCGGCGAGATTGGTTGCAAATATCACCACTCCGTTGAAACTCTCCAGCTCGCGCAGCAACACATTTACCGTCGTGTTCGATTCACGTTGAATGGGCTGCAAGGTTTGCGTCGAACGACGGGCCGCGATCGCATCTGCTTCATCAAAGAAGAGCACAGCGCCCTGTTCATCAGCGACCCGAAATACCGCCGCAACGTTCTTTGGCGTTTCGCCAGCCCACATCGATTCCATTTCGGAGTACCGCACGACGAGCAGGCGACGCCCGAGCGCCTGCGCAATGGCCTCGGCGCAGATCGTTTTGCCAGTACCCGGCGGACCAGCAAAGTTGAACGCGAGACCGAGTCCGGTCGCATGACGCTCGCCCAAACCCCACTGACGGAAGATCAAGTCGTGGTTCCGAACCTGCGCGAGTGCCTGTTCCAGAGTCTGCCGAGTTTTTGGCGGCAGGATGACATCGGCGAAAGTACGCACCGGTGCAACGACATCGACGGTGCCTCGCTTGGAGGCGCCGGGAACCAGACCAAAAAACTCCAGCAGCGGTGTGGCCACCGTTACTCCGCTATCAAGTGAAGCATATGGTACACCGCTGCCGATTCGTAGGGTTCCGCGCGCAATCGCACGCGATCTGATCCAGTGGCTTCAGATCGTTCGGATCTTGGACTGGATTCCCTTCACAGTGTCAGCGTCGAGATTGGTCAGTCCATGCGTCGTGCGCGCATGTTCGGCGCCCTGCCTGAGTACTTCCTCCTCGGTCTCGGCGCGCACGACGGCATCGCAGTCGAACCCGACGTCCCTGCAGCGTAGCTCCTTCATTCGGACGACCCTCCAGTAATGGTAGAACGAGGTAAGACCGCCTAGAACATCTGCGGATCTGGAGGACGTGTCAAGAAGTGATCCGTGCGCCTCAGGGGCAGTTACACCTGCGAGGCAACGCGGCGCAGCGTAATCGTCGTCCCTGGATCCCGACCTTCGGCGGGATGACAACATCTGCCAGTCCGGCGCTTATGGATCCCGGCCTTCGGCGAGATGCCGGCATTCAACGAACCTGGCAAGCGAGCGCATCATCGCCGTATCCTGTCCATCCATTGGGTGACGTACGATGGCAGGAACATGTTGTCCGAGATTCCAGCGATCTCCTCGGCTTCCTTCCAGCGCGCTTCGAGCACCGCCAGCTCGCCTTCGAGTGCGCGACGCTCATCGTCTTCGTGCGTCACCATCTCCAGAGCTAGCCGCGCTTCAATGGGAATCTTCGAGAGTTTCCCCTGAGACAGTGCGTTCCAACTGATTTTGGTGGCCATGGATGCAGCAGTATCCAGGAGTCGCGTCGCGTTGCCGGCCTCTTCCACCAGTTTGACAGCAGCCTGAACGTCCCGCTTGCTGCCACCGCTGCCGTTGACCGTGGGGAGGATCGCAGCAAGAGCGGGAAGTGCGTTGCGTGAATCCAGCAGTACTGTGTTGTGCATGGCACGTCGCGATTTGTACGCCCACCAATTGTAGGCGCCTTTTGACCGATGCTTTCTGTATGCGAGCGAGAGTTGCCAATCGGAACCGCCGGTCTGAACAATTCTGGCCTTTGGAAGGAGTCCCCGAGTTACCGGAACGATTCCTTCGGGCGTTGGCACTCTTGCGATTACACGACGATTGCGCATCGCTGCGATCGCCTGCACCGGCATATTGATAAAGGATGCACCGCCGCCAGCGAACAGACCAAGCGCCGCATAGCCCGAAACGATTGCGCCGACCGCGACCGCGCCGCCCGCAGCGATCATGTAGTAACGCCGGCGGCGTCTGCCGAACTGATCTCCGTAACGCCACGCTGCCATTTCCGGCCTCTGTGGGCTTCCCACGCGCACGAGCTCGAGGCCCTCGCTCACACGCGCCAGGCCTATGTGATCCGTAGACATGCGGAGCGACGTGCCGCGAAAGAGTCGCTCGCACTCCTCAATCGCCTCCCAGCGTTCTTCCAGAGGCGTGAGATTCCAGCGCTCGCACGACCGACAGATGACCCACAACCTGCCCTTCTCCTCATCGAACGCGAGGCGGCGTCCGACGGGAAAATGTTCGATTACCTCGTTCGCGCCGAGGTCGTTGTGACAGAAGAGGCAGGTTGAGTACACGGGCTAGTTGGGCTTGGTCATCGTGTTAAGCCGTGGCTGATGCTTCTGTTGGTACACCGTCGCAGGCAGACCGATCTGGCGCCACCGCAGACAGGTCGGCGCGCCATTCTTAACGTAGCCTTTGCATCCAATCGGTGACAGACGCCGGGACGAACATGTTGTCCGAAATCGCCGCGATTTCTTCGGCTTCCTTCCAGCGCGCCTCGAGCACAGCGAGCTCACCATCGAGGGCGCGACGCTCGTCTTCCTCATGCGTCGCCATTTCGAGAGCGAGCCGGGCCTCCAGC
The DNA here is from genome assembly GCA_003155795.1 of Gemmatimonadota bacterium. GTDB lineage: Bacteria > Gemmatimonadota > Gemmatimonadetes > Gemmatimonadales > Gemmatimonadaceae > Fen-1247. Next base: position 188,194 of record PMEM01000019.1, read on the forward strand.
GGCAGCGTCGATAGGCGTCCGCGCGTCTTCTTGTCCCAGCCAGGCTTTATCGCCAACGACGCGGCGGCGTTGAGCAGTTTGGTCGCGTCTCCCGCTTGCCCAACGAGCTCGACTGCAGCTTGGACCTTGCTTCTGGAGCCACCGCGGCCATTGATAACCGGAAGGAGCGCAGCCAGCGCTGCCGACGCGTCAATCGGATCGAGACGTGTGTTGCGGTTACGTCCCAAAAAGCGGGGCGGCGACATCGACCAGCGATCCGGCGACGATTTGCCGCTTGGGACTGTGGGCCTGTGATCGATTGAGAGCTGCCATGATGATGCCGAAGAGCCGACGATCTTCACTTGGGGAACGACGGAGCGTGGTATGTCGACAACGCCGTTGGGAGTGCGCACTCGCGCAACGATATGGCGCTTGTAAGCCGCACTCCAAGCCTGGGCCGCGACCTGAAGCAGTAGTGGCCCTCCTGCAAGTCCGAGCGCGCCAAGCGCCGCGTAACCCGCGAAGCCGGCGCCACCGACCAGAACGGCGCCGCCCGCAGCCATGTAATAGCGCACGCGTCTTTTCCCGAACTGGTCTCCATACCTCCACGCTGCCATTTCGGGACGCTTCGGGTTTCCAATTCGTACAAGCTCCAACCCCTCGTGAACGCGTGCGAGTCCGATGTGTTCCGTGGACAGACGCAACGTGGTGCTGCGAAAAAGTCGTTCACACTCCTCGATCGCCTCCCATCGCTCTTCGAGCGGCGTGAGATTCCAGCGCTCGCACGAGCGACAGATGACCCACAACCTGCCCTTCTCCGCATCAAACGCGAGTCGGCGACCGACCGGGAAGTGTTCAATGACCGCATTCGCGCCGAGGGCACTATGACAGAAGAGACACGCTGAGTACAAGGGCTAGCTCGGCTTAGCTAGTGTCCCACGCTTCGCTTCAGCCTTGAAAAGTTTCACGATTCGTTTTGCGAGCGGGTGATTCGAGGAAATTCGGTACAGGACATTTCGTCCGTCGCCGACGCGCTCGACTACACCTTCCTTCTCGAGGCGAATGAGCGCCTCCCGAACAGCAGGGCGACTAACGTTCGTTTCGCGCGCGATGCGCGGCGGCGCGTGCTCTCGGCCCGGCGTGAGCATACGGAGCACGCGAACAGTCGCCTGCGTGCCGAGGATCTGGTCCAGTGGATGAATCTTTGGTTTGACCACGTCTAATGCGATAGACCAATGGTTTGCTTGGCATAATCTGCCGGGAGATCGAAGACCGACGCGTCCACGTCAGCAACGCCAAGTTGCGTAACCTCTGTAGTCAGCATGACTCTGGTCCTTTTCTCGTTGTCCACCGTAATGGTAAAGTCGGACACTGTGCGTAACGGCGCGCCTCCCTGGTACAGATTCGCGCGTGCAGCCATGTATTGCTGATCGTATGCGGGGCCGTACATTCCCATTCCAGCTGCCATTGCTGGCGCGTAGGACAGGAATGGGTTGATGAAATTCTTCAGATCAGGCGCGTAATACAGATCGTTGACTATCGAGTCTCGCTCCGTGTTGGTTGGCGCGTTGATCGTCTTCACGTCCACAAGCCGATAGTGTGTCGTAGAATGCCCGAACAAGGTCGGCCCGGCGCCCATGGCTACGGCGTCAACATGCACGTCGGTAGCGTGTCTGTCGACAAAGCCGTCGGCGCCAGTGGTCAATTTCGTGAAATGCTGGGCCAGGAGCTGCATCGGCATTTCCAGGTACCGCTTTGCCTTCGGAGCCACCAGGACAACACGATTCCCGCCATTGAGCACGAGGAAGTACCCGCCACGTATGCCCGCCAGCTGCCCGTTGAGCGAGTCGAAGTCGATGCGCGTCTGGTCGCCGAGCATAGATGCGTGCCCGCGCATGGTGATGCCGTCGGTCGTCTTGCCATCTGAATCAGTCACGTGAACTTGCATGACGAACGTGTATGTAATACCCGATCCCTGAGCAGCGATGGAGGGCGGTGCGGTGGTCGCAACGAATGCAATCGACGCAGCAATGGCGAGGAACTGGCGGCCAGTCATGCTCCCTCCCGAGACGGATGAATTGTCGGGCGACCGTCGTGTGCGAGGGTCACCGTCACGCAGCTTCCCACGACCATTCCCGAAGGAAGCGTCAGGAACTGTCCACCGGCATCAATGACCCGAGTCTCTGTGCCGGCCATCTTTAGAATCTCCGCCGCCGAGCCCACAACTGCAAGCTTGCCGTCTCTGAGCCCAAGCGCGGTAGCCCATGGACGCGCTGGATCTCCTGTTTTCAGTCGAGTGTTCGTGACAATCAGCGACAGGTACTCGGCGGTCACGCCGCTTCCCGTTTATCCACATAAATCGAGGCCGCTGCGGCTGTCCCGAGAATGACGACGATCACTCCGAGCGATGCCAGGGTCGGGAAGTCGTACCAGTGTGATGTAAGCATCTTGAGCCCGACGAATACAAGAATGAAGGCCAGCCCGATCGACAGATAGCGCAGCTTGCTCACTGCACCCGAGAGTAGAAAGTAGAGCGACCTGAGACCGAGGATTGCCGCGATGTTTGACGTGTACACGAGAAATGGCACGCGTGTGACGGCGAATACAGCGGGAATGCTGTCAACCGCGAATACGAGGTCCATGGTTTCGATGAGAACCAGTACGACGAAAAGCGGTGTCGCCATTCTCCGCCGAACCCCCGTCTCGTCGGGTGCACGCACGAAGAAATGCTCGCCATGGTAGTCGTTGTACACCGGAACGATTCGGCGTATGAGCCTTAGAACGGGATTGGCGCCGGGATCGATATGCTTGTCCCCTCCCATGCCCATTCGGATGCCGGTGATCACCAGGAAGGCGCCAAAGACGTAGGTGATCCACTCGAAGCGATTGAACAGCGCCGCGCCCGCTGCGATCATCGCACCTCGCATTACCAGTGCGCCGAGAATGCCCCAGAACAGCACGCGATGCTGGTACTCCTCCTTGATGTCAAAGTAGGAGAAGATGAGAACGATGACGAAGATGTTGTCGATAGAGAGCGAGTACTCAACGAGATAACCCGTGATGAACTCGACGCCTGCGAGATGCCCCTGGAAGTAGAAGACTCCGGCCGCGAAAATCAGCGCAAGCGAAACCCAGACAGCGCTACGGGCTACCGCCTCCTTTACGGAGAGCTTCCTGTTGCTGCTGAAAGCTCCAAGATCGATTGCGAGCGCCACGAGAACGGCCGCGTTGAACGCGATCCATGGCAGCAGCGGAGAATCAAGCATCTCCGCGATCAACGGTCAGCGCCTATTTCCGCTCCATGGCGTCGCGAACGTCGAGAAGGATCTCGAAGTACAGTTGCTCGCGACGATAAGCGAAGTCGAGCGTGGCCATCTGGGACTGGTCGCCAGAAGCCTTGGCGCGTTCGAATGCCTCGCGATACATGTCGTCGAGGTTGGCGAGAATTCTGTCGCGGGGTCGTGACATAGGGCGATACGAGGGTTGGGACGGTTCGTTTCCCATATTGGCGATCCGATTAAGGATCGTCTCCGGGTCGCGTCCGTCAAAAAGGAGTTTCTGCGCCGCCCCAAGGGCGAGCCGTCGCGGATCGATAGGGTTCGTCAAGCCTTTCAAATTTAACGCGTGACTATGCCGACGCGCCCCAATGCTTCAGAGCAAGTAATCCACCGTGGGCAATGAAGGGCCGGCGGAAATTCGATGGAAGACGGCTTCCTCCACCTCGTGACCGCCCTTCAGATGCTCGACGACGATGCGTTCCAGCAACTCGGGGGTGACTGCACCGTACCAGACTCCTTCCGGATAGACGACGACAATTGGCCCGCATTCGCACACGCCGAGGCACGGCGTCTCGCCCCGTTTTACGCGGTTGGGTCCAAACAGCAAACCCTCGCGTTGAAGCAGCGTTGCCAGCAACGAGTACAGTGCCCGCCCGCGCCGGTCGGGCGAGCAGTATCCGCCGGTGCAAACGATGACATGGCGAGAGTACGATTCCATCGGGCGCGGTAAGAGTGCCATATTCCACGTATAGTAATTGAGTCCGAACCACCCTTCTGTAAACTGATGTTTATGTCCACCATAGATCCTTCCATCACCGCCAAGCACTACGCGCACCCAGAGGTTTTGGTGAGCACGGATTGGCTAGCGGAACACCTCAACGACGACTCGATCAGGATCATCGAATGCGACGAGGATGTGCTGCTATATGAGGTCGGACACATTCCCGGCGCCCAGAAGCTCGACTGGCACGAGGATCTGAACCATCAGATTATCCGGGATTACGTCGAGCGTGAGCAGTTCCAGGAAGTGCTTCGTGCACGTGGGATCGACGAGTCCAAAACGGTGATCTTCTACGGCGACAAGAACAACTGGTGGGCCGCATATGCCTTCTGGGTGTTCCAGCTTTTCGGCTTCACGAATGCCCGCATTCTCGATGGCGGCCGCGCCAAGTGGGAAGCGGAGGGACGTCAGATGACGACAGACCGTCCTTCATTCCCGCGCACTTCGTACAATGCACCGGCGCGATCGGATGAGCAGATCCGCGCGTTCTCTGAAGATGCACTCAAGCAATCAAAGAGCGGCAAGCCTCTGCTCGATGTACGCAGCCCGCAGGAGTTCTCGGGCGAGCGCACTCACATGGCGGATTACCCGCAAGAGGGAACACTCCGCGGTGGTCACATTCCTGGCGCGCGCTCGGTCCCGTGGGCGCGCGCGGCGAACGCGGATGCAACATTCAAATCCGCGCCGGATCTTCGCGCGATCTACGAGCGTGAACAGGGTCTGTCTGCGTCCGACGATGTCATCACCTACTGCCGAATCGGCGAACGGTCGGCGCACACGTGGTTCGTACTCAAATATCTGCTGGGCTATCCCAACGTGCGCAACTACGACGGCTCCTGGACAGAATGGGGCAACAGTGTACGCGCGCCAATCGAGGTGGGCGCATGAGCGGCACAATACCAGCGGCCGCTAAAATCGTTTGGGCCGGCGAGCACCGCTTCGATGCAAATGCCCCCGGAAGTGCGACCATTCGCATGGATGCCAGTGGGAAAACCGGCACCAGTCCGGTAACCACGCTCCTTGCTGCCATAGGCGGATGTGTCTCGGTTGATGTCGTCGATATCCTCGCCAAGCGCAAGACGCCGGTCGAATCGCTTGAAATAGATCTGCAGGCTACACGAGTTGACGGTACTCCCAAACGTCTCGCGAGCGCCACACTCAATTTTGATATCAAGGGCGTCGGGATCGAACGAGTGCACGCGGAGCGCGCTATTGATCTGGCGATCAACAAGTATTGCTCAGTCCGCGATTCGCTACGGGAGGATATCCCCGTGGTCTGGACCCTAACTTTGAACGGGGAACGAAGCGAGCCGGCGTCGGCGAAGATTTACTGACAGAAAGGGCACCCAACTAAACGCTGCGGATCAAACCATTCCTGGCATTGCCCTGACGCGTCTCGGCGTCGTCGGTACCGACAACGGAGTCGGTAAAACCGTCGTAGCATCGGCCATAATCGTCGCGATGCGTGACGCTGGTGCCCGCGTCGCGCCGATGAAGCCGATCGGGAAGAGCGGCGCTGATGACATCAAACGCCTGCAGGCTGCCTGCCGCATACCATACCCCGCGCAGCTCGTTCAGCCGTATGCTTTTGAAGGCACTGCCGCACCGCTCGTCGCAGCACGGAGAGCACACACTCCGATTGACACTGGCATACTCGATCGTGCGTTCGCCGAGCTCTGCACACTGAGCGACGCAATCGTCATCGAGGATTCAGGCGGCCTGCTCGCGCCAATCACGGAAACTGAAAACTTCGCAACGCTATTCGCGCGCTGGGGATTGGATATCGTTATTGTCGCCCCGAATCGGGGCGGGACTGTGAACCAGGTTCTCACGACATTCCAGATAGCGCAGGCGCAAGGACTGAGGACGCGAGCCGTCATCCTCACCACTCTCACTCGCGAACGTGGCGGGACAGCTGAACGCACCAACGTGGCGCTTCTCAAGGAACTGCTGCTGACTGTTCCGGTAATTTCGGTGCCCTTCACCACTACACCGGACGACCCGCGCACAACCGCGGCTCTCGCCAACGAACTCTCGGCGCATCCAACAATCGCGCGACCCGCATAGCGCCTGGCTCGGATTCACGCATCACATCACGCTTCTGTTGCGGGCATGAATCTGGCGTTGTTTACTGGATCCCGACCTTGGGCGGGACGACTGCTGGATCCCGACCTTCGGCGGGATGACTGCTGGATCCCGACCGTCGGCGGGATGACAACTCCCACATTGAACCAGCTATGCCTCGAAGCAAAAAGCAACAACCGGCGTGGCTGATAAAGCACTCTCTGACTATCGTTGCGATCACGCTACTCCTGGTCTGGATCGCAGGTTACATCATTCTCGGCCCGCGGTCGCACCTCGGCGCATTCTTCGGGAACGCGATCGCCGACTGGAGTGGTTCGGTCGTCATCATCCTGGGCACGAAGGTGTTTTACGAGGTAGGGTCGGACGAGAGCAAGCCCGTGCGTGGACACAAGCGGAATCCGATTCACGAATTTGTGCACGAACATTCGCTTCTTCTCTTCATAATTATTACCGGGCTCGGTTGGACAGCTCTTTACCTGCACATGAGCCCGGATGGCAAGTGGGGGCAGGTTGTCGGCAACATCGTCTCGGAATGGGGACAGATGGCCGGTCTCGTCTTTCTGACGAAACGCCTCGTGGAAATCGGCTCGAAGGAGTAGCCGCCGCCTTTTTGGCGTCTGGTGACCGATTGCTGGTCTTCCGAGTCATATCAGCACCATGAACAAAGACGATTCCAGGGGCCATCTCTATTCCTCCGGCGCACGCAAAGCAATCCGGGTTTCGGCGACTATCGCCGTCTTCGCACTCGCGTACGCAATTGTGACAGTCGCCATGGGATTTATCCCGACCAATTTGATGCTTCGCCGAATGATGGGGTCAGCGATAATGCGCGGCGTCTGGGTCAATTCGGCGGTGCAACTCGCCGAACGCACGGTAGTCGCCGCCCTGGCCTGCTGGCTAGCCCTTTTGGTTTCCGGACGCGGTCGCGGTCGGTTGACGGGTCGTGGGATGCTCGCGGTCGGCGTGGCGATGTCCGGCGCACTCGCCGGTGCTCTGGACGTGGGGGCGCACAAGCTTTTCGTCAGCCATCTGATTCATGCGGCGCAAACCGCGCCATGGCGCGGTCATCTTCTGTCAGACAGCATGACCCTCGTCATATCAGCCGCGATCACGCTGCTCTTCATCACTCGCAGCACGAGTGTCGTCAAGGTTGAGTAAACGCCCATTGAGCGGCTTGCGAGCGGGTCCCGAGTGATTCGCGAGGCCGTTCGGCGGAGGCATACCCTTTGCAAACATGTGCTTGCAGGGCAACCTCAATCCGACAGGAGGACGTCATGCCGAGAGGCGACAAGTCCGCTTACACGGACAAGCAGAAGCGACAGGCAGAGCACATCGAAGAGGGTTACGAAGACCGCGGGGTACCGGAAAAGGAAGCGGAGCGGCGCGCATGGGCAACGGAAAACGCTGTAACCCACGGCGGGAAAAAATCCGGGTCCGGTCGCGGTCGCGCCGAGAACCACGCGCCAGAGCGGAAGGGCGGTCACGCAGAGAGTCACGCGGAACGCAGCAAGGCCGCGCAAAAGGGGTGGGAGACCAGGCGCGGCGAGAACTGATCAGAGGGTCCGCTTGCTCCAGCGCTTCTCGGTTTCCGCAAGCTCGATTCTCAACCGTGAGTAACTGTCATACCTGGCTGTGCTGACCGATCCGGCTGCAACCGCGGCTATCACGGCGCAGCCAGGTTCTGACAGGTGCGAACAGTTGCCGAATCTGCAAGCGTGGATGAATGGCCGGAACTCAGGAAAACAGTCCGGCAGATCAACCGGCTTCAGGCCCCAGACACCCACCTCGCGCAAGCCGGGCGTGTCGGCGACATAGCCGCCGCCGGGCAATGGGTGCATCACGGCACCGACTGTCGTGTGCCTCCCCTTGTTCACTGACTCGCTGATCTCACCAACTCGCAGATTGAGCCCGGGATAAAGAACATTCATGAGCGATGATTTGCCCACGCCGGACGGACCGCTGAGGGCACTCGTCTTCCCATCGAACGCGACGTGCAGCTGATCCAGTCCCATCCCGTTCACCACACTCGTGAAGTGCACGGGATAGCCAGCGGCCTCATAGTCCGCGAAACGTGCATGCGTAGCCTGCTCCGGCGCGAGTTCCGACTTGTTGATCACGATGCGCGACGCGAGGGAATTCGCTTCTGCGATCACGAGAAATCGGTCCAGCATTCGCGGATGCGGCTCGGGATTGGCGGCTGCGAATACAACGACGACCTGATCAAGATTGGCAACGACGACGCGTTCGCCGGCGCGACCACCCGGCTCGCGACGCGCGAGCTGCGTGGAACGCGGATCGATCTCGGTGATCATCCAGCCATCACCGCGTTCCCCCTCGATCAACTTCACGTTGTCACCGACCGAGAGCTTGACGCCCGAATCACTCACCAGCTTGAGTCGTCCCCGAAGTGACGCGCCGCGAATCTCTCCACGATCGTTGCGTACCTGCCAGACTCCGCCGGTCCCGGAAAGAACGCGGCCCGAGTGAAGCGGGCCGTCAGCGGTTTCTTCCAATTTGCGGGGAATTCGCGTCACGAATCCCGCATGACGTCGTACCAGGGGCGAGCAGGCGTGTCCGCTTGCGTAATCAGTTCATCGAGCGCGCGCTTCACGTCGTTGAGAAGGGTCGCGCCGAGTGACGCAAGGGCGTCCGCTTCGGATTCACCGAATGCGATATAGTCTGTTTCGAGATGGCCCGAAGCTACCGGGTCCCCCATGCGCCACCGAACGAAAAGCAGGTACGCGCCAAAACGGCCGCGCGGATCACGCACTTCATCGGCAACGAGTTCGACGGTGTAGGAAGCGCCGTCCTTTCCCTCGAAGGCAGCGGGACGTGCATGCACCGCACGATATCCACCAATGGTGTTGGCGTCGCCAGCATCGTGATTGGCGGGAAGGAATCGGCCCATGCAGGTCGTGGTGGTGGCTCAACGTCGGCCGCGCACCATCTCCTTGATAATGTTGCCCGTCATGAACGCAACGTTCGCCGGCCGCTCGGCCAGGCGTCGCATGAGGTACGGATACCACTGCGTGCCGAATGGGACGTAGCACCGCATCCGCCAGCCTTCCTTCACGATCTTCTCCTGCAGGTCGCGACGTACGCCGTACAGCATCTGGAACTCGAACTGTTCGGGCTTGATGTCGTTCTCGCGAGCAAATGCCTTGACGGTCTCGATAATTGCCTCATCGTGCGTGGCAATGCCCGGATAATTGCCATTCAACATCAACTCCTGCATGCACTTGACGTAATTGGCGTCAACGTCCTTCTTCTCAGGGAACGCGACTGCCGCTGGTTCCTTGTACGCGCCCTTGCAAATGCGAACACGCACACCGAGGGTGTTCATGTGCTCGACATCTGTCTGTGTGCGGTACAGATAGGCCTGAAGCACGACGCCGACAGTTCCGCGAAACTCCGGATACAACCGGTTCTCGAAAAGCTCGAGCGTCTTCTGCGCGTATCCGCTGGCTTCCATGTCCAGCCGGACAAAGCTTTCGTACTTGCGTGCGCGTTCGAGCACGTCGTACATGATCGAGACGCACAATTCTTCGGATACATCGAGCCCCATGGCCGTGAGCTTCACGCTCACATTCGCGTCGAGTTTCTCGCGCGCGATACGGTCCAGAATCTTGAGATATTCGACGCATGCGGCGCGCGCTTCTGCTTCGTTGTGAACGCTCTCACCCAGCAGATCGAGCGATGCAGTGATTCCGCGTCGATTCAGCTCGCGAACTGCAGGCACGGCGGTGTCAAGGGTTTCGCCGGCAACGAATCGGGATGCAAATCCCTTGGCGAGCCGGTTGGTTTTGACGAACTTGAATACTCGCGGCTGATTGGACAGATACAACAGTGCGTTACGAATCATGTTACTTGTAAAAGCGAGTTACTGGAAATGGTGCGCCCGACTTTATGTCGGAGTCGAGGAAATTCCAATCGACGAGCCCGTCGTCCGACTGAGGCTCAAGTAAATATGCAGCCAACGGACCAAAGCGACCCGTCGCAGCGACGATGACGTAGCCGTTCGGATTTCCAGACGGCATTTTTGACGCAGATGGTGCGCTCCACGTACCCGTGAGTCGAGTTTCCTTATGTCCCTGGAAGGCACGCGGCGAAGTGATGACAGAATCCACCGTGAACGTGGAAACGCGGCCCGTAGAGGACTCCGGAAGGAACGGCGTGACAGTCAGTCCGTGCAACTGAAGTAGCGCGGTGATCCTGGGCTCGTTGGGCAGTATGTACGCATCGGGCTTCTCGATCAATAACGTCGGTTCGAAGCGATCGTACACCGGCATCACCTGCGTTATGAAGCGGCCGGTGCGACGAATGCCTTTCGGCAATCCAGCCTGCGTGCGCGTCGAGTCGCCAGTTCGTTGCAGCACCTCGAATGGAATTGGAGCATCGAATGGCTTGGTCGTCATCTGTGACCGAATTGGAACTTCGGGTTCCTGAACGTTTTCGGCGGTCGATCGTATCTGCTCGATCTCGGCGGCGTGCCGGGCTGTGGCGGAAAGAATCTCCTGGACGAACGCATATGTGGATGCAACGCGGCGCTTGAATGGATCGTGGGAGTATGCTTCGCTGAGGATGGAAATACGACCACGCATGCCATAATAGTTGGTGCCGTATCGCGGCAGGTGTTCATACGTACGCCAACTCTTCTTCACTGTGTCAGTCAGGTCCTCGCGGCCATATCCCGAACCAAAATTTCCATAGTCGAATACCTCGTACCCGCGGGTGCGCATGTGTGCGCGGATTTCCGGGAGTATGGTGTCTCTGGTGAGAGTTCCCGCGAATCCTGGCGCGTAAGACGCGGGATTCAGCGACGGAGAATACGTGAGCGCAAACCCGTGCAGACTCCCGTCTGTCGTGTGCAGGTCAACATACACGTCCGGATCCCACTTATCGAACATTGCGAGCGCCGCGCGTGTTTCCGGTGCCTCTGCCTTGACGTAGTCGCGATTCAGATCCAGACCCTGCCCGTTCGGCCGTTGACCCACGAGCGCCGGTCCATTCTGCTCGCCCCTGTTTGTCGCCTCATCCTTGAATTTTTCATTGCCGTCCGCGTTGTAGATGGGGACTGCAATGAGGACAAGCGAATCGAGCACGTTTGGGCCGTGTTGATACGTCAGATCGCGGACCAGCGCGAGTAAAGCCTCCTTACCCTCCACCTCGCCCGCGTGGATGTTGGCATTTACGTACACGACCGGCCGCCCAAGCGCACGTGCCTGCTCGGGCGTCGTGACCATCGGTCTCGACAATATCATGTATGGTATGTCGCGACCTTCCGTCGTCTTGCCGATGACGCCAAAGGCGATCGGAGCGTTCCGGGAGCGAAGTCCATTCATGAACGCTATCACATCGGCGTACGTCGATGTCTGGTTGTAGTTGGTCGCCTCTGCAGTAGTCTCCGGCATCGGAAAATTCGGACGTGATGGATCGATTCGCGCGGCGCACGCAGCGATGACCGAGACAGCGGTAGTGGCCGCGATCCCACGCAGTACACGTGTACTCGTCTGTGTCATGACTCTGGAAGTGGGTTGGGTTTTACGGATAGAAACGCGCGCTCGAACGGGCCATCTGAAGGAGAATAGGTGCCGCTTCGAACCTCCCTGGAAACCTTACGTTCAGATCGTCCAGTTGTTGCAGGAGCGCATCCAGTCCCAGATTATCCATGTATCGGAACGGCCCACCCCGAAACGGCGGGAAGCCGATTCCGAATACCGCACCGACGTCGCCGTCACGTGGAGAACGAATTATCTCGTCCTCGAGACACCGGGCGGCCTCATTCAGCATTGCGAACACAGTGCGACGCTGAATCTCCTCCTCCGCGAGATCGGCTGTCTGGCGGCCGGGTGCGAAGATCTCGTAAACGGTGCTATCCACCCCTCCCTTCCGCCCTGCTTCATCATATACGTAGAATCCCTTGCGCGATTTGCGACCAAACCGTCCCGCATCGATCACGCTGCGAAGGGCCCGCGGCTGCTCGAATCGTTCACCGTATTCCTCGAACATGATGTGCCCGACCTCGCCCGCAATGTCGAGGCCCACTTCATCGACCAGAGTGACCGGTCCAACCGGAAAGCCGAAATCAACCAGAGCCTTGTCGATTGCCTCGATCGTGACGCCCTCATCGAGGAGTCGGCCAGCCTCGCCTATATACGGCGTGAGAATCCGGTTCACGTAGAATCCCGGCGCATCGTTCACTACAATCACCGTCTTGCCAAGTTTCTTGCCGTACGAAACTGCGGTTGCGGTAACAGCGTCCGATGTACGAGGCGTAACAATCACCTCGAGCAACGGCATCTTGTTGACCGGGGAAAAGAAGTGCATGCCGAGCACGCGCTCAGGCCGGCGCGAGACCTCGGCAATACGTGTTACCGGGATGGTACTTGTGTTGGTCGCGAAGATCGCCTGTGGCTTTACCACTTCCTCGACTTCACGAAGTACCGCATGCTTCACATCGAGATCTTCGAACACCGCTTCGATCACAAGATCGGCACTCGCGAAGCCGCTGTAGTCGATCGTCCCTGTAACAAGCGACATCGTGTCAGCATACTGGACCCGCGTAATCTGATGCTTCGTAAGCCGTTCCTTCACAACACTGCTTATCGCACTCAGGCCCTTTCCAATGCGAGACCAGTCCGAATCCTTCATGCGAACGATGGTCCCCTTCTGGATCGCAACGCCCGCGATGCCCGCGCCCATGAAACCGGAACCGATGATGCCGAGCTTCTCGATCGCGACCGGCATCGCAGTGTGGCCGGGTAGCAGGCCATTGTCCTTCTTCAATGCTGTCGTCGCGAAGAACAGGAATATCAACTGCTTCGATACATCCGTAACCGCCATCTCTCCGAATAGCCGGGATTCCTCACGCAATCCGGCCGGCATGCCGTGCGTCATCCCGGTCTCGACGGCCTGGATCGCGGCGAGAGGCGCAGGGAAATTTCCGTGCGTCTTCTTTTCCGTCTCCTCGCGCGCCTTCTTGAATACGACACGTCGGCCGATCGGATTGGAATCGAGCAGCAGACCGCTTGCGCCGCCTGAACGCGCCGTCCGCTTGAGCCTTCCCTCACCAAGTGCCAGCGCGCGATCAATCGCGATCCGTCGAAGTATCGCTGGATGAACCATCTCATCTACGAGTCCGATCTGGAGTGCTTTCTTCGCGCGCACGTTCTTGCTCGTAAGAATCATGTCGAGCGCGGCGCGCACACCGATCAGCCGCGGAAGTCGCTGCGTACCGCCTGCACCGGGGATGATACCGAGCTGAACTTCGGGAAGAGCGAGAATCGTTTTCGGATCGTTACTCGCAATTCGCCAGCGGCACGCCAATGCGGATTCGAGGCCGCCGCCCATGCATGCGCCGTGGATCGCCGCGACAAACGGCACGCGTGCTTTCTCAAGATTCTCGACCAGCGCCTGGCCATCGCGACTGAGACGCGTTGCGTCTTCTACATCGCGGAGCTGCGTAAACTCCTCGATATCAGCGCCAGCCAGAAATGTGTCCGGCTTGCCGCTGATCAGCACCGCACCCTTGATCGATTCGTCACGATCTATGCGATCGAACAACTCCATCAACGATTCGCGAACCGCACGCGTGATGATGTTGACGGGCTCATTCACAAGATCGATCGTCAGGATCGCAACGCCGCCTTCCACGTCCATCGTAACAGGCGCGCCGTCAGGCGTGCGGATCATTGTGCTGTCAGGTGCGACGCCCGTCATACGTCCCGCTCCAGCACCATCGCGAAACCGAGCCCGCCGGCTGCACACACTGTCATCAGCCCGTACTGCGTATCGCGTCGTGCCATTTCGTTGAGCAGCGTCGTCGTGATTCGCGCGCCCGTAGCGCCGAACGGATGGCCGAGCGCGATTGATCCGCCCATTACATTCAGCCGCGCGCGATCGACCTCGCCAACCGGCCGTTCGAATCCCGCGCGTCTCGCCCATTCCAGGGACTCGAATCCCTTGAGATTGCTCAGGACCTGCGCCGCGAATGCCTCGTGCATCTCCACCAGACCCATATCGTCGAGCTTGAGTCCAGCTCGCTCAAGCGCAACCGGGGCCGCGAGAACCGGTCCCATCAGAAGCTGCTCTCCAGGATCAATCGCAGAATATGCATACGACCTTATATAACCGAGCGGTGCGTAGCCCATCGAGCGAGCGCGGTCTTCACTCATCATCAGCACACACGCGCCGCCATCTGTGAGCGGCGACGAGTTACCCGCTGTCACGCTACCGTAGCGCCTGTCGAATACTGGCTTCAACGCGGCAAGTTTCTCGTACGACGTATCTTCGCGCACGCCATTGTCCACCTGAATCACAGTATCGTAGCTCGGTGGAACGGCAACAGGAACTATCTCGGCCGGAATCCGCCCATCTGCGGTACCGGCGGCAGCGAGCCTGTGCGAACGCAGGGCAAAATGATCCTGGTCCTCGCGTCTGATGCTATTCAGCTTCGCCATCTTCTCGGCGCTGTCTCCCATCGTCTCGCCGGTCGTTGCCTCGGCGATGGCGGGGGTAATCGGGACCAGGTCGCGAGGGCGAATCCTGGCAAGTGCGCTTATCCGCCCAGTCAGCGACTTCGCGCGCGACGCAGCAACAAGCGCGTCGGCGAATCCGCGGGAGTGCAGGATCGGAATGTTCGACAACGATTCCGCACCGCCGGCGATGATCACGTTGTTGTGACCGAGCGTGATCTGGTCAGCCGCATCGGTGATAGCCTGATTCGAGGATGCGCAAGCGCGGCTGACGCTGTAGGCCTGAACGGATTTGGGAAGCACGGGCATGAGTGAAACCTCACGCGCGATATTTGGCGCCAATACGTTTGGAACGACTGTTCCAAAGATGAGTGCCTCCACCTCGTTACCGCTCAGGTTGGCTCGTTCGAGCAGCTCGGCGACACAGAGCTTTCCGAGTTCGATTGCCGATAACCGCTTGAACAGGGTACCGGCTCGCGTGAAGGGAGTCCTGACTCCCGCCACAATCGCAACTCGGCGCCCATTTCCAAAGCTCGGCATGGCTTGAAGTTAGGTGGATACCTGGTGTTCTGCTACCGAGTTGGGCTTTGCTATCCGCGCCGGCGCCGCATTCAACGCACGCGGGACTACGCAGAGCCCGCGCAATTCCACACGCGGTTTCGTCAATGACGATCCTTCCGGACATCGACGCCCTTCCGCGGTTTTGACCGCCGCTTATCAAGCGAACGACTGACGGAATGCTCAACTCCTGAAAGAGCGGCGTTGACAGCAATTCTGAGCGAAGCCGAACGGCTCTCGAAGACAACGCTCGGCAAATCGCTCAGGACGACCTTGATATTGCATACCTTGTCGACGCCGCCACGCGTACCATTTATGTCGCGGATTCGAACGGTGACGCGTTCTATGGCGAGAGCGAACTTGCCCAGCTTCATTCCGAGCCGTTTGCGGATATAGTCGCGTTCTTCGTCGGACACTTCGATACCTGCAACGCGGATGTTGGCCGGAACTTGTGTGGCTGTTGTGCGCCCTGCTTTCCGTTTTGCAGGCCGCGGCACTTCGGATGCGAAAGCACCACGCGTAGCACTCTCTGACGATCGTGTACTCGGGCGTGGTAGATCGCTGACGTCGGCGTGGCGAAGTGCCTCAGCCGATCGTGTAGTTGGGCGTGGAAGATCACTCGCGCTAACATGGCGAAGTGCCTCGAACACGTCGGTTGCGGTGATAATGCCCACAAGATCGTCGCCATCCATCACGGGCAGCGAACCGATCAGTCGCGCGCGCATCATCGCCGCGGCATCATCTACTGACGTGTCAGATTCAATTGATTCAACGCGAGGCGTCATCAATTCCCGTACGACGCGGTCCTTTCGTGTGCGAGCGCCAGACGCGCCACCCAAGTCGCGTTCCGAGAGAATGCCTACAACGCGCGACCCGTCGAGCACCACCAGGTGATGGATCCCGCGTCGCCGCATACGTGTCCACGCGACGCTCGCCGCATCTGACGAAGCCACGCTGACAACGTCGGGGCTCATTAGTTCGAAAACGCGCATGTTTCAGGCTCCAGCAACAAGGTGGGAACGGTGCACCGATCTGTTGCTTGCCAGCGCACGTTACATGCCGTAGATGCTTCACCGCCTACGGTACGAAGTCTCAGGTACCGGCGTCTGGCGTTGCGGTATCGCGCATCCCTGACTCGATCACATAACGCGTCAGCGCGGCGGTCGATGAAGCGCCGAGCTTTCGCCAGGACGAGACTTATTTCTCCATCTCCTGCAACAACAAAAATGCAGCTGTCTGGTAGAGCTGCGTGCAGCACGGCGGTTTTCTCACTGTTGGCGTCGTGCAGCAGCGAAGCGCCAACCAGAATCGCCTCGGGACGAATGCTGCGCGCGACTGTGAGCGCTTCATCCATGCATCGCGCGTCGGCAACTCATGTAAGCCTGATACCCGACAAGTCCAATCGGCATCATTACCGAGGACTCGGGACGCAAAAAAGGCCGCCCGTCAGGCGGCCGATGGTCTAGTTGACCAGCGAGTCGGGGTCGGAGGAGTCGTCGAAGGCGAACACCCGCCTTGCACCTTTCCACCAACTTGCCTTGGTGTTTGCAAGGGTCTCGACCTTGACTTGCTTGCCGGTCGTCGGGGCGTGGACGTAACGTCCGTCCCCAATATAAATCCCGATGTGTGAGATCCGCTTGCCGCGACCAAAGGTGAGGAGGTCGCCGGGCTTGAGCGACGCGATATCGCGATCAATCTTCTCACCGACCATCGCTTGCTCTCGGGCCGTTCGAGGCAATTCCGCACCGAAGGCTGCCATGACGTACTGGACAAGTCCGCTGCAGTCAAAGCCCTTCTTTGGTGATTCAGCTCCACGCTTGTACTTCACACCGAGTTGAGCTCGCGAGAGCGACACGATCGAGTCCTGCAGCTCGTGAATCGATTGACTGAGCCTGGCGAATGGCTTGGCTATTGGAGCAGCTCGGGGATGCACGACCGTCACGACCTGGGCACTCGCCGACGCAGCGAACAGAGCGCCGGCAACTACTGCGGCGCCGGCGATGCTCGTGATGCGACGGATACCCATGGAAATATTCATGGCTCGGTCAAGCTAAGGTTCGGCACGGAGGTCAGCAATCACGAAGAGATACCGGCAACCGACCGGCCGCGTCATATCAGTGTTGTTCCGCTACAGGGACTGCTACTCGGCCACGAACGTCACGGTACTCGATCGAGCCATTGCCGTTGGCCGTAATCGAGAAATTGCCGCCCACGCCGCGCGCCACCACCTCTCCAGAGCGCTTGGCGCCGATTGTGACGTCACCTGAGATATCCTCCAGCTGGAGTTCTCCGTTGCCAGCCCGAGGAATCGATACCGAGCCGCTGACATGAGAGAGAGAGATTCCGCCCGATCCATCTATTATGTGTACGCTTCCGCGCACACTTGAAATCACCATATCGCCTGTGCCGTCGATGACATCCACGCTTCCCGCGACATCGCCGATGCTCAAACTTCCTGCGCCGTGGACAATACTGATCGGACCAATGTGCCGAAAAACCGATTCGCCCGTGCTGTCCACCACGATCAGCGACAGACTGCTGGGAATTTCCAGGTCCACATCCAGTGATGGCGTCTGACCGGATGCACCTCTTTGCGGCGCCGGAATGTTGCAGACGACGACCACCGTATCGCCCAACCGACTCGTCGTCAGCGTGACAGCAGCCAATGCCTCTTGAGTCGCAGCGCGACCGACGCCCAGAATCGTGATCTTATCCGTTCCTTGCTCCCCCCGGACCCGTAGATATCCGCTGCCGACGTCCAGCTTGAGCACGGTTGCGCCCGCGGTAGAGACAATTGAGTTTCGCTCCGCAGTTACGCCAGAAGAACGTAAGCCACACGCTCCAACGGGCATCAGGACGGCTACGCTCAAAATCCAGTGAATGGGAACGCCGCGCACTAGCACCTCTCAATCATTAGGGTGCGATAAGGATTTTCACGACCCCAATACGTCGCGGGGCACCGGGCTGCTGACCTGCAGCGTCGGAGGTTTCGCGAGTCCGGCGCCGATCGTAATCCCTCAGACGTCGTGGATGGTCTTGACGCGAATGAGCTTCAAGTGTCGAACTGAGGCAGGCAGGCGGAGAATGATGGTCTCACCCAGTTTGCGGCCCACAAGCGCTCTCCCGATAGGCGACGACATTGAGACATGGCCTTCTTCAAAATCGACATCTCCGAACACGAGGCTGTACACCTCGGTCTTTCCGGTCGTCGTGTCTTCGACGGTTACTTCGGAGCCGAGTCCCACAGCGTCGCGCGCGATCTGGGCTACGTCAATCTGCGAGAGCTTGGAAAGCCGCATGCGGAGCTGTCCCAAGCGAGCCTGAACGAATTGCTGCCGCTCCAGTGCCGCCTTGTACTCCGAATTCTCGCGCAGATCGCCCAGCTCGACGGCTTTACGAATCTCGTTCGGCAGAACGACGTTGAGCTCGTGCTGGAGCTTTTCGACCTCCGCACCGAGCTTGATTTTGAGTTCTTCGATCATCGGGGACTCTGCAGCCATTTCCGGATTCAGCAGGTAAAATGATAAACGCCCGGCCGGGGGGTCGGGCGAACGGGTATATCGGGAAGGTATCCAGCGACTGGACCCTGCGCAATCGGGCTTGGCTGATCGGTCTGACCAACGGTTCATGCCGCCACCTCAATATTCTTAAATGGATTCCCGCTTTCGCGGGAATGACGGATAAGTATCTTCACCGACGAACAATGACTGGCTCACCCCTTCCGCCCCCGACAAGCATCTCAGCACCCGCCCCAGGCGCCAGCGTGCCAGTCAAGGCTCGTGAGCGCGTCGTCGAACTTCTGCAGGTGCGGTTCGCGAACGGCGATCTGGACATGGACGAGTTCGAGCGTCGTGTCGCTGCGTGCTATCAGGCAAAGACGCCGCAGGAGCTGGATTCTCTCATCGGCGATCTGGTCCAGTCGCATTCAGAATTGGCGGTCCCCGAATACGGGCGGATCGCCGCGATCCTGAGCAACAACGAACAGAACGGCGTGATGCCGGTGCCGCGACAGCTCAAAATCGTGAGCGTCCTCGGTAATGTCGAGCTGGATATCAGCGCGGCGACGTTCTCACCCGGTCTCACCGAAATCGAAATCTCCGCGGTCTTCGGGAATGTCGAACTGACTGTCCCGCTCGGCGTTCGCGTCGAAAGTGGTGGCAACACTTTTCTGGGAAATTTCGATTGCAAGGTTCCCCACATTTCTGGATACGCCGTTCCGGACGAGCAGGTAATCCGGATCACTGGTCGCTCGGTCTTTGCATCTGTGGAGATCAGGGCGGCGCCCGCGCGACTCGCAAGCACTGCCGTGCTACCGTCTCGTACAGATGACGCGCCACGAAGGCTCACCTAGAGAATTCGGGCGTCGCTCACAATCAGAGGGTATCCAGATGCGCCAAAAACAACTGCTCTTTACGGGAGTGTGCCTGCTTCTGCTGGCCACTGGCTGCACGCGACCTGCATCATCGGGCGCCGCATCCAGCGATACCACATCGCCACCAATGACGGTCGCTGACAGCGCGACGGTCAGAACTGGATTGACGGTGACTGCTACAGGCTATGGTTCACTCCGCGTCGGGATGACGGTACGCGACGCAGCGACTGCGCTCGGATCGCCGGTGCCATCGATGGTCGGACTGGACACGGCTTGCGCGTACGTGAAGTTCGACAACCAGCCCGCTGGCATGCGCATCATGGTTGTCCGGGGTAATGTTGCACGACTCGAGATCGATTCTGCTTCGATCGCGACTGGTCTTGGGGCGCGAGTCGGAGATCCTGAATCGCGTGTGAAGGATCTGTACGGTTCGCGAGTCGTGGTACAACCACACAAGTACGATCCGAGCGGCCATTATCTGATCGTGAATCCCATTCCTCCGACCGACACTGGATTCGCACTTGTGTTCGAGACGGACAGCGGGCGCGTCACGAAGTACCGTGCTGGGCGAACGCCCGAGGTCGAATGGGTCGAGGGATGTTCATAAAGGATATTGTTCGGCGACTCGCAACGGCCGCAGTCATTGCGACGTTCGCCTCGGTCGGCCTGACCGCGCAGGGCAGGCAACTCGTAATCAGCGTTAACAGAAACGAGTCAATCGGTTCTTTTGACCCGCTGCACGCTCTGGGGTCCACGATCGACGGACATGCGGCCGGATCGACAAGCAGGATTCTCACGCACGCCAACGTTGCGGCAATGAAGTCGGCGAACTTCCACCGGATCTCCTACCGTCTGCGGACGGAGCTGGGGATGGAAGCATGGCACTGGAATCCACGTGGTCGGTGGAGTGATGAGGCCCATCAACGGGGTTACTGGACATCGGAATCCACGTCGCCAATGCCAATTCGTGTTTCGTACGGATACAAATTGCCGAGACGCGGGAACACCATCGATCAGGGTAACGGCGACGGATATTCGCGGCTCACCGACGGCGACACAGTGTCGTACTGGAAGAGCAATCCGTATCTCGACGCCCGATTCACGCACGACAGCGCGACAAGCCACCCACAGTGGGTGGTTGTAGATATGGATAGTATTGTCGGTGTAAACGCCATCGACATAAGGTGGGGAGCGCCTTTCGCGACGCAGTATCACGTACAGTACTGGCCCGCGAATGAGGACGAACAACCGAAGGGCCCCGACGATGATCAGACAGGAGCCGGATGGGTGAACTTCGCTTCCGGCGTCGTCAATTCCAGTGCGGCGGCAGGCGGCGGCAATGCGATGCTTCAACTCGCTGCAACGCCGATTCGCGCCCGCTGGATCCGGATCCTGCTACTCAGCAGTTCTCACAGCGCGATTCGCGGCGCACGTGATCCGCGCGATTCACTCGGATTCGCAATTCGTGAGTTGTCGATTGGCCAAATGATCAACGGATCGTTCCACGACATCTCCCGGCACTCTCCGCGCGGCGATCGGCAGACACGAACATACGCCTCGAGCACAGATCCGTGGCATCGCGCGGCAGATCGCGATGACGACACCGAACAGCCTGGTATCGACGCGATGTTTGCGAGTGGTATCACGCGCGGCTTGCCGATGCTGACGCCTGTCGGAGTGTTGTACGACACGCCTGGGAACGCCGCGGCTCTGCTGCGCTACATTCGACACCACAAGTATGCGGTTCCAGGAGTCGAGTTGGGTGAGGAGCCCGATGGCCAGTTCGTCTCGCCAGCTGACTTCGCTGCACTCTACGTACAGGTGGCCGATTCGCTGCGTTCTGTCGATCCGACGATTACGCTTGGCGGACCATCACTACAGGATGGTCAAACCAAGATGATGATGTCGTGGAAGGAGAACAGCACGGACGAACGATCGTGGTTCGGTCATTTTCTCGATGCGCTGACTGCGCTCGGGCACTCTCGCGACCTGGCGTTCGTTTCGTTTGAATTCTATCCGTTCGACAGGGCTTGCACACCTACGGCTCCGCAACTCGCAAAGGTCGCTCCGCAGATCGACGATATTGTTGCGCAGTTCAGGAGCGACGGAGTCCCAGCGAGTGTACCGCTCCTGATGACTGAATATGGCTACTCCGCATTTTCAAATGAATCGGAAATGAATCGCGCGGGAGCAATCCTGAATACACTGGCTGTTGCTGAATTTCTTGCGCGTGGCGGCGCAGAGACGTTCTTCTACGGAACGGAGCCAAGCGCCCTCGACCGCAACTCGAAATGTGAAAGCTGGGGCGATAACACTCTGTTCGTCGCCGACGATGACCGTCACATCATCGCGCCAAACTCAACGTATCAGGCTGCTCGGATGTTAACGACTCTGTGGGCGGATTCGAGCGGTGGCACGCACTCGATTCTGACTACAATCGTTAAAAGCGCATCGGAGAGCAGCGTGCCAGTGAATGCGTACGCGGTTCATCGACCAGACAATCGCATCGCCGTTCTCATTGTGAACCGCGATCCGACGCAGGAGTGGACGGTGGATCTACACGGGCTCAGTACTCCGACTGCTGCACTTGACGTGTGGCGATTGTCGAGCGCGGAGTACGAGTGGCATCCGAATGGCGACCATGGATTCGCCAAACCGAACAGCGGTGCCCGGAAGTCGACTCTTCCTCCGAATATGCCGCTCGTGTTAAGGCCCTATTCTATTGTAGTGGTGCGAGAGCACTAGAAAGCCGTCGCAAAACGATCTGCGACTACTCCATCTCGAATTCACGGTCGAATGCAACGTCAAATGCGAAAGTCTTGGCGCGACTGCGCGTCTCCATGGCATCGGCGATACGCTCGAGACGTGCGGGAATCGACATGATCCTTTCCTGAGCCTTCCTACCCATCTCGTTCAACCCTTCTACTGCATCGATCGCCCAGTAGCGGATCTGCTCCTCAACGATCTTGAGATAATCGCGAGGGCTGTAGATTCCGGCGCGCCGGATGACGTCCGCCATCTCCCGGAAATGCGGCATGTTGACACCGGGCATATCGATCGACGGCATGATTGCGGCTGCGGACTCAAGAGCCCGGTTCGGATCGCGCGCCAGCACTTCGCTGAATACGTTGCGGTAGAACACGTAGTGACGAGCCTCTTCCTTCGCGACGTTCGCGAGGACACTGCCAATCAGGTGCTCATGAGTACCGGCCAATTTTCCGGTGTTGGCATGGCTCACCTGCGTCGCGCGTTCCTGCAAGGTGGTGTACACGAAGACGCGATAAGGATCCTTGTCCCAGGACGGTTCGAAGCCGGCCTTGAGATACTCGTACTGCATCTTCTCGACTACCGGGTTGTTCAGCACAAGGCTGTCGCGCGAATAATCGTGGAGTACGGCACCGTGACGATCTTCCTCGGCGGTCCACATGTTGGTCCATTTCGACCAGAACGTGTCGCCGCCGAGATACGTAGCCAGCAATCTGTGGAAATGTGGAAGCCCTTCTTCCGTGAGGAGATTCAGCGCCAGCGCGACGCGCGCAGGGGTTTCGATCCCCTCGGCGCGGCGCCGAAGGTCCTTGATGTGCTTATCCGCGTCAGTATCCGGTGGCGCGTCGAGCAATTCGCTTGGGAACCAGAGTATCCGCTTGGCTTCGTGCGAAATCATCAGATCGCGGACTACATCCTCGAGATCGGCCAGAACTTCGACTTTCGCCAGCGTTTCCGCCTCGGGCGTGTTCATTGGCTCACCGTAGTCATGCCTCAAGTTACCCCAAAGGGCTTCTGATGCCAATTTGCCAGTTTGGCGGTGCCAGAGACCGCCATCAGACACGCCCGCAGGCCTTTTAGCACCGTTTTCCGTGATCCGCTAACTTTCAGGATTGCCTCAAAAACGGACTCCGCGTGTCATTTAGCAGTTTCAAGCTTGATCCAAACCTACTGAAGGGGCTCAAGGAACTGGGCTTTGTTCGCCCGACCCCTATCCAGCTCGACTCGATACCGCCCGCAATGGAAGGACGTGATGTCCTTGCCTGTGCGGCCACCGGTAGCGGCAAGACAGCGGCTTTTCTGCTGCCAATCCTTCACAAGCTCATTTCGAGGCCTCGCGGGACGACTCGCGCCCTCATCGTAACGCCGACGCGCGAGCTCGCGGCTCAGATCGCGGAGCACCTGAATGAGATCGCTGTGCACACGCCGATAACGAGCGCCGCGATCTTTGGTGGGGTCGGCATGTCGCCGCAGGAGCATGCATTCCGGATCGGCGTGGACGTTCTGGTCGCGACGCCGGGCCGCCTGCTCGACCATCTGCGCCACCCGTACGCCAAGCTCGACAAGCTGGAATTCCTCGTGCTCGACGAGGCAGACCGAATGCTTGACATGGGATTCCTGCCGGAAATAAGAAAGTTGCTGCGGTTCCTTCCGGCGAAACGGCAGACGCTGTTTTTCAGCGCGACGATGCCGGGGCCGATCGCGACGTTGACGCGTGAAATGCTCACGAATCCGGCGACGATTCGCGTCGAGCGCAACTCCGCTCCACCAACGGCGATCACTCAGGCGGTGTACCCTGTATCCCAGGAACTGAAAGCTGCTCTGTTTCTGAATCTGCTCAATCACGGTGACATGAATCAGGCGCTGGTATTCACGCGTACCAAGCACCGAGCCAACCGCCTCGCGGATTATCTCGTCCGGAATGGCGTCAAGGCTGACCGCATTCATGGCAACAGATCGCAAACGCAGCGCACGGCCGCGCTGGCTGGTTTCAAGTCCGGCTCGTTCAAGGTTCTCGTAGCGACCGACATCGCTGCTCGCGGCATAGACGTGGAAGAACTCGGCCATGTCGTGAATTTTGACGTTCCGCTCGTGCCGGAGGATTACATCCACCGGGTGGGGCGAACGGGACGTGCAGATGCAACCGGGGACGCTTTCACTTTCGTTGCACCTGACGAGGAAGGCGATCTTCGCAACATTGAGAAGGCAGTTGGTAAGCGCCTGCCCCGCGTGACCGTGCCGGATTTCGATTACAATGCGCGGCCGGAGCAGAAGCTGGAGGTGCCGCGTGGTGAGCGAATTGCAGCGATCCGTGCGAAGAAGGCGGAAGATCGGGCACGTGCGACGGCCAAGGCGGATCGTCGGGGCAATCAGGGAGCAACCGCCGGTTCGGCACGTTCTGCCAGGCCGGCGCGGCCGACGCGGCCGGCGCGGCCGAGCCGACCGGGCGTGCCCGGGACTAACCAGCCGAAGGCCGGTGGCCAACCCAAACGGCCCGGTGGGAACAGGGGGCGCGCTCGATAATTCCTGCGGCGGCCCGCAGGATTGACTGAATCGAAAAATCTGGAGACCTGCCTTGATGAGAGTTCAGCAAACAACGACCGCGGCAATAATCCTTGGCCTCGGAATCGCGATCGGCGGGTTAATGATCGGTCGCGGATTTGAACTCGGCCGGTCAGCCGACCGCGACTCCAAGAGCTCCATCGGCGGGATCATGACCGCCAGCCAGGGAGTTTTCGAGATTCTGCCGCGAGATCAGGCTCAGGGTATCACTCAGGAAAGTCAGGTGGATAAGACCGTACGCGTGGTCTCCACCGTGAACTATTACCTGAAGGACTAGCCAGGCATGTCCCGGGCATTCGTAAATGAGGATGCAGGCGGTTCTGTTCCGCGAAGAGATTACGCACTGCCGCCAAGAGACGATCCAGGCTTTGATGCCGCGGCAGCAGCGGCCCTGCTGGAAGCGGCGCGAGCCGGCGAAACGGCGAGCGCTGAAGTAGCCACTGGATATTATTGGGGCGAGCGTAAATTGGATGAGCACGTTCGACGATTGCGTGATACCGCGATCGCAGCAAATGATGACCGTTTGGTCCAGCTTGCCGATCGCTTTCTGCGGTAGCAACTCTCACCGGATATTCTGTCATGTCTTCAAGTGCAGCATTGCGCGTTGAAACCGCCGAGTACGCACCGTACTACGGCACGTACATCGGACCAATTGCGGATCAGGACATTACTGCGCTGCTCGCCTCTCAGGCACACGCGCTGGATTCGCTTCGCGCACTTGATGACGCAGCGGCGCTGCATCGTTACGCATCGGATAAGTGGAGCGTGAAGGAAGTGGTCGGCCACATCACGGACGGTGAGAGAGTGTTCGCGTATCGCATGCTGCGAATCGCGCGCGCGGACGCCACCCCGCTCGCTGGCTTTGATCAGGAGCCGTATGTCAAGGCCGCACATTTCGACAGCATCCCGATTTCGAAACTTGTCGATTCATTCCGTGCGACACGTGCCTCGACGCTTGCACTGATGGCCGAGCTGAATGACGATGCGTGGCCGCGAATGGGAGTCGCGAGCGGAGTTCCGGTCAGCGCCAGAGCGCTTGCCTTCATCATTGCGGGACATGCGACACATCACATCAAAATCCTCCGCGACAAGTACCGAGTCAGCATCTAACGAGAGAGAGCCTGCGTCAACGGTGCTTTCGATTTCGCAACTGACATACCCAACGTAAACCGATGACTCTTCCCGCAGTTCTGGATTTTGTGGGCGTGGCAGTCTTTGCGGTAAGCGGCGCGCTCGCCGCTGGACGCAAGCACCTGGATCTGCTTGGGGTGATCGTACTTGCTCTGGCAACGGCGATCGGTGGCGGAACGATTCGCGATGTCCTGCTCGCGCGCCAGCCAATCTTCTGGCTCGCAAATGGCTGGTACATCCTGGTAATTGCCGCAGCTGCGCTGCTGACTGTCGCCTATACTCGCTGGCGTCGTCCGCCGCACTCGGCGCTTCTGGTGGCTGATGCGTTGGGCCTCGCGCTGTTCAGCATTACCGGCGCGCAGATCGCAGAGCATTCCGGGCTGCCTGCTGTGAGTGGAATCGTGCTCGGCACCATTACCGGCTCTGCCGGCGGATTGGTTCGCGACGTGTTGAGCGCCGAAATTCCGCTGGTGCTACGACCAGGAAGCCTTTACGCCACAGCTGCTATCGCTGGTACGGCGACATACTTCGCGCTGGGGAGACTTGGTGCGGCGCGCCCCATTCCATCGCTGATCGGAATGCTGGTAATTGTCGGGTTACGTCTAGCGGCGATCCTCTGGGGGCTGCAGCTTCCAGTATTCAAACTCGATTCGCCGGCTGGTAAGGGATAGCCCGCCACGAACGAACTTATCCGGGGGAGCCGATGTCCATATCTGCAACCGTACTGCCAGAGTTCGACCGGGAGATGGCTACCACCCGCACCATGCTGGAGCGCGTTCCTGATGATCGTGCAGAGTGGACGCCGCACGTGAAGTCATGGAACATGGGGCAACTGGCGTCGCACATCGGAAATCTTCCGCGCCTCGGCCTCATCACGATGGAAGCGGATGAACTCGACGTGAGCCCGCCCAGTGGGAGCAACGGCGCCAGCACTCCGGTGTTTGAGACAACGGAGAACCTCATTCGCACGTTTGATGAAAACGTTCAGCGCGCACGGGCCGCAATTGAGGCCGCGTCCGACTCCGACATGATGGAGCCATGGTCGTTGCGGCGCGCTGGAAAGACCATCTGGACCCTTCCACGCGCCGCTGTTCTCAGATCCTTCATTTTGAGTCATATGATCCATCATCGTGGCCAGCTGAGCGTGTATTTGCGACTTAATGACGTACCATTGCCACCCGTTTACGGCCCGTCGGCCGATACTAAAGTTTGAAGTTGCGACCCGCGTGACGTGGAGCGGTTCCCCACCGTCTATTGCCGGGCCGGCTCAGGGCCCTTGGGGAGGACGGACCTTTGCATGGAGCGAGCTATGCGCGCAAACCAGATTGACAATCGCGGGCGGTGGATCATCATCGGAGGCATGATGGGCGCGACCATTGGGGCTGGAGGACATCAGCTGCCGATTGGCGTCGCGGTCGGTGTCGCGTTCGGAATGATCATCGGACACTACATGAACAAGCTCACGCTGCGCCGACGCTAACGCACAGGATATTCGACGCAAGCACGCAGCATCCATGCGTGAGGACGCGCATCCGGCAAAGCCGGATGCGCGTCTGCTTTTGCGGCCTGCGACAGCCCTGACTCGAGCACTCAGGGTGGACAGCCACGCCGCAGGCGACGAAGTTTAGGGAAGATGCTGAGTGACCTGTTTGACCGCTGGCGCATCTCCGCGATGCGCACGTTGCAGGGCTGGGCCACGGAGAAGCGTATGCTCCGCGGAATTCCAGTCACGCTCACCAACACGCGTGCGGACATCGACTCCGAGGCCGTATTCCGTCGACTCGATACCGCTCTCGGCTTGATCCAGCAATACCAGCCCCAGACATTCGCGCAGATCTCGCAGGATTTTTCGAGCATCCGTGTCGTTCGATATCCATGCAGGGCTGCATTCTATCCCGACTCGCGCACGTGTCTGGTCGAGCTCACGTTCACCGTGAATCCGGAGTTCACCGAGGCACAGATCGCGTCGTCGATCGTGCACGAGGGAATGCACGCGCACGTGTACGCGCTGGGTCAGTCAGATCCCGCCGAGCGGCCGGATGAGGAGCGGATGTGTCGGCAGGCCGAGCTTGAATTCGGCAGAGCAATCCCGGATGGCGAAGCCATAGTCCGCCGTGCCCTCAAGTCACTCGCACTGGACGACAACGACGTGGCGCCGATCATCGACTGGAATCAGGCACAGCAAGCCATCGCTGAAGCCGATTCGCGAGCAATATCGCACGGAGACAACTCCGGAATTCCGCCCGCAAACGCGTGATTACCCGTCGCGCTGACCGCTGCGGTTCTGCACACGCAATCGCCCGCACCGGTCGCTGTTAGAGGAGATGGACCAAAAGGTCGTCCCCCGGCGTAGGTATAGACAGTAACTGAATGTCACTTAACTTGGATTCAATACTTCGGGATCCTGCGCACTCTTCCACCAGCGTCCACCCATGAGCCATACGTCTCGGCGCCCCAACCTCAGCGCCGGACTTCTGATGTTTCGCCGTCGCGGTGAATCGGGTGAGCCGGAATTCCTTCTGGCCCACCCTGGTGGGCCGTTCTGGGCGAAACGGGAAGATGGCGCGTGGACGATCCCCAAGGGTGGGGTCGAAGCCGGAGAAGAGATTCTTGCTACTGCACTGCGCGAGTTCAAGGAAGAAACGGGCATCTCACCCAGCGGGCCGTACATCAGCCTCGGAAGCATACGGCAGCGTGCAGGCAAGGTTGTGCACGCCTGGGCGTGGGAGGGTGATGCAGATCCAGCCAGCATCGTCAGCAACACGATGACCACCGAATGGCCGCGGGGCTCTGGTCGGCAGATCACCTTCCCTGAAGTTGATCGCTGCGCGTGGTTCACCACTGTGAGTGCGCGCGGTAAGATCAACGCCGCTCAGGGCGAGTTGCTGACTCGATTGGAAGCGGTACTCGACAGCCGCTCGCGCAGCTAACGGGCTGTTCGTCCCGTCAGCTCCCGATCGATGTTTTTGCGCGAAGCGCTGCAACCGCGAGCACACTCCACGCCGCGATAAACGCCAGCCCACCGAGCGGCGCGACCGCACCGAGCCACGTAATGCCGGTCACTGCTAGCAGATAGAGGCTGCCGCAGAACAGTACGATTCCGGCCAGCATCAGGAAGCCCGAAAGCTGGACGGCGGCATCGTTGTGTATCTGAGCGGCGAGAAGACCGATGATCAGCATTCCTATCGCATGATAAAAATGATAGTGTGATCCGACCTGATACACATTCAGCATCTCGGGCGACACTCTTGCCTTGAGCATATGTGCACCGAACGCGCCGAGTATCACTGCAAGCGCTGCGTTCACGCTGCCAAGCATTACGAAGAGTCTCGCCACCGGCTGCATGGCTTACTTCCCCAGAATCATGGCGAACATCAACGGCGCGACAATTGATGCATCGCTCTCGACGATGTACTTCGGCGTGTCGATGCCGAGTTTGCCCCACGTGATCTTTTCATTCGGGACAGCACCAGAGTAGGATCCATAGCTGGTCGTCGAATCACTGATCTGACAGAAGTAACCCCACAGTGGCACTTCTGGTCGCTGCAGATCCTGATGCAGCATGGGGACGACGCAGATCGGGAAGTCACCCGCAATTCCACCGCCAATCTGGAAGAATCCAAGTGATTTATTCTTCGTGAAATTCGTATAGAAATCCGCGAGTTCGATCATGTACTCGATACCGGTACGAACCGTGTGAACATTCTTGACATCGCCCGTGATCACGTGCCCGGAGTACATGTTGCCAAGTGTCGAATCTTCCCAGCCTGGCACAAACATCGGAATGTTCTTTTCCATTGCGGCGAGCATCCAGGAATTCTTCGGATCGATCTGGTAGTCGCCCTTCAGCTTTCCGCTGCGAAGGATCTTGAACATGAACTCGTGCGGGAAAAATCGTTCCTTCTTCTGGTCAGCAGCAACCCACTCCTCAAGTACCGTGCTTTCGATGCGACGCATGGCTTCCATTTCGGGGATGCATGTGTCGGTGACGCGATTCATATGCCGGCTGAGGAGCGCATGTTCATCGGCAGGCGTGAGGTCGCGGTAGTGCGGAACGCGCTCGTAGAAATCATGCGCGACCAGATTGAAGATGTCTTCTTCCAGATTTGCACCCGTGCAGCTGATCGCGTGGACCTTATCCTGCCGGATCATTTCTGCCAATGAGCGGCCGAGTTCCGCCGTACTCATGGCGCCGGCCATGGCAACGAGCATCTTGCCACCAGCATCAAGATGTGTGCGGTACGCATCTGCCGCATCAACGAGCGCCGCGGCGTTGAAGTGCCGAAAATGCTCGCGCACGAACGCGGTAATTGGTCCACCCGAGATTCTATCTGTCATCGAAGTCACGTAAGTTGGAATTCTGAATTAACGCCGTATTGGAACCACCACAACAGCAATTGTCAAATCATTCACGCCTTGCCACTACGTGCGGATATGGCACGCTTTTCAACTGTCCGCATTTCTGCGGGATACGATTGTGCGATAGTCGCAACGACTTCGCGCGGATCGTCGGTCATGATGAGCAGATCGAGATCGCCTGGCGATATTTTCCGCTCCACAAGAACCCTTGACTGCAACCACCGCACCAGGCCCGCCCAGTAGGCGCGCCCAAACAGAATCACCGGGAACTGATAGATCTTTCCCGTCTGGATCAACGTGATTGCCTCGAACATCTCGTCGAGAGTGCCGAAACCGCCCGGAAAGATGACGAATGCGTTCGAATACTTCACGAACATCGTCTTTCGGACAAAGAAATAGCGAAAGTTGACCAGCGTATCTACATAGGGATTCGCGCCCTGCTCAAACGGAAGCTCGATATTGCAGCCGACGGAGCGCCCTCCGGCGCGCTTCGCTCCGCGGTTGGCAGCCTCCATGACACCGGGACCTGCTCCAGTCACCACGGTGAATCCGGCCTCCGCGAGAAGACGGCCGGTTTCCTCGGCTGCCTGGTACATCGGATCATCTGGCGAGGTTCGTGCAGAACCGAATATTGAAACACCGCGACGAACCGAAGCGAGCGCGTCCATGCCTTCGACAAATTCGGCGGTAATGCGCATTACGCGCCACGGATCCGTCGTCGTGTAACCATCCTCCGACGATTTGGGCGCCTGAAGCAACTTCTCGTCTTCGGTAATTGTATTCCCGATCATGTCCACGGGAGTGTCACGCAGGGACTGATCGACCTTTCGTGTCACTCCGGGCTGTCGCTCGGGCGTCGATTCGGATGGCGGCGTTCGGCCAGCCATCCGATGCCCCGCTTCGTTGCGCTCCCGGGTTCCGGCAAGGGCTGCCGCGCTTGCCTGTTTCAGAACTTGCGGATTGACGCGTTTTCCCGATGCGGTGCGAGGAGCCTTGGTTGCGCCAGAAAATCTGGCTTTGGATTGCACCGTCGCAGTCGGCTTTGCTGCGGGGGGCACCGATTCCTTCGTAGATTGCTTGGCTGTCGTTTTGGCCATACTCGAATCTAGTGAACCATTCATCGTCCGTAATTCTCGTCCTCGCCGATGGTGCGCGACCGGACACGCTCGCAACCGCCATCGCGGCCGGAGAACTTCCTTCGCTGGCTCGTCTGAGTGCGGAAGGCGGCTTTCACACGGTCACGACGGTATTTCCGTCCGTCACCGGTCCGGCGTACTCGCCATTTCTGATGGGTCGCCACCCGGGTTCCGTCGGGTTGCCGGGATTACGCTGGTACGATCGCTCGCACGTCGCATGTGGCTGGCCAAGCTACGCGCGCAGCTACATCGGTTACCAGTGCCTGCGCCTCGACAGCGATCTTGCCACCAGCTCCGAAACTATTTTTGAACTGGAGCCGTCGAGTATCGGAGCGCTCAGTGTTATCCGCCGCGGCTTGCCTCCGGAGCGGCAGATCGGAAGCGGCGCTGCATTTGTCGCCAGAACCGCGATTACACATTTCCGCGGTAGAGTAAGCGGATGGCTCGACATCGATGCCAGGATCGGCGAACATTTCGTCAGAAGAGTTGCAGACGAGCACCCAGCATTCGCCTTCGTGGCTCTCACTGGTATCGACAAGGCATCCCACGCGCTCGGGCACGCGTCCAGTCTGGTACGCGATGCCATGCGCGTGGTTGACCGGACATGCGCCGCGCTCCGCAGGAACGCCGAGCAAAATGGTACGTGGGATTCGACGCATCTCTGGGTTGTCAGTGATCACGGTCACTCGCCAGTATCGAGACACGAAGACCTCGCGGGTTTTGTTGGATCGCTTGGACTCAGCACTGTCGCGCACCCGTGGACTGTACGACCCGGAGCACAGGTCGCGGTCGCCGTCAGCGGCAATGCGATGGCCCACATCTACGCCGGTCTCGAGAATCGCGACCGCGCGTTCTGGCCAGCGCTGGCAGCACGATGGGACGGAATTGCGGCAGCCATCCTTGCACGAGAGTCGGTCGATCTCATGCTGCTTCCGCATTCAGAAACAGCGTGCGAGGTGCGCACGCGCGAACGAGGTTGCGGCATTGTATCGTGGACCGATTCAACATATTCGTACCATCCGATGAGTGGTGATCCGCTCGGGATCGGGGCCCTTGATAACCTCACGGAGATCGACGCATTCAACGCAACCATCCACAGTAGCTATCCGGACGCGCTCGTTCAGATCGCACGACTGTCGGCGTGCTCGCGGAGCGGTGACATGATCCTGTCTGCCACGCCGGGTTGGGACTTCCGTGCCCGCTACGAACCAATCCGGCATGTCTCGTCGCACGGGGCACTGCATCGAGAACACATGCTTGTGCCGATGATCACCAATCGAGCAGTGGCCGGAACGCCGCGTCGTACCGTTGACGTGATGACGTCAGCGTGTGCTGTGCTGGGACTGAAGCCCACAACAACTGAAGGCACCTCGTTTATCTAGCCTGGTTCGACTGCGCCTCAATTTGAGCGTAAACAGCCCGTGCACGCATAAGTTCTGCGTGGAAGTGATCCCGCTCCTCCGGTG
Organism: Gemmatimonadota bacterium; assembly: GCA_003155795.1. Lineage (GTDB taxonomy): Bacteria > Gemmatimonadota > Gemmatimonadetes > Gemmatimonadales > Gemmatimonadaceae > Fen-1247. The sequence goes on from PMEM01000019.1 coordinate 221,141, forward strand.
AGCGCCATGGCGAATGTTCGACGCGTGTCCAGAGTGCATCTACGGCTTCGCCGAGGAAGTGGGCGTCTTCCGCGGACGTAAATCGACGGTCACCACGCACGACATAAACGGGACTGGTCTGGGCGAACGCGTAGCTATCGGTGACATACCGCGACGATGGGCCGATCACTCTTGCGGCGATCCAGCCTCCCTCCGGAATGGCGACGGATCTACTGAACGTCATCTTGAGCGAGTCAGACTGCGATCGGGCGATCACGCTATCGACAACCTTGCCATTGACGATGATATCGAGGCGCGACATTGGGGCAATAGATATTGCTTCCGCGTGCACGGCCAACGTGCGCGGTGCGTTCGACGCAACTCTGATTTCGTCACCGGGTTCATGTCCGGCAACATCAATGAATATGAGCGGTCCCGTGGACCCGAAGGTGTGGCCAGCCTTGATCCCCGCGAACCAGTTTGCGAGCGTCAGCTTTCCGGAGACGTGCACGTAGGTTCGATCTGCACCTGGCGGAGGATCGCGCCACACGTCGGAAAAGTTGTCCGTCCCTGCTGTGGCGGGAAGGCGGAAGCCGCAATTCAGCAGGCGGTAATACATCTCCGTGGACGAGTATTCATCCGACCAGATTGCCCCGATGTCGTAGTAATCGCCCTTGCCGAGCGCAGCATCGACAGGTATGAGAGTGGTGGCGGCCAGTGCCGGTGTCGTGACAGGTGAGTAGTACGGATGTGGGAAGCCCGCAATTCCGCCCTGCGCGTGCGCGGAATCGAGGTACCGTGAATCGAGAGTGGGCTGGGCGTATGCAGTCCCCCGCACGCCGGCTGTGAATGGCAGAATGAAGCGACTTATGCCGAGTAGGGAAATGTGACCAAGCGAACCGCGGAACTCCTCGCCGTATTGAAGTATGTATTGCGGCGTCGAAAGCGAGCTTGGCTTTCCTGTGAGATCGTCCCAACGACCCATAAGCCGGGTTCCATCCATGTGGATGAGCGCATTGGTAACGTGAATGTCTTCCGCGCGAAGTTCATCAAAGAATGTCTGATGCGTCAGACCAAATCGACCTTGATGCAAATCATGAATATGTGTATCACCTGAATACCATCCGCGTGCTGGAAGATCGATCATGCGTCTCAGTTTTATCGTAACATTGCGCGAGCTTCCCGCCGGAACATCGACGGTAGTTGACTCGGGGTGATACTCGTAGCCCTTGATCGCCTCGATTACTGTGTGACCGGCGGGAACTTCGACATCGAAAGCGCCTGTCGTGTGAAAGTATTGAATTCCCGTAGCCGCAATTTCGCGATGGAAGCCGTGCGCCGGCGCGTAGCCTCGACCGTCGGAAGCCGTCACGTAGATGCGCGCAGCAACTTGCTGCCCATCGGGGCCGAGCACTCTGACTCGCACGGTTCCCGTGGGCAGCACCGGCTTGCGACCGGTGATTGCAACCGGGCGCCACGAAGAAAAGGGACCGCCGCCCATGTCGGCAGCATAGAGCACGCTGGCGCCAGCGCGATTGGAGACAAAGGCAAACTGCTTTCCGTCCGGACTTGGTGTCGGAGAGTATTCATCGCGTTCGTCCGCCGTCAGCCGCACCGAATTGCCGCCGCCCACAGCAACAATCATGACGTCGTTGCTTCCCGCGTTGTCGGATACGTAGAGCAACGCAGTGCCGTCGGTCGTCCACTGCGGTTTCATCCGATACTCGCTCTCTTCATACTGCACGAGCCGCGGTTCACCACCGCTTATCGGGCGCACCCAGATTCCGCCGCTACCAAGGTGGCCAGCTACGCGAGCGACGTACGCGAGTTGAGTTCCGTCTGGCGAGACGGCTGGCTGAATGCCTTCGGTTACGAGCTCGTCCGAGTTTCCGGGAATATCATGACGGAAGATGTGAAAAGTTTCCCCGCGAGCCGCACCGCGGGCACTCACGAAATAGATACTCGCTCCGTCGTGACTCCACGTCGGTTCGACATCCACTTCCGGGTCCGTCGTTATGCGCTCGACCTTGCCGCCGTCGACGGACACAATGCCTATGTCGAGGTTGGCGTTGCCGGTGTCCATTGAAAGAGCGATTCGCTTGCTGTCGGGACTCCAGGCAGGCTCGAAGTAATAGCCGGGACCTGATGTGAGCGCGATTGCCTCGCCGCCTGCGGCGGGAACCTTCCAAATATCGCCGCGCATGGAAAAGGCAATCCACTTGCCGTCAGGACTCCACGCCGGAGCGAGTGGTCCCGTAGATACGGCCGGGAGCATGTGTCGCTCTATGCGATCGGAGTGACCGTAACGACTCGGGTCCGAATGACCTGGGCCGGCGACAAGAGCGTTGACTGCAACCGCCGCAATTATTGACAAGCCTGCGGCGATGCCTGCGGTGAGCCGGAACCGGTTATTCATCCGAGTTTTTCTCCAAAGCACCAACCGGGAAGCGTCTGGACGACGCTCCCGGTTGGCGGAAATTCAAATTGTAGCTGTCACGGCTTGTCCCACCAGACCCTACTCGACAGAAGCGCGCCGCCCTGAGCCGTAATCGCTGCCTGGAGCGCGGCGTTGTTGAATGACTGCTCCGATACGGGATAGGTCAGTCTCCGCGCGACGATGTGCGGGGTCGTGATTGCTGCGGGGCCAGGCTGCAGATCGGGAACGCCGGTACGTCGCCATGAGCTATAAGCCTCCGTCCCTTCCGAGAACAGAGCTATCCAGCGCTGCAGCGCAATCTGCTGCAGGCCCGTCGACGGCGAGTACGCAACACGCGGCGAGGCCACGTAAGCGGCCGTCACGTTGTCAGCAATTCCATTGTACTGCATCGACGCCTGAATGGCGGCATTGTAGAGTGTCGCCGCGTCACCCGGCGCCCAGCCACGGGCTGCGGCTTCGGCTTCGTCGAACAGCACCTCGGAGTAAGCCATCAGAATCGACGGCGTCGTCTTGCCCCGATACGCTACACCGACGCGGGACGTATTGGTGATACCGATCGCGATTGCAGCGTCATCCTGCAGTCCGTTCGGCGCGCCGACATACAACGCCTTATTCGGGCTCGAGATTATCGGGTCGGCGTAAACGGCGAGCCGGGGATCAAACACGGTGTCGGCTGGTGTCGGCCCAATCGAGATGTAGAGACTCTTGAGCGTATTCACCAGCGTCTGACTCATGTGCTGGTCGTCGCGAGTGACGAAGTTGTCGTAGATCGGGCTGTTGTTCGTGCCGTCACCAGGCCAACGCAGGAGCGCGTTGTCCGCGTTCGAGGTGAACACCCCCGCCGCGATCGCGGCCGCAACCTCTGTCTGGGCGGTGGCGGGATCGACCTTCGAAAGGCGGAGCGCGTATCGCAGGCGGAGCGAATTCGCAAACTTCTTCCACTTGGTGGCATCACCGTTGTAGATAAGATCCGCCGATCCATAACCTGCCGTTCCGGCAACACTCAGGGTATTTGCCGACTTGAGGTCAGCCAGGATTCCAGCATAGATAGCTTTTTGCGGATCGTACGCGGGCGGACGACTGGGATCGGACAGGTTTGCCTGACTGTACGGAATGTCGCCCCACATATCCGTCATGATTCCGTAGGTCCACGACTTCATTACCAGCGCTGGCGCAACGAGGTTTGGCTTCGTCTTGGCATCGTTCTGGCCCAGGATTGTTGCCAGGTCCTGCAGGCCACCGGCATAGAAACCCGACCAGTAACCGTTGATGTTGTCTGGTCGAATCGAGTAGGTGTCCTCGTCCGTAAAACGGTCCATCGCAATGTGCTGAGCCCATAGCGATGTTAGAGTCAGGTCAAAACCACCACCACGGGCTCTTCCCACAACGTCGGTCACCGCACTTGGAAACAGAAACTGCGGCGTCACGCTTGGTGGCGCATTCGGATTATGGTTGACCCCTGTGAGTCCGCTGTTATCGCATCCGGCAGCGAACAGCGCAAGCGCGATGAGGGGTGCCGCACTTATTTTCGTTGAGAGTCTCATTTGCTCATCTCTTTCTGGAAGGATTGAAAGGCGGTCACGGTGTGATATTCACGAGGAAACCGAGACTGCGAGCGGATGGGAAACCGGCAAACTCGATGCCCTGAACGTTGCTGTTATCAAACGCAGTTTCGGGGTCAATATCTGGCGCCGCTGCGTGCATCCACAGGTTACGCCCAACGAGAGCGACCTTCATCGACGTTATGCGGAACCTGGCGCTGACTGAACTCGGCACGTCGTAGCCAAGCCGGACCTCGCGCAGTTTCGTGAACGTCGCGCTGACGATATTCGCCTCGTGATTCTGGAACAGCGCATTGAAGTACGCCTGCGCCGTTACCTTGGTCGTGTTCGGACTACCGTCAGCGTTAACGCCGTCCACGATCAGTCCACCGCCCTCTGCGAGTGTCTGCCCGTTCTCTCGCCCAACCAACGACGATTTGAGTACGCCGGACATGTTACCGAACATCTTGGTCGTGCTGAATATCTGACCACCCTGCTTTGTATCGAACAGGAAGCTGAAGTTGAAGTTGCCGTACCGGAACTTGTTCTGAAGGCCGCCGATCCAGTCCGGTGAATAGTGTCCAAGCACCCGCTGAGTCGGGTCGGTCTGCGGCAATCCGTTGAGCGTTACCAACCGTCCTGCCGAGTTGCGCAGGTACGGATTACCGAAGAGTGTTCCGTACGGTTGATTCTGCCGGGCTTCGACACTCAGGCCCCAGTAAGTGCCAAGTACAACCGTCTGCAACCCCTTGTAGAGGCTTACAACCTCGCTGCGGTTCCGGGCATAATTCGCCGTCACATCCCAGCCGAACTTCTTGCCGCGTATTGGCGAAATATTGATCTGCCCCTCTATTCCGTGGTTGCTTAGGCTTCCCGCGTTTACCACGGCCGACGTGTAGCCGATGGTCGGTGTGATCTGCGCAGGGATGATCTGATCGGTGGTCAGTTTGTTGTAGTAGGTCCCATCGAAGGAAACCCGATCATCGAGGAAACGCAGCTCAAGACCAGTTTCCCACGAGCGCGTACGCTCAGGCTTGAGATGGGCGTTCGGGATCTGGTCCGGGACCGTGAACCGCGGGACCGAACCGAACGGCGTCCCGGCGGCATAGGTGACTGCAAGTTGATAAGGGTCGGCATCGTTTCCGACCTGGGCCCAGCTAGTGTAATGCGTCATAAATA
>PMEM01000012.1:0-47723 GCA_003155795.1 Gemmatimonadota bacterium
CATTTCTATCCGTGCTTGACAATCGCCATATGTCGCGCTTGACATATGTCAAATTGGGCATAATATTACTATATGACCCCCGGCGATAAGCCATTAGTCTGGTTAGGCGGTGAGGTTAAGACACCTCCGCTCTCTTCCGCAGCACGCCTTGAAGCTGGCGGCCTGCTTCGCCGCCTGCAGCAGGGCGAGAAGCTCGGTATGCCACACTCGCGGCCAATGCCATCGATTGGGCGGCGCTGTCATGAACTGCGCGTTGTGGATGCCGACAGGACATGGCGCTTGATCTATCGTCTCGATCCCGACGCGATCGTCATCGCCGACGTCTTCGCCAAAACCACGCCTCAAACCCCGACACGGACGATCGAGAGCTGCGCCAGGCGCCTCAACCTGTACGACGAGACCACGGAGAGAAGATGACGATGGACGCCAAGAAGCGGAAGCGACTCGAAGCTGCGGGCTGGACGGTGGGCGACGCAAGGGACTTCCTGAAGCTGAGCCCCGGCGAGGCCGCGCTTGTGGAGATGCGGATCGCGCTCAGTCGCTCTCTTCGCGAGCGACGCCTCGATGCCGGTCTTACTCAGATAGCATTAGCGAAACAACTCGGCTCGAGCCAATCGCGCGTGGCGAAACTCGAAGCGGGTGACGCAAGCGTTTCGTTGGAGTTGCTAATTCGCGCATTGCTTGCGATCGGAGCGAGTCGGAGAGACGTTGCAAACGCGCTCGCTCGTCGCGTCGCCTGATCGAGCGTGTGCGGGAGGGGATTTGGGTCAGGTCTTGCGCCGTGCGCGCACGGCGCAAGACCTGACCCAAATTCTACTACTCAGTCGCTTTCGCTAGCGCCGTAATCGCCGCCGCCATCGACTTCACACGCGCAGAATCCTGCGCGCTGTTCACATCCTTGTTCACCTGACTGGCCAACGTCTCGAGCGCGGCGCGGCGCTGCTGCCCGCTCTGCTTTTCCGCAGCGTTCAGTGCATTTGCAATTGCCGTCGTGCGCGCTACAGCGAGACCGTTGTTGCGTACGAGCTGGTCGAGATAGGAGCGCACCACCGGGAATGCCGCCGGCCATACGATATGCGGCTGGCTCTGCGGATTGTACTGCGTCAGGTGCACGAGCTTCGCCGCTGCGATCTCGTTAGCCGATAGCTGATCGCTCGGCGTGAGTTCATAAATGTCGAATCCGCGATCGAGCTCGGACGAATAGATCAGTCCGTTCCACCAGTATGCTCCCCACGATCCGCCAATGGTGCCGCCTGTACCGCGGCCACCCGCGGGCTTTGCTGCCGAATCTCCAAATGGCGGCAGGTCGATCGGTCCGCGGTCGTAGTATGCCAGCTCTTTCGGATGGTCAGGATCTGTGAAGTCAATCACGTCCACGCCGCCCTGGTACCACCCCTGTGCCATGATGTCGCGGCCAGGGACCGGGATCAATCCACCATTGTGTGAAACGCAGTTTTCCTGCACCGACTGGGCTGTTGGAATCTTGAAGTACGCGTGCTGTGTGAGCTTTCCCTTCGCATCGATTGTCAGCGTGGTGTTTCCACCCATTTGCATCATCGATGTCGCCTGGCACATCGGCCCCGTACCGCCGCCCCATTCATCGGTGAACACGACGCGTTTACCATCGTTGCTGAATACAGCGGTGTGCCAGAGCGAGAAGTTCGTATCAGAGACCGCATCGAGCCGCACTGGCTTGAGCGGATTCGAAATGTCCACCATCAGGCCGTAGCTTGCGCACGCACCTGCAAGGAGGTTCATGGCTGGATACGCCGTGACGTCATGGCAGTTCCGCGGGCCGGTTGGCGGTGGTGCCTCTTCTCCGGCGGGACGCGCACGAGTTGGCCGGCCGGCCGCACGAGGCGCCGCACCGAGCCCGGTGAAAAGCCGCGCGCCTGCCACTACATCGGACTGCTCGGGGTGCGCAAGCGGCACTCTGATGATGTCGAGCCGGTAGAGCGAGTTGTTTTCGTCTGCCGGATCTGTTCCGTTATTGCACCCGGCGAGTTCGGTGGCTGGACGCGCACCCTGGTTGCCCGAAACGTAGATGTAAATGACACCCTTGTCCTTGGGATCGGGAACGATCGTGTGAGTGTGCGACCCCTTGCACGTCTGCACGTTCTTGATGAGCCGCGGCGCAGCTGGATTGGATACGTCGTAGATGCGGACGCCGGCCATGTGGTCCTTTGGATCCTGCACGCCGCCCTTTGCGCAGTCGTTGCGATTTCCACGACCTTCCGCGGAGATGAAGAGCAGGTTGCCGTAAATCGATGGATCAGCCTGGGCGGTAATGCAAGAGACGACTGCGGCCGTCTTCGGCGCGGCTGGGTTGCTCACATCCCAAACGGTGAACCCGGCGAAGTTGCCCTGATACACATAGTGGTTGCTGAACGCGAGATCCGAGTTGATGAACGTCAACCCGCGTGCCGTGTCGAACTCCGCCGGCTTTGGCGAGAACGAAACGAGCCGCATGTTCTCGGCAGCCACACCTGCATCCAGCCGACCCGCCTTGAGGCCCGTGCGGGGATCATGCGTGCTGGGATATGTCTGTGCTGCCAGGATCGACGGGACCACGATCATGGGTGCGATGAGAGCGAAGATCCGGCGGGAGATCTGCATCAGGTAAGGCTCCTGGTGTTGTGTGAAGGGTTACTTGTCGGGCAGCGACAAAAGCATCTGGCGCATCGCGTTGATCTCGGCGGTCTGGACGGTGACGACGTCATTTGCAAACACGCTCACGTCCACGTCCTGTGCGGCCCCAGGGGTGGCGAAGAGATCATCCACCATCTTCAGCGCGCCCATGTGATGTTGCGTCATGAACGTGAGGTATGCACGGTCGAACGCGATACCGGTGGCTGCATCGAGCTCCTTGAGCTGCGCCGGCGTCAGCATGCCCGGCATGGTCACGGTGCGCCACGCCGCGGAGTCCGGTGCGAACTGTCCATTGCGCGTGAGCCACTCCTGCATGATCCGGATCTCCGCGACCTGTGACTGATCGATCTTGTCCGCGAGCCTTTGCACACGGGGATCGGACTGATGCGCGGCGGCCAGGCGCGACATGTAGACGGCCTGCCCGTGATGCGCGATCATCCCCTGCATGAATTCGACATCATGCACGGTGTAGAGCGCGCCAGCGGGGATCGTGATGTGCCCCTGATCTCCCATGTTCATCCCCGCCATGGACCCTTGAGCCTGAGCAGAGGCGGCGGGCAGGGCAAGGGCCAATCCGAGGGGCAGGAGTGCGGAAGCGATGACGCGAGAGAAATTCACAGGTCGGCGGGACTCACCGTGTGCGGGAAGAATTGGCGAAAATCTAGTTGCATACATTGGGGCCGTGGTCCGTACCCAGTCAACCCCACCTCGACGATTCGTGGCATCACGTCTGGCGCGCCTCCAGCTCGGCCGGCATCATTCCTGTCCTATGACCCTCCGAATCCAGGTCCGCGTGTTCGTGGCGCTCGCGTCCGCGGCAGCCCTCGCGCTCTCTCCAGCCGCCTCCGGGCAGCAGGCGGCGCTTACGCCGTATCAATCGCTCGGCCGCGATCTGCTGAAGCAACTGGTGGAGATAAACACCGAACATTCGATCGGCAGCACCACAAAAGCCGCCGAGGCGCTTGCAGTGCGGTTTCGCGATGCTGGTTTTCCGGCCGAGGACGTACAGATCGTCGGGCCCGACACCGGTAGCGACGCGAAGGACAAGAATCTCATTGTCCGTTACCGTGGAAGCGGGAAGCGCGCGCCGATCCTGCTCATCGGTCATCTTGACGTCGTCGAAGCAAAACCATCGGACTGGGTGCTGGATCCGTTCAAATTGACCGAGCGTGACGGTCACTTCTACGGCCGCGGCACGCTCGACATGAAGAACGGTGACGCGAGTTGGGTTGCAGCGATGCTGCGCATGAGGCAGGAGCACAATGTCCCGGCCGGCGACATCATACTCGCGCTCACGGCGGGCGAGGAAGGTGGCGGTGGATACAACGGAATAGAGTGGTTGATCGCCAACAAGCGCGCCATGATCCAGGCGCAGTACGTGCTCAACGCAGACGGTGGCGGAGGCGAGTTGCGCGATGGTAAACCAGTCGCGATGAATGTGCAGGCAGCCGAGAAGGTGTTTCACTCGTTGCGACTGACATCGCACAATCCCGGCGGTCACAGCTCGCTCCCACGCAAAGACAACGCGATTTACGAGCTCGCTTCAGCGCTGGGTCGAGTGGCCGCATACGAGTTTCCATTCGAGACGAACGATGTAACGCGTGCGTACTTCGCGCGGACCGCAGCGCTCGTGGCGCCGGATGTCGCCGCTGACATGCGAGCCGTTAGTGCGTCGGCGACGCCGGACAACGCGGCGGCTACCAGGCTCGCTGCGCTATCCGCGTACTACAACGCGCAACTCCGCACGACGTGTGTCGCTACGCTGATCCAGGGCGGACACGCGGCGAACGCACTGCCGCAGAGTGCGACGGCAACGGTCAACTGCCGCATGCTACCCGGCACAGATCCAGTGGACGTCGAGCGCGGGATCCGCGGTGTCGTGGCGGATACTGGCGTGCAGGTAACAGCAGCCGATGAAGCGAAACCGAGTCCCCCGTCTCCACTACCAGCGGCGCTCGAGCAAGTAATCGAGCGGGTTACTGCTTCGGTGTGGGCACCGATCCCGATCATTCCCAGCATGGAAACCGGCGCGACCGACGGGCTTTACCTCCGCAACACGGGAATGCCGGTATACGGCGTGAGCGGGCTGTTTGTGGACCCGAACAACGCAGCCGACACGCGCGCTCACGGATTGAACGAGCGCATCGGTGTGAAAGAGTTTTACGACCAGCTCGAGTTCACGTACAGGTTGCTGAAGGAGTTGTAAAGAGGTTGGTGAATTGCGGGTCGCTCGTGTCAGCCGGAAGAGCCGGCGCGATCCTTTGCGATCACCGCAAGGCGGTATGCGGCGCCAGTCTTGACATGCAAGATAGGTGGCCTCCCGAGCTTCTTCCTGGAGCGTATGCAGCAAGGAACAGTCGCTGGTAGCGCGGCAATCAGCCCCAGTCCAGATTTGCGAATGCACAAGACTCCTCGCCTACCGTTCCCGACCCTGGCGCGCTGCGCCAGTGCCTTCGCCGCTGCCGGCTTGCTCATTTCGGCTTCCGCATGCGCGCAGAGCGCAGAGTCCCATGACGGCCCGCGTTTCGAGATCTCGTTTCCGGCATCCGCACACTCAGGCCCGGTCACCGGACGCGTGTACGTCGCGATCAGTCGGCTCACAGATACCAGCGGCACGCCGATCCAGCGAACTGGCGAGACGGGCGATCCACTTTTTGGCAAGAACGTCGAGAATCTCTCTCCGGGACAACACGCGATCATTGATGCAAGCGCGTTCGGTCATCCGATACAGAGTCTCAAGGATCTTCCGGCAGGAAAGTATCGCGTCGAACCGTTTGTGAATGTGTACACAAAGTTCGCGCGCGCTGATGGGCACACGGTCTGGTTGCACATGGATCAGTGGGAAGGGCAGAACTGGAAGAGATCGCCGGGTAACATGTACGGCGATCCGGTTGTCATATCGTTTGATCCGAACTCAACGAAGCCGATCTCGCTTGTTGCAGACAAGGTGATCCCTCCGATCGCGATGCCTGCTGATAATGAGAACGTGAAGCACATCAAGTTTCAGAGCGCGATACTATCCAAATGGTGGGGACATCCGATCTATCTTGGCGCGACTGTGCTTCTGCCGCGTGATTACGACAAGCATCCTGACGTCAAGTATCCGGTGGTGTACGACGAAGGTCACTTTTCGCTCGCTGCACCCGCTGGATTTGGGCGAACGACTGGTGCCGGAGCGGACTTCACCAGGTACTGGCTCGCAGATGGAACGCCGAGGGTGATACTTGTTACGCTGCAGCACCCGTCGCCGTATTACGACGATTCGTACGGTGTGAACTCGGAGAACAACGGCCCGTACGGTGACGCAATTCAGAAGGAATTACTGCCCGAAGTCGAGACGAAGTTTCGTGTGAATCGCGAGTCATGGGCTCGTCTGCTGACTGGCGGATCGACTGGTGGGTGGATTTCGCTTGCGCATCAGGTGATGTATCCCGACACGTATGGTGGAACGTGGTCGTTGTGCCCGGACGGTGTCGATTTTCGGTATCATCAGATCGTCAACATCTATGATGATGCGAACGCGTACTGGGTTAACGGTGGCAGCTGGATGAAGCTGGAACGTCCCGATTCACGCAAGCCGGACGGCAACATAACGGCAATGATGAAGGACGAGAACTGGTATGAACTTGCGGTCGGCGACGACTCACGCTCTGGCGGACAGTGGGACATCTGGCAGGCGACGTATGGACCTGTTGGTGCGGATGGATATCCCGCTCCGATCTGGAACAAGAAGACTGGTGTCATCGACAAGAAAGTTGCGGCATACTGGAAGCAGAACTACGATCTGCGCAACATTCTGGAAACAAACTGGCCAACGCTTGGCCCCAAGCTCGCGAACAAGATCAACGTGTACGTTGGTGACGCCGACACATACTACTTGAACATGGGCGTACGAATGCTCAACGGATTTCTGAGCAAGGCTACGAATCCCACACCGACGGGCGAGATTGTGCTTCAGCCAATGGCGCCGCATTGCTGGGGGCCGAGCATGGCGGAGTTGATTCCGAAGATGACGACGCACATGGACAAGTACGCGCCGGCGGGTGCGGATCTGAAGACTTGGAGATACTGAGTTCGTCGGTACTGACATGTCCGGAGTGCTCGCATGCGGAGACGCATGAGATGCCGACGGATAAGTGTGTGTTCCTTTACGAATGTGCAGGCTGCGGCGCGCTGGTCAGGGCCAAGCCTGGCGACTGTTGCGTTTACTGCTCGTACGGATCAGTGCCGTGTACGTCGGTCCAGGAGACCGGGCGAGGGTGTTGCGGGAGCGGGGAGTCTGTGGAGTAGCGCACTTCTTGCTGAACAGCTCGCAGCGATTTCGTAACACGCTTAGCACTGGTAGGTGTTACTCCGATGGTTCGTGCCGCTCTGTATTGAGAACTTCTGAAGCAAGCCGATCCAGGTTCTGCGCAGTCGCGGGTATCACGAACTCGGCGACGCGCTGCCATTCTGCTTCCGAGTCAAAAATCTGACTCCAGCCAACGAGTGTCGCTGAACCTTGCGGCGAGAACGTGATCGTCATCTCGAAATCGTGATCGTATTCGATGTCTGGCAAGTGCTGGTCCAGATGCTTGATGACAATGCGGTCCGGTTCGTTCACTTCGATGAAGACATGCTTCATCGGAAAGTTGGTGCCGTCGGGGCCGTGCATTACGAATGACCATTCACCGCCGGGGCGCAGATTGAATTCGGTGATAGTATTTGTGAAACCATCCGGACCCCACCAGCGCGCGAGTCGCGATCGATCGCTGAATGCGCGGAACACACGGTGCGGTGATGCATCGATCACGAGGGACGCGACGGTCCCGCGTTTTGTAGGTGATTCGTGGATGTCGCTATCGCTCATTGTTTGACGGTCGCCCCGAGTTGAGTTGGTACGAGCTGCCCGCATATATAGGTGCTGAATAATTTTGCGTGCGTCGGATTCATTCGTAGCGCAATGCGACCACCGGTTCGACACGCCCGGCTCGCCGGGCGGGAAAGTAGCTGGCAGCGAGCGCAACTACTCCGAGTATGAGCGCGACGCTGATCAATGTCATTGGGTCGCGTGGCGTCACCCCGTACAGAAGAAACGCGAGAGCGTTCCCGGCGAACCATGCTCCGATGATACCGCAGACGATACCGATCGCGGCGATTCGTGCACCGTCAATAAGAACCATTCGAACGACCGTGTGATACTGCGCGCCGAGTGCGATCCGTACTCCTATTTCCTTGGTGCGCTGCGAAACACCATACGTGACGACGCCGTAAACACCGGCGGCAGCAATCACAAAGGCGATAATTGCGAAAATGCCAAGTACACTTGCAAGCAAGCTGTTGAATGAATAGTGACGCGCCATCATGGCTCTCATCGTGATTGCTCGCGCTACTGCGACAGACGGATCGATTGCAGCGGCAGTCTTGATGACAGCGTTCGTCATTTCAATCGGGCTCCCAACCGTTTCAATGGCGACATCAGTGCTCCACAGTCCCCGCCGCATTGGAAAGTATATTTCTGGCCCCGGCGCCTCATCCGCACCAGCGTAACGTACATCTCCAACAACGCCGACAATTGTGTACTGATCGCGTCGGCCGGAGCCGGTACGGATAGTGTGACCGATTGCGTTTCCACCAGGCCAGTACCTCTCGGCAAGCGTTCGATTGACAATCGTGACTGAGACGGTCGTGTCACGGTCGCTGTCGATAAAATCCCGACCGCTGATTTGCGGAATACCCATTACAGCGAAGTAGCCCGGTGTGACTACTTCGTCGTGAGCGCTCGGCCCTTTGAGGATCGTAAGCTCGGGATGGCTGTCGGGAACGAAATTGCCGGAGTTGTTGCTGTTGCTGAGCGGCAGTCTGTCAATCAGTGCGGCGCGGCGCACTCCCGGCAGCATTTGGAGTCGATCTATGAGCGTGGGTTGGTAGTTTGCTGCCTGGTTGGCATCCAGTGTGGCCGGAAGTTGCAGATGAAGTGTCAGCACTCGATCTGGATTGATGCCGGTATTCGCCGCTGTAAGTCTCGCGAAACTCTGTACAAGAAGGCCTGCTGCGGTCACGAGAATCACCGCCAGCGCAATCTCGCTCGCGACTAACGTAAATCGTACTCGGGCAATTCGACGACCACCCGTACTGCTGCGGTTGCCCTGCTTGAGCGCTCCCGTCAGATCAGTACGGGCGGCACGAAAGGCGGGAAATGCGGAAAACCCAACCCCGATCAGGATACATAATCCCAGCATCATCAGTAGGACGTACCTGTTGATACCCATCGCTTGCCACCCCGGGAGATAGCTGGCCAGGTCTGCCGGGACGGCTTGCTTGACCAGCGAGACTCCAAACGTTCCTGCCAGCACTCCGAGAACGCCCGCAGCGAGCGACAGCAGAATCCCTTCAATAATCATTTGACGCGCAATTTGGCCTCGCCCTGCGCCCAGTGCTGCGCGAACAGCGATCTCCCGCTCACGCCCAGTCGCGCGGACAAGCATCAGGTTGGCGACGTTCGCGCAGGCGATAAGCAGAAGACCAATGACAGCGCCGGTAACGAGCACCAACGACGGGCGCACATCGGCGATCCTGAATTCCTTGAGCGGTGCGACAATGAAGCGCCAGTATTGATCCGTCGCCGCCGACTCGCGCGCGAGTCGTTCGTGCAATGCAGTTACATCGCGTGACGCATCCGCTACATTTGCGCCGGAGCGTAATCTTCCGAGGACCATGCTGCCGTCGAAGGAATTATGATTTGACAACGCGGTCGTGGGGACGATAAGCGGCCCCCAGAGCGCCGCGGTCGTCGGAAATGCGTCATTTTTGCGCAAGACGCCAATTACGACCCGCGGGATTCCATTCAACAGTACGCTACGTCCGACAATCCCGCGGTCACCGTTGAATTGATTCAGCCAGAACCTGTAGCTCAGGATCACGACTGTAACGTGAGATGTTGACGCAGTGGCATCCGCTTCCGTGAACAGGCGGCCGAGCAGCGGTGTCACACCGAGCATGGAAAAGTAATTCGACGTCACCACCGCGCCCTCCGCAGCAGTAGCCACGCTGCGGCCTGACACAGTGACGTCCCATGGTTGTACGAGCGAGACCTCCTGGAGTGCCGTCCGGGCATCGCGCAGGAATATGTAATTACCAGGCGAGAGCTGCGCGCACGCGGATTCCGATGGTGAAGCCTGGCAGATGGTAACGATACGATCCACGTCTTTCAGTGCAATCGGATGCAGTAATGTTGCGTCCAACAGTGCAGCCACGGTTGTTACAGCGCCAATTCCGAGTGTTAGTGAAGCCAACGTTGTGAGGATAATTCCCGGTGTTCGCAACAGCGATCTAAGTCCGTAGCGCACATCCTGCCATATCGAGTCGATCCATCCCAGCGACCAGTGACTCCTGCTCGCTTCCCGCAGCATAGTCGCACTCCCGAACTGCCGCCTCGCCGCTTCTCGTGCGGCTACCGGTGGCATTCCGCGCGCTTCGTTGTCGCGCGTCAGCATGTCAATGTGGAACTGCATCTCGTCACGTAGCTCTTCGTCAAGCGAAGCTCGGTGCGCGCGAAACGACAAGCGTCTGAAAAACGTAGCGATCCAGTTCAATGCCGCTATCATCTCATCGCCTTACACTGTCTGGATGACGCGGTGAATCGCGTCGACCGCTTTACGGAAGTCCGACACTTCAGCGCCGAGATGCTTTTTCCCGGCCGTGGTAATCCGATAATATCTCGCGCGGCGTCCCGTCGGCGACTGACTCCATTCCGACGTCACCCACCCCTTCACTTGCATGCGCTGAAGTGATGGATACAGCGAGCCTTCTTCTACCTGAATCGCTTCTTGCGACAGTTGCTGAATGTGCTGCGCGATCCCGTATCCGTGCATCGGCGTAATCGTTAGCATCTTTAGAATCAGCATGTCCAGGGTGCCTGGAAGTACGGTTGCGCGGTCAGTTTTCTTTGGCATCGTGTATGGGGTCAGGCCGGCTGTAGTGTAGCGTCCCGGGACTCGATCGCGACGACGGTGCCGTCCAGCAAGTTGATTGTACGTTCGGCGTCCCGCGCATGGCGCGGGTCGTGGGTTACCATGCAAATGGTCGAGCCGGTGCGATGCAACTCGGCCAGCAGTTCCATCACCTGATCGCCGTTGTCACTGTCGAGATTGCCGGTAGGCTCGTCCGCGAGAATGATCAGCGGCTCGCCTGCAATGGCGCGTGCCACTGCGACACGTTGTTGTTGGCCACCGGAGAGCTGCGGTGGATAATGGTCAACCCGGTGCGCCATCCCCATTCGTTCCAGCGCGTTAAGCGCGCATATGCGCCGGTGTCGCGGATCGAGCCCGCGATAGCTTAGCGGCAGCGCGACGTTCTCCCAAACAGTGAGATCCCCGAGGAGATTGAACGCCTGGAAAATGAAGCCGATCTGGCTGTTACGGATACGCGCTCGTTTTCCGCCGGACAGCTCTGCAATGTCGCGCCCGTCAAGGGAATAGCGGCCCGTAGTTGCAACGTCCAGAAGGCCGAGTATCGAGAGCAACGTCGTCTTCCCGCAGCCCGACGGCCCGGAGATCGCAACGTACTCGCCACGCGCGATCTCGAACGAAACGTCGACCAACGCACGCGTCTCCAACTCCGCTGTGAGATACGTCTTGCTTATCGATTCAACCCGAATGACCGGCGCCCGCTCCGGGAAATCCATCGACAGTACCCTCTCTACGCGTAGGCATAATGGATCTATACATAGCTAAACTATGCATAGTTTAGCTATACGCAAGGCCGGATACGCGAGGCGTTACAACTCTTCAAACTCGAGGACGAAGTGACTAGGCTCCCATCGGTGGTTCGCCGCGTGGCCCTCCGTCGCGTTCCTGATACTTGGCAACGCGCGGTGCCAGACAGAAGTCCTCGCACTGTACCATCGGAAAGCAGCGCGACATACAGCTGACTTTACCCGTTTTGAGGCCGGACGGCGCTCAGGATGAGCGCCGTACCCGCACCGCCCCATTGTGTGTCGCGACACGAATCAGCGCGCCGCCTTGGCCCAGCGTCGTTGTTAGTGTGCGGCCCGCATTTTCACCTTGCGTCGTGAATGGGATGTCTGTTGAGATCCGCCCGTTCACCGTCCCTGTCTCAAGCCGCGCGGAGTAGTCGGTGGGAATGGAGAGTGTGACGCTCCCATTGGTGGTAGTAACATCCATTTCTGTCCCATCAAAGTGACCTCCCTTGAGGTCAACGTGGACGCTACCGTTGGTTGTCTTGCCTCGTACATCGCCACCGACATCGGCTAAACGAATCCGTCCGTTGTACGTAGCGATTTCCAGTTGGCCGATCACGTCCGCAACACTGATCCCGCCGTTATGCGCGTGTAAGTCGAGGCTGGCGTTTTTGGGCGCTGTGATCCGATAGCTCACCGACCAACCGCCCGCCTGTCCGGATGGCACCTCCGCGTGTATTTGGCCGCGGTCGGTTACGATCCGTACCTGCTTCGCGAGGGCCCTCGGCCTCTCGTGCATTGACGGCCCAGGCTTGCACCAATGCTTCCACACGTACATTGCTCACGTCGCCTCCCGTGATGGTAATACCACCATTCGTAAGCCCGTCTACGGCGAGTGCACCGTTCGGTGCCGGCATTGTCAGCGTACGCACTTCACAGAAGCGCCTGAAGTCGCCTGACCAGGCGGAATGACATGTGTTGAGATCTTCCCCAGTATTGGATTGTTGGCCGGTTGCTGGAGCCGCCGCTATAGCCGTCGTGGCCACCGCTAGCGTGAATCCAGCAATTCGAATCTTGCGATAGGTGAACATGGAGGTCTTCCAAATTTGGGTTCTCGTGGTTGGGGCGCCCCGGGCATTACCTGTGGTGAGATGACCACCGGGTCGGAAAGGTTTCTCTCGTCTTCGACTTCTGGGTACCGAACCCGTGCCAGACGCGTCAAAACAAACGCGACGACAATGAGCGCGGTCAAACCAAACTCACCAGTAGAGCATCCAACATCGTGCTGGATGGCGATTCGACAACGCTACACCTTCAATACCCTTCGCTTCCCGGCATTGCTATGGACACTCAATCGAGCGTATCAATCAACGTGATCGACTCTACATCGACCGGGCATAGGGGTAGCACCATGAGCGCGCTATCACAGGATATTCGCCACGCGTTCCGCTCGTTTCCAAAAAGCGTTGGCTTTACCGTGACCGCGATTCTTACTTTCGCACTCGGGATTGGCACCAATGTCGCGATCTTCAGTGTTGTCAACGCCGTCCTGCTTCGACCGCTGCCATTCAAGCAGCCCGCCCAACTGGTCAGTGTCTGGGCCAACGGCGGACCTAGCCGCGGAGTATTCGCTACGATTCGCGACGACAGTCGGTCCTACCAACAGATCGCCGCATACCAAGAAGGCGCCGGCCTCACACTCACGGGCCTAGGCGAGCCCGAGCGAATCGATGGAGCGTCGGGCACCGCAACATTGTTTCTGGTACTTGGCGTTGCGCCAGTGCTAGGCAGGAACTTCGCGCCGAGCGAAGAACAGCCCGGAGCTGACCATGTAGTGATCCTCAGCAACGACTTCTGGCAGCAGCACTTCGGAGCGGACCCGCACGTCGTTGGGCGGACAGTTACGCTGGATGGTATCTCGCGGACGGTAATCGGGGTAATGCCGGCAGAATTTCATTTCCCTGTACGGACCACGCAAGTCTGGATCCCGGTCGTAATGGACGCAGCAAAAGTCGGTGACTTCTGGGGCTCAGGAGGCTACCGGATCATTGCTCGGTTGCGGAGCGGTGCGACGGTAACTCAAGCCCAAGCGGAAGTACGTGCCCTGGGCCCCCGGATCCGGCATGCAAATCCGGTGTGGGACGCGGGTCCCAGGACCGGCATGGATGCGACAGTCCTCACGCTTCAGACGCAGATCTCAGGCGATGTTCGACCGACGCTGTTGATTCTGCTCGCTGCGGTGGCCGTGGTTCTCCTTATCGCATGCGCCAACGTCGCCAATTTGTTACTGGCGCGAGGTGCAGCGCAGAGCAAGGCGATTGCAATCCGTGCGGCTCTTGGCGCACACCGGAGACGTCTGATTTCGCAGCTCATCACCGAGAGCCTACTCCTATCTCTTCTCGGCGCTGCTGTTGGCGCTGCTATCGCGTGGATGCTCATTAAACCGCTCACTAGCGGCTTAATGGCCGGCTCTCCGCAACTCGTTGACGTCGGAATCGACGGGCGCGTATTCGCGTTCACCGTCATCGTTGCTGTGCTTACTGGAGTGACTGCCGGATTGATGCCGGCACTACGTACGTCAGATCCAACACTTCAATCGCTACTGAATGAAAGTGGTCGCGGAGCGAGTGGCGGAGTTGCGCACCGCCGGCTGTCCGACATTCTCGTGATATCGGAAATAACTCTGGCGGTGATGTTAGTCGTGGGAGCAGGTCTCCTGATCCGGAGCTTCTGGGAGCTGCAGAATGTTAAACCAGGCTTTAACCCAGCGGGCGTGACATCAGCTCGAATCGACTTGTCCAAAGCCACGTACGCCAACGACGATCTCATACGTAACTTCTACACGGAGCTGCTCCAGCGTGTGGGCTCGCTACCGGATATGAAGGGCGTTGCGGCCACTACGGAGATTCCATTAGGCGAGCAGTCTGGAATGGCGTTTCGCGTTCAGGGGCAGATTGAGGATCTTCGCAACGTGCTTCCGACAGCCGGAGGCTATCACGTGATCACGCCTGAATATCTTCACACGATGGGTATTCCATTGCTTAAGGGGCGTGGATTCACGGATGCGGATGCCAAGGGAGCACCAGATGTAGTGCTCGTAAACGAGGCACTCGCTCGACGCTACTGGCCAAATACCAGTCCTGTTGGCCAGCGCATCGGCTATCCGTGGCCCAGTGGGTGGCTTACGATCGTCGGCGTTGTCGCCAATGTGAAGGAACAGGGTATCGGCGGCCCCTCTGATTCAACGATGACGATTTATCGACCGTTCCTTCAATCGCCCAAGGCTACGATGGTGGTTGTAGTCAGGAGCGATGCGCCAACGGCTGCACTTGCGAAAGGCATTCGGCGCGCCGCAGAGCGCTTGGATCCCACCGTACCGGTGAGTCACGTCCAGACTATGGAGCAGGTCGTAGCGATTTCGGTGTCGAAGCAACGTTTCACGATGCTCCTGCTCAGCGCGTTTGCAGGGGTGGCGCTATTGCTCGGTGCAATCGGGATCTACGGCGTCGTCAACTACTCGGTCACGCAGCGGAACAAGGAGATCGGGATTCGCATGGCTCTTGGCGCCAAAGAATACGACATACTGCGTATGGTGATCCACCGAGGAGCGGTGCTAGCTTCCGCGGGCGCACTCGTCGGACTAGTTGTCTCGTTTGCCGCTATGCGCACTCTGTCGAGTCTGCTATACGGCATAACCGCAGCGGATCCAGCAACATTTATAGCCGCTCCAGTTCTACTTGTCGCTGTCGCTGTGCTCGCCAGTTACGTGCCAGCGCGCCGCGCGGCATCGTCGGACCCGGTGACAATTCTTAACGCGGAATAGGGGGAGTAGTATTGCGTGGCTAAACATGTTCCGAGCGGACCGACCGCTTCGGCTCGAAATCATTCCATGCAGATATCGAGTGTTGTAATCCGCCCGCACATTCCGGAACTATCCTCCTGCTCGTCACGGAGCGACCTCATGAAACTTGAGACCGCTGTCACGCTCCAGCGGCCAGCGCAGGCTGCGTGCGCTATCGAAAAGGAGCACCGAATTTCCCTTCGGGTGGATCGTGGATCTGACCCCGATTTGGCGCGATGGTACCGCGTTTTGTCGGTAATTCGTGAATGCCCTTCGGCTTCGCCAGCTTATTTACCAAGTAAGTTGATACCAGCTCGCTGTGCGCCAGCGCGCAGTTCGGTATCGAGCGACGCGAGCGGCAACTGTCGACGGATAGCGAGCTCAAGATATGCTGCATCGTAACTCGTGAGGCTGTACTTGCGGCACAGTGGAACGATGTGCGGGAACGTGCTGTCGGCCGGCACGCTATCGATCTCGATGTCCAGCGCGCCGAACAACTTGAGAATCTCCGTCGTTGCGTCGGTCGCGATGCGTTTGCGTTTTTCAGCCATGACGAGGACGTTCCCCACTTCCAGGTACCAGTGTGGTGGTACGACCGCAGTCTCGCTGGCAAGCCGGTCTAGCACCGCATACGCAGCCGCAGTCGCTTCGTCACCGAAACACCATGCCATGGTGATGGAGCAATCGAGAACGAACGCTGTGCTCATCGGCGCCCTTGCGCTACGAGGTTCTTGATCTTCAGTCCGCCGAGGCTCTGCTGTCTGGCCAATGCTCGCATCCGGGTTATCGCGGCTCGACGCTGGTCGGGCGATGACTTCCGCTGAATGGGGACGAGTTGCGCGATCGGAGTCCCGTGGCGAGTAATCGTGATCTCGTCGCCTTCTTCGACTCGCGCCAGCAATTCGGAGAAGTGGGTACGAGCTTCGTAGGCTCCGATGGTCAGGTCGGCGGCGATGGTCATAAGGGTCCTCTCCATTAGACTAGTCGGTGACTAGTCTAATCTATGCGAGATCAACCTGCCAGGCAATCGACTGGCTCAAATGGCTGGCCGGGCGCCACCGGGTCGAACCACAAGTCGGGCGTGCTCCTCACGGAGCGACCTCGTGGAACTTGAGCCCACTGTCACGCTCCTCTGCCCAGCGCATACTGCGTTCGCTATCAAAAAGGAGCACCGGGTTTCCCTTCGTGTCGTAAAGCCGGAGGTGTCCACTCTTGCGGGCTTCGAGCTCGACAGCGGCCTTCGGTCCAGTGACCCACCGCGGATGCTGATACGAAAGTGGTTCGAAGCGGCACGGCGCACCGTACTCATGATCAAGCCGATATTGCATCACGTCGAATTGCAGCATCCCGATTGCTCCCACGATTGGTGTGGGGCCGGCGGCGGTATCGGCATAAAATACCTGAGCGGCGCCTTCTTCAGTCAGTTCGCGTAGTCCGGTGTCGAGTTGCTTACGCTTCAATGGATCGGACGGGATGATGCGCGCAAAATGCTCGGGTGGAAAGCGCGGAATGTCGGAGAACTCAAGCGGGCCAGCAGTCGACAGCGAGTCGCCGATCCGGAGCGTACCACGGTCCATGATTCCAATCACATCGCCGGGCCACGCTTCTTCTACCGCAGTGCGGTCACGTGCCAGGAACTGTTGCGGCGAAGAAAGCCGGATTTGACTTGCAGTCCGTACGTGCATCACTCGCATACCAGCATCGAATCTGCCCGAGCAGATGCGCACGAACGCGATGCGGTCGCGGTGTTTGGGATCCATGTTTGCCTGGATCTTGAACACAAAACCCGTAAACGAAGGATCTGTCGGACTGATGAGACCAGCTGTCGACTCGCGTGGACGTGGGGCCGGCGCGAATTCGAGGAAGTCATGAAAGAAGGCCTCGACACCAAAGTTGGTCAGTGCGCTCCCGAAATACATGGGAGAGAGATCGCCACGCAACACCGCGTCCAGATCGAACGCATGTGACGCTGCGTCGAGCAGCTCGATCTCGCTGACAAGTCTGTCGTACACAGTCGCCTCGAGCAGATTCCGGAGTTCGGGATCCTTGAGGTGGATTGCCCGCGCACGTGCACGAGAGGCACCGTGATCCTGGGCCCTCTCGAACAGCTCGACGGCACCGTGCATGCGATCGTAAACGCCGATGAAGCCATTCTCACCAACGATCGGCCATGTCACCGGATAGCAGGCTATCCCCAGGTCGCTCTCAACGTCGCTGAGAAGCTTGAGCGGTTTCTCGCCAGCGCGGTCGCACTTGTTGACAAAGGTGAAGATCGGTACGCGTCGCCGTTTGCAGACTTCGAAGAGCTGCCGAGTGCGTTCCTCGACACCCTTTCTGTTATCCAGCAGCATCACTGCACTGTCGGCGGCGACGAGCGTTCGGTACGTGTCTTCCGAAAAATCCTGGTGTCCGGGTGTATCAAGCAGATTCACCTTGCATCCAGCGTACTCGAATTGCATTACGCTCGACGTGACCGAGATGCCGCGTTTGCGCTCCAGTTCCATCCAATCGGATGTGACATGCCGCTGTGCGCGACGTGCCTTCACCGCGCCGGCGAGATGAATTGCGCCGCCGTACATCAACAGCTTCTCTGTGAGCGTCGTCTTTCCTGCATCCGGGTGGCTGATGATCGCGAACGTCCGGCGGCGAGCTACTTCCTGCTCCAACTGATCGGCGGCGGCCTCCGGTGATGACTGCGCAGGGGAGCTGGGCGTTGCTGTTGTTGTTGATTCTACCTGCATGGACGATGTTCCGTGTTGACAATATGGGAGAGTACTTCCGCTCCGCCGGTGCTTATGGTCGCGATCTACAGGCCTCGCGCTACCCGCCCTCCAAGCGCTCTCGACCGATCGATGCCGCTCGATGATACGCACGACAAAGCCCCGACAAAGCGAAGCCACGGCTGGACTAACGGCGTATCCCGTTGGTGGTGTAACATACGCAGACACGCCATAATGACGTAGCCCCGAAGCGGGAGGGAGCTCGCAAAATCCCAATGTCGGGTTCGGCCGTGATATGGAATCGGTCTTCCGCGATTGCTAACCCGGCGCTGGCCAATGGCCGCCTTGTTACCATGGCGCGCCTGGGTGAAGCGTCGCCCGTAGCGTTACGTTGTTTTATCGATGCGCAAAACATGGTGGTTGGAGATCACGCCGCACTTAGAGGTCGCCGATGAGTGATCAGCACATGCACGACGCGAGCCCATCCACCAAGCACGCCGATCAGCATGGGATGCACGATGAGCACGCGGCGCATGCCGGCCACGATAAACACGCCGGTCACAGTGTGGCCATGTTCCGCGACAAGTTCTGGCTCTCGCTCCTGCTCACGCTTCCGACGCTGGTCTGGGGCCACATGCTTCAAGGAGCACTCGGCTACACGGCACCGAGAGTTCCGGGCGCGATGTGGATCCCGCCCGTCTTCGGCACCGCGGTGTTCGTCTACGGCGGGACGCCGTTCCTCAAGGGTGCCGTACGTGAGATTCGGGACCGCCTGCCAGGCATGATGACGCTGATCGCACTCGCGATCAGTGTCGCGTTCACATTCAGTGCAGCGGTGGTACTCGGTTTTCCTGGCATGCCACTCTGGGAAGAGTTGGCGACGCTCGTCACGATCATGCTGCTCGGTCACTGGCTCGAGATGCGCTCCATCTCGCAGGCCCAGGGCGCGCTCGGCGAGCTGGCGAAGCTGCTCCCAAGCACCGCTGCGCGTGTCCGTGGCGAGGGCGCGGCCGAGCAGGTTGAGGACGTACCGGTAGCAGAACTGCGCGAGGGCGACGTGGTGCTTGTACGTCCCGGTGCCGGCGTACCCGCCGACGGCGTCGTGCGCTCGGGGCGGAGTGCGGTGGACGAGGCGCTCGTCACTGGCGAGTCGGCGCCGGTGGAAAAGAAGGAGGGTGCCACGGTCATCGCTGGCACCGTGAACGGTTCAGGCTCGCTCAGGGTCGAGGTCACCGGCACGGGCGAGCGCACCACACTCGCCGGAATCATGCGCCTCGTGGAGCAGGCGCAGAGCTCCCGCTCACGCGCGCAGGCCCTCGCCGACCGCGCCGCGTTCTGGCTCACCTGGATCGCGCTCGGCGCGAGCGTGGTGACTCTCGTCGCCTGGCTGCTGGTCGGTGCGACGGCTTCCACAGCCATCGAACGATTCGTCACCGTGCTCGTCATCGCTTGTCCTCACGCGCTCGGTCTTGCGGTCCCGCTCGTGCTTGAGATCTCGACCACACTCGGTGCGCGCGCGGGACTTCTTGTGCGCGACCGCCGCGGGCTCGAGGAGGCGCGAAATCTCACGACCGTGGTGTTCGACAAGACGGGCACTCTCACTCTGGGCGAGCATCGTGTGGTCGCCGTGCGCACGCTCGGCGATCTCTCCGACGACCAGGCGTTGCGACTCACGGCAGCGGTGGAGCGCGACGCCGAGCACCCGGTTGCGCTGGCGATTGTGACCAGTGCAGCCGAGCGAGGGCTGGTGGTGCCAGCGTCGAGTGCATTCGAAGCGATCCCGGGTCGTGGCGTGCGCTCCACCGTGGATGGGCACCAGCTTGCGGTTGGTGGTCCGAATCTGCTGACGAATCTCCATGTGACCCCCGCACCAGAGCTCCAGCAATTCGCGGAAGAGGCGGCCGCACGCGGGCAGGGCGTGGTGTACCTCATCGAGGGGAGTGGCGCACTCGCTGCGTTCGCAGTAGCAGACGCCGTACGTCCGGAGTCGGCCGAGGCGGTACGGCGTCTGCACGAAGCGGGCGTCGAGGTCGTGATGATGACCGGCGATACGCGTGCCGTGGCGGAAGCCGTCGCCCGCGAGCTCGGAATCGACACCGTGCTCGCGCAAGTACTACCCGAGGACAAGGCGGCGAACATCGAAGCGCTGCAGCGGCAGGGCAAGCGTGTGGCGATGGTCGGCGACGGCGTGAACGACGCGCCAGCGCTCGTCACCGCCGATGTAGGCGTGGCGATCGGGGCAGGGACGAAAGTTGCGGTAGAAGCGGGCGATATCGTCCTCGTGCGAAGCGATCCACGCGATGTATCACGTATCATCAATCTGTCGCGTGTCAGCTATCGAAAGATGGTGCAGAACCTATGGTGGGCCGCGGGCTACAACATCATCGCAATCCCGCTCGCGGCTGGCGTGCTCGCCCACTGGGGCGTGATACTCTCGCCAGCCGTTGGCGCGGTGCTCATGTCGATGAGCACGATCATCGTCGCCATCAACGCACAGTTGCTGCGCCGTGCGCAACTTTAAGCGGGCGCGCTTCAGTGGACCGGAGTTGGCATGGCTACGAGCACGGCGGTGGCCGCGATGACGAGCACGCCAAACACCAACTCGACCGTTCCTGACCGTTGAAAGCGCGCCCGGGTCCTGGAAGATGCGTTGGACGTTTCGCTACTACCCGACGCCGTGTGGTCAAGTGCGGATCGAGCGAGCGCGGAGCGCATGCGGAGCCAGTTGAACGCGCCGGCAGTAAACACGCCTCCGACCAGCGCGAGCTTTACGAGCAGAACAATGCCGTACGAGGTGCGCCATAGTGCAGAGAGGGATCCGAGCCTTAGCCATGCGGATACGAGACCCGTTAGAACGACGATAGCCGCGAACGTGAGCGCAACCGGACTGAATGCATTGGCCATGTCAGCCATGAGACTGGTAGAAAGGCCGGTTGTGGGACCAGTGGATGTGTTGCCTGGTTCCACACGAATCGCTGCAGGAAGACCCACGACCACAAGCGCGCACAGGCTTCCGAGCCACGCACCGGCTGCGATGACGTGTATTGCGTCGGTTGCTATCGCGAATGTCCGCCAGTGAGGCATTCCAGCGGCGTGTCCGGAAAGCGCAGGTGTAACGGCCAGAACAAGGGCCGCAATCGCGGCGATGCCCCAGCCGATCGTCGACCTGTGGCGTGCGAGCGCGAATCCCGCGCATGCGATGATCGCTGCTCCGGCCTGAAGAAGCCACGCGCTTCCCCAGGCGGTCTGGCGGACTATCTCTGTCACACTCATGGTCATCGAGGCTGCCATCACCGATTGCTCCGCAAGGAGACGGCCTATCGCCGCTATGAGGACAGCCGCACCTGCAACGGTGCCGAGCGTTGCGAGCTGGGGGATCATTGTCGCGGCAAGCACATCGTGTGTTCCGGCCTGAGCCAGAGCCACGACCGGTGAAGCGCCAACTCGCGGCAGCACGAACAAGCGAAACGCGACCACTCCGACAAGGACCACCAATCCCATAAAGCTCAGCCATCGCACGACCACGTAGACCGGTGACTCGACGCCCATTCCCGAGTTCGTTCCAGACACAGTCGCCGGTTTGGCATTCCGCTCGGCTGGAAGTGCCATGATGGATCCTCCCGGCGGCTCGGTCACTGCGGTTGCGGTGCCAGTAGTAGCTCCCGCCGCAGTGATAGTGAAGGAAAAGCTCCCATTCGACGGGTGTCCGTCGTCAGCAGCAACGGTGCGCCACTTCACCCGGTAATTTCCGGGACCCAGCGCATCAATGACCGTCGCCGTCACCGAGACAGCGGTGTCCGGCACAGCCGTTACTTTCCCGAGTCGGATAGTTCGTCCGTCTGCGCCCGCGACGGTGATGACGGTAAGCGCTGCTTCAGGTGCTTCGCTAAACCACAGTTGAATTGCATGTGGGACGACGGTGATCGTCGCTCCGACGGCGGGCACGCTCTTTACAAGATGAGCGTGCGCGAATGCAGTACGCGGCGCAGCGATCAGGAAGATCGAAACGAGCAGTCCAAAAGCGCGATGGATGGACAGTTGGCCGCTCATTGCATGTTATCCACGTCATGCAGGGGTTCTTGCATGTGCGACGGAGCCTTGGGGCTAGCCATGTGCATGCCCATGTTCATTGCACCTGGTCGCAGGCGCAGAAAGACAGTAGCTCCAAGAGGCGTGCGTGTACCGTACGTGTCTTTCAGTGTGGATGGAACCATGTTGATCGTACCGGCCACGCCGAGTCCAAGACTCCCCCCATACACCGACGCGAGCTCTCGCACGTAGCCGAGTGTCATTTCACCGACGTTGTAGCGGCTCGATGACGATGGGTCCATGAGCGCGAGGGGGCCGGAGCTTGCTCGTTGTGTCAGTGGAGGCGGCGACGTAGCTCCTGATATCGGGAGATCCTCCGGTCCCTTTTGTACGAATTCGGCGCGTCCGAAAACAGCGTTGCGTTGATCGAGGGTGAGATTGCTTTCGGCCAGCAGACTATTGGACAGGCTGGTTTGCCCAGCATGTTTGTTCGCCCCGTAAATGAATGCGCTCGCCCAGTTACCGGACACACCAAAAGGTCGCGCATACAGTACAGATGCGCTGATGCGGTGCAACGATTCCTCGGGGCGCAACTGCTCCGGACTCTTGAGATACGCATACGATCCCGAAAGACTCCAGCTCTCGCTCGGGTTTACCGTGAGACGTCCGGCGTAGGAATCGAGACTGCGTCCCTTGTAGTCGAAGTTGGTGCGGATCTCATCAGGTTCCCGACCGTTGAAGATAGACCCCTCCAGTCGCACTGTGCGCGTGTAGATACCGCCCGTGAGCACGCCAAATGAAATGTGCGTCGCATCCTGCCAGTGGTGACCGATAGGCGCAAGCGGATCGTTCTGGGCGCTCGGGCGATGCGGAAATGCGACCGGTCCGATTGCCGGCTCACCAACCGGAGCAGCGTAAAGCGAGACAGCCAGATTGTCGCCAATTACGTGATCGTACATTGCCGCGATCTCCATGAAGAGATCGTGTGGATGCTGACGATCGTAAAGCGGTTGACCGTGATACGACTCACCCGATTGCAGTAGTAAGGGATAACCGCGCGAGCCGACCGTGAACGCCTCGGCGCTCATCATGCCACGCAGGTTGAGACGACCGCCCGCGAGACCGTGCCCCGCCATTATCATCCCCCAGTTCACACTGCCGAACTGTTTGTCGCCTCGTTTGGTGCCCTGGTCGTCATACTGCAGAAACGCAAGACCGTGCAGCATGAGGTCCCATCCACCGAGCATCATATGTGACGCATGCATTGTCGTTGCATCTGGCGCCCATGATGTGCCTGAGCCCGTACGTTGCATGGGAATGCCGAGCGGCTCCGAGCCCATCGACATACCAGGCATGGCGGAAGCACCCTTGTCTGGGGCTGATGCCGACATTCCCCTCATGCCGCTCATGCCGTGCATCGGAGATGATTTGGTCGAGCTGTCCTGTGCGGCTTTGTGGCGAACGGAATCAGTCTGTCCAGGGTGACCATGTTGTGCCGATGCCGACGCAGCAGTCACGCTTGTAACGATACTGAACGCGATTGTTGTAACCAGGAGTGCGCGCACACGCGTGCGCAATGGGTTGAATGGCGGTGTGCTGAGTGTGGAAACCGCCGCTGATATAAGCGACATCTATAAGATCCGGAAGTAATCGTCCTCGAGCTGTTGCCGTGACGATCGTATGGTCGAAAAAGGCGAAGTAATGCCCGCCTTGCTCGGCCGCGACGCATGCACGGTGCCTGCGCAGACGCGAGTGGATGTAAGCAATCGAGCTGAACAGTTTTTCACGTTGTGGTGCCGGAAGGCACCTTGGAGTCGGCGCCAACATTTGGGCGACTCGGATCGCCGCTTGATCGCGGCGGCTATTACAGCTGCTTAAGCCTTCGGAGGGGGTGGTTCCGGTGCTACGGCCAATACGATTGGCGAATCGGCGTACGCCACATGCGCGGACGCCACGATCGGTGTTGCCACTTGCAGGGAAGTCGCGATTGCCGGAAGTGCGACTGCGGCGCATCCAGCAATGGCGGGACAGCAGTTGTTGCCCGTGGGGCTGTGATGTTGCTGCCTGTGCTTCTGTGTGTTGCCAGACGGATCCTTCGTGGCAGCCATGTCACAATGTGACTCAGCGCCCGCCGCATGTGAGTCCGCTGATCCCATCTGTTCCATCGGCGCGCAGGAGATGCTGATCCCCGTCAAGGCGGGAATCAGCAGAATGCTCAGCACGATCCGAATGATGCGACGGGTCATCTCGGCAATCTAATCGGCAAATTGCGGATCACGATTCATCAGTCGAACTTGATCAAGTCCTTGAAGATCAGTTGACCCCAGCTATTTCCGCGCGCCCCCACAAGCAGTCCACCTTCCGAAAGCCCGCCAGGATTGATCGGCGAGAAACCGAGATTTTCCGCAAGCGCACCGATCTCCGCTGCGGCGGCGTCATCGTCGCTCGCCAGGAACACGACTCTCCTGCCACCATGTACGGCCGGATCCTGCTCAAGAACGGCAGCGATCAAATGGTTGAAGCCCTTAACCAATCTTCCACCAGTGAAGGCCTGCGCGACGACCTTGGCAGAAGGCTGTCCTCCCAGTTCCTCAGGGGGCACACCGTAGGCGTTGGTCATATCGACGATCGTCTTCCCCTGCCAGGTGGGGAGCGCCTTCGCCACATCCGGATGCGCCTCGAAACGGACAGCCAGAAAGATGATGTCCGCCTTGACTGCTTCCGCCAGTGTCTTGGGAATGATCGTCGGTCCGATCGCGGCAGCATCGGAAGCAAAACTTTCCGGGTCGCGCGTGGTTGCAACGGATACTTCGATGCCCGTGCGGGCAAACGTCTTGGCGAGAGCCTGTCCGATCTTGCCGAAGCCGATAATTGCGTAGCTCATATGTGTTCTCCTTAGGTGGTGCGTTAGAGTTGCGCAAGACCGCCGTCGACGGCGACCTCGCTGGCGGTCATGAAGCTGCTGTCCGACGACGCGAGAAAGGCAGCCGCCGCCCCGACCTCCGCCGGATCGCTAATGTGCTGGAACGAAGTCATCGAGCCGTAGGCCTTCAGACCCTCCTCGCCCAGCGCTGCCTTCGCGAGTTCGGTCGCCGTCGCCCCTGGCGACAGGACGTTTACCCGGATGCCGGTGCCTTTCAGGTCCTCCGCCCAGCTTCGCGCGAGGTTGCGCACTGGCGCGTTGCTCGCGCTATATGCGCTCATTCCCGGTGCGCCCGTGGTGCCGGCGCTCGATCCGGTAAGGATGATCGAACCGCCCTCGCCCATCAGCGGCAGCGCCTTCTGGACGGTGAAGATCGTACCCTTCACGGTGGTGTCGAAGGTTTCGTCAATGTGCTCGGCGGTGATCTCGCCGAGCGCAAGCTGGCTTCCCACCCCGGCATTGGCGAAGACGATGTCGAGGGTTCCCCGCTCGGCCTTCACCGCCGCGTAGAGTCGGTCGAGGTCGGCCAGATCGGAGAGACAGCATATTTGCAGGCTCTCTAGAACCCAGCGGCACGTGTAACCAATTCCGGCACCGGCGCCGGTTCTTCCTATATATATCCCGATCCTGAGCCCTCGATCGTACCGACAGCATGCAGGGTCAGTTAGTTTGCCATGACCGCAAGCCAGTATCCCACGCCGGGTATTTTCACGTTTTTGACCGATGGGTGAAATGATGGTTCCATGATCATTCACATTGTCCTCGTCGTCGACGACGAGCCGAAGATCCGCGCGATCGTTCGCACGGCGCTCGAACATGAAGCCGAGCGCATTTTAGAGGCGACCACGGGCCGCGACGCGATCGCTGTCGCTGAACGGGAGCGCCCGGATCTCATCATTCTCGATCTCGGCCTTCCGGACATTGAAGGTGTCGAAGTATGCCGCTCCATTCGGGCGTGGTCTAGCGCATCGATCCTCGTTCTTTCGGCGCGTGCAAGTGAGGAGGAGAAGGCTACGCTTCTGGATGCGGGCGCGGACGACTATATCACCAAGCCGTTCAGCACGTTGGAGCTTCAGGCACGGGTCCGAGCTCAGGCGCGCCGGGCGCGAATGACTGCGATTCCGGGCAGCGACGCCCCAGTTGCTACACATGATGTGATCATCGATACGGCGCAACGCGAGGTCACGCGGCGCGGCGAGCCCATTCGCCTAACGCCCACTGAATGGGCGTTGCTGCGAGTGTTAGTGGCTAATGCAGGGCGAACAGTTACTCACGCGCAGCTATTTCGCGCTGTCTGGGGTGAGTCGTATGGTGACACTCAGTTGTATCTTCGAGTTTATGTTGCCCACCTGCGCCGGAAGCTCGAGGCTGATTCATATCAACCCAAGTTGATCGTGACCGAGCCAGGCGTTGGATACCGCTTTGTGCTCGACCCATAGTTCAAACTTCCTTCTGCATTCGCACGCACGGCCCATGGAGCATGACATCACGTCGGCAACCAAATTCATTCGAAGCCTCGCAGCAACGTGGCGGCGGCGCGATGTGCGCTTGCTACGTGTATGGATCGTGTCGTTCATTGGTCTTGCGGTGGTCACGCTGGCAATGTTGGCCGTTCGTCCCGACCTGGATAAGGCACATGTCGCGCTTCTGTATGTGCTGGTTGTTCTCGTTGGCAGCGCCGGTGGCGGACGTATCCTCGGGCTTTGTCTGGTTGGGTGTGCGTTTCTGCTATTTAACTACCTCTTCCTGCCACCCTACCATACGCTCGTCATTGCGGATCCGCTCGATTGGCTGGTATTAGTAACTTTCATCGTCACGAGCGTCGTCGCAGCACAGTTGCTTACGCGCGCGCAGCAACGCACCGCTGAGGCGCGCGCACGAACCACTGAAGTGGAGCGACTCTCGGCACTTGGCGCCGAGACGCTCAACGCCATCCGGCCCGAAGACGCGCTGACCGCGATCGCGGAAGTGATTCGATCAACACTGGTGGTCGAGACCTGTGATCTGTACGTAGCTTCGATCCAACCGGGAGGGTTGCAGATCGCGACGCACGTTGCCAAGGGCGTAGTGGATCCCGGAGGTTTGGCGATTGGGGAGCCACATGCAGAGCGTCATCCAGGTACTGAGGGGCACACCCTGGTTGAGTGGAGTCTGGAAAGTGGAAATGTGAGTGTAGAGCGGTTGGATGGGACGTTGGGAGTCATAGTGGGGCGTGAGGCACGCGAAGGCCATCCAGCGACAGTAATTCCGTGGCACGACGTGGGCAATGCGCGCGCGATCACGATCCCGCTCCGGGTTCGAGAGCGCATCGTGGGAGTTCTACGAATCAGCAGCGATTCTGGGATCGATCTCGCTCCGGACCAGCGCGAGTTTCTCAACGCCCTGTCCTATTACGCGGCACTGGGGGTGGAGCGGATGCGCCTTGCCGCCGAGGCATCGCACACCGAGGCGTTTCGGGAGGCGGACCGGCTCAAGAATGCGCTACTTGCGGCTGTGTCGCATGACTTGCGTACTCCGCTTACAACCATGAAAGCGTTGGCGCACGATATCGCTGAGCGTGGAGCTGCATCTGGAGATGTGCGCGCGGTGTCGATTGAAGAAGAAGCAGATCGGCTCACAGCATTGGTGTCGGATCTTCTGGACCTGTCGCGGCTTACCGGTGGCGCAATTCAGTTTCGACCGGAAGTGAACGCCGCGGATGATCTCATCGGCGCGGCGCTGGCGCGCGCACGCAGTGTGCTCGTCCGCCGTGATGTTCGAGTCATAGCCGACCGCACCCAGCCAGCCCTTCTAGGCATCTTCGACTTCGTGCACACGCTTCGCGCTCTCGTCAACCTCGTCGAGAATGCCGCCAAATACAGTCCCGCCACCGAGCCGATCGAGCTGACTGTTAGCCGCGATGGCGCGAGGCTCGTGATCGCGGTAGCCGATCGTGGCAAAGGGGTATCCAAGGCCGATGCCGAACGTATCTTCGAGCCTTTCTACCGTCCGCCCGGTGTGCCGGCAGATGTCCCTGGAGCTGGCCTCGGGCTCGCGATTACCCGCGCGCTCGCGCTGGCACAAGGCGGTGATGTGACGTATGCCCGGCGGCCCGGCGGAGGAAGCGTGTTCCTGTTGAGCGTCCCGGCCGTAACAGAGCCCCTCACTGCGCCCGAGTAACACCGCGTCGCTCACGATGCACCGCGTCATTGCGAGTCGATCAGTTCACATCGCTTTAACAATCTTTTAACGCTGCAACCCCGCCTTTTTAATGCGGTTTTAACGGCGCACGTTCTAGCCTTCAGTCACGCTCGATGCGACGGATTGCCCGTTCGCGGGATGAGCGAGGATTGACGTGAGACTGCGATGGTCGACACATGGGGCATTGGTGTTGGGATAGGCGCGGTGTTACTGCTGCTCGTGGCGAACTTCAGCATCCACGTTGGTGCGTACGCCTTGCTCGCACGAATGGGCTGGTGGCACCCACCGCATCACGATGACGATGAAATATGCGCGTGTGATCTCGACGACGTACGTGAGGGGCGTATCTCACTCGACGACCTGCGGTTGCGAAGGGTCCAGTGGAAATCACGACTACCCGCTCCGCGTCCGATTCGACGCCATGCGCGGGGCATCCTGCATCGCAACACGGTCCGTGGGCGAGATGACACGACCGATATCAACAGTCACAACGACGTTAGGAGGAAGTAATGCTCGACGTTCTCTATATCGCTATTACCATCGTGTTCTTCGGGCTGATGTTGGCATATGTCCACGCTTGCGAGCTTCTCGGCCACGAGCCAGTCGAAGGGGAGGATCGTCCGTGAACACTGAAACTGCGATTGCCGCAATTGTGTCGCTGGCTGTGCTGATCTACCTGATCTACACGTTGCTGCGACCGGAGCGATTCTGATATGACAATGAATGGCTGGTTACAGATTCTGCTCTTTTCCGCGGTGCTACTCGCCGTGACAAAACCGGTTGGGATCTACGTCCTCAAGGTGTACGACGGCTCGTTCCGCTGGCTTGCGCCACTGGAGCGAATTGCGTATCGGCTATGCGGTATCGATCCTGAAGAAGACCAACACTGGACGCGCTACGCTGCATCGATGCTGATCTTCAGCGCGGTCTCCATGCTCGCGACTTATGTTGTCCTGCGCATGCAGCACGCGCTGCCGCTCAACCCATTCAATCGCGACGCTGTACCGGCACGGCAGGCGTTCGAGACGGCGGCGTCGTTTACTACGAATACCAACTGGCAGTCGTACGCCGGCGAGACGACGATGTCGTACTTCTCGCAGATGACGCAGCTCGCCTTCCATAACTTTGTCTCCGCCGCGACAGGAATGGCGCTCGCCGTCGCGCTCGTACGTGGCATTGCACGGCATTCTGCCGGACGGATCGGCAATTTCTGGACAGATCTCGTGCGCGGCACGTTCTACCTGTTTCTGCCGGCGGCACTCGTGCTCGCACTCCTCTTCGTGCAGCAGGGCGTGATCCAGAACTTCCATCAGTACATCACGGCGACCACGATTGAAGGCGCAAAGCAGGTCCTCGCGATGGGACCGGTGGCAAGCCAGGAAGCGATCAAGCAGCTGGGCACCAACGGTGGAGGCTTCTTCAACGCCAACTCTGCACACCCGTTCGAGAATCCCACACCGTGGACGAACTTTCTCCAGATGCTCGCGATCTTCATCATCCCCGCGGGGCTCGTGTACGCGTTCGGGCGAATGGTAAAGAATCAGCGGCATGCGTGGGCGATATGGGCGGCGATGTTCATTCTCTTCGCTGGGGGTGTAACAACTGCCTACTGGGCTGAAGCGCGCGGCAATCCGATCCACGCGGCACGAGGCGTGGACGTCGTTGCGACCGCGACGAATCCTGGCGGCAACATGGAAGGAAAGGAAGTTCGCTTCGGGATTGCGAACTCCGCGTTGTACGCGACTGTCACCACCGATGCGTCGTGTGGCTGCGTGAACTCGATGCACGATTCGTTCACGCCGATCGGCGGTATGGTGCCGCTCGTCAACATGCAGCTCGGCGAGGTGATCTTCGGCGGAGTGGGCGCCGGACTTTACGGTATGCTCGTGATGGTCGTGCTCACAATCTTCATTGCTGGCCTGATGGTTGGCCGAACGCCGGAGTACCTTGGCAAGAAGATTCAGAGCCGTGAGATCCGTATGGCGATGCTGTACGCGCTCATCTTTCCTGCATCGATTCTCTTATTCTCGGCGGCGTCGGTGGTATTACCGATGGGGCTCAAGGGACTCAACAACGCCGGACCGCACGGACTGACGGAGATCCTTTACGCATTCACGTCCACAACGGCGAACAACGGCAGCGCGTTCGCCGGACTGACGGGAGCAACCTATTACTACAATACAACGCTTGGGCTGGCGACGTTGATCGGACGGTTTGCGATGCACGTTCCGATGCTTGCGCTGGCCGGATTCCTCGCAGAGCGACGCGTGGTCCCGGAGTCGGCCGGCACCTTTCCGGTGACGACGCCTCTATTTGTCGCACTACTCATCAGCGTCATCCTGATCGTCGGCGCGCTCACCTTCTTTCCTGCGCTCGCCCTTGGGCCGGTCGTGGAGCACCTCGTCATGGGCGCTGGGAAGCTCTTCTAAAATGGCCACTCAAAGAAGACCACTCTTCGATGCGCCGATCGTTCGGCGCGCGCTCGTCGAGTCCCTCGTCAAGCTCAACCCGCGCCACATGGTGCGAAATCCGGTCATGTTCGTGGTGTTGATCGGAAGTGTATTGACTACGGCTTCACTCGCGCGTGACATCATTACAGGTCATGGCGACATCGGCTTCACCCTTCAGATCGCGCTGTGGCTCTGGTTCACGGTGATCTTCGCGAATTTCGCGGAGGCAATGGCAGAGGGCCGCGGGAAGGCGCAGGCCGACTCGCTCAGAAAATCGCGTACGCAGACCACAGCGAAGCGTCTTCGGGACCCGAGGGACCGACGCTCTGTGGAATCGGTGACATCAAGCACGTTGCGGCGCGGCGATGTCGTGCTGGCCGAGCCAGGCGATATCATACCCGGAGATGGTGAGGTGATTCAAGGCATCGCCTCCGTCGATGAATCGGCGATCACCGGCGAATCTGCTCCGGTGATTCGTGAATCTGGTGGAGACCGGTCAGCCGTGACAGGCGGCACCAAGGTACTGTCGGATTATCTCGTCATCAGCATCACGGCAAACCCGGGAGAGACGTTTCTCGACCGGATGATCGCGCTGGTCGAAGGAGCGTCACGCCAGAAGACACCGAACGAGATAGCGCTCACGATATTGTTGTCCGGACTCACCATCATCTTTCTGCTCGCGGTCGTTACGCTCCAGCCATTTGCGATCTACTCGGGCGTCGCGATTGGAATTCCGGTGTTGATCGCTCTACTCGTGTGTCTCATTCCGACCACGATAGGGGGACTGCTCTCAGCCATCGGCATCGCAGGCATGGACCGAATGATCCAGCAGAACGTGATAGCGATGTCCGGGCGAGCGGTTGAAGCAGCTGGAGACGTCAACACGCTCCTGCTCGACAAGACCGGAACTATAACGCTCGGAAATCGGCAGGCAGTTGCATTCTATCCAGTGGCCGATGTCACGATCGAGCGCATGGCCGATCGTGCGCAGCTGGCGTCATTACCTGACGAGACACCGGAAGGCCGCAGTATCGTGATTCTGGCGAAGGAACAGTACGGTCTCCGAGCTCGTGATCTCGGAGCTGGCGAGTCACACGGCGCGATGGAGCTGGTTCCGTTCTCCGCCACCACACGGATGAGCGGCGTGAACGTGGACGGCATCGAGCTCCGAAAGGGCGCGAGCGACTCGGTCGCGAAGTGGGTTCAACAGAATGGAGGCACTGTCCCACGCGAGATCGACTCGATCGTCGAGCGTATCGCGCGCGAGGGTGGAACGCCGTTGGTGGTCGCCGAGCGTGATAGTGATGGCACACGCGTGCTCGGAGCGATCTATCTCAAGGACGTCGTCAAGGGCGGCATGAAGGAGCGCTTCGACAGGCTCCGGGCAATGGGCATTCGCACAGTCATGATCACGGGCGATAACCCACTGACCGCAGCTTCGATCGCGCGCGAAGCCGGCGTCGATGATTTCCTCGCTGAAGCGACACCGGAAGACAAGATGACGCTCATCCGGCGCGAACAAGCGGGCGGCAAGCTCGTCGCGATGACGGGTGATGGGACCAACGACGCGCCCGCGCTCGCGCAGGCCGACGTCGGCGTGGCAATGAATACAGGGACCCAGGCGGCGAAAGAAGCGGGCAACATGATCGACCTCGACTCCAACCCTACAAAGCTGATCGAAGTTGTCGAGATCGGGAAGCAGCTGTTGATGACACGAGGATCGCTCACGACGTTCTCGATTGCGAACGACGTGGCGAAGTATTTCGCGATCATTCCAGCGATGTTGGTCGTGACATTTCCGGCAATGCAAGCGCTCAACATCATGCGCCTGCACTCTCCCCAATCGGCGATCCTCGCGTCGGTGATCTTCAACGCGCTCATCATAGTGGCACTCATTCCGCTGGCGTTGCGCGGGGTCCGTTATCGCCCCGCATCCGCGTCGGTTATTCTCCGGCGCAACCTCTTCGTCTACGGCGTGGGTGGCCTGGTCGTACCCTTTATCGGCATCAAGGCGATCGATATGGCACTCGTCTTTCTGCATCTCGTATAGGAATCTCAGATGCTTCGTAACCAAATTCGTCCAGCGCTTGTCGTCACACTCGTCCTGATGTTGATCACGGGTGTCGCGTATCCAGCAGTCGTAACCGCAATTGCGCAGCTCGTATTCCCGCGGCAGGCGAACGGCTCCCTGATCAACCGCACGAACGGAGCGGTCATAGGCAGCTCGCTCATCGGGCAATCGTTCGCACGGCCGGAATATTTTCACCCAAGGCCGTCCGCAGCTGGCAACGGTTACGACGACACTCTGTCTGGCGGCACCAACAAGGGTCCGACAGATCGCAAGCTCGCGGACACGCTCATCGCTCAGGCAGTTGACAGCGCCGTCAAGAACGACGGTGCGACCAGAGGGCACATCCCTTCCGATCTGGTGACGTCATCGGGCTCCGGACTCGATCCGCACATCTCACCCGCGTCAGCTGATCTGCAGGTAGCACGCGTGGCGCGCGTGCGGGGCGCCAGTATCGCCGCCATTCGCGCGCTCGTGCACCAGCACACCGAACCGCGCCAGTTCGGTATCCTCGGCGAGGGGCGAGTCAACGTCCTCTTGCTCAACATGGCGCTCGACTCTGCATTCCGCATGGCCAGCCACAACTAACACTAAGATCGCAACACTACTTGCATGTATAAAACGTCGTGTACCTCATATTGTGCCTTGCTTGGTACGCTGCTGGCTCTGCCGCCAACGCTCGGGGCACAGAGTACTGACAGCACCGTCAGTACCACCACCGCTGCTGCTGCACCCGACACAACGATCAAGGTGACCTTCGGCGGCTTCGTCGACGCATATTATGCGTATGACTTCAATCGTCCCGCGAATTTCGACCGTGCTTACACTACGCAGCCTGCGAGACATGACGAATTCAACATCAACCTTGCATTCGTTGAGGCGAAGCTGGACGCTCCTCGCATTCACGGACGTCTGGCACTTCAAGCGGGCACGTCCGTGCAAGCAAATTACGCGGGTGAGCCTACGGTAGGCGCGATCAGCGGCCCCTCTCTCAGTCGGTTTATCCAGGAGGCGTTCGCTGGCTACAAGGTCGCGAACAATCTTTGGATCGACGGCGGCATTTTCTTCTCGCATATAGGCAACGAGTCGTTCATCTCGCGCGACAACTGGACCTACAGTAGATCGTTGATTGCCGACTATACGCCGTACTACGAATCGGGCGTGCGTGCTGTGTGGCAGGCCACGCCGACGCTAACTGCGACGGCTGTAGTCGTCAACGGATGGCAGAACATATCCGAAACCAACTCGTCAAAGGCTGTGGGGTTGCGTCTGGATTACGCGCCGGCTTCTACGGTAACTCTGACATATGACAACTTCATCGGCAATGAGCAACCTGACTCCGTTGCTTCGCGCCTGCGTGTATTCAACGAGCTGATCGCAAAGGTTCAGCTAAACTCCCGGCTTGGCTTGGTCGCGAGCGGCGATTATGGTGTTCAACGCCGGACCGGCAATCAAGGAAGCGATACGTGGCACGGCGCTGCGTTGATTGCCCGATTCCAGGCAACTACCATCGTGGCGCTCAATGGCCGGCTGGAGTATCTTGGGGATCCTGGACAGGTCCTGATCACCGTGCCAGCCGGCGCGGGCGGCTTCCGTAGTGGCGGCGTCTCGGTTGGCGTCGACGTGACGCCCAATCCCCGCTTCGTCTGGCGTACTGAGCTGCGTGGGTTCGGGGCGCGCGATCCCGTTTTCCCCGGACGTTTCGCGGCGAGTGCTCTAGCAAAGCGGGACGCATTCATAGTTACATCGTTTGGTCTCACGCTCTGATCAAGTTACAACGATGACGGATGGTGGTTACGGACACTGATCGGCGGGAAGTCGATCCGGGCGGGGCGGCAGCGACGGAACAGGCATCCGCCAATGTCGGCCCTTCTGTGCTCGAGCGCCTTCTCGAGCGTGGGGCAGGTCCACGTACACCCGAAGGTGCCGACTTTCTGAAACTCGTTCGTCAACGTCCACGCGGCCGACTGAAGGTTTATATCGGCTCCGCTGCGGGTGTCGGAAAGACGTATCGCATGCTGAACGAGGCGTTCAGCCTCCGCCGTCGCGGAGTCGACGTCGTAGTGGGTTTCGTCGAGACGCATGGCCGCGCCGAAACCGCCGCGCAGACTGCGGATCTCGAGATCATTCCGCGCCGGCGCGCCGAGTATCGTGGTGCAACACTCGAGGAGATGGACCTGGACGCCATCATTGCACGGCATCCCGACGTCGTCATCGTTGACGAGCTCGCGCACAGCAACGTGCCTGGCTCGAAGCACCGAAAGCGCTGGCAGGATGTGCTGGAGCTGCTTGACGCTGGGATCAATGTCATTTCCGCTGTGAACGTGCAGCACCTCGAATCGCTGAACGACGTCGTGCAACGCGCGCTTGGCGTCACGGTGCGCGAGACGGTGCCGGACTGGGTCGTTGCGCGCGCCGATCAGGTCGTGAATATCGACATTTCAGCGGAAGACTTGCGGCAGCGTTTGCTGGAAGGGAAGATCTACGATCAGGCGAAGGTTCCGACCGCCCTTGAAAATTTCTTTACGGACGAGAACCTCACAACGCTGCGGGAATTAGCGCTGCGCGAGGTAGCGAGCTCGGTCGATCGTGCTCGCGAAGACATCGTCCGGCAGGAAACCGGGGGGAAGATGGTCCCGTCAAAAACGGCCGAGCGCATTCTGGTCGCGATGGCGAGCAATCCCCCACGAACCGCGGCACTCCTGCGCAAGGCGAGTCGTATCGCGGGACGTCTCAACTCAGACTGGTACTGCGTGTACGTCCAGACGCCCGAAGAGAGGGCTGATCGGATCGACGCGACCGTGCAACGCCGGCTGGTGGACAACATCCAGATGGCGCAGGCCATGGGCGCCGAGGTTGTAAAGCTGGACGGAGAGGATGTTGTGGAAGCGATCTGCCGATTCGCGAAGGAGCACGGGGTAACTCTGGTGATGGTCGGCCAGAGTACGCGTCCATGGTGGCACAAGCTGCGTCACGGATCCGTGGTGGACCGGCTGGTAAATAACGGGCAGGGACTCGATGTGCAGGTGGTGTCATTTGTCGATATGAATGGTGCCGGTCAAGCAACCAAATTACCTGCTGCAAAAGTTACTCCGAGCGTAGGCCGCGTTGGTGCGGACAAGTTGGACGTGATCGATAAAACGGTACGTCCGCTGATTAGTGAGCTCGGGCGCGCACGCAATGAGGGAGCGGCGCGTGAACACGTCGTGGCGGAGCGCGCCGACGAGTACGCCGAGATCGTGAACGAGATAATTGGCGTCATGACAGCGCGGCTCGAAGAAGCGGAGCTCCCGCTGCACGTGCTGTTGTCGAGTCCGTTCGGTGAGTTGAATGAAAACCAGGAAGAGATGCTTGCCGCTGCGCAGAGCTCGGTAGGCGCAGCGGACACCGAGGTCCGCCGGCTCAGGTTCCTGATCGATCTTGACCGTGGCGCCGTAGCGTTCGTGCCACAGGCAACGGGACTGTCGGAGTTACTGAGACCCTCACTTGCAATCACTGAAGCGCACGCACGCACCGCACATGTGAACTTCCGTGCGCACGTCTCGGATACCGCACCGCGCGTGCTTGCCGATCCCGTTCATACGCAGTCAGCGCTGACGGCA
Organism: Gemmatimonadota bacterium; assembly: GCA_003155795.1. Classification (GTDB taxonomy): domain Bacteria; phylum Gemmatimonadota; class Gemmatimonadetes; order Gemmatimonadales; family Gemmatimonadaceae; genus Fen-1247. The sequence continues at coordinate 36,143 of PMEM01000012.1, forward strand.
ATTTTCGGGGATGTCGTGTCCAGGACACCCGTGGGAGGTGAGATCGAAACGAACGCATTCGAGTGTGACGCGGGAAGAATCCGCATCACGGTTACTCACCACTCCGCCAGCCCGCGACGAGCTGCTTCGCTCGATATGCGAGTTGCAACGCGGCTGCTATCGTTGCAACATGGGTCGCTGCTGGAAGAGCCAGAGCGCACGATCATCGAGTTGCCGTGCGAATCGCTCCCCGCTATTTGAGAACAAAACTACCGGACGGTCGCACCGTGTTGGATCACTTCGGCAACGACCTCGTAAGGCAAGTAGAGTCGATCATGGTATCACAAACGGGGCTCAATTTGCGCAATGACTTCGCCCATGGGTGAGCTCGGCCCAGTCACTGCTCAGGGGAGATCGTTGGCACCGTTCTCCAACTCCTCTATGCTTTGGCGACGGTTCCACTCTCGTCAAACGAAGATGTGGATCCGCCAGGCTAAATGCGCCAGCCGCATCATCTAGGGTTCCGCATTGCCGCATCCCCGCAAGTAAGGAGCGGCCGTTCCCTTTCACACATGGCAGACATGTGCGAGGCGATCTGGACTGCTGCCATTTGCCTTGTGATGAAGGATGACATACTTCCCCGGATACGCCGTGATCGCACCCCGCGACGCCAGTTGTCTCGAATAGCGTCATAAGGTGCTCCGGATCGTAGTCTTCCAGGATCGCTCGCGTGATTCGGATCGTTCGAGTAATGGTCAGCCTGTCGTGTTTCCATGCCAAAACACCAAAGCCAAAGGCAAAGTCGCACTCTTTCACGCGCCAATCGTGTCCATCGAACCACTACATGATTACTGCGTCATGCACAGCGAACTTCGCAAATATTGGATCGCTGATCGTTATACGTTCCTCGATATATAGATCCCATGGTTGTCAACGCTCATCTTCTTTGGTATTTCACAACAAAGCCTTGCCTCATAAACATCTGCCGCAAGCAAGTACCCACTTGCGGAAATGACCGACCGTCCATTTAATTACGCGCCATGGAAAGGCGCGAAGAATTACTCCGGGCTGCGGCCAGAGTCTATGCCAGACACGGGTACCGCGGGTCCACCACTCGTCGCATCGCCAACGAGGCGGGGGTCAACGAGATAACCATTTTCAGGCAGTTCGGGACAAAGGATACGCTCATCCACGAGGCCATCGCTTCGTGCGGGATGGGCGGACCACTTGCCGCACTTCCGAAATTGCCTGTCGATCCCAACGCCGAGCTGCAAAAGTGGGTTGCGGCGCTCCGCACTCATATAGGTAATAACCGCCTTCTCATGCGCCGCTGCATGAGCGAGCGCGATGAGCATCCCCAACTGAGCGATTCCGCCAGCCGTGGTCCGATGCGTGCTACGGCGGAATTACAGGAATACATTGGCCGCCTCCAGGCCAATGGTTTCATCACGGGTGAGGTTGAGGCGAAGGCCGCAGCCGCAATGCTCATCGGTACGATCTTCTCCGACGCGATGGGGCGCGACACGATGCCCGATATCTATCCGAGCCCTCCTGCCCTCGCCGTCACACAGTACACGACACTCTTCCTCCGAGCGATCGGCGCGGCCTCAACCGTTGCCGCATCCAACGGCGCTGTGCCGCGTGTCATTGATCGGCTCCAGACATCTTCGTCCAATTAATGAAATATCACATAGTCGGTAACGGCCGCACTACATACATGGCTCAACGACTTGTACGGACTCTCGTCGCGATTGCGCTGGGCGTCGCGGCGTACGCTGCGCCGGCCGCGCTTGGCGCGCAGGTTCCGGTTACACACGCAGATTCGGTCGCTGCGACGACGGCGCAGCCGATCTCGCTGGACGACGCGGTAAGGATAGCGCAGCAACGGAGTCAGGTTGTGCGCATCGCGAACAATGCGATAATGCGCGCCAAGGGTGGTCAGTATCAGGCGCGCAGTGGGCTCTTCCCGCAGCTTGGTGCGTCCGCGAATTACACGCGCACACTTGCTTCGCAATTCGCAAGTGCGTTCTCATCAACCAGACCGACGTCACCGGCAGGCCCACCGGGTCCGTGTAACCAATATCTCTTCAACGGCGACTCGTCGCAACTCGCACGCGTAGCTGGTCTCGAGAACTACGCCCGATGCACGGTGGCTGGCAACTCTGCCAGCGATGCATCGACGGGTGGTATCGACTTCAGCAAGGTGGGCTTTGGCTCCAAGAATGGTTACACGCTGGGGCTGTCGGGTTCGCAGAATCTCTTTACGGGCGGTCGCCTCAGCGGCTTGATCGAATCCGCAAACGCGACGCAGCGTTCAGCGCGCATCGAGCTTACAGCGCAGCAGGCGCAGCTTCAGCTGGATGTTACTTCCACGTACTTCGACGCCGCGCTTTCGGATCGGCTGTTGTCAATTGCGGAAGCGTCACTCAAGCAGACGCAGGAACTGCTCAAGCAAACGCAACTTCAGCAAAAAGTCGGTAACACGAGCGAATTCGATTTGCTGCGCGCGCAGGTGTCGGTGAGCAATCAACTGCCGATCGTGATCCAGGCACAGAGTGCGCGCGAAGTGGCCTATCTCAAACTCAAGCAGTTGCTCAAGCTCCCATACGATCAGCGCCTGGCGCTCACAACATCGGTCGAAGACTCTACGGCTGCGCCACCGGGCGTGGATCTCGCCCGTGCAAATTCGCCTGACACGCTCACTTCGCACCGTGCGCCGGTAAGAGAGGCGAACGAAGCGCTGGTGGCTCAGCGCGGGCAGTTGAAGGTCGCAAATTCGGAAAGGATTCCGACGCTCGCACTGTCCACGGCTTACAGCAGGCTGGCGTATCCAAGTTCGGGGTTGCCGTCGCTTGCGGATTTCCATCCCAACTGGACTGTCACCATCTCGACTTCGATTCCGATATTCCAGGGCGGGCGGATACGTGGCGACAAGATGATCGCCGAGTCCAACGTGCGTGATGCACAAGCGCGGCTGGAGCAGGCGAGAGAGGGGGCGGCGCTCGACTCACGTGTGGCTCTGAACACGCTGCGTCAGGCCGAGGCAACGCTGGCAGCGAGTGCGGGCACGGCTGCGCAGGCGCAGCGTGCCTATGAGATCGCCGAGGTCCGGTTCAAGGAAGGGATCTCGACTCAACTTGAGCTGAACGACACCAGGAATCAACTGTCGCAGTCGCTAGTGAACCGGGCGCAGGCATCGCGTGACGTGCAGGTCGCCCGGGTGAGGCTTGCCTTGTTGCCCGATCTGCCGATGCAGACGGCACCGGCCGGTCAGTCCAGCCTGTCGCAACAACAGCAGCAAGCGCAACAGCAGACACAATCACAGACAACGCAACCAGCGGGCGCATCGGGTCAGGGTACACCCGCGATTCCTGGCGCATCTCCAACTGGTCAATCCGGAATCAATCCATAAATGCGACGCACTTTCAAATACATCCCGATCGCACTGGCCGCCGTCACGCTCGTGTCGGGTTGCAATCGAAACACAGCAGAAGCAGCTGATACGACAGCCCAAATGGTAGTAGGGACCGAGAACATCGCGATAGCGCAGCACGGTTCGGTTACGAACGGGCCGGCGATATCGGGCTCGCTGGACGCAGAGTTGAACGCGACCATACGCGCGCAGATCTCGGGGTCGATCGTTGCGACGAATGCAGACGTCGGTCAGACGGTGAAAAAGGGGCAGCTTCTGGGCCGCATCGATGCGTCCGGCTTGCAGGATGCGTATCTGAGCGCCAAGTCGGCCGTTTCGTCAGCGGAGGCAAGCAATGCAGTCGCGAGTCGCAATTTGCAGCGCAGCCAGACACTGCTGCAGGCCGGTGCGATCGCGCAGCGAGATCTCGAGACCGCACAAACTCAGGCGGCGGCGGCGCAGGCTGCGCTTGAGGATGCGAAATCCCGGCTCGCAACCGCACAGAAGAACTTCGACAATACGCGCATCACAGCACCATTTGATGGAATAGTCAGCCAGAAGAGTGTGAGCCCGGGCGATGTTGTGCAGCCGGGCGGTGCGCTGTTTACCGTAGTCGATCCATCGACGATGCGGTTGGTTGCGGCGGTTCCGTCTGATCAGCTATCGATGTTGCGCATTGGTACGGACGTAGCATTCACAGTTACGGGATACGCAAACCAGGAATTTCACGGAAAGGTGAAACTGATTAGTCCATCGGCCGATCCGACCACGCGTCAGGTGCAGATCATCGTGTCGATTCCGAACAGGAGTCACACTTTGGTTACTGGACTTTACGCAGATGGGCGGATCTCGAGCCAGACGCAGGAAGGAGTAGTCGTCCCGATGTCGGCGGTGGATACGCGCATGCAACGTCCTGCAGTTGTGAAGATTGTTGGAGGCAAGGTCATACACGTGGATGTGACGGTCGGCATGCGTGACCCGACGGCGGAGACGGTTCAGATCACGAGCGGTGTGGCTGCAGGTGATACGCTGTTGACCGGGCCGGCCCAAGTGATCACACCGGGGACGCCGGTGCGTGTGCAGCCGCCCCCATCGGATCAGAGTGCGCAGCCGATGGGGAGCGACACGCCAAACAGTACTCCGAACAGCGGTCACTAGAGGCCGAAGATGTTCATTTCCGATTTTGCAATCAAGCGTCCCATAGTCACTGTAGTGATCATGGTGGCGCTGGTGATATTCGGGCTGTTCGCGGCGTTCAATACGGACGTTGACGAGCTGCCCGACATTCAGCAGCCGATTGTCTTCGTAGCGGTACCGTACCCGGGCGCTTCGCCGGATCAGGTGGAACGTGAAGTGGTCGACCGTATGGAGGAGGCGTTCCAGGGTCTCAACGGAATCGATCAGATCACTTCGACATCGACGGACGGATTCGCGCAGATCATCGTGCAGTTCGTCTTCTCGAAGCCGAGTGATCAGGCTGCGCAGGATGTGCGCGACGCCATCTCGGGCATTCGGGACAAGCTCCCGGTCGAGATGAAGGAGCCGATCATCAAGAAGTTCGATCCTACGGATCAGCCGATCGTATCGCTCACGCTCTCGTCCAACAGCCTCAAGCCAAATGAGCTGACGATTCTTGCGGACCCGAACATAACTCGCCAGATCCAGGGATTGTCCGGAGTCGCGCAGGTGACCCTGTCTGGCGGAGTCGATCGTGAGATCTCGGTCGATGTGATACCGTCGAAATTGAATGCCGCCAAGGTTAGTGTTGCGGATGTCGTGAACGCACTCAACGCGCAGAATCTCGCGGTTCCGGTGGGGATGATCACCGGCTCACTCGAGGAACGAGCCATTAGACTGCGCGGGAGGATAGAGAACGCTCATGATTTCGGGCAGCTCGTTGTTGCTCAACGCGGAGGTCAGGTAATACACCTCGCAGATGTCGCAAATGTATCTGATGGTTCAGCGGAGCAGCGCTCGCTGGCACTGTTCAACGGTGTGGAAGGCATCGGAATTGATATAACCAAATCGAAAGGCACGAGCACCACTCGTGTCAGCGATGAGATCAACGCTCGCGTCAACGAAATACGCAAGACGCTCCCGCCTGGCGTGAAGCTGGATGTAGTGCGCGATGCGGGACCACGTGTGGTCCATTCGGTACGCAATGTGGAAGAGGCGCTGGTCGAAGGAGCGATCCTGACAGTCATCGTGGTCTTCCTGTTCCTGAACTCATGGCGATCGACGGTTATCACCGGACTGGCGCTGCCAGTTTCGGCGATATCGTCATTCATTGCGGTGAAAGCGTTCGGTTTCACGCTCAACACGATGTCATTGCTCGGCCTGTCGCTTGCCATCGGAATTCTGATAGACGATGCGATAGTGGTGCGAGAAAATATTGTTCGACATATCGAGATGGGCGAGGATCACTTTACGGCGGCACATACTGGAACCGACGAGATTGGTCTTGCCGTAACGGCGACAACGTTCTCGATCATGGCGGTGTTCGTCCCGATCGCCTTCATGAGCGGAGTTTCCGGGCAATGGTTCCGTCCGTTCGCCCTGACGATCGCGTGCGCGGTGCTGGTGTCGCTTTTTGTATCCTTCTCACTGGATCCGATGCTATCGGCGTACTGGCCCGATCCGGCGATCGAGGCGCACGAGCACCGTAGCTGGATATCGCGGAAGCTCGAGACTTTCAACAAGTGGTTTGACCGGCAGGCTGACAGCTATAAGAATGTCATTGCATGGGCGCTGGATCACCGTGCCGACATGGTTGCCATCTCGATCGGTGTCTTCTTCGCGAGCGTTCTGATTCCCGCGAAGGGATTGTTCGCGGCGATCACTCTTCTGGCTGGTGTGCTGCTCATCATCTGGCTGCTGTCATTCAACTATCCCAAGTCGGCGATCGGGACGATGATCAAGACCGTGATTGCGGTCGGGGTGTTCGTCGGCTCGCTCGCATTCGGTCTCACCCTGCCCGAGCCTGGCTGGGCCAAGCTCGGCGGAGGCTTCGTTCCTGATTCTGATAACTCCGAGTTGAACGTCTCTGTTGAGGCGCCGCCGGGCTCGAATCTCGATTATACGCATATCAAGGCCGAGGAGATCGGCCGCATAATCCGGACACACAAGCAAGTCGCGTACACATATACAGTCGTCGGTACCGCGACCGGTTCGGGCGAGGTGGATGTGGCCAACATCTACGTCAAACTGGTGCCGAAGAACAAGCGATCGCTATCGCAGCGTGATCTGAGCGACATGATTCGTGCGGAGATCGCTCACGTCGCGGGCGTGACGGCGTACACGTTCAACAGCAGCTTCGCGGGCAATCAGAAGCAGATTCAGGTGCAGATCCGCGGTAACGACGCATCGCAGCTGAACGCGGTCGCTGAAAAGATGGAAATCGAGGTTCGCAAGGTCCCGGGTGCCGCCGATGTCGGGTTATCGACGAAGGGGTTGAAGCCCGAACTCGATGTACAGTTGAATCGCGGCCTCGCCGGTACACTCGGCATTACTGTGGGACAACTTGCGCAGGCACTGCGCCCGGCATTTGCTGGAGTGCAGGCTGGAAGCTGGGTAGATCCTACTGGAAAGACGCGCGACGTAACCGTACGGCTTCCAGCTGGCTCACGCCAGAATGTGTCGGATCTGCGACAGCTTCCGATTCCGGTTCCCGCACAGGCTGGCGGATCCGCACCACCGTCGACAGTGGCTGCGAGTCCGATCAACTCAGGGCCACAAACCATTCCACTTGGGCAGATCGCGACCGTGCGTCTCACGACGGGACCGGCACAGATCGATCACCTGGACGAGGACAAGGTCGTTACGATCGGAGTGAATCCGCAGGGACGTCCGTTGAGTGAGGTATCCGCGGATGTGAATCGCGCGATTGCGAAGGTTCCACTGCCGCCAGGCGTGCATCTGTCTCAGGGCGGACAGGTCAAGGATCAGAACGAAGTATATGGAGCTATCGTGTCGGCGCTCGGTCTGGCGATCCTGCTCATGTATCTGATTCTCGTCGTGCAGTTCGGTTCGTTCCTGGATCCGCTGGCGATCATGTTGTCGCTACCACTCTCGTTGATTGGTGTTGTGCTCGCGTTGTTGATCACATCGGACACGCTCAACATCATGTCGATGATTGGCGTTATTCTGCTGATGGGAATCGTTGCGAAGAACGCGATCCTGCTGGTGGACTTTGCCAAATGGACGCGGGAGAAGAAGAAGGTGACGTTGCGCGAGGCGCTTATCGAAGCAGGCCGCGTGCGTCTTCGTCCGATCCTCATGACCACGTTTGCACTTATTGCCGGAATGATTCCGGTGGCACTAGGATTTGGTGAGGGCGCCGACTTCCGGGCACCACTGGGGCGTGCCGTCATCGGTGGGGTCATAACCTCCACGCTGCTCACATTGATCGTGATCCCGACTTTCTACGAGATCCTGGATGAATGGCGTGAGGGACTCATTCACAAGTTCGCGCGCGGGAAGAGTGTGGCCGGCGCGCGGGATCATGCGCCCAGGGGCGAGCTCGCCTCGGGGGCGCCGCGGCAGCCAGCCATGAGTGAGCCGACGCCGTAGATTTGAGCGGGTGAGGTCAAACAGTAGCCGCGCGCTTCGCGCGGCGCAGGTCGGGATGTTCGTCAATCTGCTCCTCGCGATCATCAAGCTGATCGCGGGGATCGTTGGCCATGCGTACGCCCTGGTCGCCGATGCTGTCGAATCGACGACCGACATCTTCTCGTCACTCGTCGTATATGGTGGCCTGCGCATCGCCGCTCAACCCGCCGATGAGGATCATCCGTACGGACACGGCCGAGCGGAAGCGCTCGCGGGTGCGTTTGTCGCTCTGATGTTGGTTGCAGCCGGTATCGGAATTGCAATCGAGGCGGTGCGCGAGATCAGGACTCCGCATCACGTACCGAAGGCGTGGACGCTCGCTGTGCTCGTGGGCGTGATCGTCATCAAGCAGGTTCTCGCGACCAAAGTTTTCCAGATTGGATCGGAGATCGGTAGCACTGCGGTAATGGGTGACGCGCGGCATCATCGCAGCGACGTAATAACTTCCACGGCTGCGTTTGTCGGAATCAGCATCGCGGTGATCGGCGGCCCCGGGTGGGAGCAGGCGGACGACTGGGCCGCGCTCGTGGCATCGCTGGTCATATGCTACAACGGTGTGAAGATGTTGCGGCCATCGGTGAACGATCTGATGGATCGCCTTCCCGAGCACGGTGTGGTGCAGGCGATTGCTAATGCTGCGACCAGTATTCCGGATGTACGCGCCATTGAAAAATTGAAGGTACGGAAAGTAGGTTTGCAGTACGCTGTGGACCTGCACGTGCAGACCGATGCACTGATGTCACTGCACGACGCGCATATCGTCGGCGGCAAGGTAAAGGGCGCAATTCGAGCTGCCATGCCGGCGGTAGATGAAGTGTTGGTCCACATGGAGCCTTACGAGCCAGGTTGAGTCTGGGTTCCAGGACGCCGCTCCGCCCTGCCGCGAGATTCGCGCACATCCGTTTGGCTGAAAACGTGACAAATGTCACACTATTCTGAGCATTCAGGGATAGACTTAATCCTGAGGGTTCGGGTTCGCGATCCGAAGTCTGCAGACAATTCACAGGGTAATCGCTGCGCTGGCGGCGGTCGCAGGAATGACTGCGTGTAATTCTTCCAAACCGGCGGCGAGTGCTGCTGCAGCTGGCGCTGGAGCGGGTCCTGTCACGTATGTTGCGGACTTGCAGCCGCTCAATACGAGTACAACGGGACTCCAGACATCCGGTGAGGCGCGGATAGTCGTAAATGGCGACAGCCTGACGATAACCACGAACGTCAAGGGCGTCGCGCCACGCATGACGCATCTGCAACACTTTCATGGCTTTGCGGATAATCGAGATGCCATCTGTCCGACGGCGGCTGCCGACACGAATCACGACGGTGTCATCGATATCCACGAGACGGAGCCAATGGTCGGTGTGACGATGGTTCCGTTCACGAGCGATCCGGTGAGCATGCAGATTGTAACGAACACCTATCCAACTGCTGGCGCGGATGGATCGTTCACGTACAGCAAGACGGTATCACTTGCTGCTCTCGATTCTGCGTTCAAGAAGACGTTCAACGGTAGCGATCTGGATATTGCGGGCCGTGTCGTCATGATCCATGGCATCCCGGACAGCACCAAACTCAAATCGTCCGTCTCGTCGCTTGGAGACATTCCGGCTCAGGTCACGATCCCGATTGCCTGTGGCAAGCCGGTGAAGCAGGGAAACTAGAAGACCGCCGCCGCGGTTCTGCCTGGCGCTGAGAAATCGCCCATCGCATCGCAGGGCAAGCATGGTATTGTTGGCGCGGCCTGGAGCGGCTAATTTCCCGGCACTCGGATACGCACATTGGACGATACCAGGACGTTCCCGCCACGCCGATGGTGGTTGCAGTTCTCTCAGTTGGTGAACACTCAACTCCAAAGAGGACAGAATGCGCAGCGTCGGTGCAGTAATTCCGCTCGTAGCCGGAATCGCAATTGCAACACTTAACGTGTACCATCCTGCAGTCCCGATTGCGCCGAAGACGGTGGCAGCGCCGCCGGTAAATCATACTCTGGTACTGACCGCCCACGACTACGCGTTCAGCGGGCTGCCCACACGCGTGTCGGCGGGTTGGGTCACGGTCCGGATGATCAATGCTGGCAAGGAGCTGCACATGTTCGCCAGCGTGAGCGTGCCGGCGGGGATGACAACCGCAAGCCTGCTCGATTCGCTCCTGAGGGGGAACAGCACGAAGGATCTCACAGAGTGGGGTGGCCCGAACGCAGTCGCACCAGGTGATACGGCAACGGTCACGATGTTCCTTCCAGCAGGCAAGTACGCGGTAGGCTGTTTCGTCGATAGCCCGGATGGCAAGACGCATTTCATGAAGGGAATGATGGGATCATTCGAAGTGGTCGCATCGACAGACAAAGGTGTGCCGCCAGTCAGCGACAGGACCGCGCTGCTCTCCACTTATGCCATCGCTATGGATGGTGCTGCACTTACGAAAGGGAGCCACGTGATTGCCGTACGCAATACTACGAAAGCCACGCACGACTTGCTGGTCCTCAAAGTGCTCCCCGGTCACACGGCGGCGCAGGCGTTCAAGTGGTTGGAAAATCCGTACATCGGGAGTCCGGCGGCGGTGCCGATAGGTGGCACGACGGGAATTCATCTCGATGAAACGACTTACGTGCAGGCTCGGTTCACGCCAGGGACTTACATCCTCGTTTGCATGATGTCGACCAACCACAAACGCCATTTCATGCTCGGCATGAAAAAGGTGATTACTGTATCGGCGACTTAGGCGTGCGGGTTGGTATCCCGCGTGGCCATTTGGATCCGAGTCTCAGCGGTGCTGTGGCGCTTGGAGAAGTCGTACCTCGAACATCACGGGCCAGCGTTTTCCGGTGAGAAGAAGTTGCTTGCCATCTGGAGCCAGTGCTATCCCGTTCATGACTTCTGCGTACGGCGGACGGTCGCGGTACAGGTCGGAAAAGTCGATTGTCTGACGTACGTTACCAGTCTCTGGATCGATCCGCAGCACCCAGTTCGATTCATACACATTGGCCAGGACGTCTCCGTTCATGTACTCCAGTTCGTTGAGCTGGTAGAGAGGCGCCCCATGATCGCGCACGTGAACGATTCGCTCGACTTTGAATGTTTCGGGTGAGAGAAAGCGCAGGGAATCGGATCCATCGCTCATGATGAGCGATTTGCCGTCCGTCGCGAGTCCCCAGCCTTGTCCCGGATAGTTGAACGAATCACGTGGAGCGAGTGTGACAGCATCGTAGGTGTAGGCAACACCAGCTTTCCATGTGAGCTGATACAGGAGTCCGTTGAGGAGTGCGAGACCTTCGCCAAATCGATCAGCGGCCAGCGGTCTCGACGCCAGAACTCTCCCCGACTTGAGATCGACCCGACGCACATCGGATTGGCCATTCAGGCCAGTGCTCTCGAACAGAACTCCGTCGGCCCAGAGGAGACCCTGTGTGTAGGCCGACGAATCGTGCGGAAACTGCGCGGTTACTTCGTATGCCGGCGTGGTATCGCCGGCTGCTCGGCTGCACGCCGATCCCAAGAGTGCGACGGCGCAGATCAGCAGAAACAGCATCGCCGCGCGAGGCTTGTCAGCATGGTCGACGACTCGTCCATGGATCCCGACCTTCGG